>JAITPA010000023.1 GCA_031289695.1 Holosporales bacterium
ATCTAGCCACCAAACTTGGTGGGCGCGAGGGGATTCGAACCCTTGACCCACTGATTAAGAGTCAGTTGCTCTACCAACTGAGCTACGCGCCCCTACCAAAAATCATGGCGTCTCCTACGGGATTTGAACCCGTGTTGCCGCCGTGAGAGGGCGGTGTCCTAGACCCCTAGACGAAGGAGACACAACTCACATTTTGCACATAATGGATCTATATTTCAAGCAGAAAAGATTTTTTCTTACAATGGTATGTGATACCGTTACTAATCGGCTTACCAAATCGTTGACGACAATGTTTACAAAAACTAAATCTTCCACTCCTGCTATATCAATAATAGTGCCAGTTTTTAATGCATCTGAATATTTAGAAAAATGCTTTATTTCATTGGTAAACCAAAGTCTTCGTGGTATCGAATTAATTTTTATTAACGACGGCTCAACTGATAATTCGATGAGTCTACTTAAGTCGTTTGCCGATACCGATGACAGGGTGATTGTGTTAGAACAAAATAACCAAAAACAAGGTGCCGCCAGAAACAATGGCCTAAACATAGCAAACGGAGAATACATCGGATTCGTGGACTCAGACGATTACGTCGATCCCAATTTTTTCGAAAAACTATTATCAGCTGCAAAAGAGCACAACGCCGATATAGCGATCGCTCCTCTCTCCAAGGTGCGAGGATCTAGGCTATCGATCAAGTGGGATTTTAAGTCAGAGAAAATTTATGTTTCAGATTGTGATAAATTTATCACATGCGACCAGAAGAAAAACACAGGGCCCTGCAACAAGGTTTTTCGTTCAGAGTTTTTAAGGAAACATGGTATCAGTTTTCCTGAGGGAACATATTACGAGGATGGACCATTCACTGCAAAAGCGGTTCACCTTGCGAATAAGCTTGTAACTGTACCTGGAGTGATGTACTACTACGTTCAGCATTCAGCCTCTACAATTCATGGCAAACAGACACAGAAGCATTTGTTCGACGCCGCTAAAGCGAAAAAAGATGTTATTGAATACATGAGAAAAAACAATGTAGATATTCCACCGCATTCATTTCATTATACAAAAAGTGTAACTAAGTTTGTCATATTTCCATTGTATTGTGTAAAAGAAAATATAAAATATGAGATACTATATTTATTTGGGTTAATACCGATTGCATGGCGGAAGGTTTTTTAAAAAATGAGCTCGTTGTTTAAAATTATCTGCGGAGTGGATCCAGGTCTTGTAAAAACTGGTTGGGGAGTTATTAAGGCAAATAAAGCTCAATTAGAATATATAGATTGCGGAATAATAAAGACGGATTCGAACGATTCAACAGAGCACAGACTATCTCTTATCTTCAAGTCTATTGGAGATTTGCTGATAAAGTTTGAACCAAATATATTTGCAATGGAAGAGGTATTTGTTAACAAAAATCCAAAGACAAGCGAGAAATTAATAATGGCGAGAACTTCCGCTCTTCTTCAAGCTGCAATTAATAACATACCAGTTATGTCGTTTAGACCAAATGAAATAAAGAAAAATATTACAGGGCTCGGAATGGCATCGAAAGAAACAGTCCACAAGTTTGTTCAAAAAATACTAAATATCCAGATTGCCATGAGCAAAACAAGGACATTTGATTCTACAGATGCACTTGCCATCGCAATATGCTGTGCATTTGAAACTCAAACAATGCTACCCAAAAGCTTTGCCGTATAATCGACCAGGGTAATCACCCTGCTGTACCGCATTCTGGATGGGCCTAAAACGCCTATTGCTCCAACCATGTTTTTTTTGGTATTCTGATAAGGGGATACGATCATAGAACACCCTGACATCTCGAACATCTCTGTTTCGGCTCCTATGAATACCTGAATTCCATTGGCATCTAAAGACCTGTCTAAAATGCTTTTTAGCGTCTTCTTCTCATCGAACTTCCTGAGAAGGTCTTGTAACTCCGATATCTCGTTTGATTTATCAACAAGGTTAGAATGCCCCTTGATGATTACATTTCCACTGTTGCCTTCATTTATAACGAATCCCAAACCATTTGCGACTATTTCTCTTGTAAGTTTGTCTATACCTTCTTTTTGAAGGTCGACTTCATTTTGTATTTGAATTCTAACGTCATCTAAAGTAGATCCTGCGAGCTTAGAATTAATATACCTAGTTGCTTGATTTAACTCGCTACTTGATACGTCAACTGGCACTTCTATCAGTCTGTTTTCAACGACTCCATTTTCGTTGACTATAACAACGATCGCCCTACCAGGGCTAAGCAAGACGAAATCGATATATTTGACAAGAGAATTTATAGTCGGAACCATTATAAGGCTGACGCAGTGCGAAAGCTCCGACAGCAGAGTAGAAGTTCTTTCAAGAATTGACTCAACGCTTTCTCCTGTTGGATTCTTAGCTACGTTTGATAGAACTTCTTTTTCGATGACGGAGATATCACTAGTTTCTACTAGAGTATTTACAAAAAACCTCCAGCCTTTTTCTGTTGGTTTTCTGCCTGCAGAAGAATGATCTGAACACAGAATACCAAGTTCTTCTAGGTCAGACATCACGTTCCGGATAGTAGCAGGAGATAAAGGTACAGGAAGCACTTTCGACAATGATCGTGACCCTACTGCTTCGCCAGTTTCAACATATATCTCAACCAATTTTTTAAATATCTCGATGTGTCTTTTGTTGCCTGAAATATCAGTTTGAGACATGTGATTTCAACTCAAATTCCTCTCTATATATTCCATTCTAGTCGACAAAAAATTTTTTGTCCCACATATATATTACGGACGCGTATACACACGTTATAGATTTTTTTTGTAAAAAGTGATACACTGAGGATGGTATACCATAGTAGGGAGGTTTGTATAATGCGGTTTTTTAAGACATCTATCTTAGTGGCTTTGTTTGCGTTGGAGCCGTCGTATTCAAAGGAAAATGCACATGCTGAGAAGCTTGCACAAATAGCTGCCGATCTCACGAAATTAACTATAAAGATTGCTGAGCTAAAGGCGAGGCATACAGAATTAGAACGAGACGCAGCCGTCGATCCATATGGATTAGCAATCCCGCCTGATCAGAAGGAGGCAAACGCTGACAAACTTAAACGAGACGTAGAAAACGTCAAAGGAGAAGTTGGAGCAACTGCAATCGCACTTGATAAGTTGAAAACAGATGGGGATGCACCACCTGGCGAAGGAGCTGTAGTTGCTGATGAGACTAAAGTACAGGCAGCTGGTGAGCCCAAGGCCGGTGGCGAAGGAACCGTAGTAACCGAAGAAACAAAGGCGGAAGCTGGTAAGGCAGCAGATGCACAGGTAGCCGAGGAACCCAAGGTCAATGGCGAAGGAACCGTAGTAACCGATACACAGGCAGCCGAGGAACCCAAAGCGGATGAGACTACAGCTGATGGTAAGGTAGACGATGAGTCCGTCAAGCAACCGGCGAGTTAGAATTTCGAAGCTACAGTGCCAGGGTTTTTCGTTAATTGAAATATCTATGGTACTACTTATAGTTGGTATAATCGCTGGCGGTATGCTCAAAGGGAAGGCTATAATAACCTCGGCACAAGTGAGGTCTGTTGCAGCTGATATCCAAGTTATACGGTTAGCGTATTCAAACTATGTGAGCTCTTACGGCGCCTTGCCAGGCGATGATTCAGGAGCTTCATCTAGATTTGGAGCTACATCGAATGGGGACGGCGACGGAAAGATATCACAATCAGATGCAGATAGAGTATTTCAGCATCTTCACGCAGCTGGACTTATAGAGAAAGAGGAATTTAAGTCACCGAGCATCGGAGGAACTTACAGTGTGATCTCAGAAGGAGATGCTGCTAAGCTAAAGATAGCAAAGGACGGAAAGGCGTTTATCTCTAGGGAACAACTCATTACGCTGAAATCGAAAGTTACAGAGCTCATTGGGGATCAGGAAAGTGCTATAGAAACAGATCCAACTTCAATATCTACTGAAAGTTCCCAGAAATATATTGTCAAAGTAAGGCTAGATGGAATTGGTAACTGACAACTGGTCAGTAAATCTGAAACATGTCTGGTCGAATCATACAATTCCGCGGTGTCCTGTAAGACTTCGTAGAAAAACAGGCTTACTTGAAATCTGCAGAGATGCTTTATATCTCTGTTGCCCTGGTTGTACATGAAAATTTTCCAAGATATCCGGCTGTGGGCACGATAATTATTTATTCGTTCTGCATAAACATGTTACAATCTTCGTCCTTGGAATAGAATTTTGAGATTTCGGTGATAAGGTCTTTTATTTGGTGGCTTTTGGCCATTTTCAACATAAACATTGAAGTAGATAATTGGCATGATGTTGAGAAAGTTGTGTTAGAAAGAACCAACAATTTGAAAGAGGAAACACTGTTTTGCGTGGATGTTGATAATGTCCTAACATTTACAGATCACCCATGTACGTACCCACATAATATCAAAGAACACTTCGATTTTTTCAAGGAAAAACGGATTGAAAAGATGCTAGATACAGCGTGGGGAAAAATTTTTATGGGTAATCCGCAGGCGATCCTCGATAACTATTCAATATCAGCTATCAAAAACATACAAAAACTTGGAGGAAAAGTTCTAGGGTTGACAGCGCTTGTCGCTGGAGATAACGGTGAAATCATCAAAAAAAGAAACGATAACCTAGATAAGATTTTCGGAATAAACACGGTCCACAATGTTGCGTTTGCTAGAACTGATGCTGGCGTTCTTTGCGATAGGTGTATAACAACCGATGGAGAAAAACCAAACGGAAAAGCTGGGATTTTGAAGGTATTCATGGATAGTTTGGATTTTAAGATAAAAACTATTGTATTTATTGACGACAGCGAGAGAAACCTCAATGATGTTAGGAAATCTCTTCCTAAAAGCTATAAATATATTGCGATTCACTATGTTGGTTATAAAAAACAAATCCCACAAAAGGTCGTAACGAGGCAGCAATTCGAGAGGTTTTGGGAAGGTATGCTCCCTCGAAGTTAATGTGATTACCTTATACAAACATATGGCAATCCCGAATAACATGTTAGAAAATTTTGCGATACACCAACATATGGCTTTAAATTTTGTTAAGTTATGTTGTATAATGACTATGTCATGAGTGACGCTTGTTGCCTGATTTTTGAAGAGAGTGGAGAATATGTCATTGAAAATTAGATTGTCGAGGGGAGGGTCGAAAAAGCGACCGTTCTACAGATTGGTTGTTGCAGAGAATACATCTCCTAGAGATGGGAGATTCGTTGAAAGGTTGGGTTCGTATAATCCACTTCTTCCAAGGGAAAATAATAATAGATTTATTGTGAACGTTGAGAGGATAAAATACTGGATGTCAGTTGGGGCCATGCTGACAGAAAGGGCGAAGAGATTGCTGTCTGAAATTGGTGTTATTGAGGGACATTCTGTTCATGAGACCCCAAAAAAGTCGACTCCAAAGAAAAAAGCGCTGGAGCGCATCAAGGCCATGGAAGCTGCGAAGGGCGCTTAGAATGCTAGATTGTAGATGAATGACAAGAAGATTTGCGTTGGAATTATTACGAAGCCTCATGGCATTCAGGGCTGGGTAAGGATTCGCACCTTCACGGTGTCTCCCGATTCTTTTCTGAGATTCGGAATTTTCTTTCTCGATAGTGGAGAGGAGCTATCTTTGAAGAATCCGAGAATTTGTGGTAACGGCGAGTTGGTTTCACCGATAGATGGCTGTAATACTCGTAATGATGCTGAAGCATACAGGGCGAGGAAACTGTTCATTAGAAGAACTGATCTCCCGGAGCTATTGGATGGCGAGTATTATATCGAGGATCTCGTTGGACTTGATGTGAAGGATCTCACCGGAAATTTCATCGGAAAAACAACTGCTTTTTTTGATTATGGAGCAGGTCTTTTTTTCGACATACGTCTTGCGTCGGGGAAGATAGGAACCATCGCCTTTAACGGAGATTCCATATCGGATGTCGATGTTATCGATGGGATGATTACCGTCGACGAAAGGCTCGTAATAAGATAGGATGTCTGTGTTGAATGATACCAATTCGGCTTTTTCAAGGCATGATAAGTGTATTGTTTGCAGTTATTAGTTGCCAATCTCGGCTAGATTAGACATGCTGTGAAGATCCGTGGTATTATGGTTGTCATTGATATGCTGTTATTTTTGTGATTGTTTCATATGCTAATTGAATTACTAACTATTTTTATGCTTTCCTGTTTTGTTGGATACTACGTCGTTTTGAAAGTAACTCCGGCTTTGCATGCTCCACTGATGTCCGTTACGAATGCGATCTCTAGCGTTATAGCGATAGCAGCACTTGAATGTATCCTGACGTCAACACAGAGTAATTACCCAGTTTATTTACTGCCTTTTGGAATGATTGCTATATTCCTGACTTCAATAAATATAGTCGGCGGTTTTATGTTAACCAAACGGATGCTTTCGATGTTCTCTAGAAAAAGAACTCCTCAAACCAAGATGATATTGTGCTTAATTACATGTGTAGTTGCTATTGCAATTTCGCGATTTCTAGACAGCATGCTTGTTCTAATAGTGCCAAGTGCACTGTTCATACTATCTTTGAGAGGATTGTCTTCAGCCCAGACAGCTGAGCGTGGAAATTTATTCGGAATGCTTGGCATGGGACTCGTCATACTTTCCTGTTTGGTTTACAGAGATTCTGTTGAAATGGCTATTCCATTGAGTGTGATGTCAATCGGAGGAGCGATTGGTTTCTACATAGCCAAAAAGATAGACATGACCGCATTACCACAGTTGGTAGCAGCCTTCCACAGTCTCGTTGGTTTGGCAGCAGTGTTCATAGCTGGGGAGACATTTATGATCCATCCTGAAACTGGGGTAGCCAGTTGGCAACATATATTGTCTTTGTCCGAGATGTCCATAGGAGCAGCAATAGGCGCCATTACGTTCACAGGATCTGTCGTCGCTTGGGGCAAACTCCAGGGCTTTATTAACGGCAAACCTTTCCACTATCCATTTCAGAACAAAGTAAATTTGTTAATAGTTATTTCAATAATTGCGATGATTGTTATTTTCATTACTACTAACTCTTCGTTATTACTTATTTCGATAATAGCAGCATCACTTGTCCTTGGTTTTTTGCTTGTTATACCAATAGGTGGAGCAGATATGCCCGTTATAGTGTCAATGCTTAATTCATACTCCGGGTGGGCGGCAACCGGAATTGGATTTACCTTGGAAGATCACAGGTTAATAATAGTTGGCGCACTCGTCGGAACATCTGGGATGATCTTGAGTAGCATTATGTGCAAGGGGATGAACAGATCTTTATTTAATGTCATTTTAGGAGGTCTCAGTTCTGGAACAACGAGCGTGGTAGCCAACGACAAAAATCATGGCAACGTCAAATTGTGTAGCCCAGAGGACGCTGCATACATAATGAAAAACTCAAGTTCTGTTATAGTGGTTCCTGGCTATGGGATGGCGGTGGCTCAGGCTCAGCACGCCATCAAGGAGTTGGCTGAAATTCTGAAGCATGAAGGAGTATCCGTTAGATATGCAATACACCCTGTTGCAGGAAGAATGCCAGGCCACATGAATGTTCTTCTCGCGGAATCCAATATACCGTATGAAGATGTTTTCGAGATAGATGAAATCAATCACGAATTTGGATCAACGGATGTCGCGATAATTATAGGTGCAAACGATATCACAAATCCGGCTGCGAAGAATGATCCTGCATCGCCAATATATGGTATGCCAGTGCTTGATGTTGAAAAAGCCAAGACTGTCCTGTTTGTAAAAAGGTCACTTGGAGCTGGATATGCTGGCATTGATAATCAGCTGTTCTATCAATCTAATACGATGATGCTCCTAGGCGATGCCAAAAAGGTTATCGAGGGCATATTGAAGGAGATTCGAGGAGCCTAAGAAATTTTTCGAGCGTTAACGGAATGTTAATGTTTCGGAGGTAAACTATATCTGTAAGAGCACATCAATTATGATATAGGGAAAATCATGAATTATAAAATTTGTAAAATGTTAACGGTTGTTTCTTTGTGTTATTGCTCGAGCATAGCTCAAGCAAATAACAATGATTCGGCTAATCAACCTGCCATTAATGATCAAATTGCTAGTGATAGGCGATATGCCATTGATGAGCAAATTGGGGAAATAAACAAGGCAGTTAGGGAAATGATCGAGCTAATGAAGCAAACGAATGAGGCACATGCAGTAGAACTTAAACTTATTGCAGACGAGCAGAAGAAGAGGATTGCAGAAATAAATAAATTTGTGGCAGATTTAGAAGAACAAATGAGAAATTGTGGAATTACGCTTGTTCAACTTCCAGACGGCACATTCATCCTCTACCAAAAAAAAGATGAAGAGAATATAGTAGAAAGTGGAGAAATCCCAAATATAGATGAGGTAGTTGAAGGTAGTTTGTACCCTGCAATTGTGAAACAGTTTAGACTTTTAGCAACTGCAACGAATAAGGAGCAGCAGGAACTGCCTGCTCACTGAAGGGGGCAAAATCTAGTTAAATCGTATTAATTGGATGCCTCGTATCAAATGATAGCGAACCCCGTGGAAAACTACAGGCTATGAAAGATTTGAGACATCTAGCTAAAAAAGTTGGAGAGTTTTCATATAAAGATAGATGAAAAGATTTCATAGAGTTTTTTATGTCCACCTGATTCCGCTATAGCTACCCAAGGTGATATAGATAAAACCGAAGATGGGGTTATTGGAGCTAGCAAAACAGTTTGGAAACGTATCAAACGCCTGTAAAGCAATGGGTTACAGTCGAGAGTTAAAGGCATTGGAAGCAAAATCTGCTCAGGA
>JAITPA010000010.1 GCA_031289695.1 Holosporales bacterium
TGTAGCATTGTTTTAAGTCCAGAAACGATCTCCTCGCTATCGGAGCTCTCGTCTGTTTCCACGATCTCTAGAGGCTGCTCCCTAACGCTATCATCGAAGCTTGCATCCGAAGTTGGCTCATGCGGTGGTGGCTGTGCTATCGCGGAATCGTTCGTGTTTGGCTCGGGTGGTGATGGCTCTGGTGCAATGGTCATCTGTGCTTCCATTCTAGCGTCTTCCTCCTGTCTAGCTATTTCCAACAATCTATATGCCTCCTCCGATTCAGCCCTTCTCCTTCTTTCTTTTTCCAACAATTCGCGCATCTCTCGTTTAGTCTGCTCTACAAGATCCATAGTTCGGCACGTGTCGCTGCTCATGTAGCTGCTGCTATCGCTATCACTCGCATATACGCTGCAGGATAACAATGTAGTTGCTAATAGTGCCTTCATTTTTACGTTCATAAAAAGTTCCTTTCTAAAAATAATGTTTGTTTTGCATAAAGGTGCGGTTAGTACTTGCCCACCCTTTACTCTGTTTCCGGTGATTGTCTCGCCAGTTTTGCATTTAGCTCAGATGTTATCTTCATCTGTCTCTCCAGTCGTGCTACTAGTTTAGTTACCTCCTGCCGTTTGTACTCCAACTGCAGCTTATATTGATTTCTTGTATATTCAACATCTTCCTCTTTCCGTTTTATAGTAGATTCCATTTCAAGTAGCTGGTCCTTTAGCTTACGATTCACTATACGCATATGAGTACGCTCTCTATGTTCTGGATTGGGTTTCATTTCATCCTGCAGAGCTCTTATCTCAGATGTTGTCCTCTCCAGCTGTGCTCTTAGAGTTGATGTTTCACTCTCGAGTAACACTCTTAGAACCTCTGTATCCTCATCATATTGTCTTCTCAGTCTACAAATTTCCTCACTCTTGCGTTCTAGTTCGGATTTCATTTCATTCAGCTGTGTTCTTCGCTCTGATGCTTCCTCTTCCAGCTGCGCTCTTAGCTCAGATGTTTCCGTTTCACGCCGTTCTTTCAGCCAATAAATATCATCCTCTCTACTCTTCAGGGTGGCCCTCAGCTCTCTAATTTTGTTAGATTGACGTTGTGTTTTGGATTTCTTCTTCGCCCCAGGAACTCTGATTAGCTCTTCTTCAGCCATCGCTATTCGACGAGCCAGTTCAGACTTCACTTCATCCAGCTGTGCAGTTAGGTCAGATGTTGCCTCCCTCAATTGTTCTTCTAGTGAAACAGTTTCCTCAACTTCGCTGGATTTTACTCTCTCATGAATATATGCAGTGAGTCCATCAACGGCCGCCCCCACCTTCATGCGTGAATCCGCCAACTCCTGGAGAGCAAACGATACCGTGAGTGCGGTATTATCGGACTCTTTGACTAGTCGCACTATACTTTCGCATTCTTCGCTGAAATTTAGTTGTTGGTGTGACATGCAACCCTGCAGCTGTTCCAGGTCTTGTCGCAACAGTTCGACCTGTTGTTGCAGTAGCCCATTCTCCTGTCGCAGCTGCTTGTTTTTACCACGTTGAGCTTCGTGTTTCTCGTGTGTTTCAGCTAATCGCTGTAGCGTTGTTCTAAGTTCAGAAGCGATCTCCTCACTATCAGAGCTATGTGAGTCCGCGTCTGTCGTGATCTTTGGTGATTCATCGTCAGAGTTTGCCCACGGTGGTGATGGTATTGTGTGATCAGTCATGGTCACTGCAAGTGAGTCAAACCGAATTTCGCTTTGATTTAGACACAAGTCGCTATCACTCGCATATACACCGCAAGAGAGTAGTGTTGTGGCCAATAATGTTTTCATTTTAACGTTCATGAGAGGTTTCTTCCCCAAGGATAGATATCTATAGAAATTCTAAGTAATTTTTCCTAGGTTTTGAATTCTTTTTTTAGTTTATTGCTGATGAAATGAAAAAACCGACTAAGAACGATCTCTGAGTCGGTCATTTGATTATTTATGGTTGACCCTTTGGTGGAAATGGATTACACTGCCATACCTTTGGCGATTTATTTTCTCGCCCGATTTGCCAAAGAAGCCCTTAATTTTGCTATCGTATCATCTTGTTCTGCGCGTATGTCTTGGATGTCTTGACGTTCTCTCCTCAAAGTGACTACTTGCGCATCTAGAGCGGTTATTTGCGTTTCTTTTGTCTGGACTATGGCTGTCAATCTGGCAATCTCGTCTGCTTGTTTCCTCAGTACTGTTTGTGTAGTACAATCTGCCTCCTTCCCCTCTCCATTTCTCGCAACAGACTGCAGTTCTTCAAATCGCTCTCGTAGTGCGTTAAATTGAGCTTGTAGTGTATGATTTTGCTCCTCCTGAGCGTGATTTTTCTTTATCAGAGATTCGTTTGCCTTCTTAGTTTGCTCAAAGGCCGTAGCATTTTCTTGCAATGTGGCCTCCACCCCGCTCGCACGCGCAGCATTTTCTCTAGATAACCTCTTTGTTAGCTCCAGTTCCGTAGATACACATCGCCATTGTTCCGTTAGTGGAACAAAATGTTCGTTACACAGCGATATGCCTGTTCTCAGATAGGCGCAAATTTGCTTGTTTAGATTTGTGATTTCAGTCATTTTACTTCTGGTTAATGCTACTTCTCTTTCGAGTTTACGTCTACGTTCACTTAGTTGGTCGAAGACGTGATTTTGATCATATTGTCTTTCGTCTGATAATTCTCCTTCTGGCAATAACCACGTAAGCAATGGGTTAGGTCCCACTTGTTGTACTGTTTCGCTGAATGAATTAAACCGTTCGTTTTGTCGTGTTATTTCGATACAAATATCAACCAATCTAGTTAGTTTGTTAATCAAAGCTAATCGCTTATTGCAGTCTGCTAACTGACTTTGTGAAGATGTATTAGAAAATACAATTGCTGTTGCTAAAAATGAAGAGATCGTGTATATTATCCGCTTTTCTTTTATTGAACAATTTTGCAGTTCAATCTCGTTGGCAAAATGATTAATTTCTTCAGTTGTTTCTTGTAATGCAACAAAATTTGGTATCTCCACGTGCCAGAGATGTGGGCCATACTCACTTGCTGCGGATACACCGCAAGGCAGCAGTGCGGTTGCCAATAATGCTTTCATTCTTACGTTCATGGAAAACTCCTTTCCCAAGTTAAAATTCATAAGGATTTTAAATAATTTTCCTTAAGCTCAGCATCTTTTTTTTTAGTTTATTGCTGATGAAATGAAAAAATCGACTAAAAACTCTCTCTGAGCCGATCATTTGATCATTTATGATAGATCCTTTTGTGGAAAGGGATTATACTGCCATGTCTTTGGCAATTTATTTCTTCGCCAAACTCGACCGTTTAAGTTTAAGCACCGGAATTGTTTCAGATTATGGAAATCCAAAAAAATGCCAACTCTTGAAAATGGTTGGTTCTGTTGGAGGCATGATGTACAATATGATATTATGTGTAGGCATTGGATTTGCCGCGTTTGATGTTTTATAGTAAAAGAAGGGGAGATTCGGAAAATCCTGATATTTGGCCGGGTTTTGTTGATGCTCTATCGACTGTACTTCTCGTTTTTATCTTCGTTCTTGTTGGATTTATATCGTCTCAGATATATCTCTCTAGCGTAATATTTGATAAGGATTCATCGCTTTCAAATCTTCAGGCAAAGTTTGGAGATGTCTGTGCTCTCTTGAAATTGGAGAAAGACAAAAACAGTAACCTTAGCGATAAGAATTCAGATCTTTCAAAGCAGATAATCGACCTGAACAACACAATCGTGGCGCTGCAAAAAATGTTTAATGATGAGGAGTTACAAAAGAAAGAAGCCATAACTGTGACGAGGTCTCTTCAAGAAAAAATCGAGAAGCTAACCGATCAATTGAAAGATGTTATAGCCGCTCTGAATGCCGAACAGAAAACAGCCGAAGAAAGACAACGCACCCTAGATAGGATCAAAAACGAAAATATCAAATTGAATGAACTATCAAGAATGAGTGCCTATAAGTCAGAATTTTTTGATAAACTCAAAGGAATTGTGGATGGCAAGAATGGGGTCAAAGTAGTTGGAGATAGATTTATTTTCCAGTCGGAATTATTTTTTGATTCGGCATCGGATGAATTGAGTGATGACGGAAAAACACAGGTTTCAGAATTGGCTGAAGTCATAAAAGAAATTGGAGAGAAGATACCAGGCAATATAAGGTGGATCCTAAGGGTGGATGGCCATACAGACAGCAGACCTATTACCGGTGGCAAATTTACATCGAACTGGGAATTGTCGTCTGCTAGGGCTATTTCTGTTGTAAAATATCTAATAGAAAGAGGAGTTGAACCGAGGCGCTTAGTAGCCGCTGGCTTTGGTGAACATCAACAAATTGACACAGGAAAATCAGATGCTGCATTCGCTAAAAATAGACGCATAGAATTTAAGCTGGATGAAAGATGAAACGATGTTTAATTTTCTCAGGCCCATCTGGCGCAGGAAAATCGACACTAATGAATCACGTTCTTGAGACGACTCAATATGTTGGAGTTACGGTGTCGTGCACAACGAGGGCTCCAAGGAAATCCGAAGTAGATGGCGTCAATTACCATTTTGTCTCTAACGAAAAATTTGATGACCTTATTAGACGAGGTGAATTTATAGAATACGTTGAGTGTTACAGTAATAGATATGGCACTCTTAAAAGCGCTGTATCAGATATCCTAAAGGATAATGATATCTGTATACTTGATTTAGATTTTGCAGGAGCCTATCAAATATTAGCTCATAATATTGTACCGGAGTTTAATTTTGAAGGAGTTTTAATTTTGCCTCCATCGATGAGGTCTCTTAGAGCGAGGCTATTAGGGCGTGGTACAGAGACAGAGGAGTCTCTCAAAACTAGACTTCATGAATCTTTTGACATCAAAAACATAGCGGCCTACAAATATATAATAATCAACAATGACCTGGAAAAAGCAAAATCGGAACTATCATGGACTTTGGAAAAATCTCGAAATTTGTAGACTTCTCCGAACACAAATCGGTTATATGCCTGCATGGTAACTTGCCTAGTGCAGATTTTTTTGACAGCACAGAGTTATCGATAATAGCGGCCGATGGTGGAGCGAATAATCTCCAGAAAATTGGGGTTACTCCTGATTTGATAATTGGGGATTTGGACAGCGTTAAAGAGGAGCTTCTCTACATTAATCACCTGAAGATGGCCGATCAAAATTATTCGGATTTTCAAAAGGCTCTTGGCTATGTTGAATCGAATGATCTGACTCCGACAATCGTTTGTGGTATTAATGGCGGATATATTGACCATATTCTAAATAATATTAATATATTTTGTAGTTCGAAAGCAACGATTATTGATAGATCAACAATTGGAATGTGTCTAGATAACACAAGGATTTTTAATTTTCCAGTAAATACAAAATTATCAATCTTCGGAATGCCGAATTGCATTATCTCAACTAGGGGGTTAAAATGGGAACTCGATGAGACGGTGCTCGTGTTTCCAGGGAATTGTTCCTGCTTTAATAGGACGATGACTGATGATATTGTCGTTGATGTAAAGTCCGGGAGGGTGTTGCTAATCGTGTATACGGATCGTATTGATGATGCAGGTGCTGGCTGGATCCCATGATAGCAAAACTTAGAGGAGTCGTAGATACGATTAGTGAAGATTCTGTAATTATCGATGTTCATGACATAGGGTTTTCGGTGTTGGTTTCATCTAGATTAAGGGATTCGCTGTCTGTTGGGCAGGAAACTGTTGTTCGGATCCTTCATATTTTTATTCAAGAAAGCCAGTATCTCTGTGGATTTGAAAGTGATGAAGAGATAAGTATTTTCAAGGCGCTGTTGTCTGTGCGAGGGGTTGGAATTAAATCGGCTATGTCGGTGCTCTCTGTATTGTCAATTGGCGAATTTGCCATTGCAGTTGCTAACCAAGATTCTGATATTTTATGTAATGCAAATGGAGTTGGCAGGAAGACTGCAGAGAGAATTCTTCTTGAGCTCAAAGATAAAACGCTACTAAATATGAAAGATATTTCAGCGACTAATAGCAGTAATTTTAATGATGCCGTGTTGGGTCTTATAAATTTGGGTTATCAAAAGAGCAATGTCCTGAAGGCAATGACGGCTGTTTCCAGAAGATTAGGAACATCGGCATCAGTGAACGACCTCATCATCGAGTGCCTTAGAGAGATCAAGTAGATTAATCAAAGTAAACTCATAATGGCTTATTTTGTATTTATGCACGACACTATCACTAATGTTATCGAGTTTCCAAGTTCGTATAACACTGCATCGATTGCCTGCTTTCTTGACGCTAAGGCAGAATACGGTATATCATCGCAAACTTCGTATGTCGAATATGTATCAACTGATTTTTCTGCTAACTTGTTGTAGTCTTTGTCACAAAGCTCAACCTTAGCAGTCATCCTCAATTGCTCCTTCGCAACCTGCCTTTCTGTAAACACAACAGATGAATCATTTTCATTAATGGTGATATAGATTCTATAGTCGTCTATACATATTTCATATGAACACAGTGACGTTTCTAATGTATCTCGAATTTTATATTCAACGTATGGATCGGCTATTATTTTTATACTGTTGCTTTTTTGAGCCTGTGCTTCTTTTCCTATTAGTGGCCTTGTATCGGAACACCCGTCTAGAAATACTACACATGGTATCAATCCACAAAGCGAGATTTTAAAATTATTTCGTAACATTCTATTTTGTCACCTTCAATAAAATTATTATATCCATCTGCCAATATTCCACATTCATGAGATTGCCGTGACTCTTTAATTTCATCTTTTTCATGTTTCATTGAGCGAATACTTCCTTCAAAGATGCACTTCCCATTCCGCATTACTTTAATTTTAGAATCGTGGCGCTTTATGACTCCATCAATGACGTAACAACCAGCAATTGTTCCAATTCTGCTGATTGAGAAAATTCTTCGAACATCTGCAGTTCCAATATAATTTTCTTCAACTATTGGAGCTAGCATTGCTCCCATAATATTTTTCACTTCTTCCGTCATCCGATAAATAATGTTGTGACACAGTATTTTTATGCTATTAACTTTTGCGAGATCTTTTGCGGTAGATGGAACATTGACATTAAATCCGACAATCATCGCGCTCGTCGATTTTGCAAAATCAACATCGCTCTCGCTCACAATTCCGACGCCTTTGTCAATTATGTTCACTTTTATATCTGGATGCTGAATTGCCTCTAAAGACACAACAATTGCTTCAAGCGAGCCGAATACATCGGCTTTGACGATGATGTCTAAAATTTGCAAATCATTGGCACTGCCGCCTATCATCTTGTCCATAGTTCTGAGCACTGTCTTTGCTGATTTGGCCTTCGATAGACCACTCCTATACTCGGCGATCTCCTTTGCCTTTTGCTCACTATCTACTACGGTCAAGGTATCTCCAGGCTCTGGCGAAGAATTAAATCCAACTATTTCGATTGGAGTTGATGGTCCGGCGGATGCAATGCGTTTTTCTTTATCGTCATATATCATGCGCACTCTCCCGAAAGCAGAACCAGCAACGAATATGTCTCCGTCCATTATGTTTCCGCTTTGAATGATAACAGAAGCAACAACTCCCTTTCCTTTATCAATTCTCGATTCAAGGACTACGCCAACGGCACTTCTTTTACTATCCGCCTTCAATTCAAGCATCTCCGCCTGTAATAAAATTGCATCAACCAACAAATTAAGACTTGTTCCGTTCTTTGCTGAAATTTCAACGCTTAGAACATCTCCCCCAAATTCTTCGAGAACTATTCCTTGAGTCATAAGTTCAGATTTCACCTTTTCGATGTTTATGTTTGGT
Organism: Holosporales bacterium; assembly: GCA_031289695.1. GTDB lineage: Bacteria > Pseudomonadota > Alphaproteobacteria > RUG11792 > RUG11792 > JAITPA01. The sequence goes on from JAITPA010000010.1 coordinate 7,809, forward strand.
TTATCAACTTTATTGATAGCGACGATCATCGGCACATTCTGAGACCTTGCTTGGCGAATGACCTCTACGGTCTGGTCTTTGATGCCATCGTCCGCAGCAACTACAAGGATTATAATATCTGTTATAACAGCTCCTCTTGCCCTTATGTTCGAAAATGCAGCATGCCCTGGGGTATCTATAAAAGTTACCTTCTTTCCAGTCTTAGTATCTATCTGATAGGCGGCGACGTGCTGAGTAATTCCTCCTGCTTCTTTCTGAGCAATACTAGTTTTTCTCAACGAATCAAGGAGGGTAGTTTTGCCGTGATCAACATGGCCCATTACGGCTACAATCGGTGCTCTATGAGCAAAATTCTCTGGATTCCCAAAAGGATTAGTAAGATCACCTTCTACGTCCGATTCAGAAACTCGTTTTGGTGTATGGCCAAATTCTTTACAGACAACTTCAGCAGTTTCACCGTCGATTGATTGGTTGACAGTCACAATTGTACCAGTTGAAAACAGGTACTTTATTATTTCACCCGACCTAACGGCCATTCTATTCGAGAGTTCTCCAATTTGTATGATATCCGGAATAATAACTTCTCTTATCACCTTCGCTACTTCCTGCTGTTTTTCTAGATTTTTCAATTTCTGTCTTGCTCGTTTTAACGAAGCCATTGACCTAGAGCGTTCCTCGGTATCATTATTTAAAACTCTATCTAAGAAAGCCCTAGACATCTTTCCACTTGTTTGTAGTCTCCTATCAGGAGTTCGTGTTGCTTTAACAACTAGTTTTATTTTTTGCTTAGGAGTCTCCACATCGTCAAAGCTACGTTCCTTAACTTTATATTGTTTTTCCTTTACAGATTGTGAATTTGGCGTTTTGGCATCCTCCGCTTGCGGCTTCGTTGATTGTATTATGGATTTTTTCTGAAAATCGCTTGCTCTAAAAACAACGGGCTCAACCTTTAAATTTTGTGGCTTCTGCTCGGTCTTTCTTGGTCTTCTAGCTTGTGGTGAGATGGACTCGAATGATGAAGGAGGAACCGTTAATCTCTCCGTTTTTTCGCGAACAACTGTTGATTCTTGAACGAGCTCAACCTCACTAGCAGCAAATTCCTCCTCTTCCTTCATGGCTTCTTGAAGTACCCTAACTCTATTTCTGAATTCGCTATCGGTAAGTTTTCCAGTTGCAATACCTTGCGACTCAGCGGATCTAAGTGACATTTTCTCTTTATTTTGATTTACATCAACGGCAAGCCCACTTCTTTTCCTCTTTATTTCAACCTCAATTGTCTTGTTCGCAGATGAAGATTTAGATGCTGTTGCACCAAATCCAACCTTTAAAGACAACGTCTTTCTTTTTTGTGTTACATCAACATCGCCATCTTTTGCCATCTAATTTTTAGTCCTTTCAAAATCTTATTCAAACCAATTTTCTCGAACTTTCATTATGAGAGTTTGAGCGTCCGCTTCATTTAATAAATCTCCTGTGATCTCCAATAATTCATCTGTTGCTAAATCACCCAAGTCGTTTAATGTCTTTATACCAGACTTAACGAGACATTCAAGCAATTCAGGACGAAGCAATTCGTATTCCGCGAGGTCCTTAGCTACTCCGTTTTCAATGCACAAATTCGCGATCTCTGTTTTTCTTTTTCCAACATGGGCTATAGCCCTCTGTTGGATTTCCAAAGCTACATCTTCGTCAAAACCTTCAATAGACGCAATTTCCGCAATCGTGGAATTTGCAATATCCTCAATTGATGAATACCCTTCGCCTATCATTAAATGCGCTATGACATCATCGACATCTAACCCAGCCATAAATGCATTCAAAATTCTTTCTGTTTCCTTTGCCCTAGCCTTGGCCTCCTCCGCTTCTGTCGTGATGCTAATCGTCCAACCTGTTAGCCTAGATGCCAGCCTCACATTCTGTCCCCTCCGGCCAATGGCAGCGCTTAAATGATCTTCAGGAACTACTGCAGTAACCGCACTTCCTGATTCTTCGATAACTATCCTAGTTACCTCAGCTGGAGACAGGCTGTTTACGATGAACATAGCTGGATTATCAGACCACTGTATGATGTCTATCTTCTCACCCTTTAATTCATCGACGACGGCCTGCACCCTAGATCCCTTCACTCCGACGCACGCTCCTATTGGATCTAAGTTCGGGTCGGATGTGGTAACGGCAACTTTTGCTTTACTGCCTGGATCTCTGGCGACTGCAACCATCCTAACGGCTCCATCGTATATCTCTGGAACCTCCTGTTCGAACAATTTCTTCAAGAAATCAGGATTCGTCCTGGATAGCTGCAACAAAGATCCAATCGGTTCGCTATTGAGACCAGACAGAAGTACCTTAATCCTATCTCCTACCTTGAAAATTTCGTTAGGAATAGTTTCGGATTTTCTGAGAATCCCCTCAGTCCTTACAATATCGATTATGATGTTTGAGTACTCAACCCTTTTAACTACGCCAGTTATTATTTCCCCAACCCTGTTTTTAAACTCTTCATATTGCTTATTTCTCTCAGCTGCCCCAACTTTTTGGACGATGACCTGTCTTGCCGCCTGAGCCGCAACTCTTCCGAATCTTACCGCCGGCAGCTGATCCCTTATAGTGTATCCGATCTCTGCTTCCCTGTCAATCATCGTGGCTCTTTTTAGATCAATCTGCCTATTTGGATCATCCACTTCGCTGACAACTTCTAACAATCTGTAAATTTCAATCTCTCCAGTCTTTCTATTGATAATAGTTAAAAGTTCCTTTTCTTCACCATATTTCATCTGAGCTGTTTTCAGTATTGCTGATTCCATTGCTGATATAATATCATCGACTTCTATTCCCTTGTCTTTAGCAACAATATCAGCTATCTGCAGAATTTCACTCTTAACAACTGGCGCCGCCTTTTCTTCAAATTTTACTTTTTTGCTCACCTAACAAAAACTCCTAAAATAAACGCTAAAGCTTAAATCCATCGACATGTGCGCTACTGATTTCAGAGTACAACAAATCCACGCCATTCTCTCCATTTGCTAGAGGAACATCCATTACTATTCTTATACCATCTTCGCCGGCTAATTCCAAGTTTCCTTTGAATATTTTCCGATCAAATTTTGAAGAGTATGTTTTTACAACAACTGGCTTACCACAAAATCTAACGAAATCAGCGGACTTCACTAGCGGCCTGTCGATCCCAGCCGATGAAACTTCTAAAATATAGTTACTTTTTATCAGATCTAATACATCTAGGCTGACTGATATAGCTTTACTGACTACTTCGCAATCACCAATAGACGCCGCTGACCCATCCAATTTTTCGATCATTATCTGAAGCGTCCTGCTTCTATCGGAACTGGATAACATCACCCGCACAATGAGACACCCAAGCTCCATAACCAACGGCGCTAAATCACTCTCTATCTTTTCGGCTAAAACCGGCATAACACTTCCATATTTTGAGGCATGAGAAGATTATCGGAACATTACGAATAAAAAGCAATAGTAAACTGAAAAAATCATTATGTTGAAAACTCAAAGCCGTGGTGGTAGAATCCCGGAGATTGTCTCGCATTGATGCTGTCGTTTTGTGCCGTCTATTTTTAAGCGAAGTGTAGTCATTGTCAGTATTTGTGTAGTATCTCTGTCTGTTTTTTTTTACAAAACATTTTTGAATAAAACTCCTGATATTATTTTAAATGGCAATGTAGAAATACAGGATGTCAATTTATCTTTTAGAGTTCCGGGAAGAATCAGTAAGATACTTGTCGATGAAGGTTCAGAAGTAAAAAAAGATGAAGTCATCGCCATTCTAGAAAGTGATGTATTTGAAGTTAAGCTAGAATCGTCAGAAGCAGCGTTATCGGAAACGAAAACTAATCTCAGAAATGCTGAGAAGAACTATAACAGAAATAAGAACCTTCTCAAGAACAAAAGTATTCCTGAAAAGCTCTATGACTCCTCTGAAACTGAATATGAAATTGCAGTGGCAAAGGTAAAATCAGCGACTGCGGCATACAAGTCTGCAATGATCGATCTAAAAGACACCGAGCTCAGATCGCCGGTTGATGGGATTGTTTTAACAAAAAACGTAGAATGCAGCGAAATGATAGGAGTCGGAATCCCAGTATTTTCGGTGATGCCACACACTCAAACTAAAGTTAAAACTTTTGCCAATGCAGAGGTTCTGACGCAAATAAAATATGGAGATGAGGTTTATGTTTGCCTTGATTCAGGAACAAAATTTAAAGGGCATATATCCTTCATTTCGTCGGAAGCTGAATTTACCCCAAAAAATATCGAAACTAAAGAGCTCAGAACTAGTTTGATGTACAGGATTAAGGTTATCGTTGATGATCCCGCTACGGAACTAAAACAAGGTATGCCGGTTACAATAAGCTATGATAAAAATTAGAGGGCTTAGCAAGACCTTCAATAAAGGGAATCTCAGGGCGCTTGATAATGTCTCGTGTGACATAGGAAGCAATAAGATAGTTGGTTTTATAGGTCCAGATGGGGCTGGAAAAACCACGTTGCTCCGCATAGTAGCCGGGATACTGATTCCAGATTCTGGAAACATCTTCGTAGACAACATACCACTAGATTTGTATGAAGAGAACCGCAGAGATGCCATTTCAATAGCTGAGTTACACCGAATGATTTCGTATATGCCTCAAAAATTTGGGCAATATGAAGACCTATCTGTTATTGAGAATCTAGAGTTATATGCACGATTGCACGAACTCGATAAAAAAGAAAAGCAGGCTGCGTTTGAGGAAGTTCTGCAAATTACGAAACTTGCCAATTTCAAAAATAGATTAGCAGGTAATCTATCGGGAGGCATGAAACAGAAACTTGGATTAGCGTGCGCTCTCTTGAAAAAGCCTAAGATTTTGATTTTAGATGAACCATCCGTCGGAGTTGACCCAATTTCAAGAAACGATTTGATAAAGATGGTGAATTCAATGCTGAATGAAAATACAACGGTTCTGTGGAGTACGGCGTATCTTGATGAAGCTGAAGATCTTGATCACGTAGTTCTACTGAATAATGGAAAGATCATATTTGAAAATTCTCCTGAAGAAGCTATAAAAACTGTAACAGGTAGGGTATTTCTATTTTCAGACATTAAAGAGGACAAAAGACATTTTTCATCAGAACTCTTAAAAATTGGTGGTGTAATGGATTCTGTAATCACAGGACAAAACGTCAAGGTTTTAGTAAAAGATGCAGCAACTAAATTGTTAGACATGTATACAAAAAACGCAACAAAACCAACATTTGAAGATGCTTGCATAGATATGCTTGGTGGACTCCTCGTTAAAGAATCTCCTATCGCACGCCATGCAAAGGACAATCCATTTACTGGAGATGACATCGTTGTAGAAGCCATTAACCTCACCAAAAACTTTGGCGATTTTACTGCTGTTGATGATGTCTCTTTTTCAGTTAGGCGAGGAAAGATCTTTGGACTTTTGGGTCCTAATGGAAGTGGCAAATCAACCACATTCAAGATGCTTTGTGGACTCCTTCGGCAAAATTCTGGAACCGCAAAAATAACTGGAATAGATATTCAGAACATGAGTAGTGATGCAAAAATGAATATAGGATATATGGCCCAGAAGTTTTCGCTCTATTCCATATTGTCAGTGAAACAAAATCTCGAATTCGCTGCCGGAGCATATAGGTTATCTGGATCACGCAAAAGAAGTTCCGTTGAAAAAATGCTAGAAATATTCCATCTATCACAATATCAAAATGTAAATGCCGGCCTATTATCTCTGGGATTCAAACAACGACTAGCCCTTGCATGTGCAATTATGCATAACCCACAAGTATTATTTTTGGATGAACCAACATCTGGAGTCGATCCGATCACGAGAAGAGAGTTTTGGCTCCATATAAACGCAATGGTTATGAGCGGGGTCAGTGTGGTGGTCACAACACATTTCATGGATGAAGCGGAAAACTGCGATGAAATAGCATTAGTCTATAAAGGAAAAATGAGGGCTATTGGATCCCCAGATGAACTGAAAACCAGATGCAAATCCTCAGAGCTTCAAACACTGAATCAGGCATTTATAGATATATTAGCCCAGGCCCAAGACGCTTAACAACTTCAATGACGAAGTAGCAACAACGTCGCACTGACCATTACATCAGACTTCTCTTTAGTTCCTGGTTAATCTTTCGGTTAGTTTCTGGAGGCCGAGACCGGAATCGAACCGATATAAAAGGATTTGCAGTCCTCTGCATGAACCATTCTGCCACTCGGCCAGCTAACACTCGAACAGTTACTCGCATATGTTAACAGATTTTTGTAATTTATTCAACTTAAATAAGCTTATTTGGCGAATTAAATGACTGTGTCTTTTCGGCCACGCTTTTCCTTAGCGAGAATATAAGCAAGTCATAAATTAGTATTACGCCATCGATGTTTTAAGTCAAAATGCACTAGGTAGTTTGTTTTGAAGAGAGTTAAAGATGAATAAAATTTTAGCGGTTGGGCTTATTATGGCAGTAGCCAGTACGGCGACATATGCCGGACAAGGAGGCTTTGGAGTTGGTATTAGGGCTGGTGTGGCGTTTGTGAAAGTGAAGGGAACAAGAATTAAAACGGTGCCAAGCACGGGTAATGCTCAGGATAAACCACTTGATGTTGGCGCAAAACCAAAGAAGACGATGGGTCAGGTTGATCTCGTACTTGATTATTTCTGTTGTTTGGCTGATGACTGGGTTTGTGGCGTGGCTCTAGAGTTTGGTACGATGCTCGGAAAAGCCCGTGGTAAGTTCAAGCAGGCTGGAGTGAAACTTGCTGGGAAAGGTACGGCTAGCTATGGCGCCGGTGCTGACGATAGCGCTGTTGGTGAAACGACTGTCAAGCAAACATGGCATGCTGCTCTTGTAGCTAGCGTTGGGTATAGGATAACTCCAGAAGATACCATTAGCCTTGGCTTTGGTGGGACGTATGCAAACTATAAAGTGTCGACGGTGACTAAACTTGCAGATAAGGATGCGACAAAACAAGAAGGCTTTGCGGTAATTGGCAACAAGAAAAGAAGGTTCAGCCCGTTAGTGCAGTTGCAGTATAGACACGACTTTGGAGGTTTCTATTTGGATGGGGTATTTAGGTACAGCTTCGCTGCGAAACTGCCTTCGAAAAAGGTAGTAGCTCCAGGCACATCGAACCCACCTAAAAACGGTGATCTTGCAGCGAACGGTGGCAAATGGCAGGCGTTTTCGTTGCATGTTGGCGTAGGAAAAACGTTCTGATAGATTCATCATCTAAGAATACGAAAAAAGCCAGGGATTTGCTCTCTGGTTTTTTTGTGCCTAGACGCTTTGTGAGTGAGTTGATTCTACTTTTCGTTCTTCAGGCGCCGTACTTCTTCTAACGATAACCCGGTTGCCTGAGATATTTGCTTTATACTTAATCCAATCGATAGAAGATTCGCTGCGGTTTCTCTGGCTTTTTTCAGTTCGCCTTCTGCTAATCCTTCCTCTCGGCCTTCCTCTCGACCTTCCTCTCGGCCTTCTCTTTTAGCGACAGAAACATCGTTTCCATAATCGTACGCCGCTTTCTCGTAGACCCTCATTGTCTCTTGCGCTTCTGGGTCCAATTTTGCCCTCTCGAATATCTCTTTGGCTTCCTTCATCTCGGGAACTTTTTCATATATTATGTTCATTTTCTCGGAGTACGGATCCCTAAAAAACTCTGCCCAAAAGGCTAGGGGGCTCTGATCGGAAAGCTGTACTTTATTAAGCTCTATGAAGTGCACTTCCAGCAGGTCTGTGAACTTTTCATTACTAATATCATCCTTGAGATATCCCTTCCGCCAGTATCTCTCATCATTCTTAAACATTGCGAAATCAAGAATATTTATCGAAATAGTCCTCTTTAATTTATTAAATTCTTCTCCAACAATAAGCTGCGCTGCGAAGAGTTTTGACCAATAAAAAAGAGACCTCGCTGCCATATCTTTTTCATCTCTCTTTTGCATTTCGATGTTTATTATTTCACTTGTATCAGTCATCGCAACTATATCGAGACGAACGCCTTTCTTCTCAACGTATTCAGGAGTAAGTTCTGCGCTCTTTATTTCAATATTTTTAATAAGAGACTTCGGCTTAATAACGCTGTTGAGAAAATGCACGAGAACCATCGGGTGCTCAGGGTCTGTGAAGATCATTTTGAATATCACATCGTTCTT
>JAITPA010000019.1 GCA_031289695.1 Holosporales bacterium
GCAACTATATCGAGACGAACACCTTTCTTCTCAACATATTCAGGAGTGAGTTCAGTGCTCTTTATTTCAATATTTTTAATAAGAGACTTCGGCTTAATAACGCTGTTGAGAAAATGCACGAGAACCATCGGGTGCTCAGGGTCTGTGAAGATCATCTTGAATATCACATCTTTCTTGGGCGTTAGATCCATACACAAATATCTAAACTGCTATATATACACTATACTAATGTATATATAGCTATTTGTCCAGGCGATTCTTGCAAGGAAAATCCTTCATATAAACTAGGCCAGCTGACACCCAGCGTTAAAACGTTAAGGTGAAAAAATGTACGTAAAGCACTGCAAAATAAGCAAAAAAGACCAGCTAAAATAGCAAGTTAATTACCAGAATCGGAACCAGATAGTCGGATCCATCTATTTGATTTATATCTGCGATACAACGCGTAAGTGATCACTACTATTGTTACATCGAGTAATAGCCATACAATGTACACGTTGAGATTTCCAATAAAATATAGAATAAGCGCTGGGATTGCAACGATGCTGCATATGCACGTTGCAATAGTAAGCATTGTAAAACTGATGTCGCCACCACCTTCCATAACTCCAGCGATAATCCAACAGATGCCATCGAACAGCATATACAAAAAGACAAGCCTCAAGATCAATGTTCCATCGCTGATCAATTCTTCTAAAATGTCGAATTTTATAAAGCTGCGAAGTATAAATTCCGGAGCGAAGAAAAATACGCTAGCAATTACCGCCATAAACATTAGGTGGATGCTGATGCCGCTTTTTAGTGCCTGTGGGATTTTATCACGTAAGCCACTTCCCAAAAGGTTCGATGAGATTGCTAACATGCCTCTCTCGAGCCCCGAAACAACGAATGCCAAAAAAAGATTTACGGAAAAAGCTATTGCATGAATCGCCGCCATCTTTTTATCGGTATTGGCAAGAAGGTGATACAAAACACCCCAAGCTGATAGTTCCACAATATGAGCAAATCCAGCTAAAGTACCTAGTTTCAAATACCCCCTCATTTTCGCTAATCTTAACTTAAAATTCGTTGTTCCATACCGTGTTCGAATTTTCTTTTTAAAAAAGCAGATAGTTAAAATTGTTACGTTAACAGCTTGGGAAACAACTGTTCCAACAGCGGCGCCACTACTTCCGACGAAGCCAGTTATTCCGAATAAACCAAAAACTAGCACTATATCAAGCAATACGTTAACGATATTTGTTATCATAATTGACATTGTGACAAGTGCTCCTTTTCCAATTGAAACAAAAAACGACGACAGGGTATAACTAAATCCACTTAATGGCGCAAACAACATTACCAACCTAAAATAAGGTAATCCATCTTTTTGAAGATTTTCTGGAATGCAGATGTTCCCACAAAAAAATGCAATTGGAATTGAAATGGCAAAAAGAAACGATGAGAACCACAACATTTGCCAAACGGGAATACCGCATAGATCGTATTTTCCTGCTCCGTTATAATTTCCAACTATTGATCCCGATATCATCGTGATCGACGCAGTTGAGCACTGAAGAGTCATACACCACACAGACGCTGAAGCAGCCGCCGTCATTGCATCCAACGAATAATTTGCCAATATCAATTGATCCAATATCATCATTAGATGAGATGAAAAAGACGATACTATCATTGGCCATGATATTTTAAAAACATCAAAGGCGCGTAGGCTTTTGATGAACTCTGGTTTCATGTACTTTAAATAAGACTAGTTGATCAAATTAATGACATTGTAGCACCGCTACGCACATATCAATTCAGCTTTTTTGTTTTTTTCCATTTTAAAAATGTGTGTAGCGAAGGAACTAATAAATGACCGATTATGGCTTACAACCAAAATTGTTCCATCATAATCTGCAAGAGCTTGGGAAAGCGCCTCTGCGCTAGACATGTCGAGATGATTTGTTGGTTCATCAAGGATAAGAAAATTATTTTTCTGCGCCAAAAGAGCGGCTATCGCAACTTTGCTCTTTTCGCCACCAGAAAGAATTCTCACATGTTTTTTTACGTCATCTTTTGTTATGAGAAGACAACCCAATATAGCCCTCGCCTGTTGGTGATTTACATTTTGCGTTAGGGCCAAAACGTTATCAAGAGCATTGAGGTTTGGATTAAGTACTTCGAGTTGACTCTGAGCATAATAGCCTGTTGATACACCATTGCCGATAGTCATCTTTCCAGTGATGATCGGAACTTCGCCAACTACCGTTTTGAGAAGTGTGGTTTTGCCTATTCCATTGGCTCCGATTATGGCTATTTTGTTCCCCCTAATTACTTTGAAATCGATTCCATTATTGAGAATATTTTCACCATATCCGATGGATCCATCTTCAATTTCAAGGACAACCTTGGCACTTTGTTTTTCTACTTCGATCTTGAAAGTAGGCTTTTTATCAGATTCATCAACATCAATTCTTTCTTCAATTTTTTTTAGTCGTTCAATTGTTTTTAATTTACTTTGTGCTTGCTTGGCTTTAGACGCCTTGCTCCCAAACCTATCTATAAACTCCTGCAGGTGATCTTGCTTTCGCTTAACGGATTCCTTCTGTTTCCTAGCGGTTTCAATATTAGCTTCTCGCTGTTCAAGAAAATCATCGAAATTGCCGTTATAGGTACCGATATTGCCCTTTGATATCTGCATTATTTGATCCGCAATATTGTTCAGAAAATCTCGATCATGAGAAACGAAAAGCAGTGTTCCTTGGAAAGACTTCAAGTATTGTTCGAGCCATATTAGACTTGGAAGATCTAGGTGATTCGTTGGCTCATCTAACATCAAGAAGTTCGGCTCATTGATTAGAAGCTTAGCTAGCTCTAATCTCATTCGCCATCCTCCAGAAAGACTAAACGGGGATTTGTCAAACTGTGAAGTCTCAAAACCGAGTCCACAAAGAATGCCTTTTGCATTGGCTTCCAATGCATATCCACCACAATCAGAATATTCCTTTTCGATTGATTCATATTCTGCGTATACATCATCGGAGTAATTTTCAGCCATCTTCGCCAGAGAAGCTTGAAGCCTGTCATCGAGTACACACAGCTTGTGGTGCCCAGAAATACATTCCTTGAGAATAGTACTCTTAGGATTTTCGCAAGGCGCTTGTGGCAGATACCCTAAAATACAATCTTTTGGAATAATAACAGACCCAGAATCGTATTCTTCAATTCCAGCTAGGATATTTAAGAACGTAGATTTTCCGGCCCCATTTGAGCCAATCACGCCAATTTTAGAGTTCCTTGGGAAGTGGTGAGAAAAGTCTCGAATCATGACTCTTTCGCCAAACTTCTTAACAAGATTTTGAACGATAATCACAATTGCAATACAAAGTCTCCACACTTGTGAACTATAGCACAACCCACAGATTTCGTCTATTTTTGTTTGCAAAAAAGCCCACTCGACAGCTGCTTTTTTATTGCTTCTTATTTCTCTCATTATCAACGCCATCATGAAAATTCTAATACGTGGCGGATTGTACTAGATTGGTATTGTTAATTCAATATTAATTATTCGTTAATCTTTTAGTGGTAGGATGATAGTGAAAAGGCTGTGTAGGAATAATTTTATTTAATGAAGAATACCACTTGTGCTGTCTTATCTAGCGTGATTATTTTGTTACTACAAAGGAATAGCGCATATGCCATCATTAATCCGATGAGCGCAATAAGTAGCATAGGCAACGAAGCTCATGGTGCCGGTAATTTTATCTCAAATATCATTGATCAGACCGGCAAAACCGCGGAGCAGGCTATAGATGCGGTAGGGCGGCTTAATAAAAAGAAGGATGAACTCAGCCAGAAAGTTAATGATGGAAAAGACCAATTGATTAAAAAGGAAGAAGCTCTAACCGGCAAACCAGCTGCTGCATGGCAACAAATGAGCATGGAACAGCAAACACAACTACCTCCATATCCGCAACAATATGTTGTATTAGGAGCAAATAATTCGCAAAAAACATCTGGTGGTCAACCTTGGCAGAAGAATCAGCAACAACCGTATAGTTTGGTAAATAGCCAGCAGCAGGCGCCAAATGCACAACAGCAGGGAATCTGGCAATACGGAGTGCCACAGAACCAGAAGCAATTACCTAGTGGAGCGAATGGTGGCCAGCGGCAAGCGCTCAATTCCCAACAGCAACAAACCTGGCAATACGGAGCACCACAGAACCAGCAGCAATTACCTAGTGGAGCGAATGGCCAGCGGCAAGCGTTCAATTCCCAACCGCAACAAACCTGGCAATACGGAGCACCGCAGAACCAGCAGCAATCACCTGGTAGAACGAATGGCCAGCCACTACAAGCGCCCAATGCTCAACGGCAAGGAACCTGGCAGTCACAGCAACAGTTCTCTAAAACACCGCAACAGCCGATTCGGCAGCAATACGGAGGTAGTACCTGGTAGACCATTTCAGTCGTGAACTATTTCCGTCTCAATCTTTTCTTGTATTGTGGAATATCTTTCGATGTACCACTTTATCCAGAATATGCCGAAAATGACCTGAGCCACAAAGCCCACCATTCCGCAAAGTGCAATCGATAGAGCCTGACCAATAATATCGCAGACAACATATGTACTGGCAATAAAAAACACAGTAACTACGACGAGCATCAGAAAATAGTGACCGATATGCTTCAAAGATACTTTCTCTATTTTTGGTATCAATTCAAATTTTTTGTATTTCCCAAATAGAGTGGTTTTCAGTGCAAACCAGACAGCGGAAACTCCGACTCCAACGCCAACCCCAGCTTTAACATCCACTCCAATTATATCCATCACAACGGCAAACAACATAGGCAGAACAAGGCTATATAAATAAAATCTACTTCCATAATAGACCGCATACTTCCAATTCTCACTCATCGTTATTTTTCACAATTAATCATCAATTAAATACAGAATGTATTGTAGCGTTATATTTAATTTCTGTCAAACATTTTTTTCAATTGGTTCTTTGATATTTTTACAAAACTAGGTCTATGATGATTACATTGATGAACAGATTTTGTCCTTTCCATTTGTTTTATCATTTCAAGCATCTCGCTAAAAGAAAGTCTTCTGCCGAATTGTATACTGTTATGGCACGCTACGTCGGCTATTCTCTGTTTTATCGTATCGTGGATTTCAACATGTTCAAATTTTTCATAGTTGTCAAGAACATCCTTAATAAAGTCAATTGCCTCATCTACTGTTACAATCGATGGGATTGCGGAAATTAACATAGAACTCTGAACTATTTCTACATTAAAACCACAATTGTTTATATATCCAACAATCTGCTTTGCTGTACCAAGCTGTGTATTCGTCAGCGACATAATCTCTGGTTTCATTATAAACTGTTTATTATCGGAATTCAACTTATCCATAATATCATTCTGTTTTATTTTTTCATGAACGGCATGTTGATCTACAATCAGAATTCCATCGTCGACTTCAGTTATGATATACGAATCGAAGATCTGAGCAATTGGGTTTCCAAAAAATCCAGGAGTTTCAACGTCTTGCACAATCGGCTTGACATGATCATTGACAACCGTTCCTGATGTACCCTCTCTTCTTACATAATTGACAAACGGAACTTCCCTTCTTCCCTGCGTTTGCTCTTTTATTTCGGACATCGTTGCTATCTTTGAAACATCAAAATCTACGGCAACTCTATCGAACTTCATGAGATGCCTCTTCATCACCTCCGTTAAGAATTTCAAAACATATTGCTCATCTCTAAACCGAATTTCTGACTTCGTTGGCGAAACATTAACATCAACATGGAACGGATCAATCTCAATAAAAATGACGGCGGCTGCGAATCGACCAAGCGGGATCAGGTCTCTATAGGCGTTTTTTATGGCAAGCGAAACAGTCCTATCTCTCACGAGGCGTTTATTTACAAAAACCCGCTGGAAACTCTGGGAATGCCGATTGTCCATCGGATGAAATAGATAGCCACATACTGAAATCGACTCGCCACTCTCCTTGAAGTGAATTGCTTTTTTAAACAAGTCTTCTCCAAGAACTTGCGCTATCCTTGCCTCAAGTGAATCATCTTGAAATAATAAAAGCTCTTTTTCATCAGATCGAAGTTTAAAATTCACATCACTTCTCGTTAATGCGAAGTTTTCAATTACATTTACACAGCCTGCGAGTTCCGCATTATCAGACTTTAAAAATTTCAATCTTGCGGGAAGTTTATAAAACAGGTTTTCTACTGTAACTCTGGTCCCTCTCGACGTTGTTGATGGAAATATCTCGGCCCCCTCGGAGTAGCGAATAGAAATACCAAACCCATTCGACTCTAGGGTAAACTCGCTGATAGAAGCAATAGACGGCAAAGCTTCTCCCCTGAAACCGTAGCTTCTTACGTCGAATAGATTTGTTCCAGCTAACTTTGACGTGGCGTGCCTTTTTACGGCCATCTGAAGATCGTCTTTGGACAAACCAACTCCGTCATCCTCGACGACTATCTTTTCTTTCCCACCAGATTTCAGAAAAATATCAACATTTCCGGCATCAGCATCGATTGAATTTTCAATGATTTCTTTGAGGGCCGATGCAGGCTTTTCAACCATTTCTCCTGCGGCTATCTGATTGATAATCTCATCGCTGAGTAACTTTATTTTGCCCATAGAACACCTCCAGCTACCTGCAATGTAGATGAAAAAATAGCAGCCAAAACATCATCCAGCATTATACCAAATCCAACAGTTTTATTGTTATTTTTTAAGGTGGCTTCGATCTGTTTTATCGGAAACGGCTTGAGAATATCAAAAAACCTGAATAACAGAAAATTCACAAAGATTGATATATTATCTAAAACCCCAAAATATGATACAAGAGCAGCCCCTAAAAATATTCCACATGCCTCATCAATTACTATATAGCTTGGATCTCTATTTTCATCATATTTATATCTAATTAAATATATATCGCTCAATATCGTTCCTGCAATAAATAACAAAATTGAAACGAATGTTATTAACGACGAAGACTTAGGAATCGCATAAACAATGAGCATGGCAAAGAATGAACCAACTGTTCCCGGTATCTTTTTGGAAATCAATCCCGTATAGAAAAAAGAAAGAAAAAAAAGATATATGTTTTTACGTATTGACTTTCCAGATTGTTCCATCTTTTGTATCTTCCAAAATTATGTTGTTATCAAATAATTCATTCCTAATGGCATCGGCCATTGCATAATCTCTCTCACATTTAGCCTTAGCCCTCTCGGCAATTTTCACATTGATCCATTCTTTTTTTTCATCTGAAACTTTGCAAAACCAGCCATCAGAACCCTTTGTTAAAATCCCAAGAAAATCTCGACAAGTGTTGACAAATCTCGTATCCACTGTCTTTACACTGCTTAAAATCGCTATGGCCCGAGGGGTATTCATATCATCTAAAAGAGCATCCAAAACTTCCGGGATCGCACCATCCTCCGGAATTGGCTCAGTATCCCTAGTAATTGTATACCAATGATCTAATACACTTTTCGCTTGCTCCAAAACATCTAGGCTAAAATTCTGAGGAGCCGAATAATGAGTCATCAAAAATGCCATCCTGATAACCTCTCCATCATATTTCTTTAGTAGTTCGTTGACTGTAAAAAAATTGCCAAGAGACTTCGACATCTTGATGCCTTCAATATTTAGGTGCCCGTTATGAAGCCAATAGTTCGCCATAGATTGCTCGTTGGATAGCGCACACGACTGAGCCATCTCATTTTCATGATGTGGAAAAACAAGATCTATCCCTCCTCCGTGAATATCAAAATGTTCCCCTAGATATTTCATAGCCATTGCAGAACATTCAATGTGCCATCCAGGTCGGCCAACTCCCCACGGGCTTTTCCATCCAAAATTGAACTTATCATCTATCGGCTTCCATAGCACAAAATCTAATGAATTTCTCTTAAAATCCGAGATTTCAACCCTAGTCCCATTTATTAGCTCATCCAGATTTTTCTTTGATAGGGCTCCATACCTGGCAAATGACGAAACATCAAAATAAACGTGCCCCTCAGATATATAGGCACTATCGTTAGCAATTAGTTTATCGATAAAATCGATGATGTCTTCAATATGATTCGTCGCTCTTGGCTCGATATCAACCGGCAAAACATTGAGTTTTGTAACATCATCATGATACATTTCAATTGTCTTTTCAGTTAACTCCGATATGCCAATTCCTTTTTCGATAGCAGAGTTGTATATCTTATCATCGATATCTGTAATATTTCTGACGTAAGTAACCTTGCGATACAGAGTCTTAAGAAGCCTATAAAGAACATCGAAAACAACCGCAGGCCTCGCATTGCCAAGGTGAGCCCTATCATACACCGTTGGGCCACAAACATACATCCTAACATTGCCTTCATCAATTGGTTTAAAAAAATCCAGCTTCTTTGAAAGGGTGTTATACAGCCTTAATTTCACTTCTTTGAAACGCCAACGAGCGCTGGACGTAGTAGCCTATCATGAATCATAAAACCATCCTGCATAACCTCAACAACGGTTCCAGGTTCTGCTTCTTTATCTTCAATTTCAACGATAGCCTGATGGAGATGCGGATCAAACGTCCTCCCCTTTGATTCTATCATAACAACATTGTGCCTCGCTAAAACTTTATCCATCTCAACAAGAGTTAACTTAATTCCATCGATAACTGGCCCGGATTCCTGACCACAACTAGACACGGCCCTAAGAAGGTTGTCCCTTATTGAAAGGACGTCTTTCGCAAACTCAGAGACGCTGTACCTAGCAATGTCAGCCTTGTCTTTGTCAGCTCTTTTTTGAATATTTTGAGACTCCGCAACAGCCCGCAACAACTGATCCTCAAGTCCAGCTATTTTCGTCGACAACTCCTCTGTCGGTAAATCATTTTTTTCCTCATCTCGTTCGTGCTTCGCCATATACAAAAAACCGTAAATAACACAGTATACCCTATCGAATTATAACACATTAATCTACGCAATCAAGATTCGGCGAATCAGATTCACACGATTCACATTCACCTTGAGTTTCCTTGAAACACTTTCTTTCACCATACTCACTACGCTTGCCGTTATTGAACGCAGAAATAGGCCTATAATAGCCCATAACCCTTGTCCAGACTTCACATACAGTCCTTTCACCATCAGTTAATTTAACAATTTTATCTTCCATTATGCAATTCCTTCAATTTGACCAACTAACTTAGATTATCCTCCTTAACGGCTTTACCAGCAAGAATTTTTTGCATAATTATTTTTTAGCCCATATACTTCCTTGTGTAATAGACGATCACATACTAATGATTAAATGCCCAGAAAAAGCAAAAAGAGAATTTTTAGGAATTTATCTTTCTGGCGGATTATCCCAAATCTTGCAACACTGTCTGCGCTTCTTGTCGGATTTACACAGGTTCGTTTCGCCCTAGAAAATCAATGGGAATTTGCGGTTATCTCGGTTGTTATAGCTGCTTTTTTGGATGCAACAGATGGCAGACTTGCGAGACTTTTCGATGCGTGTAGCAGATTCGGAGCAGAGCTAGACTCTTTGTCTGACTTTGCTGTTTTTGGACTTTGTCCTGCGATAGTTATGTATCTCTACAGCCTATCAACTCTAAACAGAATTGGCTGGGCTGTTTCTATCTTCTTCGCATCTTGCATGTGCCTAAGATTGGCAAGATTTAATACACACGATATAGAAAATGTTAAAACCCCGTTATCTGGAAAGTTTTTCATTGGTGTTCCAGCTCCGGCTGGCGCTATATTGGTGCTTTTCCCAATAATTCTCTTTAATGCATTTGAATTGGAGTTTTTCAGAAATTCATATTTTTGTGCGATCAATGTATTGGTGTCTGGATTACTTTGTATATCGCGAATCCCAACGTTATCCATCAAGAAATTTCATATTCAACGAGAACAGTATACGTTATTTATGCTATGCATAATTTTTGCAATTAGCTTGGTCTTTGCATACACGTGGAAAGCTTTTAGTGTTATAGTTCTTGCATATATTGTTTCGATTTTTGTATGCTCCAAAAAAGCAAAACGAATTCTGGCTAATGATAAAATACCTTCGCATCAATAATTTCAGAAATTACAATGATGTGAGGCTTGATATAGACAGCAACATCGTTGTTTTGTACGGAGAAAATGGCGCTGGGAAAACCAATGTCTTAGAGGCAATCTCTACGTTTTCTGAAACAAATGGACTACGTCGTTCCAAGTATGAGGAAATGATATTAAGCAGCGACGAAAAAAGAAGCTCATGGAATGCAGTTCTAAGCACAGAAAGCGCTGAATTTTCCTCTGGATATACGCTAGGTGAAAAGTATGGAAAAAGAATCTACAAAGTGGGGGATAAATCCGTTCGGAACCTATCTGAGTTTCTGAAAGAGAATTACATTTTGTGGTTAACCTACGAAACCGACAGACTATTCATGCAATCCCCATCTAGTAGGAGGGACTTCATCGATATGTTCTGTTGTGTTCAAGATAGAATTCATAATTCGAATTTAAGAAATTATGAGAAATTGGCCAGGGAACGACTTAAAATTTTAAAGAAGAGCTTCGACAACGGGTTATCCAGTAGCGTTTCTTCCTGGCTTGATATTGTTGAATCTAAGCTCGCCGACTATGGGCTAAAAATTTCTAAAAATAGAATTGCTACAACTAAAACCCTTGAAAAAGGCCAACTTCAGAGCTGTGAATTTCCAAAGTTTCAAAATAAGATGACTGGAGCGCTTGAAGATGATATACTGGGTGGAGAATCTGATTCTCCGTTGGATCATTACAGATCAGAGCTTCGTAACAGACGGCAGAAGGATTTTTTCTCTGGGATTACGACTTTTGGTCCAAATAGGAGCGATTGGAAGGTTTGCCATAAAGAGAAGCAGATAGCTGCCTTCATGTGTTCTGCCGGAGAGCAGAAGATGCTATTAAGCGGGGTTTTTCTGGCATTCGTGATATCGAATATGAAAAATGATGACAGAAATTTGATATTGCTTCTAGACGATGTCATAGCTCATCTAGACGCACATCACAGAAACTTAATTTTTGGATATATCAGGTCTCTTGTTGGTCAAAATTCTGATAAGATAAGCACATGGCTTTCTGGAACGGATAAGAATCTTTTCGGTGAATTGAGTGATCAGGCGACGTTTTACAACGTCCATGATAATTGTATTAGGAAATGTTAAGAGGTGAATTATGGATTTAAAATACACAGCTGACTCCATAAAAGTCCTAAAGGGACTTGATGCTGTCAGAAAACGTCCGGGCATGTATATTGGAGATACAGACGATGGTACCGGACTACATCATTTGGTCTACGAAGTTGTTGACAACTCGATAGATGAGGCGTTGGCGGGTCATTGTCACAATATTAAAATTGCGATAGAAGATGGTGGTTTCGTCTCTGTGATAGATGACGGACGAGGAATCCCCGTTGATATCCACAAAGAAATGGGAGTTTCAGCTGCTGAGGTTATTATGACTCAACTCCACGCTGGCGGAAAATTTGACCAGAACTCTTACAAAGTATCTGGAGGGCTTCACGGCGTTGGAGTATCCGTCGTTAATGCTTTGTCCGAAATCTTGGAACTTTCTGTTTGGAAAGAAAACAGGAAATACGCCATGGTATTTGATCATGGTGTTCCAGTTGAACCACTAAAAGTAGTTTCAGAAAACGAGGCGATTTCCTTTGGAACTATGATCAGATTTAAACCAGATGAAGCAATTTTTAAGATCACGAAATTTGACAGAGCAACGATAGAGCGAAGAATTAGGGAACTAGCGTTTTTGAATTCCGGGGTCAAAATAAAAATCATCGATGAAAGAACGGAATCTCCTTATTCCAACGAACTATATTACGAAGGGGGGCTCGAAGCATTTGTGAAATACATAGATTCCGGAAAAATCGCTCTTCACCCAAAAATGGTAATTGCCGATAGTACGCCTTCGAACCCTGAGATAGTCGTTCAGATGGCGATGGAATGGACAGACAGCTATCATGAGAATATCCTTTGCTTTACGAATAATATTCCTCAGCATGATGGAGGAACGCATTTGGCCGGCTTTAAAGCCGGCCTTACAAGAGTTGTTACCAATTACGCATCGAATAACTCAACTAAGACATCTGGAAAAAAGGATTTAAAAGGAGCAATTACTGGAGATGATGTGAGGGAAGGATTGACTTGTGTTCTATCCGTTAAGGTTCCAGATCCGAAATTTTCATCCCAGACAAAAGACAAGTTGGTTTCGTCGGAGGTTAGGCCGGTAGTTGAAGGCGCCATTGCCGATGCCGTTGGGACTTGGTTCGAGGAAAACCCAGCTATGGGAAAAATTGTGTTAGATAAGATTTTCGAGGCTGTAGCAGCCAGAGAAGCAGCAAGAAGAGCCAGGGAATTAACTAGAAGGAAAGGAGCCCTTGATATCGCTTCTCTTCCAGGAAAATTGGCCGATTGCTCAGAAAAAGATCCCGCTCTCAGCGAGATGTTTATAGTTGAGGGAGAATCGGCCGGTGGCTCCGCTAAAATGGGAAGAGACAGGAAAACTCAGGCGATTCTAGCTCTTCGAGGAAAAATTTTAAATGTTGAAAAAGCCAGATTTGACAAAATGCTATCTTCTGAAACTGTTGGAACTTTGATAACTGCCATAGGAACAGGCATTGGAAAAGAAGATTTTAATATAGAAAAAGCAAGGTACCACAAAATTATCATAATGACTGATGCAGATGTTGACGGAAGCCATATTAGAACCCTCCTGCTAACATTTTTCTACAGGTATATGAAACCAATTATTGATAAGGGGTACTTGTATATTGCCCAGCCACCTCTCTATAAGGTCAAGAGGGGAAATTCTGTAGTCTATATTAAGGATGAAAACGCATTTGAAGAGTATCTTCTAAATGAAGCGTCAAAAGACGCAAGGTTAATACTTTCGAACGAAGAAACGATAAGCGGCCTGGATTTACGACATACAACAGAAATGGCGATAAATATTAGTAATTCTATTAGTTCACTGATCCCATATATAAACAATACTGATATCATTGAGAAATTGCTTCTAAGTGGCTGTCTTTCATGCGAAACGGAACAGAACATCGATGTATTGCAAAGGTATTTAGACAGAATGAAAAGCGATGAATACTATTATGAAGCATCGATTAATAACGAAGTTCTAGAAATAGTAGTAAATTCATTTGGGGCAAGGGAATCTATAACTATTGATCAACATTTTCTTGATTTACCGGCAGTTAAGGCACTTGGAAGGTTACACGTGAAACTTTATACGATGTTCAAAGATAAAGCACAACTTGAACTGAATGGCGGAAAAGATAGAGTCTCCATATGCGGCCCGATTGGCTTGGCATTCAATATGTTGGAATACGGGAGAAAGGGCCTGACAATCAATAGATACAAAGGCCTTGGAGAAATGAATGCCGATCAGTTATGGGAGACAACTTTAGATCCAGCAGCTAGGACATTGCTTCAGGTAAAGATGACTCAAGCCGAAGAGACGGATAAAATATTTTCTGTGCTAATGGGAGACGTCGTAGAACCGCGTCGAGAATTCATCCAGGCAAATGCAGATAGGGTCAAAAACTTGGACATCTAGGGCTATGCCAATACTAATTTAGTTTAATCATTGCTCCCTGGAGGGATACGCCGGCCGTCCCTTGAAGTTGAAGCATTGTTGTTGCCTTGGCCATTACGACTAACCCACTTAGTTCCATCGTTGCTTTCGCCTGTGTTTTAAGAGTAAGTGCAAGTAATTCACAAGTTGTTTTGGCATCCAGTTTAAATGTCGTGCAACCTAGCTCCATTGCCATTTTAGCAGTCGCGGTGTACTTTAGACAATTTACAATGAAATCCTTGGAGGCTTCTAATTTTATTGAATCCTTGGCATTAATAGACGCTGCTTTCCCGGATTCAATATTAACAGATCCCTGAGCTTTTATGGAAATGTCCTCAGTTGCCTTGAGAGAAATGCTACCTGTCACACTTATCTCTAAATTACCATCCTCAAGCGTTATTGATTGATTTCCCTTTTTTAAGGTAATGCTATAGTCTCCTTCGCATAATATTTCTGTTTTCTTGCCTTTCTTAATAGTCAAAGTATAGGCAGTTGGATCTTTTTCGCTCTCAAGAATAACCGTTTTTGATCCTTTTGTTAAAGTTTCAATAACGCTATCTTCGATGACAATATTTATGTCTTTTTGAGCATGAACAAAGATCTCTTCTTCATCTTTCTTATCATCAAACCTAAGTTCGTTAAATCCTTTCCCTCCCTTCGATGAGTTTGTATAAAACGCCGAGGCAGTCTTTTTATCCTTAGCATAGTTTGCAGGAGGTTTATTTAGGCCGTTATAGAGGCAGCCAGTAACGACTGGCTGGTCTGGATCACCGTTGATAAATTCTACCATAACCTCCATCCCGACCCTTGGAACCGTTAATGCGCCAAACTTATTGCCGGCCATAGAGTGAGCTACTCTAACCCAACAGGAGCTATTTTCATCCTTCTTGACTCTCGAATCCCAATGGAATCTCACCTTAATCCTAGCTTCTTCGTCACAAAAAATTTCCTCTCCTGATGTTCCGGTTACCGTCGCAGTTTGGCATCCGAAGATCCTGTTTTTTAGATGTACGCAGGCTGGCCTGTATGGCACTTTGCTCGGAATGGCAACAAATGAATTTGAGTAGATAAGCGTATCATGGTCATCTGAAAATTGGTTAATTGAGTGCTTTACTGAAATTGCAAGAAATTCACCATTGTGGTTTGCCGTTGTCGACCCGGAGATGTTAAAAACAAATCCAGGCGTAATTTCTGGACAAAGACTTTCTCCATTAAGTTGCCTTATAAGGCTATTTTCCCGTTCTAATGAAATTTTCGACAGTGCATTTCCTGAGGATTTTTCAAAAAACGGAAGATCATAAAATTCTCTTGACCCAACCATCGGTTTAAACGATGAATCACTGGCTGTTCCACTTATGACTTCGGCCTTGAGTTCACTATATGAAAATGAATCAACTTTTTTTGTTCCGAAAGAATTCGCGAATGAAATGTTGAATGCAGTGTCTGAAGTCAACGTTGCATCCGTCACCATTTTTTTGATTTTAAGTTCTGTTTTAATTTTCCGAGCTGATACACTATTGTCAGAAATGTACAATATGTCTTTATCTTTAAGATGATCGAAGTAGTAAAAAATACCTTCTTCCTCCATCAACCTTGAAACAAAATGAAGATCACTTTCCCCGTATTGAACACAGAAAATTCGCTGCACTGCACCGCATGATTGCAAACTTATTTTCACATTGGTAATTTCCGCTTCCTTTAGAACTTTCTGAATAATCTCCTCCGCCGACAATTTTTGGAATGACATAAATCTCTGTGCGTAGTGAGCTCTAAATACCGTAGAAACTACTTTTATGTGAAGTATACTTTCTGACCTCTCTTTGATTCGGCTTTGAATGTTTTCAAATGAAGCAAATGCCACTATACCGGCAAAGAATCTAGTGGAGTCTTTATCAAATGGAACAGAAACAGTTGCCTGCGAATTCACTAATTTTTCCACATCTATCTGCTTTATTACCCGCAAGAATACGTTGATCTCAAATGGAGTCGATATCGCTTCGAATGCTTCGGCTCTTATGATAACGAATGTTCCCTCAGGCAGAGCTGAGCATATTAACTTAATACCTAAATTGTCTTGCTTAACTGGGAATCCAAAGAGCGACATATTCAAAAAGACTCTTCAATGGTGTTTGTTGGAATAGGTGCCTGTTGCCTATTAAACCCATTCATAAACGAACTTACGAAACTGCTTTCACTATACCATGTCACATTGCCATCTTGTGATTTTAGAATGATGGCGACTTTGTCATCTTTGATGTCAGAAGCAAATTCCAAAATACCGAGATTTTTCTGTTGAATAGACGTAGTCTGCCCGCCGAATGATGGGTTCATTCTATACGATAACCATCGACCTTTGCCGTCCCTAGCAAGCTTCTCCATAACTCCAATTGACTTAAATGGAATTATTCCAAATGTATCTTTTAGACTTTCAGTTTGGAAACCAATATTAGTGGATGTCGAGGACGGAAACGGCAATACGCCATCATGGGATAAACAATATACCGCAATTGCCTTTACTACAAAATCGATGTTACTCTGAGTTTTTTGCGCTGAATAAATTCTTTGAGACATACTTAGTTGAGTAATACAAATGCTGGATATTATACCCAACACCAGTAACGCGATAGAAACTTCTAATAAAGCAAAACCAGAAAGTTCGGAATTCTTATTCAAGGCATCGTACACGACCGTAGCAATGACTGTCATCGATTCTATATAAATTAAAAGAAATGTCTATAAAAATCAGCATAGGCTAAAATGCCCATTTTCAATCATTTGGTTCGTATGATATCACCCAGTTATCATTCATTATGCCTGATGCTAAAATACTGCTGGTCGTATTTTTTTTGTGGTATACTTGGCCTATTGTTTCATAAAGGGGAATTGTCGTGTTGCCTAATACAGCTTCTTCACAATCGCAATCGTTTCATATTCTTGGAGATGAGAAGGTTCTCACCGTTTCAGAACTATCGCATGCAATCAAGGGAGAAATAGATAGGAGCTTTGCTTCTATTAAATTGCAAGGGGAGGTCTCGGGGCTGAAAAATCATTCCTCCGGGCATACATATCTTTCTCTGAAGGATAATGACTCCGTCATAAATGCAATATGCTGGAGGGGTACAAAAATAAACTTTCCTCTTGAAGACGGAATAGAGATAGTTGTAAGGGGAAGGGTCACTACATACCCCGCGAGGTCTCAGTATCAATTCATTATAGAGGAGGCTAATGTCGCCGGCGAAGGCGCCCTCCTGAAGCTTCTGAATGAAAGGAAAAAGTATTTTGCTTCACTCGGGTATTTTGATGAGAACAAGAAGCAGCCGATTCCGAAATTTCCAAGAGTAATTGGGATCGTTACCTCGAAGACCGGAGCTGTTCTGCAGGATATGCGGCAGCGCTTGGAGATTAGATATCCGTTATGTTATGTAATGGTGTGGCCAGTGAACGTCCAGGGAGTTGGTGCTGCTGAGCAAGTTGCAACGGCCGTTAGAGGATTTAATTTTATGTCTGACAGGAAGCCAGATGTAATAATAGTAGCCAGAGGTGGGGGCAGTATAGAGGACCTGTGGCCGTTCAACGAGGAGGTTGTTGTCAGGGCTGTCTATGATAGCAAGATCCCTGTTATATCGGCTATAGGCCATGAAACTGACACAACTCTGATAGATTATGCTGCTGACCGTAGAGCCCCAACTCCAACGGCGGCGATCGAACTGGCAACCCCTGTTTTATCAGATATAAAACTGCAAATTATGGACAATATAATCCGAATGAAAATGTCGATGAAGCGTATTATTCGAGAGCTTTCTTTTTCGATTATATCGGCGAAGAGGTGTCTGTCTTCTAAGCAATTCGTGATAATTGCTCTGAGCCAAAAATATGATGACAGGGTTGAGAGGTTAAATTTTGCCACAGAGAATTATATGAATAAAATTACGTTACGATTGCAATCAAAGAAAACAATCAATCTAACTAATTATTTTTCTATGAAAAAGCAAAGTTATGACATGGCGAATAGAGCTTTTTTAAAGTTGCTGCAAGTTTATATTGGCAGATATATAGAAAGAGCGGCAGTATTATCTAACAGATTGGAGCAGAGTTCTTTCAGAAAGATCCTAGAAAAGGGGTTCTGTTTTATAACGGATCGAAGCTCCAATACAATCGAAACAGTGGATAAATTCAAAATGAATAGATCGAATGGAATGATAATTCACTTCAAAGACGGCTTCGTCGAGGTTTAAGTCAAAAAGCCGGCTCTTTGAATATTTATTTTTGGGTTAACACCTGAGATTTTTATCTCTCAAAAGCTCCTTCGGACCTCCGATATTAACCTCCATTCGCGTTCCTTCAAGAACAAATTGAAGTAATTTTTGCCGATTCCATTAAACTGAGTTGGTCAAATGACGTTTCACCTGACGAAGCAAGCGCACTCATCATGGCCAACTCTTGATCAGGTAAAGGACCATTTGATTCATACGATCACTTTTTCACTTAGGAAGGCATCCCTTGAAGTTCTCTTAGTTCCGCATCCGTTAGAAATCCTACTCCACCTTCAGTTGCTATTACAGGTGGGAAGAGTGGAGGTATATCTTCAACTCTGGATGCTAGTTCTGTGTCCGTTAGAAGTCTTATTCCACATTCAGTTGCTATTAGTGGGAAGAGGGGAGGTGGTATATCTTCGACACGGGATGCTAGTTCCGCGTCCATCGAAAACCCCACTCCTCCTTCGGTCGGTGGTGGTTGATCTCTTTCTCCAATCATAGGCATAGGCATGGGCCGCGATCCCACCTGTTGTTGCTCCCATCTCGCCCTATTATACCTATTCCCATTTATGAAAACTTCTGTCCTGCCGTCTGGGAGTACACGGTTTGCAACGCGCCCCCTCTCATCTAGATTATAGATCGTCACAGTACCACCATCTGTATACGTTATGTTG
Source organism: Holosporales bacterium (assembly GCA_031289695.1). Lineage (GTDB taxonomy): Bacteria > Pseudomonadota > Alphaproteobacteria > RUG11792 > RUG11792 > JAITPA01. Next base: position 18,583 of record JAITPA010000019.1, read on the forward strand.
GTAAGTCTTCTCGACGAATAACGTCTTCTTGAACTAGCTTGCGTATCACAAATTGCCAGCACGCAAGCCAGCACGATTGCTGCGCTTTTAATCTTCATAAAGTCACCTTAAAGTCATGTAGTCCCCATATAATATTATTTGTGATTCATTCCAAACTTGTCAAATTTTTTTTACGAACGAAGAGGAAGAATTCATAATCATATAAATCTATCTAAGACTCCCTGCAAAATAAAGCTTGCGGCGACTTTATCTACATGTCTCTTTTTTGCTGTTCTTGATAGTCCCGAGTTTTCTAAAATTCTATTTGCAGCGACGGTGCTGAATCTCTCGTCTACGCTATAGATCACTACATCAATATTTTTCTTTTCGATTAATTCATTCAATTTTTCAATAAACTTTTTAACTTTTTCAAGTTGAGCTCCACGCTCCTTACCTCCAAGTGATATCGGCAAACCAACGACAACAACCAGCACACAATATTCGTTAATAATCTCGAAGATGCCATTAAAACATCCGTGGCTCTGTAACACCACCAGAGGAGAAGCAATTTGCCAATCGATATCAGAAACAGCCACCCCAATTCGTTTATCTCCGTAATCAAGACATATCACTCGTCCTCGCCCGATGTAATCATCTGTGTTTAGATTACGAATATCTTCGAAAGTTGCTATTATGCAGCGTCTCCCTTTTCAACTTCGGCGATCCACTTTCTAACCATTCCGCCTGTTCCCGCAGGTATCAACCTACCAACAATCACGTTTTCTTTAAGACCAATCAACTGATCTACCTTACCGCCGATTGCCGCTTCAGTAAGGACTCTCGTTGTTTCCTGGAACGACGCAGCCGATATGAACGATCCCGTCTGCAGCGAAGCCTTCGTTATTCCCTGAAGAATATAAGTTGCAACTATTGGGCGTTTCTCATCTTTCAGTAACACTTCATTGGCAGTCGCTAAATTCTGCTTATCTATTTCATCTCCGACAATATACGTCGAATCCCCTGCATCCTTAATTTCTCTTTTCTGCAACATCTGTTTTACGATGACCTCGATATGTTTATCATTTACAGGGACACCCTGAAGTCGATAGACTTTTTGAACCTCGTTTATAAGATACATTGCCATTTCTTCAACACCAAGAATCCTGAGCACATCTTGAAGAACGACATTTCCATCTACAAGAACTTCTCCTTTCTTGACATAGTCCCCCTCGTGAACTACTACAGACCTTCCCTTTTGAATCATGTATTCAACAGAGGATTGCAATGATCCACTTTCAGGGTTAATGACTATCCTTCTCTTTGTTTTGTGTTCTTTTCCAAACTCCACGATTCCATCAATATCTGAAATGATAGCTGGGTCTTTTGGGCTCCTCGCTTCAAACAGCTCTGAAATTCTGGGCAAACCACCGGTAATATCTCTTGTTTTTACAACATCCTTCGGGATTCTTGCGATGATATCTCCTGCCTTGACTTTGTCTCCATCGTTGACACTTGTAATTGAGTCTATCAACAAGAAATATCTCGCTTCGGCCTTATTTGAAAGGGCTATAGTTTTTCCCTTTTCATCGACGACAACTATCATTGGTCTAAAATTTGCCGTACTAGATGATTGCTTCCAATCAACAACAACTTTGCTCGATATACCAGTTGTTTCATCGAAAACTTCTCTTAACGTTTGCCCATCGATTAGATCCACGAACTTTGCATATCCGTCAACTTCGCAGATAACAGGAGTTGTATATGGATCCCATTCAGCCAACACCTGGCCAACTTTTACTGCTTCACCAGCAACTACCTTTAGTTTTGCTCCATATGGAACTTTGTGAGAAAGCCTATCTCTACCATTTGCATCTATAAGTGATATCTCGGCTTTTCTCGATATGACAGTCATATCATTCGAGCTGTTGAGTGCTGCTGTCATGTTCTTAAAGCCTATTCTTGCATTCATTGATGACTCAATGCTGGATTGCTCGGACGTCTTCTGTGCTGCACCACCTATGTGGAAAGTTCTCATGGTGAGCTGCGTTCCTGGTTCACCGATTGATTGAGCGGCTATGACTCCAACCGCCTCGTGAACACTAACAACAGTTCCCCTTGCTAGATCTCTGCCATAGCATTTTGAGCAAATTCCTCTTTCACATTCGCAGGTTATTGGTGATCTAATCAATACTTCATCAATGCCAGCCTCGATAATGTCGTCGGCTTTATACTCATCGACATATCCATTTTTCGCTAGAATCAGCATACCACTGTTCGGATTAACGACGTCACTTGCAACGAATCTACCAAGGATGCGCTCCCTTAGTGATATCACAACGTTCGCTCCATCGTAAACTGGTTTCATCAAAAGCCCATTTGATGTTCCGCAGTCTTCACTTGAGATAACACAGTCATTTGCAACGTCAACAAGCCTTCTCGTAAGGTATCCAGAGTTTGCTGTTTTCAATGCAGTATCTGTTAATCCTTTTCGGCTACCGTGTGTTGAAATGAAGTATTCCAAAACCGACAGACCTTCTTTAAAGTTCGAAACAATTGGAGTCTCAATGATCTCTCCGGTTGGTTTTGCCATGAGGCCTCGCATACCAGCGGATTGCTTTAGCTGCGCCATCGAACCTCTTGCCTTCGAATGGACCATCATATAAACAGAATTTGGTTGATGTCCTTTTTCTGTAAGAGATACTGCCTCCATCAATGCTTCCGCAACTTTATCTCCGCACTTATCCCATGCATCGACAACTTTGTTATACTTTTCTCCCTGGGTTATAAAGCCATCTAGGTATTGCTGCTCAAACTCTCCGACGATCTTTTCTGTTTCCTTAACGAGTTTCTTTTTTGCTTCCGGAATAACAAGATCATCTTTTCCGTAAGAAATTCCAGATATCGTCATATACTTAAATCCTGTTCCCATTATGCGATCAACAAAAATCGCCGTTTCCTTCGGGCCACAATGAAAATAGATATCATCAATTAACGAACCAATATCAGACGACGTTAGCACCTTGTTTACTAAATCAAATTCTATCTTATGATGCTTCGGAAGTGTCTGACTTAAAATAACCCTTCCGGGAGTGGTATCAATCATCCTGTATTCACATGTTCCATCTTCATTATAGTACGGTACCTTAGTCTTTATCTTTGTGTGGTACGTAACAACCTTGTTTTCAATTGCATATAAAATCTCACTGAATCCAGAAAGAGCAACGCCTTCATTTTCAGAACACTCTACCAACATTGTTAAATAATAAACGCCCAAAACAATATCCTTTGAAGGAATTATTATTGGCTTCCCATTTGAAGGGCTCAATATGTTGTTAGTAGAAAGCATCAGAATTCTGGCTTCTAGTTGTGCTTCAATGGACAATGGAATATGAACGGCCATCTGGTCTCCATCGAAGTCAGCATTGAATGCTGTACAGACTAGAGGATGGAGCTGAATAGCTTTGCCTTCTATAAGAACAGGCTCAAAAGCCTGAATGCTAAGCCTATGGAGCGTTGGGGCTCTGTTTAATAACACAGGGTGCTCTCGTATGACCTCTTCCAAGATATCCCAAACTTCCGGCATATCCCGTTCTATCATTCTTTTTGCTGATTTTAGATTACTAGCCAATCCGTATTTTTCCAGCTTTGCATAGATAAATGGTCTAAACAATTCCAAAGCCATCTTCTTTGGTAGGCCACATTGATGAAGCATTAACTCAGGGCCGACGACGATAACAGATCGTCCGGAGTAGTCGACACGTTTACCGAGAAGATTCTGCCTGAATCTCCCTTGTTTTCCTTTCAACATATCTGCCAAAGATTTAAGTGGTCGCTTATTGGCTCCGACAATCGCTTTCGCCCCTCTGCGTTTATTATCAAACAGAGCATCCACTGATTCCTGCAACATCCTCTTTTCATTCCGAATTATGATATCAGGAGCTCTAAGTTCTATCAGTCTCTTCAATCTATTGTTTCTGTTAATGACCCTTCTATACAAATCATTCAGATCGCTCGTCGCGAAACGACCACCCTCAAGTGGAACAAGTGGCCTTAGTTCAGGCGGGATAACAGGTAAAACAGTTAGAACCAAATTGGATGGACTGACTCCTGTATCGACAAACGCTTGCAAGATTTTGAGTCTCTTTACAATTTTCTTTTTCCGCATATCAACAACACCGGCCTGCAGCTCGTCTTTTAAATTCCTTATCTCTTCTTTAAGATCAATGGCAAGGAGCATGTCCCTTATTGCTTCTGCTCCTATACTCGCCGTGAAGGTACCTTCACCATACTTATCGAGAGCATCCTGGTACTCTTCTTCAGTTATCGTCTGATATGAAGAGAAGTGGCTAAATCCTGGCTCTAGGACAACGTACTTTTCGAAGTACAAAATTTTCTCGAGCTCCTTGAGACTTCTATCCAAAATCATTGATATGCGGCTTGGAATGGATTTCATAAACCAAACGTGAACAACAGGAGCTGCGAGTTCGATGTGTCCCATTCTTTCTCGGCGAACCCTGCTCAATGTGACTTCCACTCCGCATTTTTCACAAACGATACCCTTAAACTTCATCCGTTTGTATCTGCCGCAATTGCACTCATAGTCCTTAACTGGTCCGAAAATACGAGCGCAGAATAGTCCATCTCGTTCTGGTTTGAATGTTCTATAATTTATGGTCTCCGGTTTTTTTACTTCGCCGTATGACCATGAACGAATCTCTTCTGGACTAGCGATTGAGATTCTAATAGCGTCAAAATTTTTGGAAACAACTGCTTCACTTGGCAGCGATTTATTTTTTGAATTCATAATCTAATAACTCCTACGAATTTTTCTTTTTCGAATTTTCGCCATTTTCAAACGAAACATTTAGAGCCAATGATTTAAGCTCTTTTATTAACACATTAAACGATTCTGGCATCTCTGGCTCCACTTCATTTTCACCTCTAACAATTGATTCATAAACTTTCGTTCTCCCAATGACATCGTCTGATTTTACCGTCAGCATCTCTCGCAATATGTAAGACGCACCATATCCCTCAAGCGCCCATACTTCCATTTCACCGAAGCGTTGTCCGCCAAATTGAGCTTTTCCACCGAGAGGCTGTTGAGTGATCAAGCTATACGGCCCAACAGATCTAGCGTGTATTTTGTCATCAACTAGATGGTGCAACTTCAGCATATATTTATAGCCAACTGTGACCTTTCTATCGAATGGCTCACCAGTGAGTCCATCGTACAAAGTGACCTGACCAGACTTGTTGAGTCCGGCTAATTCTAGGTGATTTTCTATATCCACCAACTTAGCCCCGTCAAAAACAGGGCTCGCGACTGGAACACCTTTTGACAAGTTTTCCGAGAGTTCGATGAATTCATCTTCATTTAAGGCTTTTATGTCGTTTGTATCTTCATCATCTGAGTAGATGTTAATAACGCAATCTCTAAATTCTTCTAGCCCAATTTCATCTGCTCTGTATTCATTGAGCGCATTTTGAATCCTAACCCCAAGTCCATGAGCCGCCGCTCCTAGATGTGTTTCCAAAACCTGTCCAACATTCATTCTAGACGGCAATCCAAGAGGGTTTAAAATAATATCAACAGGGGTTCCATCTTCGAGATATGGCATGTCTTCTAGTGGAAGTATTCTAGAAACGACGCCTTTGTTACCATGCCTTCCAGCCATTTTATCACCTGGCTGAATCTTCCTTTTATTGGCCACGAAAACTTTAACCAACTTTAAAACGCCTGCTGGTAGATCGTCCCCTTTCCTAAGTTTATGAACACTCTCGTCAAATGTTCTTTGTATTTTATCTATTTTCTCATCAAACTGTTTGATTAGTTGTTCAAGAGACTTCTGAACTCTTGGGCCCTTTACGACAACTTTTCTAAGACTATTAAAAGACATATTTTCAACGATTTTGCTTGTAATCGACGAACCTTCTTCAAGGTCTTTAAGACCAGACACTAGCTTCTGGCCAATAACTTTTTCACAGACATGTTTTCGATATGTCTGCTCTAATATTCTTTTTTCCGCATCTCTGTCTTCTGCGAGATCGTCGATTAACTGTCGCTCAATCGCTACTGTTCTCTCATCTCTCTCGACCCCCTTTCTTATCATGACTCGTACCTCGACGACGGTCCCGGAGACGCCTGGTGGAACCCTAAACGAACTATCTTTAACGTCGGAAGATTTTTCTCCAAAGATAGCTCTCAGAAGCTTTTCCTCTGGGGTCATCATAGTTTCGCCCTTCGGAGTGACTTTGCCAACTAGTATATCCCCTGGTTGGACTTTAGCTCCAACGTAGACTATACCCGACTCGTCCAAATTTCTCAGGGACTCTTCTGCAAGATTTGGAATGTCCCTAGTTATCTCTTCGTTACCAAGTTTCGTGTCGCGAGCCATTACTTCGAAACTCTCTATGTGGATGGATGTCAGAACATCGTTCATTGCCACCCTTTCAGAAAGAATAATTGAGTCCTCGAAGCTATATCCGCGCCATGATATGAATGCCACAAGCAAGTTCCGACCAAGGGCCAATTCGCCATTATCAGTCGCTGGACCATCGGCTATTATGTCTCCAGCCTCGACGACATCTCCAGTTCTCACCAACGGTTTCTGGTTAACACAAGTTCCCATATTCGAACACTGAAATTTTGATAGATTGTATACGTCTGCTCCAGCTTCATTTTCATCATTTACTCTGATCACAATCCTCTTCGCATCGACGTGATCTATGATCCCAGCCCTCTTTGCAACAACAGAAGAACCCGAATCTTTTGCAATGATGGATTCCATCCCGGTGCCCACTAACGGGGCTTCTGGCCTTATTAATGGCACAGCTTGACGTTGCATATTTGATCCCATCAACGCCCTTGTAGCATCATCATTCTCCAGAAATGGAATGAGAGCAGCCGCCACAGAAACGACCTGCTTTGGCGATACATCAGTGAACGCTATATCCGACTTCGGACGTAATCCAACATCTCCTGCTTTTCTCGATACGACTAGATCCTCACCGATTGTTCCATCTTTATCAGTCAAAACGTCCGCCTGAGCAATTGCGTGTTTCCACTCTTCCGTTGCCGTCAGATAAACCGTCTCATTAGTTACTTTTCCATCTACAACTTTCTTATACGGAGCTTCAATGAAACCATATTTATTAATTTTCGCATACGAAGCCAATGAGTTGATCAATCCAATATTCTGTCCTTCTGGAGTTTCGATTGGACACAGTCTTGAATAATGGGTCGGATGGACGTCACGCACCTCAAAACCAGCCCTTTCTCTCGAAAGCCCCCCCGGGCCAAGGGCGGACAATCTTCTTTTGTGAGTTACCTCTGATAGGGGATTCGTTTGATCCATGAATTGCGATAGCTGAGACAGAAGGAAAAAGTCCTTAACAGCGCTTATCAGTGGTTTAGCATTAATAAGATCGCTTGGAACAAAATTGTCTATATCAGCAGATGAGATTTTTTCGCGGATGGTTTTTTCCATCCTAATCATTCCAATTCTGCATTGATTTTCTATCAATTCACCAACGGAACGAATCCTTCTATTTCCTAGATTATCGATATCATCAACTTCCCCATTTCCATCTTTAACTTCGAAAAGCAACTTGACAATTTTTACTAGATCATCTTTCTGAAGAACTCGAACTTCATCTGGAGTATCGAGCCCCAATCTATCGTTGATCTTAGCGCGCCCGACAGCGGATAGATCATACCTATCTGGATCGAACATTGCGAATCTTAAAAGATCTTCTCCTCCAGAAATTGTTGGAGGTTCTCCGGGGATCAAAGATCTATACAATTCAATTAGAGCTTCTTCTCTATTTGCGCATCTTGAATAAGCAAATGTGTTAATCAGATACGAAGTTGAGTTCGCAGAATTTATATGCAGTACATCTATTTTTTTTATTTCTTTTGCATCAATTTTTTGAATTGTTATATTTGTAATTTCTTCTCCTGCTTCTAGATGGATCTCACCTGTCTCTTCGTTGATACATTCCTTTGCTACAATTTTTCCTATGAAATCTTCATCTGGAATGAATATGTTTTTCAACTCTTTATTTTCGAGACCTCTTAGGGTTTTTGATGTTAGTTTATCACCAGTCTTTGCTACAATCCTCCTTGTCTCTGCATCGACGAGATCTTTTTCGAGCTTCATTCCTCGGAGATGTTCGCAGCTGAATGGAAGAACCCAACCTCCATCAACCCTCTTGCACTCGATAGACTTATGAAATGTATTGAGAATCTCCTCTTTTGACATGCCGGTTAGATACCCATCCGGTAATCCCTCTCCGTTTTTAAGTTTTTTCCTGTATTCTTCTGTTTCCTTACTTTCAAGACACATAAAGAACGTAGTCGCAAGAACGCGACGCCTCCTATCGAATCTCACATAAAGGACATCTCTGTGATCAAACTCAAAATCTACCCACGATCCCCTATAAGGAATTATTCTAGCGGCAAATAAATATTTCCCAGAAGAATGGGTTTTACCATGATCATGGTCAATAAAAACACCTGGACTTCGATGCATCTGAGAAACAACGACCCTCTCGATTCCATTGAATATGAAGGTACCGCGTTCGGTCATTAGTGGTATGTCGCCGAGATAAACGTCCTGTTCTTTTATATCCTTGATTGTTCGAGAACCAGTATCGTGATCAACATCCCATATTATTAGACGAAATTTACCACGGATTGGGGATGCATAGGTGCCACCTCTTTGTCGACACTCAATTTCAGTATACTTTGGTTTTTCAAACGAATAACCACAGAAATCGAGTTGAGCTTTACCGGCGGCATCCTTGATTGGGAAAAACGAATTGAAGATTCCAAGAAGTCCAGAGTTTTCCATTTTGTCTTGAGGAACATTACACTGCAGAAAAGAATCGAAGGAACTTTTCTGAAGAGCGATAAGATTCGGAAGCTGAGTATTTTCCTTGATCTTCCCGAAGAACTTACGAAAACGCTTGCGTCCTGTATACGATCTAACCATCTCTATAAAACCTATAAAAAAACAACGATACAAAAATCCAAGAGGTGGTGCATATATGGATAACCACCTCGCCTCGCTACTATTAAGCGCTTACTTTATGGTCACCTTTGCCCCTGCGGTCTCAAGTTGCTTCTTTATTTTTTCTGCTTCATCCTTGTTGACTCCTGATTTTACGACTTTTGGAGCTCCTTCAACAAGGTCTTTTGCTTCCTTGAGCCCGAGATCGGGAACTATAGCTCTTACCTCTTTGATGACGTTGATCTTGCTGGCTCCGCCATCTGTAAGCTCAACATCAAACTCTGTCTTTTCCTCAACGGGGGCGGCTCCTGCCGCCGCTGGTCCAGCGGCAACTGCGACGGCAGCGGCGGCACTAACTCCCCACTCCTCCTCTAACATCTTCGAAAGCTCGGCTGCTTCAAGAACAGTTAGCTTCGACAACTCTTCAACGACCTTTTTTAAATCTGCCATTTTTCATACTCCTTTAATAAAAACCAAATACTTTTTCTTAAAAAACTTAACCCTTCGCGGCGATAACCCTAGCAATTCTAGCAGAAGGCTCCTTAATTGTACGAACAATCTTCAGAGCTGCAGCTGTTAATAGACCTATAATCTTGGCCCTCAGCTCATCGACCGATGGAAGAGATGCCAATTCCTTGATTACTTCGTAGGAAATCTCTTTACCATCCATAATCCCACCCAAAATCTTCAACTTCTCATTTGTCTTCGCAAATTCAGAAATTGCCTTCGCCAATCCAACGGGATTGTTTGAGTAGGCCAGAGCAGTTGATCCAACAAGATATTTACCAATCGGATCTAACACCGAACCTTTTATCGCTATACGAGCAAGCGTATTTTTAAGAACTTTGAAATTAGCCTCAATTGCTCTCATGTCTTTTCGAAGCTTAGTCATTTCCTCGACGGTGATTCCAGACGTCCTATCGACGGCAAGAACTATCGAAGATCCAACTAGATCATCTCGAATTCGAGATACAAAAGACTCTTTTTCCTGTCTCTTCATACCTTTTTCATCTCCTTTACTTCTCCACAAAAAAACCTACAAAAAAAAGGAGTGTGAACCACCTTTCTTTCGTCTATTGCAGGCGACATCTTGAGGGAAGGGGCGGCGGCCACTATAATCTTCCTCTGGAAAGATTATAGCAGCGCTCCTAAGGAGCGCTGGCAAAGCAAAGCTTTGCTGGCCACCGCCCCCCTCCCTCAAGAGGCCCTTTAATCTGGTAACACTATCTCAGAACGTTCACCAGAACCCGCAGTCTTCGACAACACCTGAGTTTCTCTCCCAGACGGCCCTTCGTGAAGATTTCACTCCTCACAAAACTCTTCATACCTCCCCTACTCATCAATCTTTAATCAATCTAAAATGAATTGTATACCAATTCCCATCGTAGAACTCAATATCATTTTTTTAAGGTAGGCTCCCTTCGCTCCGACGGGCTTCGCTTTCACGAGAGCATCAACTAGGGCCCTAACATTCTTATCAATCGCATCATCTGAGAAACTAGCTTTTCCTATACCTGCATGAACGATTCCATTCTTTTCTGACCGATACTCTATTTGCCCACCCTTAATACTTTTTATGGCGGTAACAACATCCTGAGTAACGGTACCCAATTTTGGATTCGGCATCAATCCCTTCGGACCCAATATTTTTCCAACCCTTCCGACGAGGGGCATCATATCGGGAGTAGCTATACACCTATCGAATGGCATATTCCCATTCTGAACCATCTCAACTAGATCTTCGGCTCCTATAATATCAGCCCCAGCCTTTCTAGCTTCATCAGCCTTCTGATCTTTCGCGAACACGGCAACCCTATATGTCTTTCCAGTTCCATTCGGAAGTGATACAACATTTCTAACGGCCTGATCCTGTTTCGTCGGATCAATCCCAAGCATAACGCTAATCTCGATGGTCTCATCAAATTTAGCAGTTGCCGCCTTCTTAATCATCGATATCGCCTCGGCAATGGAGTACACCTTCTCGAAATTTAACCCATCCCTAGCATTCTTAAGTCTCTTACCAAATTTCGCCATTTTTCTAGTCCTCCACAACCTCGATACCCATAGATCTGGCAGAACCTACTATCATCGTGCATGCAGCCTCTATGTCATTCGCGTTTAAATCCTGCATTTTCTGTCTCGCTATTTCTTCGACCTGAGACATCTTGATCCTTGCAACGGGGACGGTTATCCCTGTCTTCTGCGAACCACTAGTTACATTTGCAGCCTTCTTTACGTAATACGTCACAGGAGGAGTTTTCATTATGAATGTAAAACTCTTATCTGCGAATGCAGTTATGACAACTGGAATCGGCATACCAGGCTCCATCTGTTGCGTCTTCGCATTGAAGGTCTTGCAGAATTCCATGATGTTCAACCCCTTCTGCGCGAGGGCAGGGCCTATCGGAGGAGACGGATTCGCCTTTCCCGCAGGTATCTGCAGCTTTACATATCCAATAATTTTCTTCGCCATTTTTTCTCCTTAACAAAAACGCATCTCGCGGCACAATCAACCAAATGACAGAATCTCCCGCAAAACATCCTAAACCTTCTCAACCTGTGTGTACTCAAGTGACACAGGAGTCGCCCTTCCAAAAATCATAACCGATACTTTGAGTTTCTGTCGATCTTCTTCTATCTCCTCCACGAAACCAGCAAAAGACGCAAATGGTCCCTCAGTAACACGAACCTGGTCCCCTATATCATAGGTGACGTTACTACGTGGCGCCTCGTTCGATTCTTTAACCTGATTCTTGATTCGATCCACCTCGGCCTCACTTATTGGAGACGGATTACCTTTACCTCCAAGAAAACCAGAAACCTTCGGGATACTCTGAACGAGATGCCACGTCTCATCATTCAGGATCATCTTAACGAGAATATATCCAGGAAAATATTTTTTATCAACATTAACCTTTTCTCCGCCTCTAATTTCGATCACTTCTTCTTTGGGGATAAAAACCTCTTTAAAATAATCGCCGACACCCTTTTTTCCTGCAGCTTCAGTTATTAATTGCATAACCCTACCCTCAGAGCCTGAGTAAACCTGAACGATGTACCATCTAGCTCGCTGTTCCATCCCGCTACTTCCCAATCATCGAATGGATAATCTTATACCAGGCCGTGTCAACCAATGCAAAGAAAATAGCAGAAATCAAAGCTATCACGAAAACAACGATAGTCGTTATGATCACTTCCTTTCGAGATGGCCAACTTACCCTGTCAAGCTCAGCTCGAACATCTACTACAAAGGAACAGACTTTACCAAAAACAGAACCTGAACTCATCGCAATTAACCCTCTAAAATAAAAGTGGCAGGAGTGGAGGGACTTGAACCCCCGACCGCCGGTTTTGGAGACCGGAACTCTACCAAATTGAGCTACACTCCTATCCTCATCCGAAACATTGTATCACAGACCTCACACAAAAAACCACGATTAAGTGTAATATTTTTTGCACGACAGCTCCCGCACTCCCGCCGTCATACAAAAAATACTATCAATGGGCTGAAAAATATTTTGACGCTTTCCAAAAATATGTGTTAGACTAATATCGGTTGCATGTAATTATATGCAGCCTTGTTAGTACCTCCTTATTAATTATGGTTAACTGTTTATCATCGCGGTGGAAACACCGCGATCTTTTGAATTCTGGTACTAAAAAATCACGTTAATTTTTAAAAATTTAATTTTAAAGAAAGGAAAAAAATCATGAATATAATTATTGAACAATCTAAGAAGCAACCTTTAGCCATAGATGTGTTAAAGGCCCATTTGAGAATAGATCACAATCACGAAGATGGTTATCTAAGAAATATCATTGACATGGCTGTAGAAATATTAGAAACAAATATCGAGAAACCGATACTGAAAAAGAAATACAAATACATTCATTACAACGATGAATTCACATCGTCAAGAAAAATTGCATTACCAGTTAGTGAGGTACGAAATGTGATTTCTGTAAGAAAACTTTTACCAGACAAAAAACCAGATGATTTTTCGTACAATATCGAGAATTATAACGGCAAAACAATCATAATAACAACTGGAATAAGACGACCAATAGAGATTGTATATACCGCCGGAATCACTGGAAATCCAGCTAAGATTCCTAAAGATCTTCAGTTTGCGATTCTTCAAATTTCAAAGAATATTTACGAATGTGCCGAAGAAGATGTTCTCGAATCAAAATATATAAAGCACATTATCAATTCACACAGAACTGCAACATTAGATTAGGAGTACTTAAAATGACAAATTTATTACCAACATTACACGAAAAAGCAATATTATTAATAGATAATAAAGATACTTCAAATACAACAACAAATATGTATATTGAAATTCTAACTACGAGGGCTGCTATTTTTCATCTTGGAAAAGGGGAATATGAAATAATCATTCCAAAGCCTCCACCGAAACTTGAAAAAACACCATTTTCAGCCATTAGACTAGAAGGTATCGATTACAGATACAAAGGTCCCTTTAAAGAATATCGAGAGAGATATCAGAGGGGCTTTGTGCAACGCACATAGTTGATAGTATATGCAGTGCACGTAGCTGGTAATTAGATACTGCATTTACAGCCGGTTCGAGGATCATCGGACTCTACCAATTCCGAAAGACATCTTACGTTACTACCTAGTTTCAGTGGGATATCCTCGACGGCGTATCCTGCAAGAAGATCTCCAGCTCCAGCATATGAACTATATTGCTCTGGAATTGTGTTATTAGCAAGTATTCGTCTGCTTATAATTCCAGCTCTATGGTAAAGTGCTGCCGCCAACTCGCTGCAAAATAACCTATCGTCTTCTTCTCTCGTATTTCCGCCTCTAATGGCACGTAAAAGCTCTATACCTGTTGATAACGTTTCATATGATCTTCCAAGATAGTCTCTAATAAATCCTCTGCTGATATCTAGTGGAACACCACGTATTAATGGCCTTGCATATATATTCCCGTTAAACTTTTTAACAACATCTTCGAGTGGGCTAATCGTTACATGTGGGTACACTCCATCAAAGATCTCGGTCATATCTCCAGTTGCTTCCATAATGAACAGTTTCCAGCAAGGTATATCGACCATCGCGTCTATGATTTCGCTATACCGTTCCATCAAACGCTTCATTATTATTTCCCCCTCTTCAACTGAGAGGTAGCATTCCAGTCGCGGATTTGCCAATCTTCTGGGAGCTAATTCCCGAACGGTCAGCCATAGGTACTTTGGATTTTCAACAAAGCATACGCCTGAGTGACTGAGGCCCAATGGATTCGGTACATGATTAAGTCTAGACGCGGTCCTAATCGCACTGCCAACTACTCCACTCGCAGCAAAATTCACCATACTTCCATTTGTAATTTCGACGTATTCAGGAATATCAGGGCCAGCGTACTCAGCCTCGCAATATCCTTCGTAAGCTGGATTTTCGTAAATAACAGCCGGAGGAACTGTCGCAGCAGCACGCCCTCCCACAAAGATCATCATCGCAAATGCGAGCAGAATAACGTTCATCTTACAAACTCCCAACGGCTCAGTCCATACAGACTATCATACCACTAAAAGGTTAATCAACTATTAAAAGTCAATATTTAACATGAAAAGATGACAGAATAAACACCGGGTTTCACAGGAAAAAATCGATAACATTTTTGGAGCTTTTTAGAACTTAACCCCTATCTTATTGCTCCCGCAATCTACATGGATTATCTCTCCAGTTATACCAGAAGCCATATCGCTCAGGATGAACAAACAAGCATCGCCTATATCTTTCTGTGTAACATTCCTCTTGAGCGGGGCCCTATGTCTTTCAAACTCCAAGATCTTCGAAAACTCTCCAACACCGGAGGCTGCGAGGGTCTTTATGGGCCCCGCGGAAATTGCATTAACTCTGATACCGACTTCACCTAGATCATCCGCCAAATATATAACTCCGGTTTCTAGAGCAGCCTTCGCCATTGCCATAACATTATAATTTGGTACAACTTTTTCGGCCCCATAATACGTCAGTGTAACCAAACTTCCTCCATTTGGCATTAGCTTCTGGGAATGTCTCGCAACTTCTGTAAACGAGTAACATGAAATATTCATGGCATTAAGGAAGTTAGATCGCGAAGTATTATAGTATTTTCCGGCCAGTTCGTTTCTATCTGAGAAAGCTATCGAGTGAACGATGAAATCCAATGGTCCCGTGATGTTTAACATTTCATCGAACGCTTTTTCAATTTCATCGTCCTTTGATACGTCGCAGGGAATGACCTCGTATCCACCGAAGTCTTTGGCAATATCCGTTATCTTGCTTTTGAAGTAGTCTGTTTGCGCTGTAAAAATCATCTTCGCCCCATTGACCTTAAGCGATTCAGCTATTCCATAGGCTATCGAAAATTTATTCGCCATCCCCATAATCAGGCCAGTTTTTCCCTGCATCATCATGATCGTTAAATCTCCTCTTCTATCTTTAGGAGTCTGTTGTATTTTGTGATTCTTTCGCCTCTAGTTGGAGCTCCAGTTTTTATATACTTAGCTCCGACTGCGACTGAAAGATCTGATATCGTTGTATCCTCTGTTTCACCAGATCTATGAGATATAACGACATTATACCCGCTCTCTTTCGCGAGATTTATAGTGGCCAACGTTTCGCTGACGGTTCCTATCTGGTTAAGTTTTATAAGGATTGCATTGGTCGCCTGAAGCTCAATTCCTTTCTGGAGTCTTGAGGAATTTGTTACATAGAGATCATCTCCAACTATCTGTGTGGTATTGCCAATCTCTTTCGTGAGAAGAGAAAAGTTTGTCCAATCCTCTTCGTGCAGAGGGTCCTCTATTGAGACTATTGGATAATCCTTTACTAAATTTTTGTAAAATTCGATCATCTGCTCGGATGTTTTTGTGGTTCCTTCTATCATGTATTTTCCATCTTTAAATAGCTCGGAGGCGGCGACATCCAATGCGATCTCTACGTCGCTTCCAGAGTTGTATCCAGCTGCTTCGATGGCTTCCATTATCGTATCAAGAGCTTCCCTAGTCGATGACAGATTCGGAGCCACCCCTCCCTCATCTCCAACGTTGGAGTTTAATCCCTTCGCTTTCAGGGATTTTTTGAGGGTGTGATATATGTTGGAACACATCTCAATGTAGCTCATGAACTTGGCCTCTTTTGCTGGAACGATCATAAACTCCTGGCAATCAATTTTATTATCTGCGTGGGCTCCTCCATTGAGAATGTTCATCATCGGCCTTGGTAACCTTCTGTTCGCTATTCCACCGATATATTTATGAAGTGGAACTCCGTAGAAAAGAGCTGCAGCTTTGCATACGGCTAAACTGGCCGATAGAATTGCATTAGCTCCAAGTTTTGATTTGTTCGGGGTTCCATCGAGGTCTATCATGATCTTGTCTATCTCATATTGTTCTATAGACATTTCTCCGATGATATCGAGGGCTATTATATTGTTGACGTTATCGACGGCAGTCAGAACTCCTTTTCCAAGAAACCTCTTACCGCCATCTCTGAGCTCGACGGCCTCAAACGATCCGGTCGATGCTCCAGAAGGAACGGACGCGACTCCGATGTCTCCGGAGTCTAACGCAATTTCAGTCTCAATCGTTGGAATTCCCCTGGAGTCTAATATCTCTCTTGCAAGAACGCTTTTTATGAATGGCATAGAAAATTATCAAAAAAAACAAACTGCAACAATTATACACGCTATTGACACCGAAAAATCAACATCATCGTGCATCTATTTTATGTTAAACGACGCGTGGATGACGACCCTAACCCTCTTTTCAATTGAATTGTCGCCTTCATTATAGTCGTCTATCTTCGTGTCAGAACTGTCTGCTGATACTATCGAGAAAGTTCCTGTAGCAATGTTTCTAACACCTGCTATCTTGTTTCCGCTCATTTTGGCTATGTGATCCGCTCTGTTTCGAGCATCCCTCGTTGCATCTTCCATCATTTCGATTTTCAGGCCATCTAATTTTTTATACAAGTATTTAGTAGAATTGTCCACTGTGCAATCTTTCAAGTTCATGGACAACGCCTTAAGCATTGATGATTTCACAAGTTCTACCTTCGAAGATTTGATTATAATATCGTCGGAGATTGCGTAGCGTTTTCTAGTTTTATCAACGTATTGGCTCCACGCGAAGCGATCATTTACTGAAAAATTTATCTCTCCTATCTCGTCATCCGTAAATCCTTGTTTCTTCAAAAATTTAATGACTGTCTCTTTGTTATTGTTTCTCTGCACCTGTGGTACTGCTCCAGGATCATTTGTCTCCGTTATTAGTGAGAGGATCCATTTTGCTTCGTCTGATACGACATACCTCGTAGATAATCCGTTCACTGAAATGTAAGAGTTATGTTGTTCCCCAATGCTTATCGCTTTATACGTCAAGAATCCAAAAACAGTAATTCCAACAAGGTTGCATATAGCCTTACCATTTGTCATATGTAATCAACCATTGCTAATGCACAATACAACTTATCGTACCGTAAATATGTGAATAAAACGTAAATTTTTATTTTTTTTGTTTCAGTATTTCTGATGAAAAAATAGCTTCTCTGAGCTGTTCACCAATAGACGACAAATTACCCGGAGAATGCGGAACAAATACAACATTTGATTTTGATTGCGCGCCTATCTCTTTTAGCGTATCGATGTATTGTATCAGCAGAACCATATCCATAACTCTGTCGGCAGTCGATCCTGTTTGCCTGACAAATTCATCGACGGATTGGCTGAGGCCTTCTATGATTGCCTGCCGCTGCCCTGCCACACCCTTACCATGAAGGATACTCGATTCTGCTTCGGCCTCCGCTTGCTTGACCTTCAGTATCTTCTCGGCTTCTCCTTTTTCGGTGGCAGCAACTCTTAATCTCTGTGCCGTATTGATTTCATTCATTGCTGCTTTAACATTGGCATCGGGATCTATATCCGTCACCAGTGCTTTTATAATCTCATAGCCGAACTCAGTCATTGGTTTCTTTAGGTCATCTCTAACGGCATCGGCTATATCGTCTTTCCTAGAGAACACATCATCTAGATCCATAAGAGGGACCTGAGCCCTAACGATATCAAAAACAAATGCCTTTATCTGAGCTATTGGATCTTGAAGCGTATAGCATGCTTCATAAATCTTGGATTCCAACACTTTGTACTGAACTGCTATCACGATCCTGATGAAGACGTTATCCTTTGTCTTCGTTTCAACATCGACATTTAGCTGATGAAGCCTAAGAGAAATTCTTTGCTTCACCGATTCAATCAAAGGAATCCTAAAGTTGAGCCCTGGGTTTGCGATACGTTTGAATTTCCCGAGTCTTTCCACGACAGCGCAGCTCTGCTGACTAACAACGAAAAATACACGCGACAAAACGGGAAGCACCAACACCGCCATACCTGCAAACATCACACAATCTTGAAACTCGATTTGTAACATTATTATTCTACTGCCACACCAACATAAGTCTTGTTATTTTTACCACGTTTGAAAAAGACAGAGCCATCAACGAGGGAATAAATCGTATGGTCTTTACCAAGCCCGACGTTACCACATATTCCATATTTCGTTCCACGTTGTCTGATGATTATCGCCCCAGCCAACACGCTTTCACCACCAAATTTCTTGACTCCCAACCTTCTACCAATGGAATCTCGTCCATTTCTCGAACTACCGCCGGCCTTTTTCGTTGCCATTTTATTCTCCCTTTAATTCCGTGCTAGCCGCAGAAATATCAGTTATCCTCAGAATAGTCTGCCACTGTCTATGCCCGTTCTTTCTTCGAGAATTATGACGCCGCCTTTTTTTGAAAACTATAATCTTGCTGTTTCTCACATGTCTCAAGACCTCAGCTTTTACGACAACATTTTCGCCTGCATCAGGAGACGTAAACAAAACGTCCGTCAATGACACGATCGATTCAGGCTCGACATCTAACTTTTCAACCTTAACGACATTACCAGGCTCCACGCAGTACTGCTTTCCGCCAGTCTTTACAACCGCTATCACGACAATCTCCAAATCTATTGAGAAGTGACTAACACACACAACCCTAACACTTGTACCACATTCTGTTCTTTTCGTCAATCAGTTTGTCTAATTATTTTTCTTCAAAGTCGAAAGTCCAAATTGGCTGTTTTGCACAGCTATCATTTTCCTTGCAATGAAAATTTGTTAAAAGCATTTGTAAAATTGGTCTAAAAGTAATGTATTCTCCGTGTTGTTCCACTGAATCTTCAACATATTCGATTTGTGGAATGTGTCTACCATCTTCTCTAAATTTAATAATCGAATAAATCATAAAAAGCTTATCTGGCAGCAGAAGCTTCAAATTGGGTGTATCGCTGGTTGTTATCACGCACCTAAGTTTCGTTTTCTTATTGCCTGGTATGTGTTCGAAATCAAGGTTTCTATAGATTTCATTTTTTATGATTGGCATAATTTCCTGTGTTGCCATTCTCGAAACGAGAAGTTCTTCTTTTTCAGATTTAATCTTTAAAATTGATATGTTTGCCATAATTTGCTCCTTGTAAATATTTTGATTAGTTGATCTGTATCAATTAGATACATCTACCATAACTAATCATAATATGGCCTGTGGCAAAATGCCAAATTACTTTTTAGCCCATGGCCAATAAAATTTGCAGCTGGCATAAAGTTTGGCACGTTAACAGTTTGTTAATTTTTTTACTGCAAACTTCCCTATAGATGAAAGTTTTTTTATAAAGGTTTTAAATATGTTTTTAACACTAGCTTTAATGCTCGCTCAAAGCGGAAACGTACAATGCATCGCTGACAAAGGTGCAGTTGACCCCGAAGTTAATTATAGCAGCGACAGCATTTCTAGAGAGGAAGATGTTGGCGAGAAGGCGGACGCAGACACAGACGCGGATGCGGATGCGGAGGAAGAAGACGCAGATGAAAAAGGAGTTAATAAATCGTCTTACAGAAATGATTTAGCGGCTGGAGGAATCTATAGCATCAGCGATGATAAGGTGGAGGAAGTGAACCCAGATGTTGAGTCGAAAAGATCAGATGATGATAAGAGAAAACCAGCTGATGGGAAGCCTAATGATGAGGAAGAATCAGTTAATGAGGAATTAAATCAGAAAAAAGAAGAGTTGGAAGCATTGGTAAATCAGATTGGTGCTGAGGATTCTGAGGCTAATAAAGCCGATGAAAAAAAGGACGAAAAGGACGCAGAGTCTGCAGATAAGGAAGATTCAAAGAAAATTGCAGCTCGATTGGAGGGAGATTATGCCAAAGATCGAATTACACAGCTAAGTCTTTCAATCGCAAGTGATCTTGGTTATTCAATTAGACATACATCAGCAATGAGATAATTTTTCAGTGTCGTTCTTGCAATTCTTGTTTGAACGACATGGCATTGGTAACGACGTATATAACATAGCGCTTGCGAGTAACGAAGAAGATGTTCTAGATGTTCTCGTAAGTGCTTGTGATTTTAGCGAAGAAGAGCTCGGCGAACTATGCGCTGAGTACTATGGTTTGAAATATACTGACCTGAAGTGTTTTTCAAAAATCCCAGAAATGGACTACGTCGGACTAGAATCGATTCTAGTCTTACCTTTTGATGTTTCATCTGAGCACGTTAGCGTTGCAATCCTAAAGCCAAACGACCTCGAAACGGATGATAAACTAAAGAGATATTTGTCTTTGTGTAATACAACAAAGAATTTATCACCAATATATTGCATAACCTCAAAAAATGCGATGCTAAATATATTCAATGAAATAAATAAATCCGATGCAAATTCTATAGATAGACTTATTTCTGATGCCATGAGGACACTCGCATCGGATATCCACATAACTCCATTTCAGAAAACATTTAAGATAATGCTCAGGATTGATGGGATTTTGACTGATTATAGGACGTTATTTATCGGTGAATTCCAACAGCTATCGATAGCGCTTAAGGTTATGGCAAAGCTCGATATTTCCGAAACAAGAAGACCGCAGTCTGGTCATTTCCAGAAAGGCAACATAGATTTTAGGATATCAACCCATCCAACAACGTATGGCGAAAATATAGTCATTAGGATCCTAAATAAGGACAAGGAGCTAATATCGATTGAAAACATCGGATTTACCGAAGATCGGATCGCGTATCTCAAACACATTTCAACATACCAAAACGGGATGATTATTTTCTGCGGACCAACTGGTTCGGGAAAGACAACCTCAATTTATTCATTACTCGAGGTGATGGATAAAAAATCAAGAAATATCATGACCCTTGAAGATCCAGTCGAATACAAAATCGCGAATGTAAGGCAGACTGAGATAACGAGGGGAGTTATCGAGTTTGCCGAGGGGGTACGCTCAATCCTACGCCAGGATCCAGATGTAATATTGATCGGCGAAATAAGGGATGAGGAAACTGCAAAAATGGCTGTTAGAGCATCAATGACGGGTCATCTTGTTCTAACAACAATCCACTCGAACGATAGCTTCGGGGTGATCTCAAGGCTTCGAGAATTTAATATACCTAATTCTTTAATAGCCGACAATATAATCGCAATTATTTCTCAAAGACTTGTCAGAAAAAATGCCAGAATAGGTCGCACTATAGTTTCTGAGATCTTGAAAATTAGCAGATCAATAAATGAGATGATATGCTTTGGTGAAAATATCCAAAAGCTAAGAGATGTCGCATCTAGCGGTGACGAATTCAGAACGATAGAAGAGGATATGCTCGATAAAATCAAAAAAGGTGAAGTCTTTCAACTAGACTTTGTGCTACAATAATTATAGAAGGTTATTTAGATTTTAGCTATTTGGGATATGGTTAAGCCTCTTTGCTTGTTGATTTTTACTCTCACTGGAAGTGCGATTGCAGGAGCGGTATCAGCGGAATGGGGGTTTAGTTCGTGGATTGAATTCATGGACTCGCTGTTATATGAGATAGATAATGAGTCGGCCGAGTTTAAGGACATAACTGATTATATTAATGATGCGAAAAATTCATTGAACGTAATTGTGGCAAAACAGAAAAGCTCTGCAACTGACGATGAGCTGGTTGCTTTGGTTGATGCATTCAACGAAAAGATACAGGCAATTCGCGATCAGTATGAAAAAATGAAAATAAAGCCTGGGAAAATTTTGCAAAAGTGGAGGGCTCCGGATATGTTGGTTCTCTCAGATCGAGGTGGTGCAAGCTGCAAAAGGAAAAGGAGAGTGCTTGGTGATTGTCCAAATAAGGTTTTGGAGGTTGTCGAGACAAAGCGTGAGGAAACTCTGACACCAATTCCAACAAAAGAAGAACACTGAGAACATGTTGTTTAACATATCGTTAGTAGTCGTTCTGCTCATTTGCTCTGCATATTTTTCGGCGTGTGAGACGGCCATAACTGCCTGCTCAAAACATAAGATTTTTAGTTTATCAAATGAAGGAAATAAGAAAGCCATTATAATCACAAAACTGCGTGAAGAAATTAGTTTAGTAATTAGTTCTATTTTGGTTTGTGCAACGATATTGAACGCTCTAACCGTAGCTGTAACAACAAATATGTTTGTTGAAGTCCTTGGGGACTGCGCCATCTTCTTCGCTCCGATTATCACAAGTATATTTATAGTTCTTTTCGCAGAAGTATTGCCGAAGATGCTAACGATTGCATCTCCAGAAGATATACTGCTACCATCAGCGGTCTTTATAAAATACACACATGTCGTGTTGAAGCCACTGAACAGGATAATTGGGTTTGTGGCGAGCAGGATTATATCCATTATTAGGCGTTCGTCAAAACATAATGAGTTCGAAAGTTCCCTAAATGAACTTAGGGGAGCTATAGCGCTTCATAAAGGCATCGATATTGAAGATACCGAAAAAGAAAAAGAAATGCTTCAGAGTGTGTTGGATTTGGGAACAGTACAAGTGAGCAACATCATAGTACACAGAAAAAATGTGACAATGTTTTGTGCAGATGAAAGTATTGATACCCTCGTCGATAGAGTAATGGATTGTCCGTTTACCAGAGTTCCTCTTTGGAGTGGGGAGCAAGACAATATAGTCGGGGTTCTCCATGCAAATGATTTTTTGAAGGCCATTAAAAGATGCAGCTCAATCGAGGATTTAAATGTTTTGGAGATAGCTAGAAAACCTTGGTTTATCCCGGAAAATAAAGATCTCCTGGATCAGCTGCAGGACTTTAAACAGAGACACGAACACTTCGCGGTGGTCGTCGATGAATATGGGAGTTTCATGGGAATAATTACCTTAGAAGACATCTTGGAAGAGATAGTTGGTAATATCGAAGATGAACATGATGTTGCCGCCGTGGCTGGCATTAGGCAACAACTAGATGGGTCATACGTAGTTGATGGTTCCGTTAATATTCGGGATCTCAACAGAGAAATTGACTCCAAATTTAAGAGCGATATGGCAGCGACGGTAGCTGGACTTGTCATAAATTCAGTTGGCATAATTCCTGAAATTGGGCAGACATTTGTTTTGCATGGATACAAATTTGATATTTTGAAACGTCAGAGAAATCAGGTAACATTACTTAAGGTGTCAACACTGTCGGAAAATGAAAATGCTGAAAAATAGTAGAGTCGTTAAGTCGAAGAACTTTAATGAGACGAAAAGAATTGTTGTGTTGCTACATGGATATGGAACATCAGGAGAAGACTTTGCGAAAGTGGGAGATACACTGTTATCAAAGATACTTGATGATACAGTGTTTTTGTTTCCAGATGCTCCGTATCAGTGCGAGGCAGGTGTCGGGAGAAAGTGGTTTAACCTCAATACAATGTCATTTGAAGAGCTGCGAAGTGGACTAGAGGCATCAGCTCCGCTTGTTTATGAATTCGTGCAAAAGGCTGCAGAAGAATATAGATGTAAAGATATCAGTGTTATTGGATTTTCGCAGGGAGCTATGCTGGCCTTTGAGATGCTCTATTATCCAGGTATTTCAAAAATAATCCCCTATTCGGGTATATTTGCATTTGCTCAGGATAAAGCCATTAAATCAAAGGCAGATGTCTTGATTGTTCATTCTTACGATGATTTCGTGGTGCCATATAAAAACGCGGAATTAGCAATGGAGAATCTTGAAATATTAGGACTAAATCGCAAGGTGATAACATGTCACGACATTGGTCATTCTATATCGATCGAGGGCTGGGAAGACGGGATGAGTTTTATACGATCTCGATAAAATAAAGGTTATTTTATGTCAAGTTGTGATGGATCTATTGACAGCTCGTTTCGTAGTATCATCAAAATTTCTCTTCCGATAATACTGAGTTGTTTGTCAACAAATTTGATGTATGTTGTTGATAGGATAATATTGGCAGGATATTCTGTGGAAGCAATGTATGCTGCTACCGTATCCGGAAATTTTGTTGCAATCCTTGCGTGGGTGTTGGTTGGAATAGCGAGCACCGCTGAGGTGTTCGTTGGGCAATTCAATGGAGCGAAACAATTTGATAAACTGGAAATTCCGATTTGGCAAATGGTTTATATGTCGCTTGCATCCGCAGTTGTGTTTTTCCCAATTGGATACTTTTCTGAATATATAAATTTTTTGCCGGATTATGCGTTGGACTATGGAGTGGCTTATCAACGACCTCTCTGCTATTTTGGGTTTCTGCCAAGCCTTATAGCCGGGCTTTCTGCTTTTTTTATAGGCCAGGGTAAAACAAGGATCGTTACGGTTGTCGTAATCAGTGGCAATGTACTTAATGCCTTTATGAGTTACTATTTCGTTTACTATCTCAATGGAGGAACATCTGGAGCAGCTACTGCGACAGTGATATCTGAGATTGTGCAGGCCATAGTATTGGCAGTTATGTTCCTTCAAGGAAGTAATAAAAATTTTTCTTTTAATAAAAAGATGTTACTGAATTGTATAAGGATTGGTTGGCCAGTATCAATTGGACATTTTTTTATGATATTGGCATGGTATGTAATTTCTACAATCACTGGATATTCATCCAAAAAATTGGGAGTAACCTGGGGAATTGCCTGCAATATTTATATAATATCATCGTTTTTCTCTGAAGGGGCAACTAAAGCAACTGCGGCAATAGTTTCGAATATGATAGGCCGTCGTGATATAGGATCAGTCTTCGTAGTTTTCAAAAAGTTCATGTTGCTTGTTATCGCATTCACACTACTATTATCGATCCCTATGGTGTTTTTTCCAGACATGACTTTGAACCTTCTAAACCTAGTAAATAGCGATATTTCTGATCTAAGAACAGAGCTATTGGATGTTTTGAAATTCAGCTTAGGTTGTCTTTTTATAGAATCTGCTGTGTATATAATCGGTGGCGTTTTGATGGCAGGTGGAGACACGAAATACACAACAATTGTTTCTCAGGTATGTTTTTGGGGAATTGTGGTTATTCCGACGTGTATCCTTCACGCTTTAGGTAAATTGACATCTGTAGTGGAAGTATATACTGCGATGACACTTAGTTTTACATTGATTTTTATTTTTATCTACAGAAGATTCATGACTAAAAAATGGATCAACAAACTTAATGCGTTGCTTTAATGAGGCATGGAGGTAGAATGGCTTCGGGAGCAAATAAACTGAGATATGTGATGTTTGTTCAGCAAGCCGGATGTAATTAATTTTTGGCTCTTGACTAGCATCTTAGTAAGAAGTAGGATAAAAGGCCATGAAATACAACAGGTTGAGCAAACAAAAAGTTAACAAAATAAAGGAACGGGAAAGTGTTTGTAACAATAGTGCCTAGTTGTTCGAAAGATGAATTGATACCTATAATTCAAGGGAAAATATTGGCTGGATCAACTATTCATACAGATGGTTGGAAGGCGTATGATGGCTTGGTTCTCAATGGGTATGACCATTATAGGGTTTT
>JAITPA010000014.1 GCA_031289695.1 Holosporales bacterium
AACGAAGGCCGAGACGAGGGACTAGCGGAAGGCGAAGCTATAGGCTTAGAGAAAGGCAAGCTGGAGAAAGCCAGAGAAACCGCAGCGAATCTTCTATCAATTGGATTGAGTATAAAACAAATATCTCAGGCAACAGGATTATCACTAAAAGAAGTGCAGCACCTGGAGAACAACTAAAAGGCTAGTATATTAGTTATAGACCTTTGCCGCCTCTTTAATTCCAGAATGAACTTTGCCATCTGCAACAATGATAGGTAGATCTACTTCCCTCTTCTCAAGGAATTCTGCTAACTCCGTAATAATCCGTCTATAATCTGCCATCACTTTTTTCTCGCGTTCGGCATCCATATCAGGGAAGGCGCCACATATCTGAATGTCTGCGAAACCAAACTTCGCGGCAATTACCTGATATTTTATCATTTCCACATCGCTTTCCGACCCCTTGAATTTCCTCTTCTGTTCAGCCGTTGGAACGATGTTTTTTAATGTAGCTAATACCCTTTTCATATAATTTATATATATGTTAAATTTCTTCTCTGGGTCGACGTTTAACTCCGATAACAGATTCAGTATGAATACATCCTTAGCTGAAGTTGGCAGTAATTTAATGACAATACAATACGTTTCTGCATTACTACCGTTTTTAATAAACGGTATAATATCGCCAGTTAAAAGTTGCGCACAGTGAAGGCAAGCCGGCGATATATACACCACAATCCGCTTCTTTGCGTTTACGTTGCCTAGTATAAACTCCGTTGTAACATCATTTTTTTCCAGAGGCAACTGGTTCAATTCGTCAGCTGACGGAGGTGTTTTACCAGGTTGAGTCTCGTCCTTACCTGCATCACTGGCGTATACCGACAAAACAAAGAACGTGGCTGCAGCCGATATCTGCAACACTGACGCCAGTACTCTCATTTCTTTAACCATCTTGCTAAATACCAACAATATCATTATAAATGAAATTTATTAATCTTGCGTTAAAGTCCTATTTCTAATTTTGTTCTTTGAAAAATACCAATTAAACTGCTTAAAAACTTCTAAATATAAATTTCTCTTAAAATGCACAGAAAGCCTAATGATATTGCCAACTGCCATCCATCGCCAAGTGTCAAATTCGCTATGATCAGTTGCTTTCAGATCTATGTGAGAATCATCTCCCAAAAACTTTAAAAGAAACCACTTTTGCCTTTGACCTATAATATCATTATCCCTACGTCTTAAGGACGGAGGAACGATGTATTCAAGCCAATTATCCGTTTCAGATATAACTTCAACATTATCTGTTCCAACTTCTTCTTTCAATTCCCTCAATGCGGCTTCGAGTGGTGTTTCTCCATCTTCAATTCCACCTTGCGGCATTTGCCACGGTTTTTTCAAAAAAAACGATACCATCTTGGTATTAACAGCATTTCTCTTTCCTGCAAACACTCTGTCTTCCTTATTCACCAAAACCATTCCGACACCGCTTCTGAGATGGTTTCTTCTAACGTTACTCATACAAAAATTCTATAAAACCAACTGGAAATTATGATAACACAACTATCGCGATAAATTGAAAATTATAAGCAAAAACGCACTAGATGATATGAAGGCATCAGCAACATTGAACGCTGGCCAATGCCAATTGTTGTAGTAGAAATCCAAGAAATCAATGACAGCACCATGAGAAAATCTATCAAGAAGATTTCCAATTGCTCCTCCGATGAGAAAGCTACATAGAATTTTTTCTGTTGAAGTTTTCAATTTAAAAAATACATAAATCAAAAAGATGATACACAAAATGGTCACGAAGGTTATCATGTATCTCTGCATACCAGTATACGGAGTCAGCAGCCCAAAACTTGTTCCATAGTTGAACGTCAGGACGAGATTTACGAATGGAAGTACACTAATCTTCTCCCCCTTTTCCATAAATGCCAGTACGCTCCACTTCGTGGCCTGATCAAAGATAATCACGAAAATTCCAAGACAGATACTGAAAAAATGCACATTTTTTAAGTTAGCTTTCGTCATTGTCGTCTCCTTCGTTATTGTCGTTACCAGAAATAGCTTCTAACAAGGCCCGTTTCGTAAGCATCGTCGAAAGAACCACAAAATCTTTTCCGTTACCAGGATAGTAAACATAAAACGGAACAGCCGCTCCCCCGTGCTCTTTCAATAAGTTCGTTACAATCTCATTCCTATTGGTCCAATCGCATTTAATGGCCTTGATACCACTCTTCATAAATCCATCGATCACATCTTCATCATCGAACAGCCTCTCGTTGAATTGACAATTCATACACCAAGATGCGGTAAAATCCAAAAACATTGCCGCCTTCTCGACCTTCGCGTCATCAAAAATCTTATCAGAATATTCTATCCACGAAATACCCTTTTCAACATTACAACTTGGAACCATTTCACAAAACCCAAAAAATATACTAACTCCCAATCCGGTAAATGCAACAGCTTTCATGAACTTTGATTGACCCATCTTTTGCATAAGCCAGAAAAACATCGATATAGCAATACAGCTGGCAATTGCAACAATTACTCCTGATGTTCTAATCTGCGACATAAGCACCCAAAGAGGCCAGATACAAGAAAACAGCATACCAAAACCCATGAATTCTTCAAAAGATGCCAGCCACTCTCCTGGCTTTGGTATTCTTCGTATAAGCTCAGGAAAAAATGCAATCAGTAAAAACGGGAAACCAAGACCAACTCCAATGGCAGTGAATATGCTGAGTGACTGAAATGTATTGTTGAAAAAAAGAGCCCCAGCAACTGCTACACCAGAAAATGGCCCAACGCACGATGATGAAGCCAATCCTCCAAATATACCGCTGCAAAATGACGTAGCATACCCACTCTTAATCGACAACTTCATTCTCTTAAGTGTCGGTAGGTTCAGTTTAATCAATCCAAAAAAATGCAATCCACAAAAAAGGAAAATCAGAAGCATAGTAAAGACGAACGCTGGCTCCTGCATATAGAAACCCCATCCAATGCCACTAACCGTCTGTCTAAGAGCAATGAGTATTGCGCCCAAACAAACGAAAACACTTACTGTTCCCAGAAAGAAGGTTATGGCATGCCGACGAATTGTTGCTGGTTCTGACTGTGCCGACCTAACTATCGAGAAGACTTTAATCGAAATTATTGGGAAAACGCACGGCATTAGGTTCAGAACTAACCCACCCAATAACCCAAGTAGCAATACAACAAAAAAATCTGGCATCTCAGTTTTAACAGGCCACTGAATATCTCTAATCTCTTCGGTAGAAAGCGAACCGTCTAGCTCTAATGTTCCGTCTTCCTGTTTTGGAATGCATGCATCCCCACATACAACGTATGACAAACCATATTCAACTGAGGATACCCCCTCTGGGACCTCAAGCTTAAAGAACACAGTAAAATCCCTATCATACCCCTTATACCCGCTGATACCACCATCCGAATTCAGAACATCGACTGGATCAGGCCACAACTCGCCCATAACTCTCGCATTTTGCCACGAAAACTTTGGAGCTATCGATTTCCCTTTTGCAACGGGAGCAGTCACATGCCCCCCATTGTCGATTCTGAATTCCGCTGCAACAACAACGACACCGTTATCTACAAAAGACCCTCGTAGCACAACGCCCTTCGCAGTCAAATCCGCGAAGCACGAGACGACTAGCAATAATAAAAAACCCTTAACGACTTTCCGAAGAAATATCAACATACCCAAAACCCCTCGGTCGTTCCAATTTTCCAGCTTTCCCACAAGCTGTCAAGCAAAGAGCGAGAAATCCGATCAAAACAAAATGGTGGGCGATGACGGATTCGAACCGCCGACCCCCTCGGTGTAAACGAGATGCTCTACCACTGAGCCAATCGCCCATCAAAATCAACTACCCTTTTTTGCTACTGCATCTTTCAACTGCTTACCTGGCTTAAATTTTGGAACATCCCTTGCAGGAATCTTCATTGGCTCACCAGTTTGCATATTTCTACCTTCAGTAGCATTTCTGTGCGTAACTACAAAATTACCAAATCCAACAAGTCTGATCTCTTCCCCCTTGGCCAACTCTGACGTAACCACATCAATAAACGCACTTAGAGCTTTTTCCGCTTCAATTTTCTTGAGTCCAGATAACTCAGCAATACTAGCGACAAGTTCTATTCTATTCATTACTAAAAACCCCTGAAACACAGCCATCAAGGCCACCATACAAAGTTCATGTTACTATCAACAATATTTGACAGTCAATCACAATTTTACAAAACCAGTTATAAAATATTATAAGTGTCGCAAAAATGTGATTGTCTCACTTTGGTTTTTCACAGTGATTACCTCTGCGTTACCTGATCCTAAAAACACCTGAGCTATATCATAATCATTCCCGCCCCTATCAGTTTTATCCCCAAAAAAAATAATTTTTTCGGACGGATATCTTTTCAGCAAATCTTTTGCGACCTGCTCTTTTCCACTGCCAACTAAGGTGATATCGATACTGATACTCCCGCCTACTGTGAAACTATATTTTGTGAAAACTTGAGATAACTCTTTTACAATTTGCAACCTTTCCACGTTTACAAAATCCCAGTCATGATATTGTTGTCTGATCTTCTCCGGACAATCCCTACCAACCACACAAAAATTTATCATTCCACATCTTTGCTCTATAAAATTCGGATATAGCTTATGTGGATATTTTGTGTTTTCCCGATATAACTCCAATCTTTTGATGAGGTCATCATCGTGGCAAAAATCGTTTTGATATACCAACTTCCCATCGACATAAAATTCGTTTCCCATTGATGCATAGATCCCAGCTGCCATCTTGAGTATGTTTTTCGGAATCTGCTCTTCTATCTTCACGATATCGGATCCGGTTACCATATAAAAAACACGATCACCAATAAGCCCTTCAAACGCTTTCGCAAAAGATTCTTCCATAGGCTGCCGCGGAGGAGTCAATGTACCGTCCATATCGAACAAATATATCATTTCTTTTCTTTGGTAGACACTTTTCTTTCAACCTTCGGTTGCTTCTTACGTGTCTTCTTAGGAGCTGGTTCTACTATCGCCACCGGCTCCTCAATCTTTTCCTCCACAGGAGGTTCTGGTTGCTTCTTGCGTGTCTTCTTTGGAGCTGGTTCTACTATCACCACAGGCTCTTCGATCTTTTCCTCCACAGGAGGCTCTGGTTGCTTCTTGCGTGTCTTCTTAGGAGCTGGCTCTACAACTACCACCGGTTCCTCGACCTTTTCCTCCACAGGAGGCTCTGGCTGCTTCTTACGCGTCTTCTTAGGAGCTGGTTCTACTATCGCCACCGGCTCCTCAATCTTTTCCTCCACAGGAGGTTCTGGTTGCTTCTTGCGTGTCTTCTTTGGAGCTGGTTCTACTATCA
>JAITPA010000015.1 GCA_031289695.1 Holosporales bacterium
GAACGAGCAGCAACTGGCATGGATCTGTTGAAGCACCGAGCGGAAATATCTCAGCTAGCGTGTAATTGTTTGCCTAATTTCGAGACTGAACTCGAGACTGGAGAAGTCTATATGTGTACTAGCTTAAGGCCGGTAGGGCATCTGTATCTAAACAGATGGATGGTTAGCAGAAGCGAAAAGACGATCGAAAGTAATATGTACCCCTTATACCATGTGGGGAAATGGAGTATAATGCCAACTGGGGCTAAGGTCGGTAAACATAGGATGGAAGAATGGGGCTTGTGCGAACTGATGAGAATCATAGCCCCAGATCTACGGGGTGCTCTACGGATTGGTTATGAACTGACAACTGACGTGTGGAACCTAATAACCGGTGGTAACGCTGATGAGATATATGACTTTGTTGCATGCAAAACTAGAGTAAGCGTAGGAGCTCTTAAGGAGACTGATGCGAACAGAGCAAAACAGTTTAAATATGCACTGGCAAAACTTTGTAATCTCCTGCAACCATATGAAATGGATGATCAGCAATTTGAGAGAATTGGAAACTCGTCTGATAAGGATGCCATAATGGCAATACGTAAATGGTATGATAATACTAATGTTGTATCTGAAGATATTATTCACAGCCTAGAGGCGATTCCAACCTTGACTGATGGCCTGCGGAATGCTAGGCACGGAGGAGAGGTTTTTGCACTATTATACCATTGGTGTACGAAGGTACTCGACCAGGCCTATAATATCGATGTCTCTGGGCTATGTTCATTGACATTCGGAGAATGCTACCGAGTACTACAAGATCGTGAGATGTATAGTGGAGGAGAAGGAGCGCTACCAATGATAAGTAAAACAATGAGAAAAATACTCACTGAGTACGGAGTACCAGTGGTTGAAGCGAGGGATGCATCAGTTGAGGCGATGACTGAGGCGATTAATGGGACAATACAAAACATCGATAGAAAAATCAGAACGAGTACATCGGGCGTAGAGATTAGTGAGTTAGACCTTATGAAACGGCAGCTATATTGGAGAATTGGACTACTTGAGAATGATGACTGGAGAACATCTTGATGGACATGATCTGCAATCAAACACTATTCGGCACTGTCCACACTATATTCTCGCGATAACCCATCGATTTCCTCAGGTTTTTCGCAATCACCTTAGAAGTTGGCTCCTTGGGACGGATTCGAACCGCCGACCCAGTGGTTAACAGCCACTTGCTCTACCGGCTGAGCTACCAAGGAACACGCTACTTTTATATCATACATAAAAGTAGCTGGCAAGCTATATTCTGGCAACAAAAGCTTGGTCACATCCAGTGCGCCCGCCACGGTTCTAGACAAAAATATATATAAGTTAGTCATTATCGTCCAGAGGTTTTCCAAGTATGTGAAAATGAAAATGCATTACTTCCTGTCCTTTTTCATCGTTCATGCTAAACTTCCCAGCATTCGCTACTAACTTGAAACCTGGTTTTTCGATCTTCATCATTTTTATTATTTCTGCTGTTCCTCTGCAGAAATCCAAAATTTCTGTATCTGAAGCATTTAGAACAAAGTCATAATAGTCGACATAGCATCCCTTCGGGATAACCAAAACATGCACCGGCGCCTTCGGAGCTATATCATGAAATGCCAGAAAATGTTCTCCTTCAAGTATGATGTTTGCATTTAATTCCCTATTTATTATCTTATAAAACACATTGTTTTTATCGTATTGCATAAGTCTTATCTCCTAAAATAATTACAACCTTACTATCGCTGCCCCCCAAACCAAGCCGGCGCCCAGTGCTGTAAAAAGCAACGTATCTCCAGCTTTTATCTTCCCCTCTCTCAACTTTTCATCGAGTGCCAATGGGATCGATGAGGAAGACGTGTTCGCGTGATCCTTTGTTGTTATTATAAACTTTTCTGTCGGAAAGTTTCTCATTTTGCACATTGACTCTAAAATTCTTCTATTAGCCTGATGGGGGATAATCCAGTCTATATCGTCAAGAGTCATGTTGTTTTCAGCCAAAATCTCATTCATTGATGATGACATATTTTCAATCGCGTACCTGAAAACTGACCGTCCAGCCATCGTGGTATATCCTCTATATCCATTTTGAGGACCACGATGCGACAGGATGCTATCGTGCCTTTCCTCAGAACCATCAGAATAAAGCTTTGTTGAAATGATACCACTTGATTCGTCATCGGATGATGATTGAATCAGAAGTGCTCCCGCTCCGTCTCCAAACAGAACACACGTAGATCTATCTGTCCAATCTACGAACTTCGTTAGAGTTTCTGCCGTCACTAGCAGGACGTTCTTCAGATTCATGCTTCTAATCATGCTATCGGATATAGCTAGGCCATATATAAATCCAGCACACGCTGCATTGATGTCAAACGCAAATGCTCTATTTGCGCCGATGGCTCCCTGAATCCTGCAGGCGCAAGATGGGAATCTCCTATCAGCCGTCGTCGTTGAAACAATTACTGCATCTATGTCAATCGGATCAATATCTGACAGAGCCAGAAGTTTTTTGGAAGCGGCAATTCCAAGATCCGAAGCCAGTTCATCTTCCTCAGCTATATGACGACTTTCGATCCCAGTTCTCGTGTATATCCACTCATCCGACGTATCAAGAACCTTCGACAAATCATCATTTGTAACTACCTTTTCTGGAAGATATGTAGCTATGCAGCGTATGATAGTTCGCATAATGAGTCTTCCACACTTTTGACGAAACTGGATCTAGCAAGATTAACCGCAACCGATATTGCATTCGCAAATCCGACAAAGTCGGAACTACCGTGGCTTTTTACCGCTATTTTCTTTAGTCCAACGAGTGGAACTCCATTGTGACTACTCGGATCTATCGTATCCTTTAGATCTTTAAATACCTTTCTGCAGAGCATATATCCGATCCTAGTCACGAATCCAGATGAAAATCCACTCTTCAAAAAACTGTTTATATACCTTATCGTGCCTTCCATAGTCTTAAGAGAGATATTGCCGGAAAACCCATCCGTTACAATGACATCGACTACTCCGTTCGTTACATCTGTTCCTTCGACAAACCCAATAAAATTTATACTCTTGCAACCACTAAGAGCATCGTATGTTTCAGCTAATATCTTCGTTCCCTTTGATGCTTCAGTCCCTATGTTCAAAAGTCCAACCTTTGGAAACTTGATTCCCAAAAGAGTAGTCGCAACGGCATTACCCATCATGGCAAATTGAGTAAGCTTTATTGAAGAACAATCGGTATTGGCGCCAAGGTCCAACATCACTGTTTTTCCAAGCGTATTTGGGATAACCCCGACGAGAGCCGGTCTGTCTATGTTTTCGATTGTTCCTATTAAAATCTTAGATAACGCCATGTACGCTCCAGTATTGCCGGAGGAAACAACGGCATCAGCTTGCCCTTTGGCAACACTGTCGATTGCTTCAAACATGCTCGTTCCGCTGCCATGCTTCATGGCTGTCGCTGGTTTTTCGGACCCTGATATAACGTTCGTTCCAGTGTCATGAATTTCAATGGCGGATCTCTTAATTGCTGTGAACTCAGAAAGACGCTTTTCTATCTCAACAGCATCACCAAAGATACTGAACGAAACATCTGAAACGTTATACGTAGACACAAAATAATCAATCCCATGGATGGTCGCTAAAAGACTTAAATCCCCCCCCATCGCATCCAAGGCAATCCGTGTCATTGTCGAAGAACTACCAAACCTTATGACATCAAGTCGACGGCTATTGCCTTTACATTTCTGCCATTATATGTATTACAAAATTTGCAGATATTATGCGGAAGACAAGCCTCTCCGCAATTTTTACATGTATTTATGCTAACCGGCTTAATGAAATCATGAGATCTCCTCATGCCAACTCTAGACTTCGACATCTTCTTCTTAGGAACAGCCATTTTAAAAACCGGAAATGGTTCACTCAATCTCTGGTATTATATCACGTAGTGATCACATCAGTCAAGTGGGATGTTCATTTTTGTACAAATTTACGACATATCAAACTTTAATGTATCTCTGTAATATTAATTTCAGATAGATTATTGTCTTTATAGAATCCATTCATAAATATATTTAAAATACATTAATCATTGAGTCTGTCAAAAGTTTTTGAAATTTCGTTATCCGGATATTTTTAGTTAAATGTCTTAAATTTTTAATGAAAATTTAACGCTAAACAACTTAAAATAAAAATAGAGGCACATTTTGATCTTACGGTTATTGCTCTTTGCTAACGCCACAGGACATCATTTCCGGTATTAAGTCGTATACCGAAAAGGTTGACGATGAGTTAATAAGGCGGGCATATATCTTTGCCCTTGAAAAGCACGGAACTCAAGTGAGAGAATCTGGTGAACCATTTTTCTCTCACCCAGTTGAGGTTGCGGAGATATTGATGTTTCTAAAAATGGATCAGAATACCGTGATCGCTGGTCTGCTCCACGATACTATGGAAGATACAGACGCTACAATAGAAGAAATAGTTGAAAACTTTGGTCAGCAAATAGCAAACATCGTAGACGGTGTAACTAAACTTTCTAAATTTGAGATGTCATCTATTGCCGAAAAGCAAACCGAAAATTTTAAAAAGCTTCTGTTGTCGGCAGCATCGGATATAAGGGTTCTGATCATAAAGCTTTCAGATAGGCTACACAACATGCGGACACTCAAATTCAAAAAGAAAAAATTACGAAGGATGTATATAGCAAAAGAAACTCTGGAAATTTATGCGCCTTTGGCAGAGAGAATTGGGATGACTAGCATCAAAGAAGAACTCCAGGATATCGCTTTTATGGAACTATACCCTGATATCTATAAATCCATAAAGTCGAGGCTAAAACATTTGTATGATGTATCAGAACAGATTGTTGTTACAATAACGACAGAACTAGAAACACTTGCGAATAGCATTGATATTTCATGTACAATTTCTGGTCGGCTAAAATCACCATATTCAATATGGGAAAAAATGAATGTTCGTAATATTTCATTCGAACAACTTTCCGATATTATGGCATTCAGAATAATCGTGGATACTATACCGCAATGCTATCAGATGCTCGGAATTATCCATAGAAATTATCTTGTTGTTCCTGGAAGATTCAGAGATTACATAAGTACTCCTAAAAATAACAGCTACCAGTCGTTACACACTAGCGTTATAGGTCCACTCAACAAACGCATTGAAGTTCAAATTAGAACTAAGGAAATGCACATTGTAGCCGAATATGGAGTGGCTGCGCATTGCGACTATAAAACTAATGGTTCAATCAAATCCAAGAAATCGTATGATTACCAATGGCTAAGGAACTTAGTCAACATCCTTGAAAATACATCAAATATGGAAGAGTTTTTATCCAACTCTAGAACAGAAATGTTATCGGATACAGTGTTTTGCATAACCCCAAAGGGTACGATAATGTCATTACCAAGGGGGGCATCCGTCTTGGACTTTGCGTATGCAATCCATTCTGACATCGGCAATCACGCGGCCGTTGCAAAAGTAAATGGGAAGCCAGTGTCTTTAAAGACGGTTATTGAAAATGGTGATCAGGTTGAAATATCTGTTAACCAAACGCAGTTCCCAAAACCAGAGTGGGAAAGTTGTGTTTCAACTATCAAGGCAAAAACTTCAATCAAGAAGGCTTTGAATTCGCTTGAAAAGGAAAGGATTGAAATAATTGGAAAAAGTAATTTTGACGAGTTTTTCCAAAAACATGAAATTAATATCTCAGATCAAGACATTGACCTCATAAGTAAAACACTTAAATTTGAGTCCCTTTCCAGAATGTTCTATTCGATAGGGGTGACACAGATTACGATACACGACGTCTTACAGACATACAATAAACTGAAAAATTCAAATATCGAATTAGCAAACGAAGATTTTGAAAAACCAAAAACTGTTAATACAAATGAAAGGATAATCTTCGGAATTCCAAATATACCAGTAATTCCTGTTTCTTGTTGTACTCCAGTTCCAGGTGATAAAATAATAGGCGTTATTCGAGGCAACAATGGAATTGAGATTCATGTGGAAAAATGTCCACTTTTCAAAGGGCTTGAAAAGGATCAAGATGTCAAAATTATTGACCTCTCGTGGAGCAGAAACGCCTTTGAAAACGAAACAAAATACATTGCTAAAGTCAATATCGTTGCTGAATATGAACCAGGTAATTTATCGAAAATTGCTGAGGTTGTAGAAAATAGATGCGGCAATATTGTAAGTCTGCGAATAAGTGAAAAATTCGAAAATTTTGTACAACTGCATCTTGAGATAGAGGTCTCAGACATTGCTCAACTAACGATGATCATAGCGTCCATCAGAAGCATGGTGTTCGTTAATGAAGTTACAAGATGGTAGTTTTGAAATTATCTCTTTTTTTGGTATAATGGGCTTGTGCATAAGATTAAACGTAGATTTTATAATGTCCGGGCATTCTCAGTTTCATAACATAATGTATAGGAAGGGCGCTCAAGACGCCAAGCGAGCGAAGATATTCGCCAAGATCTCTAGGGAGATAACCGTCTCTACGAAGATGGGAGGGAGTGATGCAGACACTAATCCAAGGCTAAGGGCTGCTCTTTCTTTGGCAAGGGCCAGTAACATGCCAAAGGATAATATAGAAAAAGCGAAAGCGAAGGCGTTAAACTCCGGGGATAACGCCAGTTATGACGATATTAGATACGAAGGATATGGCCCAGGTGGTGTCGCAATTATTGTCGAAACTTTGACAGACAATAGAAATAGAACAGCGCCTGATATGAGATCAGCATTCGCAAAATTTGGAGGTAGTCTCGGGGAAACTGGAAGCGTTGTGTTCTCATTCAACAGGGTTGGGCATATTATATATGATGCTATTGGGTATGACAAGGCGATGGAGGTTGCCATTGAAAATGGCGCGGATAACGTTGAAGAAAACGATGGCTGTGTTGAAATTACCATGTCCGTCGAATCATTCGCTTCTGTCCGAGATGCTTTTATAAAGGCAATTGGTGAACCTATCGAATCTGGATTGATTTGGGCTCCAAGTGTCTTAATACCATGTTCCGATGAAACGAAAACTACTCTGATGAAGTTAATCGATGTTCTGGAGGACAATGATGATGTTCAGAGGGTTTTTCACAACATGCAAAGTTGATGAAATAACAGACTTTGTAAGAAGTAATTTCATTAGACGGGGCTTTACAAATATCTAAAAATATAGCACCATCTACGATGGCAGTGTGTGTTAATAGGTTTTGGTGTTTTGTGAGTTGGATTAGGAATGTTGTTGCTCCGAAGATAAAGGCGTTTATTGGGACTTCGTCTAGCGTTAAAGAGGACCTTTGGACCAAATGCCCAAAGTGCGACAGAATGATTTACTCTAAGGAATTAGAAGAGAACATGATGGTGTGCGGGTACTGTTTTCATCATTTTCGATTTCATCCAATCTCAAGATTTGACTCTATATTTGATGAGAAGAAATATGACAGGATTGAGCATGTCGCTGTTAGGGATGATCCGATAAAATATAAGGACATAAAAAGATATGTCGACAGGCTGAAGGAGGCAAGACATAAAACAGGAAGGGATGAGGTTATTTCGATAGCTAGCGGTCTGATAAGTGGCCACAAAGCCGTTGTTTTTATTATGGACTTCTCGTTTATGGGTGGATCGATGGGCTTGTCTTTCGGGAAGTCATTCGCTAAAGCGGCGGATGTAGCTATTTGTAGTAATGCTGCACTAATAGGATTTACCGCATCTGGTGGAGCTAGGATGCAAGAGGGAATGCTATCTCTGATGCAAATGCCGGCTACTATCGCTGCACTTTGCAATCTCAAGGAAGCAAATCTCCCCTACATAAATGTTTTCACAAATCCAACAACCGGTGGAGTCTTTGCATCTTTTTCAACTCTAGGAGATATTCACATAGCCGAACCAGATGCACTAATCGGGTTTGCAGGAGCGAGAGTTATAGAGAAAACGGTTAAGCGTAAGCTGCCGGAAGGATTTCAAAAATCTGAGTTCTTGAAAGAGCACGGCATGATTGATATGATAGTTCATAGGTGCGATATTGCCGCAAGACTTGGGTTAATACTTGATTACATAGGGGAGAAAGGTTCATGAATTTTTTATCGATTGCTATAGCGTCTGATCACAGAGGATATTGGCTTAAGAAGGACTTAATAGATTACTTCCAAACTCGTGGGCATAATACATTTGACTACGGCACAGAAAACGATTGCGTTTCCGTAGATTATCCGGATTATGCCAAGAAGGTAGTAGAGCATATTCTAACGCATGATAATACATTTGGAATTTTGGTATGTTACTCTGGGCTTGGGATGACGATGGTGGCAAATAGATTTGATGGAATCAGAGCTGCCTATTGCAATGAATTGGAACTTGCGAAATTGGCCAGGGAACATAACGATGCGAACGTTATATGTTTTGGATCAGCTTTTGTAACTCCAGAGCTAGCGATTAGGTGTACTGAAATATTTGCGACAACTCAACTTGCAAATGAAAGGCATAAGTTAAGAATAAATAAAATTGTTTCTGCGCGTTAGGTGATGTTTTTCGATATAGGTTTTAGATATATTTTTAAAAAGCTTTTGGTTTCACTTTTGATGGTTTCGCCGATCATTATAATAATGGTGTGGATTACAATCTCCATAAAATACGTTGGGCTTATAGTGTCCGACAATATCTCATTCGCGACGTTTTTCAAATTGATAGTGTTTACTCTGCCTGGAATAACAGGAATAATTCTTCCAATTTGCGCTCTGGTATCATCGATCGTAGCCGTCAATAAAATGCGACAAGACAAAGAGTTGACGGTCTTTATGACTTCTGGCAAAAGCTCCTTTTCTATTTTTTTGCCGATTCTTGTTTTTTCGATGTTTATCGTTGGAACGGTTATGTGCCTTCAGATGTCTATTTCTCCGAGTGC
This sequence comes from Holosporales bacterium, assembly GCA_031289695.1. Taxonomy (GTDB): domain Bacteria; phylum Pseudomonadota; class Alphaproteobacteria; order RUG11792; family RUG11792; genus JAITPA01. Next base: position 8,957 of record JAITPA010000015.1, read on the forward strand.
TTATAAACATTTTGAAGATATTCAAGAGAATGTGAAAAGCCAAATTTCCATGTCTATTATAAAACCAGGAATCTTCAACGCCTTCGGAAATTCTATTATTTATATAGGCGGTAAAACGTCAACAAAACTTGAGAATGTATTTATCTCATATATTCCAGTTAACAAAAAATCAACCACGAATATTATCACGGCGAAAAGCGGGACATACGAGAAGGAAGGCGATAAATATTTCATCATTTTAAAAAATGGGTACCGACAGGAATTAAATAATAACAATTTCGTTATTTCAACATTAAAGTTTGAGCATTTTTCATATGACGTAACGCCGTTCTTTAACAGATATTATTCTAGATCGAAAAGTCCAGTAGGTAAAACTCAAAAAGAACTACTTAACGTAATTAAAAAAACTGATAACATCGAAATAAAGAGAAATTACACTACTGAATATCATGCAAGATTTATTACGCCATTTATTACAATAATAAACGCATTTATTATCGCCATTTTCTTGATTGTGCCTCGAGAAAAATACAAAGGTAGATTTGATGCAATAAAAAGTTTTTCTCTCGGTATTGTTAATCAAATCTTCATAACAACTCTCGTTAACGTATCAACGAAAAGTGATCGATTTGTAATATTCAATTATATTATAGTCTTTGCATTAATTTTAGGATTCAGCATTATTTTTGGACGTAGAAGAATATGATGAGCATCATATTTCGATACATAACAAAGTCTTTCATGAAAAATTTTCTGATAATTATTTCGTGTTTCTTTTTTGTTATTGCTATACTGGAATCAATGGAAGTTATTAGAAGATATTTCTCAAATAGTATCAATATAAATTATTTGGATATTATAAAGCTAACATGCTGCCATACAATAGTAAACATATTTTCGTTTTTCCCATTCATTATTTTTCTATCGTCTATTGTGTTTTTTGCTGTAATGCACAACAAATTGGAACTAACAGCAATGAAAGTTATGGGCATATCTACTTTTAATATAGCAAAGGCCCTCCTTGCCTCAACAATCGTTTTAGGTTTGTCTTACATCACAATTTTAGATGGTCTTTCAGCCATTTCTGTCGACAAAATTTTTAAGCTCGATACTATGATTCGAAGTAAATCAAGAGGTACAGATAATAGCCTTACTATCACAAATAAGGGAATCTGGTTCCGTGATACTTACGACTCAAGTTCATACATAATCCACGCGAGGCATTTAGATATCAAGGATAAATCGCTGTTTAATATCAGAGTCTTCGAGTTTGGGGATAACGGCGAACTGAAATCTACAATATATTCAGAAAAGGCCTCTATATCAGATGGCTACTGGAAATTGGATAACGCGAAAGTAGTAGACATTGAAAACAACGAGGTAAAGCCGAAATTAATTCAATTGCAAACAAAGTTACGATTCTCAGATATAAACAAGATGGTAGCGCAACCTGGCAGTATCTCTTTTTGGAGTATGAAAAAGTATATATCGATGCTAGAGAAAGTTGGTCTTTCTAGTATAAAGTATGTTTCACGTTTGTTCATAACAATCTCGTCTATTCTTCAAATGATTTCTTTTGTTATATTGGCAACGGCGGTGTGTATTAGTTATAATGCCAGGGATTCAAAGAAGTATATATACAAAGTTTCCGCCCTTCTATCATCAGCTTTTCCGATATATTTCTTAAACAACATCTTCGTGGCATTTGGCGAAAATGGAAATATTTCAATCAAAGTTGCTTCATTTCTTATTCCAATAGTGACTGCATTCGCAGGAATTCTTTTGTCCATAAGAGGCAGTATTTTAGGTTTAAATAGATAAGTCCAATCAGGAGATGCCAGATTTCCTATTGACTATCGACTTGATAGATGATAACTTCTAGTGTGTTGTTGATAGTTATTTGGTAGAGGGTTGCTCTATGGCCTCACATGAATCGGCAAAGAAAAGCGTAAGAAAGGCAACTAGGCAGAGACTGGTTAATCAAAGCAGGATTGGTAGAATTAGAACTTTTATCAAGAAGCTGGAGAAATTAATATTGAATAATTCCGCGGCTGATGTTTTGTCTTCGGCCTTCTCGAGTGTACAAAAAGAAGTGATGAAGGGAGTAACTAAGGGGGTTTTGCATAAGAACTCAGCAGCGAGAAAAATGTCAAGGCTGTCAAAAAAAATGAAAGATAGAAAGTAGTTTGACTTTCTCTTCCTCGCTGTTTCTGCTTATTTTCGAACAATTAGTCTTGTTGTTGTGCTGCTGCGTTGGGAGGCGATTTGCTTAGTATAGAGCAGGTGCTGTGCAGGCAGTTGGATTTCAGAGGGTACAAACTCAAAAGAAAACAGGAAGCAGCGGACAAAAATATTTCAATTCTCGTCTTGCTGCTTAATTCATAGGGATTGTCTTAGAATATCCGTCCAACGCTGAGGCGGATTGATTGCTCGTACAACTTGGTTCCACCCAGGCTAACGTCATTGGCTCCACTAGATTTTATTGTTATTGGTAGTTGGAATCTATATGCCAGCCGTCCGAAGACTCCCACCTGGGATTTAAGTCCGAGGCCAAACTCGAAGATCCCGGTTGTTCTGCATTTCTTGCCCTTGAATGTATTGGATGTACGATCTGTAAGCGCTGTTCGCATTTTGGTGTTATTATCTTCAGGGGCCGTCCATGAAATCCTACTCTCTGTTGCGAAGGAGCCATACAGTATCCCAATGCCAGCATATGTGTTGACACTGTCAGAGATATTATATCCGATTTTCGGTAGTAGTGTAATGTACCATTTCGTTTTTACGTTCGTTGTTGTATGTATTGGCAAATCCGCTGCGTCCTTCGCCGTGCCGTCGCCTGCCGTGCCGGCGGTGTCCGCTGCTACCGCTACTAGATGTACTGAGTGCTCTGAATGCTTCTTCATGTTGCCTAACACCGTTCCGAATTCCAACGCTAGTCCGTACGTCACGCTTTCGCATTGGCCCCCCAACTCGAAACAGCTGCCAAGATGGAATCTCGTTTTCTTGTGAACCAGTGGTTTGATTCTTTGATCTTCCGCTGTAACGAGCAGGTCAGTGGCATTCTCCCATCCATAGCTGTACGTCCCTTTCTTGATTCGCGTGAATGATGGTCCACCGAATAGGCTGATGCCTACGTCTGGTCTCGCATACGCCGATGCGGTGATTAGTGTCGCTGCCATCACAGCAGTAATAGCTATTTTGTTCATGTTAGTCCTTGATTCCCAAAGCTCCCCTAACATAATTCTATGACGTTATAGATGCGAATTTAAAAATAAAAAACACATCTTGCTTGTTATTTTTACAATGTGTTGCTTTTAAAACACACAGTTACACATCTAGATTGGCCATCCATGTTTGTTTTTATGTTCCCTAGCAATTATAAATGATTTAATTTCAACAATTATATTGCTGCTTTGTAGATACAAGTTGAGAGTCCTTTCGTATTCTGACAAACTTTTAGCTACTATTTCTAAAATAAAGAATTCACTTCCAGCTGTAGAGAGGCATTTTACAACATTTTCCACTGCAGTTATTGAATCAATAAATGCATCAACGTCTTCAGAAGCTTGTGAGGAGACCGACACTACGCACAATGCCTTAACGGTGTATCCTAAACATTCCATATCAACACTGGCGTGATATCCAGTAATTATCCCCTTTTGTTCCATAAATCTCAAGCGCCGAAGGCAGGGAGGGGCTGAAATTCCAACCTTACTGGCAAGATTCACATTTTTCATTCTTCCATTTTGTTGCAGATTTCGCAATATCACCTTATCTATCTTATCCAATTTCATCATTTTTCCGTACAAAAGTACAATACCGAGGATAGGATATTTGTTGTGTCCTTAAGATTTGAAGAAGAAATATTTGCTAATTTTCATCTATGAGTTGATAAAAAAATACCCAATTCAGAAGAATATTTTTATAAATCAAAGGGACAGATGGTGGAGCCAAGGGGGATCGAACCCCTGACCTCTACAATGCCATTGTAGCGCTCTCCCAGCTGAGCTATGACCCCCTCTACCACAAAAATAATATAATACCAATTTCTCGCATAATCAAGCTGATTTACACATTCGTAGAAACTCACTTGATGTACTAAAACTTGAAACAAGTGTTATGAAAGATATTCACTCAAAACGCCAACTGTCTTCGGATTTTTAAGCAATTTCTCGATAAGTTCTGGATTAACTTCTCTGATCTTTTTTGCCATATCATTCTGACTATCCAATACTCGCTTGAACAACTCCATCCTACTTTCAACTAATCCGACAATATCCCAAGTGGTCGAATTTAATTTTGGATCCTGTAATTCTTCCAGTAATAACTGATATGTTTCTTCCTGCTCGTTTTCCCATAATTGCCGATTCACGAGGATCTTAGCAAATCTCTGAGATGATGCGTTACCAGCTCCAAAAAAACATTCCAGTCTCTCAAAATCTTCAAATGTCATTCCCCTTCTTTTGAGCTCTTTTTGCAGATTTTCTTTCGGCTCTCCACGTATTTTAGTACCGGTGTGATCTAGGCGATGCACGAAGCACATATGGACTATTTCGGTATACGCTTTTACTGGATCAAGTAACCACACATCTCTCGTTGTACTCTTCAACTCGATGGCGTGCGTGGGATTAGCTCTTGGGTTTTCAAGAAACAGAGAAAAATCAAAATTGGTAAATTCAACTGGGCGTAGACAAAAATTAGATGTAATGATTGCTCCGTCTGGTTGCTTTAATAATCTTTCTGCAAACTTCATTTTCTTTGATCTTGAGAATCTGTTGAAGATTTCTCCACAGCCTCCAGGTTCGCTGCACAATATGGCCCAATCGTCAAAAATACATCTACAACTGTTTTCTAGCGTATTGATATATGGTGTAGTCGTAGTCACAAAGTGCATAAAGTCAGAAAACTTAGCTTTAAAAAATAATCTATCTGGAAGACCAAAGCACGGTACCTCCTGTTCGCCGCTTGTTGGATCGATAAATATAGTACCTGCCCCAAACTCTGCGAATTTCTCAGTGCCTTTGTCTCCAATGACCATCACTATTCCATCCGGATGTTCGATAACAACTCGTTCCAGTTCTCGATAAAATCCGTGTACTTCCTGCTCGGTTGGCACATTTCGAACTCCAGTCATTTTTATCTCACCGATATCGAGTAATGTTGCACCAAACGTAACGTTACTCATAAATATGGCAACACACGTATTTTTGACAATTTTCATTAAGCACCTCCAGACTGCTCATCATTTCGAGTCTTTTTTGATAGTATGCTTATAGTTCTAAAGAATCGTTAAATTCCGCCTTATTTTAATTGGCGGGGCTATCCTGTTGAGATTCGTAGAAACATCTAGTTTGATCTGGATTATAGGTGTGTAGATTTTTCCAAATAAATTTACGCTTTTTTTACTATTTTTGTCGGATGCTGTATGAGATGCGTCACCAGTGAAACAGAGTTTTTATGCGAAATATCATTAGGCTTTTTGATGATGTTGGCCGCGAGGAATTTATTAGAGCAGTAGTTTTTGATAAATCTGTTTTGCTCTGTCATATAAGAGATAGTAAATCTATAAAAACTGTCAGCTTTGATTTTAACGATATTAATGATCTTTTTTCCTACTTAGCAGAGTATGAAATTATTCCGATCGAAGTTATTATTTCCAGCAAAACAATGTTCTGCAAATCGATTGTAGTAAACAAATTACGAGAAAGCGATGTTATTTCGCTAGCAACGAGTATGTTGAGCGAAAAGAAGGAAACAGTTAACATAGTGTGCTACGAAAAAAAATTATCATATCGAACAGGCGATATTGTTATTTGTGATATGAAAGTAGATACGACGGCTTCATACCTAATACAGAAACTTTTGAAGGTAAAAAATTTGGTGTTATCAGCCTCATGCTGGCCTATCTGGATTGTATCAAGTTACTTCGATATGTATAACTCTGATTTAAATAAATTTTCCGCTTCCTTATTCGTGATTGAATATGACGATTCATGGGAAATGGTTGTGTTTTATTGTGGATGTTATACGTGTTACAGACGTGGAAATATTGAAAATTTTGATCGCAAAATAGAGATTGAAAACACGCTAATGCATATTAACAAAACATTAAAAATAGACCCAAATGATGTCGTTGTTTACTCTATAGCTGAAAATACAATTTTGTGTTTTACTGCAAATTCACCAGTGGATATGCGATTCGTTTCCACTGAAGGGAAATTTGAAGTATCAAAATGTTCCAGGATACTAGATCGCATTGTCAAATTTGGTGGTGGAACACTGTTTTTAACGATGTTTATCTGCACGATTACAGATGTGTTCAAAGTTTTCGAATATCAACGAAAAATCGAAAGTGCGAACAATACAATGAAATCTGTAGATACAAAAGTGCTTAATGAAGCAGCTTTGTGGAAAGATATTAACCAGAACAATGTTTCTAAGAAGATAAACTTTAAGAAGGAATTGCGAAAGAATCACAATACTAAAAAAAATCTAAAAAAGGCAACGGTTAAGATTAATACAGATACTAATGAGGTGACTGTTAATACAATACATGATGAATAATGGATTTTAAAAATCTAATCGACTGTGAAAAGATTCTATATTTTCTAAAAAAGCATTATTTGATCTTGAGTATCACTATGTTCTTTTGTATGACTGACTGCTTTGTTTGCTCATACAAAGATGACAAATTGGTAGAACTGGAAACCATACAGAATTATTTCGCAACTGTCGATGATCTTGTTCGATCTCCCGAAAAATTAAAATTCATTTCTGCTCACCTATTGCTTGAGGAAACGAATCAGAGTTTTGACGAATTTGTTACCAAAATTGGACAAGACAATTTTGCTGAAATATTTTCTATAGAGAAGAAAGATGAAGTAATCATTGGGTCACTAAAAAAAACTAAAATAAAAATAACTGGTATCTTTTGGCATGAAGATTTTATCTTCGAATTTTTAAATTCAATATATGATTTCAGACCTGGATTTTTAAAAATATCTCAGATTGACGTTGACAAGTTTGCGGATATTTCAATTGAAAAACCAGCAATGAAATTGGAGGCAATATGCGAAGTCTTTCAAAAACAATGAGGAAAACAATAATTTGTACGTTGTCTATTGTCACGGTTGCTTCCAGCGACTGCTTGTTCATGGATAAAGAAGAATCTGAAAAAGTCCTGCAAGTCTTCAGGGACAAAAACAAAAGTGATACGAGGAAAAATAAAACTCATAAAGTCTCTGGGATATTTTTCGTAGAAGATGACAATTGGACTGTCTGGATTGACGGTGTTCCATATTCATCGATAGGTCAACAGAATGAATTCTCAATAGATGAAGTAACAAGGGATAGTGTTTCGTTAACAATGTCAGACGGTAAAACTATCAGGCTATCTGTATCTTCTAATTAAATTCGAGTTTTATTTATTATTTTGCTATTCACTATTTATCTATGTTAGTATTAATATAGATACATTAGGTGTATTTTGAAACAATGGAGGTAAAATGAAAGTAATTCGATTATGTATAGTTGGGGTGTATTTGTCTCAGATGGCAATTTATGCATCGCTGACTGATCAGGAGCGACTGAAAGGGATCGAAGCAATGAACGGATTTAGAAGCTCGATGACTGAGAACCAGAACAAAAATGATTCACTTGTAACACCGGAGATTGAAGCGTTCTGTCAGGAGAAATTTGTATCTTCCTATTTGAAGATTCCACCCGAAAAGGTCCAGTCGTATCTGTTGCGTTCACTTGAGCAAGTAACGGATGATAGAATCACGGAGTTAGTATTTATGAAAATCAGGCTGAAGAGCATTGAGATGTACGCTGAGCAGTTGGAGTGGCTGCTCAAGAGCAAACCGGATTTGGGAATGATACGAATGTGTACGTCCTCGCTTATCAGCGCGTGCGACAGGGTCGACCATGTGGACTTTTTTGCACCACCAGGAATGCTGGAATGGCTCTTAACACTGGCTAAAAATGACGCATTACCACCGTTAATGGTCGCTAGACTGTACATATACGCAGAGGCATCCGGGAGGACGGACATCTGTTATCCACTGCTGGATATGTTGTCTCCCGACGTGAAACTTGTAGACTATTATTGGCAGACCATCCGCAAAATGGTAATCTACGATTCATAAATAGGAAACGACTATGGTAAAGAAAGAATGGAGCCGAGAAATAGATATGCAGTCGCAATGTCGGGTGGTGTCGATTCGTCGACAGCAGCAGCGATTCTTCTGCAGAAGGGCTACGATGTTTTTGGTGTTACCATGGACATACATTCATATTCCGCCGTAGCCGTCAGAAACGCTCGGAACATATGCGATCACCTGGGAATCTCACATTATGTACTCGATGCAAAGGAGCAGTTCAAGAAGGCCGTTATCGATACGTTTGCGGAGTATTACAGAACTGGGCTAACGCCGAATCCCTGTGCTTTCTGCAACAGAGATATAAAAATGAGTCTGCTCCTGGAATATGCGGGCACAATGGGGGCGGAGATGATGGCTACCGGACACTATGTGAGTATGACCATTAAGGACGGATCTGTCTGCATAAGGGAGGCAAGCAACCAGTCTAAGGATCAGAGCTATTTCCTCGCGCTAGTCCCGAAGGATAAGCTGCAGAGAATCACCTTTCCACTTGGGGAGATGACCGATAAAGCCGAAACAAGAAGGATGGCCGAAGCCCTTGGCCTGCCGAACTTTAAGCAGGATGAAAGTCAGGATATCTGCTTCATCCCGAGTGGTGATTACAGGAAATTCCTCGAGGAGTGGAATAGTGCTGAACCGGCATGCAGAGGAGGCAACGTCAGACATGCCGGCACAGGGCAGATTATTGGTACCCACGATGGGCTGATTAACTACACAATAGGGCAGAGGAGGGGGCTTGGAATATCGACTAACGAGCCGCTGTATGTCATTCAGTTAGATGTTGCAAATAACGAAGTTGTATTGGGAGATACCAAGCAACTCGAAACGAAGAAATTCAAGGCAACAGAAGTGAACTGGCTAATGGATATGCCCGACGCATTCGAAGCGGAAATAAAGCAAAGATCAGCCTGTAGGAAATGTGGCGCCGAAGTGAAGAAGCTGGGTGAAACCGAAATAGAGGTAACACTACTCGATACCCCATCCTCAGCCATCACACCAGGGCAGGTGTGCGCTATGTATAATAACGAAGGCATTGTAATTGGCGGAGGGATAATAGCGAGATGGTAGGACGAATTACAGAAGTAACAATACTTGACGATTCGTTATTAGCTAACGTGCTATGTATAATAACGGAGATCCTGTGATAGTGATAAGATGACAAAGCAGATTACAGTTGGCAAATTGAAGATAGGAGGTGGGGCTCCAATCGCCGTGCAGACAATGACGAACACGGATACTGCCAATGTTGACGCAACAGTAGGGCAGGTGAGGGTGGCTGCGGGAGCTGGATGTGACCTCATAAGGGTATCTTGTCCAACGAGGGAATCAACGAGAGCCCTTAAGGAAATTATTCAGCAAACAACGATCCCGATAGTAGCGGATATACACTTTAACTGCAAGAGAGCCATCGAAGCTATCGAGGCCGGAGTTCATTGCATAAGAATAAATCCAGGAAATCTCTCTCAGGCTGCTGTGGTTGACATAGTGAAGGCCGCATTTCAAGCCAATGGGACTGCTATCAGAATAGGCGTGAATGCTGGATCGTTGGATGGAGACATCGTCGAGAGAGCGGTTGAGAACTGTAAACTGTTGGAGGACATGGGATTCTTCAATTTCAAAGTGAGTGTCAAGTCATCGGATGTTAGAACCACCATTGATGCCTATAGGCGATTATCCAGAAGGATAGACTATCCGTTGCACGTAGGAGTTACTGAATCCGGCACATCCTTTTCAGGAACCATAAAATCCGCAATTGGGATAGGATCGTTGCTGGCAGATGGGATTGGTGACACGATAAGAGTCTCGCTGGCTGCGAATATTCTCGAGGAAGTTAGGGTCGGTAGACAAATACTGAAATCCGTTGGCCTACTAAAAAACTGCGTCAACATAGTTGCATGTCCAACATGCGCTAGAACCACAATCGACGTCATTGGAATTGCGTCGGAGCTGGAGGATTATTGTGCATCGATGGCCGAGCCGTTGAAAATATCGGTGCTTGGATGCGTTGTAAATGGCATAGGTGAAGCAAAAAACTCAGATATAGGGGTGTTTGGATTTCGACGAGATGTTGCGAAGATATACGTCAGAGGAACCGAGTACGCTGAGGTTGGAAATTCCGAAATAGTGCTGGCGATCAAGGAGATCATATCCTCTCTAAAAAGAACAGCGGCAAATTGACAGACCAAGAAAAAGAAAGTGAGTGAAGCGAGGTAATCTCGCTTCACAGAAGAATTTAAGCAACACGTAACTTTTTGCGTCCTGAACTTCCAAGTCCTGTTGTTTTTGCGATTGCGCTGCGTCTTCTTGCATAGCTCGGTGAAACAACTGGATAATCCGATGAAAGTCCCCATCTTTCCTTGTATTGTTCAATTGTCATTCCATAAACTGTTGTTAGATGTCTTTTCAACATTTGAAGTTTCTTTCCATCTTCCAAGCAGATTATATAATCGTCATGTATTGATTCTTCAATTGGTACGGCCGGGGTTGGCGCAGGTTTGTTGTTGACATTATCAGCTCTACGAGCTACATTCTCAACAGCGACAAAAATTGTCTCAGTTACTGCCTTAATGTTCTCCGGTTCTACCTTGTTACTTGATAAGTAAGCAATTAGCAAATCGACTGTATACTCCATTAATTTTTCCGTTTCTAGATTTGTTGACATTTAAAACTCCTAATTCATTGACTAAAATAACCCTATTTAAACTTGTATTACATATTAAACCAAAGTGCAACAAAAAAATTTAACTAATTGATGATTTTTTGTGCATTAAGATCCAATGCTTTGAAATTAGTGTACGAATATTGCTCAAATTTCAACGAATTTGAAAAATTTTAAAAGATTTGGGGGTGTAAAATTTTATTGTCTGATTGTCCTAATTTGATCCGCAGATAAATCGATTATTGTCGATGGCGATGTATCTTTGGAGTCTCCACCATCTATAACAAGTTCCAGATTATCTCCAAAGACGGATTTTACCATCCCGTATGATGTGCACGGACTATTTCCATGCATATTTGCGCTTGGGGCGACTAATGGCCTTTGTAGACGTTTGAGAATATTGAGGATGAGACTGTGGTTTGGTCTTCTGATTGCGATTGTTTCACTGCCGGCAACTACCAGCTTGTTAGCATTTTTTGCTTTCAAAACAACTGTTGTGGGTCTGTCTTCCGAGAACCAGTACCTATGGACCAAATGCTCGATCTCATCCGGAATGTATGCCAATTCCTTTGCCATCTGCATATCATCAACTAGAACAAGAAGTGGTTTTGCTGATGGCCTGCATTTCAGTTCGTATACCCTCTTTACTGCCTCTTCGTTTGTCGCGTCCGCCAGCAATCCGTAAACAGTATCGGTCGGAGATGCCACAACCCCTCCTGCTTTGAGTACCTCAACTGCCCGATCGACAACTTCCATCGCTACAATTCTATCGACGATGTCTTTGCTAATTTCCAGTCGTTCTCAGTAAATTTTCTTTCGAATACCCACTTATGGAGAACATCCCTTGCCAGCCTCTTTGGATTGTCGAAGGAGATGCCTTCTGAAGTTATCATGGCGCTCACCTGAGATACATTAAACGAAATAGAGAGCTTCGCTTTGCTTGTTAGTATTTGAATTTTTTCAATAATTGTTTTTTTGTGCTTTATCGAAATTTCCTGTTTTAAGTTGAGGCTTTCTCTTTTCTGGATTTGCTCAATAAAACTTTTGTAGAGCGTGTTCGATAAATTTGATTGTAGGAAATTTTTATTTGAATTAACGAATGCGTTGAAGATAGCGCCGAACATTTCTTCGGCTTTTTCGAGAAAAGTCGTTGAAGTGAATGTTGGAAATTTCTCTTGCAGCTTCTTAATATCATTCAGCATCTTGTTGTTTGCCTGCTGTTTCTCTGAAATCTGTTTTTGTTTTGGTGGAACGAGGCATTGAACACTTTCTAATATCTTTCCCATTTCTTCTTCACTAATATTTATTACAACGTTTTTTGTTTTTCCAAATTCATTGTATAATTTATAAAAAATAAAAACAGCGAGAATTATAAGAATCAGCAACAACATTTCCACCTAGCCCTTCAAAAAAACATCCAGTGGCAGTCTATAAGCCGGGTTCTGTCGGAGGAGATATCTCCCGTGTTTGATCATTCATCTAGGCTTAATGTTACCAATAAGCTCGAGCAACCTACCCGGATGACTACGAGTGTAAGCTCTCACGAAACTAGTTCACGCCATCCCTATTTGGTCTTGCTTCAGGTGGGGTTTGCAGTGCCATCCCTGTTACCAGAGATGCGGTGAGCTTTTACCTACGCCTTTTCACCCTTACATCGAAACCGATGCGGTATACTTTCTGTTGCGCTTTCCCTATTGGATATCTTTCGACAACCAACGCCGGACGTTATCCGGCACCTTGCTTACAATGAAGCCCGGACTTTCCTCTATGAAGTGAATCACAGCGATCAACCAACTGCCACTAACTGTTATTATACACTATGTTTCTGCAGGTTTGAAATGATTTCTGCGTGGATTTCTTCGATTGAGAGACTTCCATCTATCACGATGAATCTATGCGGTTCTTCCTGTGCCAAATCTAAGAATCCCTTGCGAACTTTTTTATGGAACGATAGATCCATCTGTTCGAATCTGGTTTCGATGTTTCCGTTTCTCTCAAGAGACCTTGAAATTCCAATTTTTGGATCGATGTCTATCAGGTATGTAATATCTGGAAGTATCCCATTTGTAATTTCGCTGTAAATTATATTTAGAAGATTGATATTTACTTTCTTGCATATGCCCTGATACACAACAGATGAATCCTGATATCTATCGCAGACAACGGATATACAGTTATCTAAGGCAGGTTTTATTTTTCTAATCCAGTGATCGGAGCGAGCGGCGAGGTATAAAAGTGATTCCGTTATTGGTGCTATTTTGTCGACATCGCCAGTTAGGAGTGTTTTTCTTATTTCCTCGGAGAGAGGTGTTCCACCAGGTTCTCTCGTCAGAACTACTTTTATCCCAATTGAGATAAGGTATTCCGACAGAAGTTTTGCCTGGACACTTTTCCCAGCTCCTTCACCACCTTCGAAAGTTATAAGCATTATTGTAGTACATCCATAATGATTGGGGCATGATCAGATGGCCTTACTAGTTCTCGCATTTGTACATCTACCATACATCTAGTCACACTGACATTGTTAGTTGTTAACATGTAGTCTATTCTTAGGCCGTGATTCTTTCTGAAGCTTTCACGCCTATAATCCCACCATGTGTATATCTTTTCGGTGCCAGCGATTTTCCTGTGATTATCTATTAGGCCTACGTCAAGCATATCATGAAATGCCAATCTTTCTTCACTTGTGCAACAAACTTTTTCGGCCCATAGCTTTGGATCATAGACGTCTATGTTGCCTCTTGTTATGTTGAAATCTCCGCCGATGATTAGGCGTTCAGTTTTTGCTATATTACTCAGGTATGTTGTTAGTATATCAATAAATCTCAGTTTATAAAAAAACGGATCAAGAGAAGTATCTAACCCACCATTCGGAACATATACAGATGCAATTGTGAATCCATTGATGAGTGCTTCAACGTACCTCGCGTGTGTATCTCCTCTAAAGATATCACTTCCAATTTTTTGTTCTTCTATTTTGTGTTTCGATAATATAGCGACTCCGTTATATGTTTTTTGCCCATATACAAGACAGTTATACCCAATGTCTTCTAATGGTTCATAGGGAAACATTTCAGTTGTACATTTTAATTCCTGCAGCAAAATTACATCTACGTTGTTATCTCTTAGAAAAGAGATAAGTTGGCACAAACGGACTCTAACTGAATTGACATTCCAAGTTGCTACGATCATACTTTTCGTGTTAAAAGACGTTATGATAAATGTATTCTATTATGAATTTGCTGGTTTTGACAATCATAGGCTATCTCGTCGGTACGATTCCAACCGGATTTGTCTTAACGAAATTTATGAGTGGAATAGATCTTAGGGCCTGTGGGTCTCACAGTACCGGAGCAACAAACGTCCTAAGGACATGTGGGAAAAAACAGGCTCTATTTACGCTCGCCATTGATGCTTCCAAAGGTGTAATTTTCTCGCTGCTTATAAAGTTATTATGTGACAATCAATACGGACTGGTTGCGGTTTTTGCGTGTATAGTAGGCCACGCGTTTCCGATTTGGCTTAAGTTTAAGGGAGGGAAGGGGGTGGCCACATCCGCTGGAATATTTTTAACTTTATCGCCGTTGTTTGCATGTGTTTCTATATTTATTTGGGCATTTATTGCGAAGGTATTTAAGGTTTCATCTGTAGCATCAATGGCCCTCGGTATTTCATTCGCCGTATTGACGATTTATGGATACTTTGTAAATTCAACTTCAACGAAGCTAGGCGTAATGCTATTTGCAATATCAGCTTTAATATTCCTTACGATAACACACATTGAAAACATAAAGAGATTGGTATCAGGGCGAGAAGAGCACGTCTGATTTAGGAAACGGTTCCTCGATACGATATTTATTAATAGGAGTTAGTATAACTTCGTATGGGCTAGAAAATAATTTGACCTTCATGAAGGCATGCCATAAACTAAAACACAGGTAGCAATTCAGCTACTTCAAAAAATCATAAATAATATTGGTAGCAATTCAGCTGCCTTCAATCAGTTTTTTTAGGAGAATTTAAAATGAATATAAATGAATTATTAAACGGATATGCTTGCACAAATGGAAAATGGAACAAAAAAGGTGACATTAAAGATTTGTTATCAAGGGATGATCTATTGCGTTTGCTACAACAAAAATTCAGCAAGCCAGGAGTCGAAAAGAAAGAAATCAAAGAAATGGTATTGTTGATATTTAAGCATGCAACAGAAAATCGCGGACCTTGTCCAATTACTGAGTATCCAATTGTTGGAAGCCATCCCGGTCAAATGTTGTATGCGAATACGCCTTACAATGAAGTTAATTGTCCATATCATGACACCACTTCTGAAACACCACTCCCGCTCGCAGATGTATCAGCTTTATTTGAACAAATTAATGGAAAATCGTTTGATAGAGTTGGAAGAATAGGTTGGCTCGATACTGTGATTATAACTATACCTTTAATAGGAATTAGAGTTGGAATTAAACAGGGTCGAGCCGAATTATTTATTAATGTTATAGATGGCACAATATCTTTGGGCAAAATAAGGTTTAGATCTTTGCAGAGTTGTTGACAATATCACGAAACAATGAGACAATATAACTATAGTTGAGCCTTGGGGAGGGCGTTATGAAAAAGTTTGTCGTGGTTGGTTTGTTCGCGTTGTTTGGAGGTGCGACAAGTGGTACTTGTACGTATAATGAGAATGGACTCAGAAAAATAGTAGTTGATCTTGGGGAATTTCAGGCCCTCTATAATGTAACGTGTTCACCCTTATGGAAGTTGGTCGAGATATATGAAACTGGTAACGTGAAGGTGGGAAATCCAGATGTAATGGATGAGGTGGATGGAATGATTCGTGAATTAGATGGATTCATCACTCCACAGAAAATCTGTAAAAGTCTGGATTTCTCATCAGCAGTGGAAGTTTACTTGTGCTCTGATTTGAATGGATATGATACTGAGGATGAACAGAAAATTGGCCAAGAAATCATCCAAAGATGGAAGGATCTTGGGTTTTCATCGAAAACTAGAAATCCGTAATCTTTAGATCTTTGCGAAGTTATTCCAATTCAGCAGTCGTTCTTGCGGTTACTCCGGCTACAAAAAATTCCATCAACTTTAGCTGGTCTTTTTTGCTCATTTTACAGTGCTTTACGCACATTTTTTCACCTTAACATTTTTAACGTTAGGTGTTAGCCTCAAAATAAATGTTAAACAAAAGTTTTCGTTTCTCAGCCGCCACACATCGGAGAATTGTAGTGTTTTAGGATTCTCTGATCTGGGTCGAAAAGATCTCTTATGTCCTGGATTCCATTTTTCATCATGACGAGCCGATCGATGCCAAAGGCATATGCAAACCCATAAACCTGCTCCGTTATCCCACAACTCTTAAAAACGTTTGGATGGACCATCCCAGAGCCGCACATTTCAAGCCACTTATCCCCGTCAGGGGTAATAATTATTTTGCCATCTTTTTTCGTATATCTACAATCTAGTTCCATGCTTGGTTCTGTAAACGGAAAGAAGCTTGGTCTAAACCTAACAGATACATTTTCGACCTCGAAGAAAAACGATATGAATCGCATTAACTCGCTTTTCAGGCATCCGATGCTGAGCGGTGTTTTTTCGACGACCAATCCCTCGACCTGATGAAACATCGGAGAATGAGTCGCATCCAACGAATCGTTCCTATAGGTTTTTCCGATTGATACCATTCTGATTGGAACACCTCTTTCAAGCATCGATCTTATCTGGACACAGGAAGTCTGAGTCCTAAGCAGAGTCTCATTGAACCCGTCTAGATAGAAAGTATCATGACTCTGTCGCGCCGGGTGATGTTTTGGAATATTCAGTGCATCGAAGTTGAAGAAATCGGTTTCCACCTCAGGGCCATCAAGGACAAGAAACCCTCTCGATAAGTAATAGTTCTTTATTCTCCTAGTGGCTTGTGTAATAGGGTGTAGCCCGCCGAATTTACCATTCATTGGAAGAGTTACATCAACTGTTTCGCTCTTTATTTTTTCGTCGATTAGGGCGGCCTCTAGTTTTTCCGCTTGACTCGAAATAGCTGTTTCAAGTTTATTTTTGATTATGTTAAGTTGTTCGCCAACGATTTTCTTCTCCTCTGCCGAACAATCTTTCAATGACTTAAATGCCATCGTTATAACGCCAGACTTGCCAAATAGATCAACCCTTATTTTATCAAGCTCGCAGGAAGACCCCGCTGAATCAACTCCAGAAAGCCACTCGTTCAACCGGTCTAGCAATGTTGTAATTTCCATAAATCGCAAAATCCTTTACACAATATCGTGCTAGAGTCTAGCATCAAAATCAATGAAGATCGAGCAAATAGATCATTGGGGTGTGGGAAAAAAAGAACCAGAAATCGCCATTCCCGGTCCTTTTATTGTGTGCTTTTTTAGAACTTCATACCAACACCGATCATCACAGCATGACTAGTCCATTCACCCCATTCGATTTTCGTTTTCGCTTGATTTTCAGCGGTTGGCTCGACAGTCTTGCTCACCTTTCCGGTTGGTAGGTTCCATCTGTATGTCAGCCGAGCGTACACAGTGTTATTGATCATGCAGTCGTATGTCGCGCCGACGAAGCACGACACCCGACCCTTGCTGAGTGATTTCGAAGCAACTTCTCCATTCTCATCAGCTTCCCCAACTTTAGTAGCATGCAGCCTAAATGTGTATCTGTATCCAGCGAACGTAGCGCCTAGGTTTAGTGCTATGGTGTGTCCTTGAGCTATATTGTGGCCGAAGATGAGGGTTACCGATCCATTCCATTTCTGTTTCATTGTAACATCACCGTTTAGTGTTATTGGAGTTTCGTTTCCTGGCGTATTGGCGGCAGTTCCTACTTCACCTGCGATTCCAGCAACCTTATTTTCCGTTGTACCGGTATTTACCCCTTTTATTGCAGCGTTGTTGTTAATTTTTTTGCAGAGCTTTCCGATTGTTCCACCAATCGCTAATGAGCCACCCACCATCCAATCGCAACATTCCCATACGCTCTCGAAATAGAGCTCGGCGGGAAAACACGGTTTATTCCTTGCTAGGTCGCCGGCTACACGAGATGGGTTGAGGACACTATCCGATCCGTCGTCACTTTTGCCAGTGATGCCGTATTTCCCTTTCTGTAGTTTGGTGAAGGCTATGCCCCCCCTCACTCCGGCGCCGAATTTTGTTGTTGCTAATGTTTCACCGGTTCCTAGAATTGCTAAGATAATTCCTATCCCTAGCAGTCTGTTTGCTTTCATTTATGTCCCCTTAAGCTTGTGTGGCCCTTAATCAGATGGTACGTCATCCACCCAAGTGTAGGAATTAATTTATATAAAATTTTAACTTATTATCTGAGGTGTTGCTTCATTGTCACGCAAAAAATAAAAGAAAGCAGAAAATCGCCTTTCCTGCTTTCTTTTTGTATAAAACTGTGTTATGGGATTGCCTCTTAGAACTTCGTTCCCACGGTCATGTTGATCGAGAGCATGTGGATCTTCCCAGGATTGGCACCGAACTTCGGGTCATTCACCCCAGAGACGTCGGTGCCTGTGAGTTTTCCGCCTGCGCCCGGTAGCTTTGTTCTAATATGATAGCGTACGCCTAACTGCCCGAATAATGCATCCGATAAGCTGTATCTCGTGAATAGCCCGACGTGCGGCACTACCCTAGCTTTCTTAGTTGTGGCAGTCGCAACCCATGGATTGGCATCTGCGGTTGTGGATCCGTTGGCTACAGCCGTCGTCTTGAATTTTGTGTATGCGCCTCCGAGCTCTAGTCCAAGCGCCCAGCATTCCGATAGATGGTACATCGCATATAGATTGAGGCCAGCTCGCCACGTCTGTTTCGTTGTATAGCCGACTTGCCCCTTGTTGTTGGCTGCATTAGCCCATCCGCCACCTACTGGTAATGTCATTGCGTCTTTTGGGTGTATGTCAGCAAACGCTTCTCCTTTACGGCTGATCTTACCAGGACAGATTCCAGCTTCAAGTCCTAGACCAGCTGTGAAACAGTCCCATTTCTCCTCGACCATGAATATGATGTCACCAGCGAAGGACGTCTTTTTCGATTTGAGCGTTGTTATCTTGGTTGGAGTAGTTGCTTCTAAATTGGCAAATCCAGCCGAGGAGCCCTTTCCTTTGATAAATGTGACTCCAACTCTGCCGCCAACACCAAATTCCCATGCCATTGCTGAGCTCGATACTGCTGCTAGAATTCCTATTGCTAAAATTTTCTTCATCTCGGTTTCCCCTTAAAAGTGTAAAATAAACATCCTCTAACTTAAATTCTGGCACATAAACATCCTGGCAATTGCCAATTCAGACGCATTGCCCATATGTCAAAAAAAATAGTGTTGCACACAAGACACACTAAATAGTTGAAATTGTGTTACATTTGACAACACCTAACTAAAAGTGTATAATTTTATTATCGTTCTGCATTATGGATTTGATCGGCAAGATGTATTACTTGATCAGAATATTTGCAAAAGCTGTATTGAGTTTCACTTTTGTTTTTTCAGGACTATCGAATAGCAGTGAACAAATCGGGATGATACTTCCGAGGTGTGCCGATGAAAGTAGGAACGAATCTGTTAGGAAAAAATTCATAACTTTTGTCAAGCAATCTGATTCTAGCGGTCTCGTTACCGATTTCATGAAAAATTTAATAGCAATAGGTGACTTAGAAACAATTACCAACATAATGGTACATCACGCTTTCTTTACGTTGACTGTATTACCAGAATCGCTTACTGATCGACAAAATGTGTTACTTTATAAAGATCTTGTGCAGTTTGTTTCAAACCACGCAACGGACGACGGATGCAGAATTTTTGCTTTGATTGCAGCCGAAACTGCAGCCAAGAAAGATTCTAATCCATTTATTTCTGCCTGCTTCAAAATGATGAGTGCTAGCGCGAATCATGAAGGTGAGCCACCAGGAAAGGTGCATTCCGTTGAAGAAGTACTTAGAGGTAGTGGCATGGATGAGCTTAATGTTGGGTGGATGAAGTTTATCTGCGGATTTAACGTTCCCTTTATTGCTAAAGACATTAGGTGCGTCGCTGACGTTAGGAAAAAGGATGATAGATGGTTGGAGGACGCACATAATTTCATTCAGGTCATCTTCCCAAATTTGAAAAGAGGCGTGGATAACAAAGAGTTGTTCTTGTCTTCGAATAGAAATGGAACAACAATGTTGCAAAGGTTAGAAAAAATATTCGCAGGTGATAAAGAGGTAAGACCAATGATAGCAATAAACATGTGTTTAAATGTGCACCGTATGCTTGGCTTTTGGGGATTTAAATTTGCATTAGATGGAAAAGAAGAACCGTACATTGAGTATATCGACAATCACACATGGCCCACTGGACACAATATGCTTCGAATAACGAGGGTTCTAATTGCATTACAATTGTTCGGTTTGGAAGCCATTTACGGGTTGTTTTTGGCTTGTTTGCGTGAGTGTGGCTCTAAGCACGTTCAACAAGAAACGATTGATTTCTGGAATGATACTATGGGGAAATATCGTCGTATATGAAAATATCGAATCGTCCCTAATAATTTTGTACAATGACAACCATGGCCTTGACTTTTTAAAAATTTCAGCATGTCAAAGAATGTAATATATTTAGACTATGCCGCGACGACTCCGTGTGACACGAGGGTTCTGGCGGAAATGATTCCGTATTTTTGCGACGTATTTGGTAACCCAAATTCTCTTCATTCATATGGAATAGATGCGCTAGATGGCGTAGACAAAGCGAGAATCAGGATCAAAGGACTGTTGCATTCGAAATTTGAAGAGACTGTTTTCACGAGTGGGGCAACTGAATCAAACAAGATAGCGATTGTTCGTACGATGCAGGCCCTTGCAAAGTCTGGGAAAAATCATTTTATAACCCTTAAGACAGAGCATAAATCTGTTATCGATTGTGTAGACTATTTGAAACGTAACGGAATAGAAACGACGCTATTAGATGTTCAACACGATGGTCTATTGGACTTGGATCATCTTGCAGATTCAATAAAAGATAACACGGGCCTTGTGTCTTTTTGCTTCGTTAACAATGAAACTGGGACTATACAAGATGCCAAGAAAATCGTCGAAATCTGCCGTGACAAAGGGACACTAGTCCACACGGATGCAACACAGGCTTTTGGAAAGATTCCAATAGATGTATCAGATCTAGACGTTGATTTTCTGAGTGCATCTGGTCACAAGATTTACGGTCCGAAGGGTGTTGGAATTTTTTATTTCAAACACTCCAACAGGAAATTTATATCGATTCCAGGGGCGAATCACGAGGTTGAATTTGGGATCAGATCTGGAACTGTGCCAGTCGCTCTCTGCGTTGGAATGGGCATAGCAGCTGAAATCGCAAATGCCGAGATGGCAGAAAACCTGAAACATGTTAGAAAACTTCGGAAACAATTTATAGATGGCATCCACGCTAGCCTCGATGAAACATACATCAACGGCTCTGAAACGTCGAATTACCCTGGTATTATCAATATGAGCTTCAGGGGCTGTGAAGGCGAAGCTTTAATGATGGAGGCCTCTGGGATCGCCGTTTCTTCAGGCTCAGCGTGCACATCTAATAAGCTTACTATTTCCCATGTACTAGCTGCTATGCAGATTCCTGCCGACATAGCGCAGTCATCCCTTAGGATCACCATAGGAAAGTCCACGACCGAACAAGACATAGATGTTGCAATAAATGAACTTATAGTTGCATCGAAAAAGCTACGTGCAATAAGCCCAGTTTGGGATATAATAATCTCCGGTTCAAACGTAGATAGCATTTTTTCCAAGAGGTATTAAAGTTGAAGTATAGCGAAAAAACCCTGAAATACTATGAAAAAATGAAAAACATAGGTGGGTTTGATAGTGCACTTTCGAATGTTGGGACAGGGGTTGTTGGGTCTCCTCTCTGTGGCGATGTTATGAAATTACAGCTGTTTTTCGACGATGATGACATTATCGTTGATGCCAGATACAAAGTCTTCGGATGCGTATCTGCCATTGCTGCGATGGAGTTTACAACGACCATCCTCAAAGGGAAAACTATCGAAGAGGCCTTGCAAATTCGAAATGAAGAAGTGGCGGATTCTCTAGAGCTTACAAAGATAAAAAGGCACTGTTCTGTGTTGGCAAAAGAGGCCATAGAAGCCGCCGTTAAGGATTACAAAGCTAAAAAAAACAATGAGGAAAATATGATAACAATAACGAAGAAAGCAGCCGAGAAGATAAAGAAGCTAATAGAGGAACAAAACGCCGTTGGGGTTGATATATTAATCGAAAGCAGTGGATGTTCTGGACTTAATTACTCGTTGTCCTATGAGAAGAACGCAGACACGACGGATAAGGCGAAAATAGAAGTTGATGGCATATCTTTTTTTTATGACAAGGAAATGGAACTTATGATAAGAGGGATTGACATCGATATCGTTGAGAACGGCATAAGCAATGGGTTCAGCGTCACCAATAAATACCACAGGCCGTGCCAGAATTGCACGTGTGGCTGCAGATGATAAAAATATGGCCAAGGTTGCATCTAGGTTTGTGTGTCAGGAATGTGGGGCTGTTCTTCCAAAATGGATGGGACAATGTGATGTCTGTAGGGGATGGAATTGCATAGTTGAAGAAGCAACGCCTGAGGTAAGATCGTCAAAATCGCCTGATGTTCCAGATGATTTTTTCGTTTCTCTGTCGGATGACATAGCTGATACTGGTTTTTCGGTATCCAGAAGACATTTAACAAACTCCGAGGAATTTAATAGAGTCCTTGGTGGCGGCTTTGTTGATGGATCTGTCGTGTTACTGGGGGGCCCTCCTGGTATTGGAAAATCCACACTTCTTCTTCAGATTCTCTCTGATATTTCTGGAATTGAAAACTACGCATATATCTCAGCCGAAGAATCAGTAAAACAGGTCATGCTGCGAGCCAACAGACTCGGTATCGATAATAATCGCCTGAAGATCGCTTCGTCATCCGATGTCCATCAGATTATAAAATCGGTTTCTAATCTAAAACACAATAGTATAGTCATTGTGGATTCAATTCAGACGATCTCATCTGAGCTTATTCAGTCACCACCGGGAAGTATTTCTCAGGTTAGACACTGCACCCAAGAGCTCGTAAATCTGGCGAAAAACAACGACATCATCGTGACGATTGTTGGACATATCACGAAGGATGGAGCGATAGCAGGCCCGAAAACACTTGAGCATATGGTCGATTGCGTATTGCATTTTGAGGGAGATAAATCATATGACTATAGGATTCTCAGGGGGGAAAAGAACAGATATGGCCCAACTGATGAGATAGGTGTTTTTTCAATGACCGGAAATGGACTTGAAGAGGTTCGAAATCCATCGGCCGCGTTTTTATCTGATCACAGCGATGATGTAAGTGGTGTTGCCGTATTTTCTGGAATAGAAGGCACAAGACCAATCCTATCGGAGATTCAAGCTTTGGTGTCTCATACAAACTTGGCGCTCCCTCGGCGAGCTTCCGTTGGGTTTGATGCCAATCGGCTTTCGATGATAGTTGCCGTTCTCACGACGAGGTGCAAGATAAATTTCTCAAATAAGGATGTTTTTTTGAACGTTGCCGGAGGGCTTAAGATAACTGAACCAGCCGCAGATCTCGCCGTTGTCGCCGCAATCATTTCGGCAACTTTTCAAAGACCTCTTCCGAAGCAATCGGTATTCTTTGGCGAAGTGAGTTTATCTGGAGAAATTAGGCAGTCGCATCTCTCATTTCAGAGAGTAAAAGAAGCACAAAAGCTCGGTTTTACTTCAATATTTTGTTCACATAAGACGGATGACTTCGAAAAAGCCTCTGAGCTCAATATTAGAAAGATAAAGTCCATCAGAGACGTACTTCTTCTGCGTAATTAATTGATTCGCATGAAACCAGATGATTTATCAGGCATCCCTATTTCTCCAATTCACCCTCTGGCTTTGCAGGTCGTGTTCCCGCCTCTACGAATTCCTTTTTAAATTCAAAAAACGCATTTTCCAATTCAACTCTCTTTCTGAGATCCGAAACCAACGCCTGCAAATTCTCTTCGCTCATTTTGATTTTCTCGAGGGTTATGAGGGCCTCATTCGTCTTTCCATCCGAAAGATGCTTGCTCGCCAATTCAAAAAGAGTCTTATCGTCCATTTCATCACTGGTTTCTCCATCGTCATCAGTCTTCCTAATCTTTATGGCCTCCGTTATTTTCTCTTTGATGAATCTTTTCTGTCTCTCCCAAAATGACTCTGTAAATTTAACTTCAAAGACCTTCTCACCAACAGCGATAAAATCCTTATGTAATGAATCAACAGATTTCGTGTTCTGCTTTGCAAACCCAAGTAGTCTTCCACTAGATATATATTTTTCTATATCGATCTTAGATGAGCACGATTCGATAAAACCGTCGAATGGAACTCCGTCTTTTACGAGGTTCTCAAGCGATTCTATAAACGATGCATTCTCCGAGGAAAGTTTCTGCATTACATCATCTGGAACGGTCTCTATAGGGAACTTCTGCTTGATCGCTGAAATATCACGCTGAAGAGCGGAGAGTGTTACGTATATGTATGTCAGATCATTCTTCCCAGATTTTAATTCCTCCTTCAAAGATTCTATTACTACATTCAATGATGAAATGGAATCGACTGTAGCTCGGATTTTGTTATCGATGGATTCGCAATTTTCCGCGATTTCCTGAATCGACTTGTCTTGAGAATTAAATCCCACCTTAGTGATAACGAACGCCGTAACGACAGAAATCACCGCACTCACAACGCAACCCGTTACAAGCCTTCTGTCTAAAAAGCTAGAATCAAAACAACTACATCCGGCCAATTTAGCCGGCTTGCCTTGTTTCATCTCTCCTCGCTGATCTTCGATCAACTTGCTCACTCTATAACCTCCCAATCAAAGCACATACTTTCATGGTACCACAATGTTGTTATTTAGTCTTTAACTTTAATCTTTATGAATTTTTTTCTCCCAACTGAGATGAGACAATCATCAACAATTGTGCTATCGCATGCCGTAACAACTTCATCATCTATTTTTACTCCTTTTCCATCGATTAGACGTCTTGCAGCCGTTAGGCTAGGAGCCAATTTTGTAGTAAAAAGAACTCTGTCAATTCTCGTATTCACATCTATATCAAAAGTTTTAATATCATTCATATTACACTTTTGCCGGTCAAATAATCCTCTTGTAGTTTCTCTAATCGAAAGTAAATCTGCGGTTGGATGAACAAATTTAGTTAATGTATCGGCGAGGATGATCTTAAGATCATTCATCTTCTTCATACCAATAAATGAATCATATGTCTCAACTTTAGCTATATCAATATCTGAGAAGATCTTTAGGAGTTTGGTTACATCTCTGTCATCGACATTTCTCCAGTATTGCCAGAATTCAAACGGAGATGTTAATTCTTCATCCAACCAAATAGTTCCGCTTTCTGTTTTTCCCATTTTCTGGCCACTCGAATTTGTGAGAAGAGGCATCGATACTCCAAAGGCTAATTTGCCAGCTCTGCGCCTTACTAAATCAACCCCAGAAATCATGTTTGACCATTGATCAGCCCCGCCTATCTGTAAGTTGCAACCATAATTCACGAAGAGGTGAAGGAAGTCGTAAGCCTGTAAAAGCATGTAATTAAATTCGAGGAAACTCAAGTGCTGTTGTCGTTCGAGTCTTGCACTTACACTATCCATCGTTAGCATTTTGTTAACAGAAAAAAGAGGACCGAAATCTCTAAGAAAATCCATATAATTGATCCTCGAAATCCAGTCATTATTATTTAGCAAAGTAGCTTCACAATGAGCATCGCCAAATTTTACAAACGACCTGAGTCTCTGTTCTATTGCCGTTGAATTTTCGAGGACGGTTTCAGGATCTAAAGCCACCCTCTCCTTGTCTTTCCACGTTGGATCACCAATCTTACTTGTGGCTCCGCCGGTTAGTATTATCGGCTTCGCCCCAGCCTTCTGGAGTTTCTCGACAAACTTTATCCAGAGGAGGTGACCAGCGTGTAAACTTCTGGCAGTAGGATCATATCCAATATAAAAAATAACATTAGAAATATCCTGAAACAATTGATCCAATCCTTTACTATCTGTGACCTGATACAAGAAACCTCTTTTCTCAAGATCAATCAGCGTCGGAGATGTAAACCCAAATATAGACATTTCAGTAAATTCAAACAGTGAACAACAACGGCTCCATACTATCACAAACTTGAAGCCACTTCGAACTTTGTCTACTTTTTGTTCTTTAGGCGCCGCACTTCTTCTAGTGATAATCCAGTTATATCGGAAATGTCCTCAATCAACATGCCCTTGAACAACATCCTCGCTGCGGTTTCTCTGGCTTTCTCCAGCTTGCCTTCTGTTCGGCCCTTGTCTAGACCAATTGCTTCACCTTCCACTAAGCCTTCGTTTTTGGCAATGGAAATACCGTTTCCATAACCGTATGCGGCCTTCTCGTAGATCCTCATTGCCTCCTGGGCTTCTGGATCTGATTTTGCCCTCTCGAATATCTCCTTAGCCTCCTTCATCTCAGGAACCTTCTCATAGACTGAATTCATCTTCTCCGAGTAAGGATCTCT
>JAITPA010000002.1 GCA_031289695.1 Holosporales bacterium
CCGTTTTTTGTAACCAGTTCAGAGCCACATCTTTTGCATTTCATATTAAAATCGCATGTTTTATAGAATCGCTGGTTTTCATTTTATCATATTTTCCTATCTTTATGTGAAAACTCTCAATGCGGTAAATTCAGCGGATGAAAAAGCGCTTCTAGCGGCGCTGAAATCGGAAGCTGCCGGACACTACAGATGCATTGTGAGCAAGAACGCTAGCCAGAACAAGTTCATCAATGGTTGGCTCAAAAGAGCTTATTCTTAAAATTTAGGAGAAATTATGAAAAACAAAAAGATAAAAAGTGGCATAAAATCCTCAGTTTTTTGGACAGGGATTTTAACGAGCATAGTCGTCGCAATCGCCGCAGAATTCGGAATTTCGATTGAAGAAACATCCATTGCAGGATTCATTACAGCAATCGTTACGTTCGTAACGAGCCGCTTCGTCATTAAGAAAAAAGCAGCCAACTCTAAGAAAATGTAACACAAAAATCTATGAATTGGCTGCAAATCAGGTTGTCCACACCAGGACAACAAATCTACGTTAGTTAGATTGGTCGGTTAGAAACTCTTCGTCCCACCCCATCATTGTTAAAATCTCCATGATGGACAGGTAGGTTTCTCCTTCCTCTCTCTGTTCTGGCAGATTTTCCATTAGTACTGGATTCATGTAGTGTCCTTCTGCAGGAGAATGTCCTTCTTGTGGATCAATTTGAGGCTCATCATACCTCAATTGAACAAAACGACTATTCCTATTGCTTGCGAAATGATGACGCATCGCCCTGAATAAATTGGCGAGTCCTCTTAGCGAATCATCTATAACGGTTTTTCCATCAGAACAAAACTCCGCAACTACATTTCCTACATCTTGGTGATCTAGTTCAAATGTCCTAAGTACACCATTTATGCCCCTATCGCCAACAGTAGAAACGCACCACTCAAGTTCCATTCTATTCTGCTGAATCAACCTTGATTGAACCCCAATTTTGAGGCCAAGTTCCGCGGCTTCAGCTTGTTTGTTCGCCATCCAAATCAACTGATTATTTACAGCTTGCCGAGCTTCCGGATTTTTGGCTATCTTTGTGGCTACAGTCGGTGAACTGGGAATCAGATACATCGGCCCAAATCCAGTTACTGCCAGAACATCTTCGATAGACACGTAGTATTCTCCTTCCTCTACTTGTTCTGGTTTACTATCTACCAGTACTGGATCCATGTAATGCCCATCTTCCCTAAGTTGCACAAAGCGAGCACTAGTTTTTCCATCAAAGAAATCGCTCGTCACTCTGAATAAATTGGCGTACCCTCTTAACGCATCGCGTATAGTTTTTCTTCCTTTAGAACAAAACTCCTGCATTACATCTCCTACGTCGAGGTAGTCAAGATCATCTAGTCTAAATGATCTAGCTACACCATCTCCGCTCTTGCCATCAGGATGACGAACATACCACTCAAATTCTACCTTATTCTCCTCCGGGAATGATATCGATTGAATACCAATTTTGCAGCCAAATCTCGCGGCTTCAGCTTGTTTTTTTCCATCCAATTTAACTGCTTTCCTAGCGCTCGTTGCGCCTCTGGACTTTGAGCTATCTTTGCAGCTATGAATGCATACGGATTAATCTGCGGTAATGGCACGCATTGAAGCGCTCCTTCGTATTCATCTCCGTATTCCGCAAACGCTAAAGGATTACCACGAAGCATCCTTTGAACGTCTGCCTGAAAACACTGCCAAAGTTCCTCGGCAGCTACAACCTCTGCCCTCATGGCCGCAGGAACTGCCACTATAGGATAGTCCCTGTTCTGGTTTGCAAACCGAACTATTGTGTTTCCGTGCTCATCTTCCTATGTTCCTGAGGACGCACTCCCCATAGAACAGCATGCGACGGTAGCAACAACACCTGCTAAATATTTAAAAAACTTCATTATCTGGAAACTCCCCGAAGCGCCCACTTTTAATGTTATGTTTCAAAAAAATAAATGTCAAACAATAATTCTGGTAAATCGATCATCCAATGTGTTGTTTTCAAGCAGGTTCGCCGGAGAAGTTATGACGCTGACAGCAGCCGAATATAAGCAGACAAAATCAGATTCGTGGTAACACGTTTACTCAATTGTGAGTAGAATTTTAGTTAAATTTTCTTATTTTTATCGACATTTTTTACTTGCCGTGGACAGAACAAAAGGTCCAGACTCAGAGCTGTTTTGTCCGTTTTGTGAGGTCTGTTATGTCCTTTAAATTGATCAAGCGAGGAGTTGCGAAGTTTGGGATTGCTGTTTTTGTCTGTTCGAATGTAACGCAGGTGTTCTGCATGCAGGGAGCTCCAGAGTTTGTCGTGAACATCGAAAAAAACCAGGAGGCCGGTGATGCTGCTTTTAAAGTTCAGGTGCAGCGGAAGCAGGATGCCTCCACGACTACTATCGAGAATTATGTTACTTCAGCCACTATGATGAAGCCGCAGATGGCTGCAATGGCAAGTCTTTGCGAGGCTTCGCAGAGGGCTAAGTCTACCATTGCAACGGGAACGTTCGCATTGCCGGATGTCACCGCCGAGGCAAAGTGTTTTTGCATGAATATTCCGGAGCTCGGAGAACTGTTCATTTCCCAGGATGGAGATGCCGTCTTCAGCAATAGGAATGCGACCGGAAAATCAATAAAAATCATAACTCCTCGGCAGCTTGTCCTTAATGATATCACAGGTGATATCGAAGTGGAAGCGGATTTCGCCGTTCTCACTGGTAAAACGAAAGCTTCATTAAACTCGCTGTCTTTCCGGAGAAAGATCAATCAGGGTTCGTTTGGTGGACTTTTCATAGATAAAGAGTCTGAGCTTGAGGTTGGGACATTATTCATTGAAGACGCTCTGTTGCTGAACACTGGCAGATTGACTGTTAATTGTATGACAAGCATGAATCACCTGGATAACAGTGGGATAGCGACGTTTAATTCCCAGTTGATTGGCTTAAGATCGATTCACAATAGAGAGGGAGCTCAGTTGTTTCTGCTGGATAAAACAGTGGTCGCTCCAGGTGCAATTGAAGTTGGAATACAAGATGAAGGAGCTTTTGTCGTTGACGAAGGGACACAGTTGTTTCTCCTGGATGGAACAGTTGGCGCACCAGACAACATTGGAATACGAAACGACGGAAACATTTTCGTTAGGAGAAAAGCTGGTGTTGGTATCGATCCAACGAAACCTGATTTCGAAATACACGGAACCTATAAGGCTTCCAGCGGTGCGAGTTTGCGCGCCGAAGGCGGAGTTAGAGTCTTTGCCCATGGGTTCCAAAACGACGGGATAGTGCAAACTGAAGGCAAACTCAGATTTGTCCAGATTGGAGCGACAGCGGCAGGAACGAAGTTCGGAAGAGTCATTGCTGGGGTGAGTGTTGAGTATGAGACCACCGGAGATGCTGCCAATTTAGACGGTGAATTTATAACGCCTATAGTAACTGGAGAAGACAAGGCATTCAAGGTCAAATCTAGCCGTGGAATAATTATTTCGAGGCCAGCGAAGATGAACGTTGATCTCAATATTGAAGCTCCAAGAGTTGGTATCAAAAGTGAGCTGAAGGTCAGAAATTTGGCGGTGAAAGCTGGTCTTTTTACAGTTGCTGCCACTGGGAACGTGGGCTCTAAGAGGAATGTTTTTATCGAAGCCAATAGGTTTGAGAACATTTCCGGCAAAATTCATGCGTTGGGTGATATCGCTCTCAACGTCACTGGCATGTTTGTAAACACTGGCGGTAAAGCAACGAATCAAAAAACTATAACTATTCCGTGTTATAAGAAAACTAAGGTTAGCACCAATAAAACTTTTGTTGTAGAACATTTGGGGAGAAGGACCAAGACCTATGACAAGTATCCGATAACCAATGAAAAAGGCGAATTAGCCTGTGTTAATTCTGTTCTGTATGACGTATCTACTGAGGTTGAAGAATATTTTCTGTCTACTGAAATGGCTGGGCAAATCGCATGTCATAGGAATTTGTCAATAAAAGCAAATATAATAGATAATAGCTATGGGTACCTGCACTCCAGGGAATCGATCTCTGCGACTGCGGGTACTACTGTTTTAAATCAGGTTGGATTGGTGTACGCACTTCAGGAAATACACATCCGTGGTAGTCACTTTTCAAATTGTTTGGTTTTAGAGCATAGCAGGCACATCGCCGATGCGGTTGACCCGACTAAGCCAGTTGTAACAAAAAAGAGTTTTCCAACATCGTTCTGCCTGGATAGGCATTCGCATCTTTTTCATGGAGCAACTTATTCTGTTGGTAATTGGTGTGGTTACAGAGATTTTGACGTAGTTACAGACTATCTTCCTTATAGAGATGGACAAGTTCCACTATTTTTGAAGCTTCCCGGCTATCTGTGCGCCGCTGGGGATGTTAGTGTAGATGCTGAATTTGACGTTGATCTTGGAATGATTGTTTCCGAGAGAGAAGTCGTTGTTCGTGGAAAAAAGCAAGCGCGTACGACAAATTTGGTTTCCTGTGGAAATATCGCAGAGGAGTTCCAAAAAGCAGAGGTCCAGAGGATGAGGATCGAAGCTCAAAATGCATTGTTCGATGAGCTCGATGATTTTGTTATTGATTAGTCTCAAATTTAATTAAGAAGTTCGGTGACGTTTGTGAGAGCAGTCGCGAGGTTTGCTTTCACAGCTTCATCGGATACGAGTTAATCAAGGATTCTGATACCACGAGAGAGTTGGTTATATGAACATTTGAGAATGAATTGCGCAATTGGTGAATTTTTGTTTGACGTTTGTTCTCCTATGTCGTAGCATTAACTATACGTGTGGCTGGGGAGCTTTAAGCAATGAAGTTATTTTTGGCGGTGGCGGTTATTGCCACTATGGGTGGTTCTGTGGGCTGTATAGCCTCGGAAACAAAAGATGTGTACGGAGATACAATTAACATTGATCAGGGAGCGCCTTCTGTAGCGGCAGTTCCTGCGGCCATAAGATCGGATGCCGCAACTGCTAGGGAACTTTCGTGGCGTTTCCAAACGGCGCTTCAGTGTGATCCTTTGTGGTTTGGTGGGGCTAGAAATGAGGACGAAAGGACGAACCTGATTAATCAGTATGCGTTCGTAGCCGCAAAGATAGATCAAAACTCAAGAGCGCTGCGAGCACTGAATGATCAGTTAACTTGGATGGTATCAGAACAAGCTGTGGCGGTGAAACTAAACTGCAAAATTGGGATTGAATTGATGATGTTCCAGGAGGAAAACAAGATGGAACTTGAGTGGTACGTTTGTCGTCCTGATGATAATAGCAGGGAACACAGAGAGGGTGTAGCTATACCACTTATACTGGGTGATCTTGATTACATCGACGTAGGAGATGTAATGCAGGGATCTTGTTTTACCGGAAGAAGAAGCATACACGAGGCATTAGGTGGATTCACCAATTTATTCGTGGCGATTCGTGATTACTTCGCCGGAAATAGCCATGGTAGCTTTGTGCAATTTAGGCTTGATGGGAATTACATATACCAAGTGCAAATAAGCGAATTTTCAATACCGGAAGATGAAGAAGTTGGTTGCGTATCTGTTGAAAATGCCTTAGCAGAAATGGGGTGGGACGAAGAGTTTCTGACTAGGCCAATCTAAGCATTAGTCGTAACTACTCAAAACGAACGAAGCTTTCATTATGGAGTTCGTTCGTTTTGTAGTAAACAAGGTTATAACTTCATAACTCGAGAGCATATTAAACGACTGTGAACAGATACGTCGAGAAAGCTACTTATCGATCCAAGGACTCTACCGGAATAGATTACGAGGCCCTGGGGGCCTGTTATCCGCAGACAAACTGGATAGTTGAGTTTTTACAAGACGTGGAAACATAAGTTCTACGATATTGCCTTTAAGGAAAAAGACCCACAAAAGCGTGGTCTATTGACCGAATTGTTGGTTTTGCCGCATGGACTGAGAAGTCCTGGGAATCTCTAGGTTTTTGCGTGAGCACTTCATGTTTGGAGAAACTTCACGAAGAGTTTTTTGAGCAAAATCCTCTGTTTGCATAGCAGTGGTTCCTGATACGAATTTTCAACTAATAATCAAAAACTCGTGATATTTGATATATTGTTGCTACAATGCGTGAATTATTTTAATAAATTAATAATTTACTAATTTTTTATGGTATCACAAAAATATATATTGTAATTTAGGTCAAATGTACGCTACAATCCGCGCAGTCTGTTTTGTAATTAAATAGGTGATCCATGTTTGGAAGAGTTGTGTTTGTTGTCAGCGCCTTAGTCGTTGTTGGCAATTGTTTTGCTGCGGAAGAAACAGTAGAAGGTGTTAGAGATAAATTCGGTAGGGTTCCGACTGGAGCAGTGGATCCATTAGATGAGTATCAAAATCTTTCTCCAAGGGGTAAATTTACTGTCGCTTGTGAATTGCTTGATAGATCTAGTGAGACAGATAGACTCATAGGCGCTAGACTTTTGATAAGCGCAGCTTTAACGGACAAGAATTCCGATGCGCTTGAGATGTTGAAGTTTGAGTGCAAAATAGCGAATGACAAAGATTCTGCATACATATCTAAGTGCTATACATTGGAAGATTTGATAAAGGCAATTTCGGCAAAACATTCTTGTTTTGTTATTTAGGAGAAATTAAATGGGCGTGTTATTCCGTAAAATAAGTTCGTTCTTGTTTCTATGTTTTAGTTTTGGAACGGTTGCGCATTGCTCTAGTGTAGTTGGTGTTTGGAAAAGCTATTGGGAACAAGATGAAGCTGTTCGGGTGGATCTTGTAAGTAACTATAGGGCTATCCAACATGCTAAAAGTTGGGTCGGTAAATACTCGTCATCTAGAAACGCCATGGCGGTTCCTATTGTTGGTGGAAGAACTATGATTTTGTTAAGCGGGTTGCTCCCGCTTGCAGACTACACTCAAGAGAAAGCAGATCAAGGTAATGATTATTATGATTTTTCTGATATTTTCCTTGGAGTGGAAAAAGCAAAAGTGTTAAAGGATGTGGTACGTTCGCATACAATCTTTATTGATGATCCATTTATTGATAGTCTGGCTGGACTGATTTTGAATGTTAAAGTTCCAGAAGACAGAGAATTGTTAGGTGTAGTTTCAGGATACAACTTTTTAGCAGATAGAGGAGGTTTAAGCAAAAGCTTAATGTCTCAGGGTATATAAGGCTATCCCGATTAAAGAGGCTAGTTGGTGCGTACCGTCCTGCGGAGAGTTTAGTAAAATTTATTCAAACATCGATTGGTGGCAAATTAAAATATAATAAGTTAATGTTGGAATACTTACGTGAATTAGATAGATATTTTTCATTTATTCTGCAGTATGATAAATCTGTCAACGAAGCAAGTGAGCAGTTGAAATTTATTTGTGGTATTGTTTCTCCATTGGAAGATGATCTTGATGTTGATTTATTTGATTTAATATCGAAAGAAAGATTGAACAATAAAATATCACCCTTTATGCATACAGAAATGCTTTTCATGTATATTCTAGTGGAAAATCCACTTGGATTAGCTGGTAAGGTTTTGATGCCCGATGGTGATAGGGTGGCGCCTGATAGTGAGGTTGCGGTATTAAGCGCTAGGGATATGTGCAGAGTATGCGAAGACTGTATGGGTAAATTTTTTGCTGGTAGACACGCGAAGTGTTTTATTGGGTCGTTAGAGGAAAATGATGAGTCCTGGGATAGAAAAGGAGAAAGTGAATATTTGGTAAAGATTCCTTTAGATGCAGATAATACGGACTCTGTGGTTAGTGGTATTCATGGATATAGAACTGGATTGAAAATAAAGTTGGATAGGCCATTACCTCTTCAAAGTTTGTTGGAAAAGTCCTTGTTTGCCTTGGACAGATCTCGGTTGCTAGAAAGAGTTTTATCTGCAAGGATGGAAGCCTTTTTCCAGACTGGTATTTCTCTTTTCGATCAATACAGACAAATCTTATCAAAACCTCTTGGTCAAATAACCTACAGAATCGTCAGGAGTGATAAAAAAAGTCTTTCAACAAAACTGCAACGGATGAATGGTTTATTACTCCAGATCCTCTGTGGGTTACGCCGTTAGTTAGCACCATCGATTTGGTTATATTGCAGGGGATCAGGGCACATCAGGTGGTGTTTACGGAATTGGTTAGGGGCCGTGGAGAAGGTATAGAAATAATGAAAGAAGCTGCTCGGATCGCTGGGATGAATCCTGAGCTTGGTAAGTTCGTTGACGCACTCAAAAGGTTTAGACCGCAATGAGATTATGGCTTTACAATTCGGGGACATATGATAAATCTGCAATGCCTAATCATAGGCCTCGCTTTTTCCACCATTCGTCAGTTTGAAACTCCGGCGGGGTTTTTTTGTAGTCTTTCCAGGATCCAAGGCCGTATTCTTTTTGTAGAATTTCGGTAAGCTTGTCACCTAGACGTTCTGGAAACTTAGCTCCGCAAAACGGACAATATGCTAACACGCGTTTTCCATGTTCCTTTTCTGTTATATTCGTTAAAAACCCGATAAAACGGTTGTTAATTTCATCATACTCGAATTCATTAAGTACTTCTACACTAGATGCCATAACTATTTAACAACATTTCCATTTCTGTCGATCAATGGACTCTCTTTCCAGTCATCATTTCTTTTGTGAACAACTGTCATTTTTGTCACGTATGCAATTGTGCAATACGGTCCAGTCATACCATTTATGTAAAATAACATACACCGCAATAATAGCCACAATCACAGCGAGTATCAATAGTTTATCAAAAAAATTCACTTATTTGAGATCTAGGGAAATGGTATGGTTTCTTAGAATAAAAAACTTCGTTAGCAAAATACATGTTAAACATAGTAGTGGCAACACGACTAAATACGAAAGCAACACATATTCAATGCTTGGATAGTTAAAATTCTCTGATGCAATTAGAGAACCAGAAAATATCACACTAAAGTAAGCCAAATATAGAGTAATTCTATCAATACCTTTTGTTCTTGTAGTTAATCCTGCTGGCTTCAAGTTAAAATGCTTGAACGGTCTTCTGACTAGATTCATGAACTTTTCAGCACAAACGAAAATTAATACGCTTTGTAGTAACATGACAGTTAGTAGATACGAATCTTCACATATTACTGCAGACAAAGGCATTTTGGCTACGGTAAACACTCGAGCAATAACTGTAAATAATACCAAACATGCAATATCGATAAACTTCATGCACAATAAAAACGTCCAAAACATTCTATTAGCAATTCGTAACATATTACGAAAATCCTTACTCATAATCCTCTCTTTCTCCACCATTCGTCCGACTTAAACTCCTCCGGTATTCCTTCTTCTTTTATATCGCAATACTCTTTTCCAACAGCTTCCTCTAATGCGTCACAGTACTCGTCTCCTTCGTATAGATTTCTTGGCAATTCTGCGCCACAGTATGGACAATAATAACATATTTTCTGGTTAAAAGTTCCAGGTCCTCCCCAAGCCTCATCTTTAACATAAAATGAAAAACAATTGAAAACTGCATCATAAATCATTTCGTCTCTTTCTACACTTATTTGCATTGCTTCACAACAATATTCCACAATACTACCTACTTAACCTTCAACTTTCTGCTTTCCATTGCAGATTTTTCGCGTACTTTCCCAGTCTTTGACTTAATGGCACCTTTATGCCAATCTTTTCCTCTAAACCACTCCCATTCATGATGCAAAGTATCTCGACTGATGTAACCACCTTTTCTAAACCTAACCCCATTATAGTTAAATTTCCGCATGAATTCAAAGTAATCATGCTTATCTAAAGTTTGGCCTTTATGACTCAGCAATCTCCTTTGGTCAGTTAACCCTTTTAGATACATGTCCGCATCATACAATCCATGCAACGATAGCTTACGTTATCGTTTGCATAGATTGTATTGCTAATGTCACAGTTCTCGCTTTTTCCACCGTTCACCCGATTTTCAACACTCGCTCTCCGTTTATGATTTCTATATTTTCTTCATATATATAGTCTTTGTCGAATTCATGATATTTAACTATATTTCGTTTCCGCCACCATTCGTCCGACTTAAACTCCTCTGGTATTTCTTCTTCTTTTATATCGCAATACTCTTTTCCA
Source organism: Holosporales bacterium (assembly GCA_031289695.1). Taxonomy (GTDB): domain Bacteria; phylum Pseudomonadota; class Alphaproteobacteria; order RUG11792; family RUG11792; genus JAITPA01. The sequence continues at coordinate 10,096 of JAITPA010000002.1, forward strand.
ACTGCTTCTTCTAATGCGTCATAATAATCATCGTTAGAAAGCAAATCTTCTGGTAATTTTGTTCCGCAATATGGACAGTAGCTGCATACTCTTTGATGAAATGTACCGGGACCTCCCCAAGCTTCATCTTCTATATAAAACATGAAGCTTCCACTCACGTCATCATATGTCATTTCTTTGTCTTCAATACTTCTTTCGAGAGGTTGACAACAATATCTCATAAATACACCTACTTTGTTTTCAGCTTTCTATTGGGAACACGAGATCTATCTCTTAATTTGCCACCTTTTGACTCAATCGCTCCTTTATGCAAATCTTTACCTCTAAACCATTCCCACTCGTGACGTTTAGTATCACGACTTATATAATCGCCTTTTCTAAACCTAACTCCATTATAGTTAAATTTCCGAGAGTTTTCACATAAAGATAGGAAAATATGATAAAATGAAAACCAGTGATTCTATAGAACGTGCGATTTTAATATGAAATGCAAAAGATGTGGCTCTGAACTGGTTACAAAAAACGGTAAAGTACGAGGAAAACAGAGATTT
>JAITPA010000009.1 GCA_031289695.1 Holosporales bacterium
ATAATGCCTCGTCAAACTGTTGTCCTGCTATCGGAAAAGTCAGATCTTTCCCCGTAATATGAAATCCATCGTAGTTACCAGTTACAAAATCTCTTCCTTTTATCCCAATTTCTTTTAAAAATTCCTTCAAAGTTCTATGATTACGCTTGCCAATTTTCCGAGCAATAATTCTTTTTGCCAGCAGATCGTACGCCTTCCAGATCCAAATCTTGTTTTTTTCCGTCGACAAAGTGCCACATCTCGTCGAAAAGCATGATTTTAGCTCCTTTCGAGCTTGGAATTTCAGGCATTTGCAGACTCTCCGCCCCTTCTTTTACCCACCCCATAACGGTCACGGTCGATACCTTAAGACATTTCCCTATCGATCTGAAACTCGCATCAAATTCCAGGTGCAAAAAGACGGCGAACGCCTTCATGGACTTTGGTTTTCCAGGGGTGGGGAATTGGTCATTAACCTCCCGCATTCTTTGCCTTTATACCTTTGCACGCCGACTTTGGATTTTCCGTATTTTCTCAATTTATCCACTCCACACCTTCTGCATTTCATTTGATTTTCCGGTTATTTAGTTTCCATTTTCGGGACTATACTCACATTTTCTCAATCGTGCAACTTTTTCATAAATATCTCCAGTTCCGCTCGAAGACGGCGCATTGCAAGAATATGCTCGACGCTCTTATAAGCGTGCTGCTCATTTCGGAGATAACCCCGGTCCTCACCGTTAGCACGTTTCTATTTGCTTCGTCGATAAAATTATCGAACCGCAGAGCCTGGATTCAATCGAAATTCTCCGTAACTATTTTTCGAATTTAGCTGACTTTGGAATGGCAAAATATATTTAAAGCCAAAATTCTTGGCCGCCATGCAGCAAACATGCTATCATTAGCCGTTGTGTTTTTTCGAATTGTGGTCCTTAGATGGTTAAGAAAGTTTTGATGAGGTTAATTGGCTGTTGTATTGCGCTATGTAATGTCGCAAACGCAACTTGCGAAAAGGAGAAAGTTATCATAGTTAGCGTAACTGGCCATCAAGGTGGTGAGTATTTTGATCTTTTGAAAAATCGATTAAATTTTGTTGCATTGGTCGATGCTGATGATCGAGGATTACAAAAGTCTTGGAGACATCAACAGGTTCCTCTATTTAAAGATGTAACACAAACAATTGGTGTGCAGTACGATGTGGCAATAGTTTGCGTACCACACAAATTTCACGCTAGTACGGTGATATAGTTGTTAGAGCACAGCAAGTTAGTTATTAAAGAAAAGCCGTTAGCCATCAGTATGGATGATTTAGGCAAATATAGTAGAACAATTAGTGTAAATCCAAATTTGTTCACGATAACACAATGGTCATTTAATCCAGTATTTAAAAATGCATTCTTAAAACAACATTTTGACCATCATTATGCAATTAGCAAAACTATACAAGATATTTATAGAAATTTAACAATGTAGCTTTTAGGTGGAATTTAGCATGAACTATACAAAAGAGCAGCTTTTAAACTTTGAGTACGCCGATCTCAATGAAGGAAGAGAGATAAGATCGATCATTCCAATAGCGATTAAGTACGAACAAAATGCAGAAACGAAAGAGTGGTTATTAGAAGGATTTGACGTAAAACAAAACTGTATTCGATTATTTCTTTTTAAAAATATTTCACGAATAATTAATGTTTTCCCCCAGCGATTTTTATGTGTTACAGTGTATATTTTTAATTCGCAAAACAAGTTGTTGATGCTATTAAACAAGAAATTGGCAAAGTGGGTCCCCCCTGGCGGAAAAGTGGAAAATGACGAAACTCCAGATGAAGCAGCGATCAGGGAAAGCTTTGAAGAAACGGGAATCAAAATAAAATTGGATGGAGAGAGACCGCCTTTTGAAGGTGCATTGATCACACCAATAGGTTCTCAATGTAACACAATAAAAGATGGTGTACGCGATCACATTGACCTAATATACGTCGGGAGACCACTATATGAATCGTGCTCGCTCTCGATGGCAAAAAGAGAATGTAGTGAGATAGGATGGTTTAGTTTACAAGAGCTTGAACAAATAGATACATTTGATTCAATTCGTTATTATGCGGAAAAAATACAGCGGTTCATAACGTATAATTGAGAAAAATTTGAATTTTGCACTGTCGTACTTCATCATTTTTCCTTGTCCCTTGAGACATAACTGCTCGGTATAGCTCTCCCTGCTTCCTTAGTCAAGATTCGAAAGAAGCCTAATTATCCACGAATCCCTGTTGATCCAAATCCGTTTGAACCTCTAATTGTTGCCATCAATTCGTTTGATTCAACAAATTTGGCCTTCTGAAATGGGACAATGATAAGTTGGGCTATCCTCATGCCGTTTTCAACGTAGAATGATTCATCAGAGTGGTTGATCAAGATGGCCCTCATTTCGCCTCTATAGTCAGAATCTATTATTCCAGGAGAATTAAGAAGTGTTAATCCATATTTTGCTGCGAGGCCTGATCTAGGACACAGCATTCCGAAAAAACCGATCGTAATCTCAACGGCAATTCCTGTTGGAACAATTCCTGTATTTCCGGGTTTGATCATGAGTGGTTGGTCTACGCAGGCCGTTAAATCAGCTCCAGCGCTATATTCGGTACCATACACCGGAACCACCGCCCCTTCTTTAATTCTTTGAAATTTTACTTGCATAATTCTCCATCATTTTTTTAATACTATCCTCCACGGACAATGTATCGATATTCTGAACATAGAACTCGAGGACACCGCAGGAATCGCCACTTTCTAGCAGTAGTCTGATAAGCTCACTTGCCTTGTTAATGAACTTCATTTTAGTAGCTATTATGAGAAGTATCCACAATTTTTCCGAATTGCCATTTCCAGAAAATTCGAGCACTTTCTGTGCTATCTCGAAGATATCACATCTATTTAGTTTCAGCAAGTATCTCGCTATTTTCCTATTTGGATTTAGACTGATCGTCTCCTTTATGATCTTCAACAATTTTTTATCGTCGTATCCGCCAGAATCGTATCCAGTCGATTTGTTAATATCCACGAAATCCAAGAATGCAAACAACGTCGTTATATCCTCAGGATATTCATTATGAAGTTTCTGTATTATCTGTAGTTTTTTCGGAATATCAATTTCTGCATCGAATTTCATTAAACCAAGTGTGACCATATATTTCGTTATAAACCTCTGAGAGAGATCGTACTTAAATCTTCTAGGATCGAATTTAAATTGAATATTGCTTTTTTTCGTGAGCTTTGCAACTTCAAGGATCTCGTTCTGCACAACAGACACATGCTCAGCATAATTCTTTATTGATTTATTCGCCAATTTAACCGCTGTTTGTTCGTCATTTTTGTTGAGTGCATCCTTTAGATTTAGCTTTATAATTTCGATATCGATTCTTGGAATACCAGTCATCTGATGAATTTTATCTAGCTTCGAACGTCTTCTAATAGCAAGCGCAGTTTTCATTATCGAAAGCTGATTGGTGCATTGAATTTTATCAAACATTCTTTCGAAGTCTCTATCATTCAATATTGCAAGTTCGGCAAGTTGTTCGACCACTTTGCCATCTTCGTTTTTTCTTTTAGAAAATAAATGTCCGATACATCTAAAAAATGACTTTACAATAGAAGTTGCATAGATGGCTGTGATCAACGTAGCAATGACGATATATAGACCAACAGAGATTTCTTTGTTCAATGCAAAAATTGTGACTTTTTCTACGTTAGGTGAATAAACCTGCAAAATGCAACAAACCAGGATTGCAAGCAAAAACCAAAAAAGCTTCCTCATTAAGCGAAATACATCAATCAGGCAACCTATGACGATTGTACTACAGATTTCTCATCAAACACATCGTCTGGGATTTTGCTCTTGTCGTTTATATTCCTGGGATGGATAAAATTAAACACAGTACCTTCTTTTCCGTTTTCACTTCCTACTGACCAAACTTCAAGATGTTGGATATTCCCGCTTTCTTTATATTTTGAAAATACCAGAACAACTGTCATGCCAGTAAATACAGTTGATTTTGTAATTTCTATTGCCAATACATCTTCAGAATTTTCTAGTATCTCATACTTCTCTTTTGACAAATCCAAATTTCCAACTAATATTGAATAAATAGGAGTTTGAGATATTGAATATGTATATTTTTTTAGTTTACCATCGATTATATTGAAGATAATTACTTTACCATTAATAATAAGAATATTCTGATTACTCCCTGAAAGATACTGAATCCTCACTTTGGTTTCATCTTCCTTCGATAACCAAATCTTTCCCGTGAAGAATTCTCCAGTGGACTGAGCCTGCTGAAAACCAGACACAAGGTATTTAACTTTTTTTAGGCAACTTTCAACCTGCAGCTCCAAATCTCTTCCAGTGACAGCAACTTTCTCGGTGGCAGCGACATAGGTAGTAACGCAAACAGAAGATACCAATAAAACCGCCAAAAATCGACAAAACCTCGAGATAACCGATATCATTACCTCGAATAGAACTCGATGACAAGATTAGGCTCCATGCTTACTGGGTATGGAACATCAACAAATTGAGGAGTCCTCAAAAACTTACCCTTAAGTCCCTTTGAATCAATTTCGAAATAATCCGGAATATCTCTCTCAGTCGAACTTATGGCACCAAGAGTCTTCTCGTTGTCGCGCATTTTTCCGACGACCTCTATAACGTCATCATCACTGACTTTGTACGATGGAATATCGACCTTCTTACCATTAACAGCTACGTGGCCGTGGTTTATAAGCTGCCTTGCAGCAAAAACTGTAATCGCAAATTTCATACGATAGACGACTGCATCGAGCCTTCTTTCGAGAAGCCCTATTAGGTTCTCAGAGGTGTCACCCCTTTTTCTAACTGCTTCTTGATATATCTTTCTGAACTGCTTCTCCCCGATATTTCCATAATATCCCTTGAGCTTCTGCTTAGCACGCAATTGAATACAATAATCAGAAGGCTTAGATTTTTCTTTACCATGCTCACCTGGAGCATAGTTCCTGATATTGAAGGGACTCTTCGGCCTCCCCCAAAGATTTAGCCCCAACCTTCTATCGATCTTATATTTAGCCTGAACTCTCTTAGACATATCTCAAAAACAACCCTGTGAGAAAAAACTCAACAAACAACCCTAAGATTAGACCATAAAAATAAGGTCACGTCAATCTCCACAAGAAAAAAATTAGTCCAAAGAATTTGCTCCTCCAAGTTACGTGTAGTAGAATGAGCAGTGTGTAAATCATCCCAACCCAACCAGATGTCTGAAAAATTTTTTATTGATGTTCATGGTTGTCAGATGAATGTCTACGATTCAAGAAGAATTGTTGATACCCTGACAGAAGCTGGTTTTACAAAGACTAGCAATTCGTCTGACGCAGATATTCTTATCGTCTACACATGTAATATTCGCGAAAAAGCGGCTCAGAAAGTATTTTCGAGAATAAGAGCCCTTAAGACTTCTAAAACAAAAGTTGTCGCAATTGGAGGTTGCGTACCTCAAGCAGAAAAGAAAAACATTCTCAAGAATAAAGACATCAATATAGCCTTTGGACCGCAGGTGTATCATAAGCTAACCAGATACATCCTTGAGGTCTTATCGGGGCAGACCGAAAAAATTCTAGATATTGAATTTGAACAGGAGAAAAAATTTGGTCATCTCGTCAGAAGAAAAGAGGTGTCGCATAGCGAATTCGTAACGATACAGGAGGGATGCGATAATTTTTGTACGTACTGTGTTGTTCCATATACGAGGGGACGTGAATATTCCAGGCCAGTGATAGATATCATAAATGAGACAAAAGAGCTTCTACAAAATGGAGCAAAAGAGATTATACTGATAGGACAGAATGTTAATTCATTTGCATCTGAGGCGCCGTATATCAACATTGGACAACCAAAAGCAGTTTGGAGAATCGAAAGGCTTATTCAGGAAATCGCCGAACTAGACGGCCTAAAAAGGTTGCGATATACAACATCTCACCCGAAAGATTTTACAAACGAACTAATGGAAGTTCACGCGAAGATTCCAGTCCTTGTTCCATTTACTCATATCCCTGCACAATCAGGAAGCGACAGGATATTGAAAATGATGAACAGGGGGCATACGGCGAAAGAGTATTTGAACAAACTGGCTAACTTCAGAAGTATTTGTCCGAGGATTCAGTTTTCTTCTGATTTTATAGTAGGCTTTCCGTCGGAGACGAATTCTGATTTTGAAGATACTTTGAAATTAACAGAAGAGGTGAAATACACAATTTCTTATTCATTTAAGTACAGCCCACGGAAAAATACTCCTGCTGCCGCTATGGAGGGTCAGATACCGGACGATGTTAAAAATGAACGACTACAAATTCTGCAGGCAGTTCTGATGAAAGCCCAACTTGAGTTTAACAAATCCTTAATTGGCCAGAAATATGAGGTACTCTTCGATAAGATTGGCAAATACGATAAACAATACGTCGGAAAAAATGTCTATTCGCAATCTGTGATTGTGGAAAGTGACAGCAATATGATTGGAACTTTTGGAGATGTGATTGTTGAAAGGGTAGGGCAGAACAGCGTATTTGGGAAGTTGTTGTGAGTCATGTTGATATCATAATAGATGACGATAGATGGAATTTAACGGAAGATTTGCTCAGATCTGCTAACGAGCTGTTTCAGGCTGTGTTGGAGGAATTGGAAGCTGTTAGCGAATTTTCGGTTAATCTGCTATTGACTAATGATGAAAATATTGCTATCCTGAACTCAAGCTTTAGGGATAGTCTTGGGCCGACGAATGTTTTGTCGTTTCCTCAGTATGACCCTTCGGATATTGCTAAGTTCTTGGTTTGTAAAATAGACACACCCTCGGGGTATAATGAAACGCTGCTTGGTGATATTGCTATGTCGTTCGATTCTGCTATGCGAGAATCCTCCGTGTTCTGCGTAAATTTTTTTGATAGGTGTTTGCATTTGTTCGTGCATAGTGTTTTACATCTTTTAGGAATGGATCACTGCGACGCAATGGAAAACATCGAAATAAAGATTTTAGAATCATATGGAATTAAAAATCCTTATCTTGAAAAAGAGGAAAGTTTATGAGTTGTGGTGAACACAAAAATATACTGAAAACTATCTTATCGAAATTATCATTTAAAAAACTGTTCAATGAAACTTCTATTAGAGATACGATTGAAGAGTTAATAGAAGAGGATGATTCATCTGAAGTTCAATCGATAGAAAAAAACGAGAAAGAAATACTAGGAAATGTATTGAATTTAAGTGAAATTCAAGTTCAAGACATAATGGTTCCTCGTGTTGAAATTGAAGCTTTACCGATGTCCACGAAAATTGAAGATCTCGTGTCTAAGTTTGTAGAAACGAAAAAATCTTCGATAATCATGTACCATGGAACGATTGATAATGCCGTTGGGGTTGTTTACTTGAGTGATGTAGCAAATTGGTTCTATTTGAATAAACCATTTAATGTAAATCTTTTTTTAAAAGAGGTCTTATTCGTTCCCCCAACTATGAAAAGTATTAATTTACTTTTCAAGATGAAAGAAACGGGAATAAAACTAGCAATAATAGTTGATGAATATGGAGGTGTCGATGGACTTGTTGCTTTCAGAGATATCATAGAGGAAATCATCGGGGATATCCAGGATGTTGCCGAGCTTAAAAATCAAAAAAAGAAAATCATTAAAAGTTCGGATGGCTCTATGGTCGCTGATGCCAAATCAACCTTTTGTGAAATAAACAAAATAGGTGGCGTAAAAATCGTGCCGGATGACAAGTCGATAGACACGATAGGAGGAATGATATCGTCCATAACCGGGAGAGTTCCAGTTCGCGGAGAACTGGTGATTTGTCCAAAACACAATTTGGAATTCGAAATACTAGATGCAGACCCACGAAGAGTGAAGAGAGTCAAAATTCGAATGACTAGTTGATTTTTTAGCGGACAAATGGTATTTTCATACCGTGGTTTTGTGAAAGTTTTAATTGTGCAGAAATCTGGATTAGTTTCCATAATATGCATTATGAGGACTTAAATTTTTAAGAGATTGAATTGTGATTGAACGCACTTTATCGATAATAAAGCCAGATGCGACTGCTAGAAACATTACCGGTGAGATAAACGGCATGATAGAGTCCGCCGGATTTAAGATTGTCGCTCAGAAGAAAATAAAGATAACATTAGATCAGGCTAGAAAATTTTATGAGATTCACAAGGAACGATCGTTCTATAACGACCTGTGTGAATTTTTGAGTTCTGCCCCTGTTGTTGTTCAGGTGCTCGAAAAGGAAAATGCCATAGCTGATTATCGTGCCCTCATGGGAGCGACTAATCCGGAGAATGCCGAAGAAGGAACAATCAGAAAAAGTTTTTCTATATCGATAGATCAGAACTCGGTTCATGGGTCAGACGCCCCTGAAACCGCCTTTAATGAGATTCGTTTTTTCTTCAGCGAAATTGAAATAGTTGGCTAAGTCTGAATTACAAAAACATATACCGAACGTTTTGAGCTTAGCAAGGGTACTCTGTGCTCCTTGTTTTGTCTGTGCTCTTGCGTATGGTGCGTTTGGAATTTCTTTGGTCGTGTTATTAATTGGGGCATTAAGCGACTTTTTCGATGGATTCTTGGCAAGGAAGTTCGATACCGAAACAAAAACAGGAGCCCTGCTCGATCCACTTGCCGATAAGGTGTTTGCGAATTTTGTTTTGTGGGGACTATATGTTTATGGAAAATGCCCCTACCCTACTCTGTTTTTGGCAGTATTATTAACAATCAGAGATACAGCTTTGTTAATAGGTGGATTTTTTATTTTATATAAAAAACTAAAATTAGATATGAGTCCAATTTTTGCAAGTAAACTTTGCACGGCGATGATATTTGTATTCTGCTTTCTTTCTCTCTGTTATCAAGAAGGCTCGATTGCAGTAGATTATATCGGCTGGCTTTGCATCGTTTGCGTTGTTGTTACCTTCGCTTTGTACATCAGAAGATTTAAGGAATAACATCGATATAACCGATTACGTTTGCGTCAAGTTTTTGCAGGACTTTTCCATAACGATCGATCAGACATGATATTCCGTTATTTGCCACTCTGACGATTGGCTTCCTCTCTTCTATCGCGCGAAAACACGTTGTTACGAGGTGCTGTGTTGGGCCATCTGAATTGCCGAACCACGTATCATTCGTTAGATTTAAGATCCAAGTACTACTGTTGTCGTCGCATATTTCCCACGGGAAGACTATCTCGAAACATATCACCATATCAAATTTATCGACACCCTCAATTTGTACTGTTCTCGTTGAGTTACCTCTTGAAAAATTCGTAATTCCAGGGGTCACTTTTTTAAGCCCAAGTTCCAATAAAAATTCTGGAATAAATTCTCCAAATGGCAATAGATGTCTTTTCGAATACGTTTGCAGAACCTTGCCATTATTTCCTATTACGCAAGCTCCGTTGTATATATTGTTTTTATTATCTATAATATCACAACCAGTAATTAGGTACGTGTTCTTATCTGTTAGAAATGATCCTATGTATTCGAGAATGCCATTTTGTTTGGTGATTGGTGCATTAATAGCAGCTTCTGGCCAAATGATTAATCTTTTCCTACTAGGAGAAGGATTATTCAAATCAGAAATACTTAGGTGTTTGTTTAGGTTTTCTTTGAACTTTTTTGGATCCATTTTATCTTCTTGACTAATTGATGGCTGTACTATACGAACTACATATTCATTGTTCAATGTCTCTGTGAAATTACCATAATTAATTCGCAAATATCCATACAAAAGCACTGTCGCAAATATACAAGTAGATGCAATAATTGTTTTTCGATAAAGCAAAAAGATACATATTAACAGGTATAAAAATGAAACCCCATAGATGCTTAATAGATCAGCTATCTGTGGGAAATACGGAATTTTGTAAGTTGCATATCCGACCAAATTCCACGGAAACCCAGTGAAAACGATTCCCCTTGCATATTCCGATAGAGTCCAAAATACGACAAACAGCAACATGAATTGGATTCTTGTCTTTGCAATCTTTAAGGATAATAGACAAACAACTGCAGGATAAATGGATAGATACAAGACAAGGGCTGCAACTGCGATGTATCCGTAATCGCCAAGCCCAACGCATTTAAACGATTCAGCTATCCAATAAAGCGAACTTCCGAAATATCCAACTCCAAATGCAAATCCACTTGAGAACGATCTCCTTGAATTCCAGGTAACCGACACCAATATTCCAAATGCTGGGATGACGAGCGCTGGTAATGTCATTCCCTTGCAGAAATAGAACTTCGCCAGAGAGCCAGCGACTAGAGCGCTAATCCTTGGAAATCTACTTAAAATTTCTAAGCTTATCTTTTGCGTTTGCTTTATAATGTTCAGCATCTTTTGTTATTTCTCCTAAATCCTCAATATTCCCAGCGGCTTGACTTAAATAATAAATAGAAAGTTTCAATTCTCTTTTACTAGTTGCAGTATTTAGTAGAACAACTCCAGCGTTAAATTGAGATGGGCCATATCCCAAATTTGCAGCTTTCTTATAGCATTCCAACGCTTTCTCAATATTCTTCTCGCGAATGTCACCAGAGTAATATCCATCTCCAAGTGAGTGTATAGCCTCTGGCAGGCCGAGATTTGCCGCCTTTGTTATATACACATCTGCTCTTTTCAGATTGCGCTTAAACACGCATCCACCAAGGTAAAACGACCCAAGCAAAAATGAAGCAGTTGGATCTGGAAATAGATAACTACTCGCACTTGCAAGGTAGTTTTCAGTCTCGTCAAATTTTCCTGCGTAAATCAATCGCGTCACATATTCGGCAACAAATTTGTTGTATGCCAAACAATTTGAACTGACGACTAACATCAACGAACACACAGCTACCCACGTACGAACCATAACTCGCTTTGGTTAAAAAATCACATACGTTGAAGTTTATCACATATGCTAACATGATGTGACTCCCAGAAGACTACTGCCTAGAATTTTGCGCCCAAATCGATATTGATTTTAAATCCACTGATGCTACCTATTGTCTTTGCGACTTTCACACCAAACTTCGTTTCGTTCTGGTTAAGTTTTGTAACTCCTATGGAGAACTCTGCATAGCCCTTCTTTACCCTATCAATATCTTTAAGCACCTCTTCTCCTGCGTTAAATTTTGTCTTTGGACCAAGCGGAAAATGGTACCTAGCCATAACAACTGCCCTCAACATTCCTATCGCTGTTGATCTAATCTCTGTAATCGCGCTAAGGCCAGGAGCAACCTCTACTTTATATATTTTTCCTATCTTGTTATCTGTGTTAGTTTCGGAGACTATCTTTCCTGTTTTTGCTAATGCAAATGTCGCGATTGTATCGGCTCGTAAGCTCGTCCGTCTCCATGACACCAGGTTCATACCGACTTTTGCGTGACTGCTGAACATATCTGCAGTTGCGGTTAATCCGAGATCAGGGTGATTCTTCGTTGCAAATTTAATTCTGGTATATGCGCCAACCAACTCGAAAGATAGATTGTTATCGAACCAGGCAAGCTTGAACCCACCGGTGTATTCATTCTGATGCGCTTTGAAATCGTTGATCGATGATTTTCTGTGGCCTATGCCTGCGAATATAGTAGGCATAAACGACGCACGATTTGAAGCGATGGAAACCTGTTCCCCATCCAAACCCAAGATTGTTCCATATGACAAAACATTTGCCGAATCGCCTATAGTCGAATATTTTTCATTTGAGTGGGTTGATTTGTTCCAGATTGTATACTTCCCTGTTGACTCCCTTCTGAGAGCTCCAAACATATCAAAAACAGATTCCAACGTCATGATGGCGCCTTTTAGATTTGTAACAAACATTGCTTGCGGTTCTAGATTATCTATCGCTCCCAACGCGTCCCTCGTCATCATTATCATCCCGTTTCCAGCCCTGGCTGAACCGTAGAAATAATATTTATTTCCGTCTATATCCGCCGATGTTGTCCCATTCACTTGAGTAACAGTGTATCCAACTACACCGGGATCAAGTGCAATACCATCAGGGGAACTAACGACAGCGTCTTTTTTTATTACTTGAAATCCATCCCCTATAACAATTTCTCTGTATCCGTCTTGATTTTGAAAATCTAGTATTTTGAATTTGTACTCTCTATCTACAGGATCTGTCAGCAATCTTATACCTTTCATTACAAATTTATTATCTATGCTTCCCCAGTTGACTCCATTAACTGATTGAAAGTAATCTGATGTTCTATTTTGTGGATCAACGTCTAGATATAAATTCACGTTATTAGTCAATTCCCACTTATCAACATCTAGTGGTTGGGTAGTTGAATCTGTTGTAAGCTTACTTCCTGAATTGACCATGATTTTGTCAACTATTTTGTTAGTCCATGCTGTGATGTTAGATCCCATCGATGCACCATTAATATAAACTTCCCCGAGGTTTTGACCAGCAAAGTTGAGTGTTCCTTTATCTAGGTTAAGATTGTTCAAGTAAACAACGTCACCTTCTGTGAAGCAGGCCACCGCATTTGGGCCCTTAATTTCAATGTTATTGAGTACCACATCTTTAAACGCCATTACCGCTGTTGCATTATTTTGGCTTCCGTCAATTGTAAAGTTATCCATCACATGATCCACCGAACGCGTACTTATACCACGCTCTACTGTGGTGCTATCATTGACGTATATAGTTCCAGCAGCGATTGTTAGTGGCCTTAATCCTGAATCGGAGTCTGCGTAAATTACTCCATCTTCTTTGATGTTTCCATCCTTGTCGACGACAACACACGTACCACCAAACATACGCCCCTCATATTGGCTACTGCTGCCTTCGTCACTTGATCTGATATCAAATGTCGCTCCTTCACAAACGCCTATGCTCCCCTGAAATCCAGAACAATCTCCCTTAACATGGACAGTTCCTTCCTGGAAGATTACCCTGTCTGTTGGCGTTGAATGGATGTCTCCATACCATGAGAACACCTTCTGACCGTCGGAATCCTCTGGGAGATTAAAGTACATCGTGGAGTTACCGTTCATATACACGACTGGTCTATTGTATTCGTCTTTCGCGCCACCTTGGCTTTCGAATTCAACAGGTAGCGTGTTACTAGCTTGTGCTAACGCATCTGCATTTTTACTTTGTATAGCAGCATGAAAATCCTCAACAGAGCCGTATCCATCTGGAACTTTACCGAGATATACATGACCACCAGGCATTGCGCCTTTGTTGTCAAATACGACTCCCCCACCCTCGACATTTAGTACTCCGTTGTACCACGAACAATCACCCCCGAAAATAGTAACAGGGTCTCCTGTGGTTCCAGATGTTGTCCAGTAGTCTGCCCCGAGTCCGGAATATCTCTCTTGAATGCCACTATTACCAGCATCCCACGATGTAAAGCTAAGACCTGTCGGTACCGTAGAATCAGCGATATCGCTTCTCAATGTCAACACCAGTGACGTATCTACTTGTTCTGTCTTGAATACCCCCGTTGCACTATCAACCAATTCTATCGGATATGGCCCACTCGCATCAGGCACATATCCGCTCGTGCTAAAAATTGATGCGCCATAATATCTTGGGGCATTAACTGTAATGACGGAAGAAGCGTTACGCATGTCGTACGCCGATGTGTTATATTTTTTGAACTCAGGAATTGGAGTGGATCCATCAGTAAACGGCAGCGCTAAATCACCTATTTCTATAACTTCAGTTTTTACGCGCTTCTTAGCCTTCATGACTTGTTCTTCGGTTCCTGGTATTCGTCCACCATGTGGCGTTACTATAACCGCATCTCCACGAATGTAGAACGTCTCAATCCCGTTGTCTTCAGTGGATGAATTAACTAGATCAGAATATGCGGCCTCAAGCATCTGGTCTGCAGTTAATTGGTCATATCCATAAGAATCAGTTAAAAACTTAAGTCCATTGTTACTACCATCAAACACAATTGGAGCCCTTTGCGTATGTGGTTCATCAACAGTGAATCCCCTGTGGTTGTAGATAATTCCCTGTCCATCAATACGTCCTTTTTTCTTAACAGTAATTAGGTTGTGGTTATGAATTGTTCCAGTGTATGTTGAACAGCAACAAGTTCTTTTGATAAATGTCAAAGAACTACCAACGTAAAAGTCTCGGGAAAAGTTATCAATTCGTCCTTTTTCAAAAACTTTCACGCCGCTTCCCATATCCAGTGTTGCTCCTTTGGAAACAATAAGTTGTCCTTCTACATCACCCGTATATATGGTTATGTCAGATTTGGCAACTGATATAACGCAAGTGAACAAAAGAATCAGCAGTAGATTTTTATTTTTTCTCCCCATATTTTTTTTCGAAACTAGCTTACATTCACACCTTGGATTTTTTCAAAAAACGGTTAATTTTTTATTAATTTTTTTAAAAAAATTACATTAGATTTTTGTTAAATTAATTTAATATTACTTTTGAAAGCAGAGGTCATTTTTATTCAAAAATTCAAATGCGGAAATTATTACGGACTGCTTATCTGGATAGGTATAGCTGGATAGATTAGCGAATTCGCATAAATTCAACAGTACATCGGCTATTACCGCAGATCCAGTTTTTAAACAGACGACATAAAAGTACGAAATCATAATATCGAGAATCTGAGTCATGCTATCTGCATATTGTTTTGAAAATTCTATAAGCGATTTCCCTCCAGATTGTAAAAGCAAAACAGTCCGTTCTATCAATTTCTGATCGACATCGGGAAAAGTGGCTTTCACATAATCAATTGGATCTTGAAAATTAAATATCGATTGTTGTTCAGATTTTACGGTCAACTTAAAACATCTAGATCTTATCGTTGGCAATATGGAAAAAAACCTTGAAGTTGTCAGGATCAAACTTGCGTCCTCTGGGGGTTCTTCCAAGGTCTTTAGAATTGAGTTTGCCGCGTTTCTAGACATATCCTCGGCGGACTCTATGATAACAACTCTATTTCCAGGAAGACATTTTTTCAGTGATAAAAACTCAATGATACTTCTGCTATCGTCAACAGCTATCTCATTTTTGTCTTCCGCTTTTTTTAGTCTCATAAAGTTCTGGTACGTGCCGGCATAAACATGTTTCTCAACTTCCTCCCTCTGCATATCTGATCCAACGACGAGATAATCTATGGCCAGATCGTAGGCTCTGCGCAATGTGATGTCCTTCGATTGACCATAAAGTATGAGACTTGAACCATTCGACAACATCATTCTACGCTCTCTATCGACCACACAATTTTTTGCTCTTTCTTTGTGCCAAGCAGGTATGAGATCTCCATTATTGGTTCTTGACTTCGAGACACCATGACATCCATGATGTCTCCATCAACAATACTGAACATATACTCATGTTTGTTAACGATGACAAGTATGCTTTTTTTACTTACTCGTCTCACGTCTGTATCTCGATTGAAAACAAACCTCAAAGAACCCTCCATTGATAGAGATGCAAGCAAGAAATCGGAGCACGTAAGCCGTTGCTTCGAGATAGATAAATCGATTTCTCTCCTCAATGCAAAGTCAAAAAACCGATTATTAAATTGCGTCTCAGATTCAAAAAATATTAAATCTCCTTTCATTGATTTTTTTGAAAAACATCTGGCACTATCATTTAACTTTATTCTACATCCATTTAGAGCAACGACGATATCGGCCATATCAAATATTTTATCTTGTCCGAAACTTAATTCAAAGTCGAAAATATTTATGCCAGGACCAAATTCATCATTAAATTTAGACGCAGATGATCTGGGTTTCGTATTGATTATTACCGTGGACTTCTTTGTCTCCAGTCTCTCAAATCCATATGGTTTTACACTTGGAGCCTTCACATCGACTATCGATAGGGCAGTATCAATCATCTGCTTACTCGGAGTAAAAACAGAAGTGGTTCCGTAATGCGACAAGATACTTCCATCGCAGAGTCTAAAAAATCTGACAACGGCAGCCATCTTTGAAAGCTTACTAGTAAACCCTTCTTCAGAGATATCAAGCCCAGCATTCTTTGCGACAAACCTTATTTCAAGCAAACTTCTAAACACGTGAAAATGATCCACTGGTGATTCGCTGAAAAACATCCCATTATCATCGACGTAATCATCAATCACCTCGCGTATCTTTCTCAGTATTTTTCTGGCACGTTTCGTATGACTTGTGTTTGATGAGCAGTAACAAAACAAAATCGCTCTTAAAATCATCAATCTTGCAAACGGATTAAACTCCGCATTATAGATTTTTTCAAGATGCGAAAACTGCTCAGTGATTGACGATAGAACTTCCATTTGAAATCTATCATTTGCTCCCGATGCAAAAAATGAATATGAAAAAATCCAGTTAACCACCCTTTCGGCAACAATCACATTGTTCCACGTTGAAGTATCAAGCCAAAACTGCTTCTGTTGCCTGTAGCTTGATATAAATGACGAAATTAACATTCTGGCGTATTTCCTGTTATTGTTCCCACCGATTACTTGCAGATCTCGAATCCAAGAGAAACTGGTTATGTAATCTCGATAGCGAACATCCGTTACATCAAGACCATTGTCCATGATTTCTTGTCCAGTTTTGTGGTCTCCTATCCATGGATCAGCCATAAACTTACTGCTACCGAGAAACCCTGGAGACCTATTCAGCGAAAACTTGTAAAAGAAACTTTGCCTAACGAATAAAACCCGATATAGAGCTAATAATCTTCCAATTTTTTTTAAATGCATTTGCATGTCTACTTTTCAATAGCGCGCTTTTTCATTACCTTTTCATAGTATACACTATTGTGCCTCGACTTTCTTGAGTGATATAACTTTACCGCCTGCTCCCAACTTCCATGTCGATCATAGAAACTTTTAAGAAGTGTTGCGGCGTAAGCAATATTTTTTTGAGGATCTAACATATCATCGATTGATGCAAAATTTTTACGATGCGATCTATAATGAAGCTGACAGTATCCAACACTTATGTTGCTATTTCCATTCTTAACTTCCTTTTCCACAAAACTCACGGCATTTCCCTTTGTTTTAAATTTACGAGAAGCCCTTTTTGTATTGATCGCATAAGGAGTACATCCAGATTCAACTTTTGCAACGGCCAACAGCAATCCATCTGGAATTCCATTTCTCTCCTCTTCCTGCTTCACAGTCTCAGCGAAGTTTTGATTTGAAACATCTTTTACAGATTTTTTCTGTGATTCGTCAACTACAACACGATTGGCAAAAGTGCTACAACCACCGACAAAACATGTCATCACTAGTATTGTGACTATAGATCTCGGCAGCAACATACAACCAAAAAACAAGCTCCATGGCTCATGCTACCAAAGTTGTTAAGAAAATGTCAATCCCACCAATTTAACTAAAATTGCCCATTCCTATAAAGCACTGAGAAAGGAGAGGCCTTAATTTGTATTGTCCATGTAGGAAGTAACGATTGCACTTCTGGCGATAAAATCTGCATTGTTATTGTTTGCACAATCTGCGTGTCCTTTAACCCAGAGCCACTCTATCTGTCTTTCTTTTACGATCTGAACCAAATTCACCCATAGATCCTGGTTTCTAACTGACTTGCCGCTAGAAGATCTCCAATTATTTTTTTCCCATGTGCCTATCCATTGAGTTATTCCATTCTTTACATATGTACTATCAGTAAACAACGTAATAGAAACATATTTTGGAACTGCTTTAATTGATTCAATAGCTGCTATGAGTTCCATTCTATTGTTCGTGGTTTCTTTTTCATAGCCCGATATATTTGAACGCTTATCATGAAATATAAAAACACCAGCCCAACCACCAGGGCCTGGATTTCCGAGACACGAGCCGTCTGTGTATATTTCAATTTTATCACCTTCCTTTAGGTCTCTAAAGAAGTCCTCGCATTCCATGTCAACGATTTCAAAACTGCTTTTCATTTTTTCTTTCTGCCTCTCAAACTAAAAAATGGATACCTCTACCCTAATTTTACCAACTTCTCTCGGCAATGTATTTTGTGTCGAAAATTGAACACTTTGCTTCGGAAAAATGCTACTCGAATCAAGTTCTGAATTCCATGACAAAACCTCCTCAGCCCCATCAAAAATGGTAACTTTTATACCAGAAATGCTGGCAATTGATTCATCATCATTTACCACATATCCAGTGACAGAAATGCTCTGACCGCTTAGAGTATATTGCACATCCTTCATTGTTGTTTTTTTTACGATGTTATCAGACAGACGACGTGCCTTAGACGTTATATAATCCTTAAACAAAAATCGACTCTGATAAAGTAATACAAGAATAGATACCGAAAGAATAATAAAAACATACTTTGCAATACTGGTTCGTTGTTTCATCGGCTTCTTGCGATTTACAAGAGAAGATAGTCTATCGATTTTCTCTTGTTTATCAGCCCTAAGCGGAGTATTCAGTTTCATTTCAATATCCGAATTTCTAAGCCACCACTTCTTGTGGCATTTGTAGCACCTAAGCCACCAGCCATATCCCAATTTTTCATTTCCAGATGGGCTTTGGAGCAGGTCAATATCCAAATCGTACTGACAGCCGCAATATGGGCATTTGACGTTCATTAGCAAACTTAACACCACAAATGATGCCACAACATAATACATCGTTGTGGGCAATTTTCAAGAAAATAGATTTTCAAGGAAATAGTAGGATAGGCCTGATATAATGTTGTAGGTTGGTGTGCCTTAAATTAGTGAGTCTGATATGACGAAGAAACTAGTTACTTGTTTGCTTGGCGTAGTTGTCCTAACAGGGTGTGGTGGAAGCGATTTTTCTGGTGATAAATACGATTCAAGAAACGCAGGAGAAGTTTCCAGGACTGATGATGGAGTCATCGTTTCTACGAGAAAAGTGCAAATAAAACCGGATGATTCTATTGCGGGTACAGCACTTGGGGCAGTTGGTGGCGGACTTATTGGATCTGCATTCGGCGGTGGGCATTACAAATATTTAACAGCTGCAGCTGGGGCGATAGCTGGGGGAGTTGCGGGAAATGCGATTGCTACTAGGCCGGAAGAAGGCCTTGAATATATGGTCAAACTGGATAATGGATCTACAGTTTCAGTAGCCCAGGGCATGACGCCGGTTTTGTCTATTGGGCAGAGAGTACGAGTCATTTATAGTCAAAAAGGCAAAGGTAGAGTCATTGCAGTATAGGATTTTGTAAAATGCGTAAATGTCCTCGTTTAGTCTGCATTGTCGCATGTTTGGTAATCACAGCGTGTGGCGTTTTGCCTGACGTTACCGTTTGGTTGAAAAAAGTAGATTTCGAAGTGGATCCGAATGCGAATAATGGAACGCCGTTCTCCTGTCATATTGTTGTTGCATATTCGAAAGATTTGTATGATAAATTGCAAGGGATGGACGCACAGGGTTATTTTTCTAATGCAATGTCTCTTGAAAAAACTTACAGGGACGCCATTGAAGTTTTTAAGTACGATATGATTCCAGGTAAGAATAAACTCAGTCAACCAATTAATCTTAGATCGTATACAAAGGCCAAGGGGGCATTTTTATTTGCAAAATATTTGTCTCCTGGGAAGTTTACAGAAAATGTCGGGAAAGCTAAAAATATGGTCGTTAGGTTTTTGCCGTACAAAATGGAGATCCATTCTGATATAAGTTTCGAGTCCTTAGGAAAGCTCGGCTGAAGGTGAATAATGTCTGAAGTTTCCGATAAAAAATTAACCCAAATCTGGGGAGAAGCTATGGGCGATCTGAAGGATTCAATTGGAGAGCAGTCTTTTAAGACGTGGATATCAAGGCTTCAAGTTGTAAGTTTTGAAGATGGCGTCTTAAAGCTTTCGGCCCCTTCGAACTTTATCCGCGATAATGTTTCTTCGAGATTTTCCGATAATATAACAAGGATCATGAAATCATACGGCTGTATCGTCCAATCAGTTCATGTAGATGTCTACGATAACAACAACGCTGAAATTTCAGAAAAGTCTGAGGTGTCAAAAAAAGATAACCTCAGCGGAATCTCGGTTCTGGATAAAAGGTTTACGTTTAAAAATTTCGTCGTGGGAAAACCAAATGAATTTGCATATGCCGCAGCCATAAGAGTGGCCGAATCGGAAGTACCAGCATTTAATCCTTTGTTTCTATATGGTGGTGTAGGCCTTGGAAAAACTCATCTTATGCATGCAATTGCTTGGGAAATTATGAGTAACCAGCCGAAGAAAAAAGTGATATACATATCTGCCGAAAAGTTCATGTATCTATTTATAAAATCACTTAGATTTAAGGATACTATGTCGTTCAAAGATATGTTTAGAAACGTTGATATTTTAATGATTGACGATGTGCAATTTATTGGTGGTAAAGATACGACGCAGGAGGAGTTCTTCCATACATTCAACGAACTTGTCGATAATAATAGACAGATTGTTTTGTCGGCTGATAAATCACCATCAGATCTTGAAAGAGTCGAAGAGAGACTGAAATCAAGATTGGGTTGGGGATTAGTTGCCGATATACATCCGACGACGTATGAGTTAAGGCTTGGCATCCTTCAAACGAAAGCAAAGGAATATAAAATTAAGGTATCGAACGATGTTTTGGAATTTCTGGCGGTTAAGATAACCTCAAACATAAGGGAGCTTGAAGGGGCTCTAACAAGGATAGTAGCGCATGTGACATTGGTAGGTAGGCCGGTAACAATAAATGTGGCACGGGAAGTCCTAACAGATTTATTGCGTTCAAACGAAAGGTTCATTACAATAGATCTCATACAAAAGAGGGTATGTGAGTTTTATAGCATCAAGTTGTCTGACCTGAATTCCGCAAAGCGTCATAAGTCAATAGTTGTTGCCAGGCAAGTGGCTATGTATTTATGCAAGGAGTTTACAACAAAATCTCTACCGGATATTGGTAGGAGTTTTGGTGGAAAGGATCATACTACTGTTATACATGCTGTAAAAAAAGTAAAGGAAGAGATTCAAAAAGATCGTGTTTTCGCAACTGATCTTGAGATCTTAACAAAGTCGCTTGAAAACTAAGGGTGTAAATGGCAACTAATAGTAAATTACAATATTCCGATAGTTGCAATAAAGTTTTTGCGTATTGGAGGTTTAGGACTATTTATTCGATAATTATCGGATATGCTTCTTTTTACTTAGTGAGGCAAAACTTTTCAATAGCAATTCCAGCGATTTGCTCGGACCTCAATCTCACGAAATCTGATATCGGAATCGTCATATCATTCTCCGCAATTTTGTATGGTATAGGAAAATGTTTTTTCGGGATTATAGGAGATAAATTCAGCGCTAGATATGTCATGACTACTGGACTTTTGTGCTCCGCTGTTATGAATATCTTTATGGGATTTAGTTCTGTAATACCAGCTTTCGCCATATTTTGGTCTTTAAATTTTTGTTTTCAATCAATGGGTTGGCCACCTTGCGCTAAGCTTTTGACGCATTGGTATAGCCCAACTGAAATAGGCACAAAGTGGGCTATGTGGAACACATCGCATCAAATAGGTAGCGCAATTATAGTTTCAGTTGCTCCGTTCATACTAATGCATCTTGGATGGAGGTATGTGTTTTTCATCCCTGGAATTTTTGCTACGATCCTCGCGGCCGTTCTTTTCAATAGGTTAAGAGATACGCCGGAGTCTTTAAAGCTCCCGTCTGTCGAGAAAATAACTGGTCTTGCATCCGTTGCCCAGAGTGAGAAATGGAAGGATGACACCGAGAAATTGACATACAGAGAAACGCTCAGACTGGCGCTGGGGAACAGGCTTGTGTGGTATGTCGGACTTGCAAATTTGTTTGTCTATATATGCAGGATGACGTTTTTAAATTGGGGGCCAACTTTACTTCTGGAATCAAAGGGAAGTTCGCTGACTGGTGCTGGATTTCAGATGGTGGCGTTCGATGTAGCCAGTATGTTCGGCGGGATTTGCGCAGGATATATTTCAGATAAAATCTTCAAAGGAAGACGAGGGCCCGTTTCTGTATTATGCATGGTTTTGATAAGCGGATTAATAACCGTTCTGTGGTTATCGCCAAACGACTCACACGTTACAAGTTCTATTTGTATGCTGTGCATTGGATTTCTAATTTCTGGGCCACAGATTCTGATAGGTGTCGCCGCAGCTGATTTTGCTTCAAAAAAAGCAGCAGCAACGGCGTCTGGATTTACTGGAACCCTTGGCTATACCGGGACTGCAATCGCAGGCATCGGGAATGGATTTATAGCAGATAACTACGGATGGAATATGGTCTTCTGTTCTACGATTGTTGCTGCCTGCGCAGCTGCGATTTTTCTGGCAATGACATGGAACAAAAGACCGCAGATTCTCGTGGAAACCTATGGTAAAGAAACTACAAAGAAAAATTGAAAAATTCTTCGACTGCCAAGCTGGTGAGTTTGATAGTGATGAAGCCATTGGATGTATTGATGAAGTTTTTGAGCTGCTTAATACCGGAGAGATCAGAGTAACCGAAAAGATAGGAGGAACGTGGATTGTAAACACTTGGATAAAAAAAGCTATATTATTAGCATTTAAACTAAAGCGTTCCAGAAAACTTGAATTCGACTCGTATGACAAAATCGGCCTTCTTAAATTTGATTACGATAATCCGAGATATAGAAAGGTTCCAAACTCAGTCATTAGGGATGGAGTGTATATAGGAAACGAAGCCGTAGTAATGCCGAGCTATATAAACGTTGGAGCGTATATTGGCGATAATACAATGATCGATATAAATGCAACAATCGGTTCATGTGCTTACGTTGGCAAAAACTGTCATATATCGGCGAATTCATGCATTGGTGGAGTTCTTGAGCCAGCCGTAGCGACTCCTGTCATTATTGAGGATAACTGTTTTATAGGTGTTCATAGCTCTATTTTAGAGGGTGTAATAGTTGAAGCAAATTCAGTAATTGCAGCTGGGGTTAATATCACGGCATCAACGAAGATCATAGACAGAGAAACTGGAGAGAGGTTCCAAGGAATAGTTCCGGAGGGGTCAGTCGTTGTACCTGGGTGTTATCAGAGTAATGACTTAGGCATTGCTTGCGGAGTCATAATAAAGAAATCTGATCATCTAACGAGATCAAAGTCGAACATTAATATCCAACTACGATCCTAGCTAGATTTATCTATGAAAGATTATGTGAAAATTGAACATTTAATCGATAGGTTTCAAGAGATGCTTGTTGCAGAAAGAAATCTATCCATTCAAAGCACGATTGCCTATAGATCTGATATCATAAAATTCGCGAAATTTAAGGAGGATATACTAGAAACATCGAGGTACGATATAGAAGAATACATAGAATTCCAGCGTGAAGCCAAAATGAAACAGACATCTATTATGCGTAATATTTCGGCCATCAGGCAATTTTTTGCTTTTCTATATGATGAAAAATTGATAAGTCGAAACCCAGCGGTAGACATCAAAATCAAATCGAAAAACAAGCCAATCCCGAAGGTGTTAACTGAAGATGAAATGCTTAATCTCCTATCATATTTCGAAAGCAAAAAAAGTGACGCAAGACTAAAGGCAATGTTGCATATCTTATATGGTGCAGGACTTAGGGTGTCTGAATTGGTTTGTCTTACAACAGATTCAGTAGATTTAAATAAAGCAATTATTATCGTTAATGGAAAAGGGAATAAAGAAAGAGTCATTCCTTTGAATGACTTTGCTATTAGCGCTATTTTAGAATATATTCAAATTAATCCAGATAAAATAAAAAATAGCAAATTCCTTTTTCCGTCAATTGGAAAAGGTGGACATATTACACGTCAGGGATTTGCAAAACTGCTAAAAAGACTGGCTATCGATGTTGGAATTTCAACGAGTAAGATATCTCCGCACATCATAAGACACGCATTTGCAACACATCTTTTAAATCATGGGGCTGATCTGTTGAGTATTCAAAAGCTTCTCGGACATAAAGATATATCAACAACACAGATTTACACCCACGTATCAAATGACAAAATTAAAAGCTTAGTTGAAGGAAATACCAATATCAAGAAGCTGATTGTTAGTAGTTAACCTTCACAAATGCTTTATGTTAGGTGTTTCCCTAGTTTCTCTGCCTGATCGAATTCAATTAGTTTGTCTATTATTTCATCGAGCGCGGAACCATCCATAATCTTGTCTATTTTATAGAGGGTGAAATTTATCCGGTGGTCAGAAACCCGACCCTGAGGAAAGTTATATGTTCTAATTCGTTCAGATCTATCGCCTGTACCAACCTGGATCCTCCTATTTTCAGACCTAGAAGATTCCATTTTGTTTCTTTCGTTCTCGTATATTTTAGCCCTTAAAATTTTCATCGCCCTCGCTTTGTTCTTGTGTTGAGACCTCTCATCTTGAACTGCAACGATCGTCCCAGTTGGTAGATGAGTAATTCTAACGGCGCTATCCGTTTTATTGACGTGCTGCCCACCAGCGCCTGATGACCTGTATGTATCTATCTGCAAATCCTTCTCATCTATCTGTATATCAACTTCCTCTGCCTCCGGCAAAACTGCAACCGTCGCCGCTGACGTATGTATACGCCCAGAAGCCTCAGTCACGGGAACTCGCTGAACCCTATGAACCCCAGATTCAAATTTTAATCTAGCGAAAACTCCCTTGCCTGATATGCTTGCACTTGCTTCTTTTATGGCGCCTATGCCACTATCACTGAACTCTAGGATCTCGAATACCCAGCCGTGAATGCCTGCATATAGTTCATACATTTTAAAAAGATTCGCAGCAAAAAGACCAGCTTCATCTCCGCCGGTCCCAGCCCTTATTTCTATAATCGCTCCTTTGTCATCGTCTATATCCTTTGGCAAGAGAAGTATCTTTATTCGCTTTTCGACTCCCTCTATGGTTTCCCTAAGAGAATATATCTCCATCTCTGCCATATCCTTTATATCAGCATCACTCGATTCGGCTAGGGCTATAGTATCACTGAGTTCCTTCTCTTTCGAAAAAAGCAGTCTTATCTCCATTGCTATTTCCGAGAGATCTGAATACTCCTTCGAAAGCTTCGAAAATTCCTTTGGATCAAATGCGCCATGGTCAGCCAGGATCTCTCCTACTGCTTCATATTTCTTCAATATTGAATTAAGTTTCTTTTTAAACTCTGACATATGTCTAATCTCTGATCATTGAAGACAGAGTTTTCGATATCATCCTTATTTCTCTCGAAAGATCTTCTACGATGTGATTTCTATTTGCAATTGAATTTTGAACTACGTTATTTAGCAGTATCTCTATTGAATCTAGCTTCTTTAACAATTCTTCCCAAACAGATTCCTTTGCATTTGCAGATGCAAGTGATACAAGAGCATCGGATAGTTTCGAAATTTTTAAAGAGACATCTTTTTGAAGACTTACGATCGAAACTCTGTTTTCCTCAATATTTTTAAGTTGATTCTGAAAAGCGTATATCATTTCAATTGTCTTTTCTAAGAGCCCCATCGAAAATACTTCACCATGATATTCCTGATAATTATCAGTTACATCAAAACTTACAGTATTTACAATAATCCATTCCTCAACTTCGCCCATAAATCTATCCGCCGCTTTCCTTAAGTTCATGTTTAAAAATCCCAAAATTAGTGAACTAGAAAGCCCAAAGAGCGAGCAACCAAAAGCCACCCCCATACCTGATAGTGGAATCTTTAAACTGTCTTTAAGCTTCAAAAAAGAATTAGCTGCCTCAGAATCCTCAAACCCCAAATTATCTATGATACCAGCAACGTTTCCTATCGTATTCGAGAGTCCCCAAAAAGTTCCAAGTAACCCCAAGAAAATCAGTATACCAGTTACGTATTTTGGAAACGCCAGACTATCATCCACTTTCTTGTCAACCCCAGAAAGAATCGTCTGCATTTTGGATTGCGACAAGATTTTTCTGTTACGTGATATGTAAAACGTTATTGGCTTAAGGATTGCAAACTTTTGCATGTCATGCTTTGAGATTTTATCGAAGTCTATAAGTAACATCATTTCTTTTCTAAAAACGAAAAACCTGTGATATACAGCTGCAACACCAGCCATAAAGCTCACGAAGATAACAGAATTTATCTGTATATTATACAAAAAAGCCGTTGCTAAAATTTCTCTCAAATGAAAGGCCATTACTCCAATCAAGAGGAGGAAAATCGAAACCTGAACAACCTGCGCTCTGCTGACACCTTTTGTCATAATTTTTATCTAGCTACAAAGAGATGCCAACGCTTAATTCATTTTATAACACTCGGTTATTTTTGGCTATTGGTTTATGACCTCAGAGCCTCAACTGGATCTAATCTTGCGGCCTTACGGGCCGGATAAATTGTGGCAAGAAAACAAAGAATCAGTGAAAATGCGACTATATACATTACCTCCATTGGATCAGTTTTAGAAGGTATTTGCGAAAGAAAATAAATCTCCTCACTAAAAAGTTTAGAGCTACTGAGTTTTTCAAGCATCATTTTGATCCTATCGATATTGAGTGATATTAGTAATCCCATAATAACTCCAATGCCAGTTCCAAGAATTCCAACCGTAGAACCAATTAAAAAGAAAATTTTCAAAACTGATTGCTTTGTAACTCCTATAGTTCTCAGAATTGCTATATCCCGTGTTTTGCTATTGGTTAGCATTGTAAGACCTGAAATTATGTTAAAAACCGCGACAAGCACAATTATGCTTAAAATGAGTGTCATAACATTTTTTTCAACAACGACTGCATGAAAGATAGTCGCATCTGAATGTTGCCAATCAAGAATATTGAATCCATTCCCAAGTGTTTTTTCTAACCGCTTAGAAACGACATCAACACTATCTGCGTCATTCAGAAAGATTTCAATCTGAGAAATCTTGGATGTAACGCCAAAAAACGACTGCGCAGTTTCGAGTGGGACGATTATAATACCTTTATCGTATTCATTCATTCCAACTTCGAAAATGCCAACAACTTCGAAACTCTCTTCTTTTGGAAGTTTCCCAAACGGAGTTATTACACTGTTTGGGATAAGTAGTTTGAAAAAATTCCCAAGCCGAAGATTGAAACCTTCAGCCATCCTCCTTCCTATCAGAACTCCATTATCTTTGAAGCCATCGAGACCGCCAGCGATAATGTTGCAAGAGACCATCTTTTTTTCCTTAATATCGCTCGGAGAAATTCCGTGAATCAGTGCTCCTCTCGCGAGGCCATCCGCCATTATGACGGCCTGATTCTCGATTTGTGGAATAATTTGCGTTATCTCTTTTATTTTGCAGTTTTTGATTTTCGTAATAACATCACCGTATTCATCAATTGGTGAGTAATCGCTTCTATGAATGATAACGTGTCCTTTCATACCAACTATTTTTTCGAGAAGTTCGTGTCTGAAGCCGTTCATGACTGACGTAACAATGATCAGTGTAGCCACCCCGATGGCTATCCCTATGAAGGAGAACCACGTAACAACATACGCAAAACCAGAAGTCTTACCAGATCTCAAATATCTTTTTGCAATGAACCGCTCAATCACAAATCCCTACTTTCACGAAAAGCCACTCATCATTCATGTCTGTAGGTTACTTCACTAGAATCTGCATGGCAAGTTATTTTGGATTAATGCCCATAGAAGAAATCACATCCGCCTGAGGTGCACACCGATCGCCCCACTCTCCCCTCTAGCATCCATTATCTCAAAAAAACCAACTACGTACTTTGGGTTAGACTTAAGCCAAGTCAATGTAGCATTTTTCACAACACCACCTCCTTTTCCGGTCGTGATGACAACATTCCTTAAACCAAGTAAAATGCATTTAGCACAAAATGCCTCCAACGTGTTATTAACATCCATTGAATATCCATGAAGATCAATTCGTGCTTCCGCACTAAATCTTCTGCGAGACGGTCTGTCTAGATTCTCTACACTAAGACGACTAAAGCTTGGCCTGTTATCTATTAGCCGCGCCACAGCCCTCGACAGCGGTTGAATTTTCACGCTACATCTCGCAGGTAATACCGGCAGAACATC
>JAITPA010000007.1 GCA_031289695.1 Holosporales bacterium
TGCATTCTAGGGAGTGTCAGATTATTAGTGCGGAGGTGTGTTGTCTGTTGATGAGCTAATTTAACGTAGCTATATGTACATTATCACCTCGCACCTTTTCTGGGGTGACCCTGCAATTGCTAGTAAACTCATGAAACAAGTCAAGTACTGGAAACTCAAGGCTTTGAGCTTGGTTTTCTATTCCCCAAAAATGAGCTTGCAGTTGTAACAGTCTCCGGCATCGAACATTTTTGAATATGCGAACATTGACCTAATGACATGTTTTACATAGATTCTAGTTTCTTTTATTGGTATTAATTCAATAATATCAATTAATGTCAAATTTTTTAAATTCTTGATACTTTTTTGATATTTTGAAAAATTTCCCTCTCCGCAGTTGTAGGAAGCTATGACGCTAATCAACTCGTCTTTGTATTTCTTGAGGAGCCTACTGAGTATTGCGGTTCCTATTATTATATTTTTTTGACGATCAAAGAGAGAGCGACCATTATAAAAGTGGATACGACTTGCTTCAAATTGAGCGGTTTTTGGCATGATCTGCATTAACCCAACTGCTCCAACGTAACTTTGCGCCAATTCATCAAAATTACTTTCTCTATGAATGATGGAGTGTGCAAGGCTCATAAAGCACGGTGTATCATCGGTTTTTCTTACGTATTCCATGTCTGTGTTTGTAAGTGTTTTGTATGCTTTTTGCACGGGAAAGTAATGTTGTCTCTGTGAGTTTTCAGATATTAGAATGCTTTGCTCGTCATTTGCAAAAGCGATATTTAACAGCAAAATTTCCTCGTTAGGATCATCTATTTCGCGAATCAGTTGTTTATAAAAGAGCTGAGCCATGCTTCTGTCTTTTAGGGCAGAAAGCACTTGGACGAGTTCCCTGTTATAAAATATCACGGCAACATCCATAGAAATTACTGGAGCCTCAAAATCATCAGATACACTCTGAGGATCGATCGCCCTGATTCTTTCACTTGCCAGATATCCGTAAAAAGTCGAAAAATGTTTTGCTGCTTTTTTGTACCATTCAAGAGCTGGGATCAAATCGCTTTGCGATCGATGAACTTCGGCTAGCCAAAATGCGTTTTTACTGAGCCTTATTTGGTTTTTTGAATTATTGTAAGCCGTTTCGAAATGCTCGATGCTTTTCTTTTTGTCATTCAAAAATCTAAATGATATATATCCCAATAGCCACTCAGCTTTGGCAACTCTTTCATCTCTTGTTTCAGAATTACCTTCAAACATTTCCATGACGCGGTATGCAAGCTTCGAATTACCAGTCCTCAGAATGTTGAACGCTACATTCCGTCTTTGGTTGAAGAATTCAGTGCCATATACCGTTTCATTTTCGTTCGATAAAGTCAGAATGTTTGCAGCATTTTTATACTGATTAAGATCGATCAGTTTTTTAACGATGGCATACTTTTTAGCAATGTCCTTTAAGTCACCTTTCGAATAACCTGCCGTTTTTATTGCGGTCTGTTTTCGCAAAAAAGATGATATGAATTTTGCTATTTCGCTTGACACAACGCTCTTGAGAACAGTAAGTTGATCTATCCTCATTTTGCTAATTAGAAATTTCGCCTTCTTGGCATCGTCTGTAGATGATATATATTCTCCAAATAGTTCTTTAAATTTTGGAACGAATTCTGGTGAAAGATTTTGAAAAATCCACGTTTGTTTAATGTAATTCTTCGCATATTTTTGATTTGTTCTAAGAAGAATATTTATATATGTAATCGTGCCTTCGCTGGTTTTGGGAGGATACCTTTTGAACCACCGAAGAAGCATTGAATCAGACACATTCGGAGTAATGTTTTTTTCGGCTTCTTTGACGGTATCATTAAAAAGTGGCCAGTGTGGATTGTTGTAAAAAAAAGCGAAAATTTTCGCGCTATTCGTTGGATTTTCAATGGCAACCTTCCACTTTTCATATTTCAATAAAATTGGATTGCTAGCGAACACTAGGTTCCTCAACGAAATGAGAAATACGACTATAATGGCCATTCTTCCAGTCATCCTGCCCACGCCAAAACTAACAGATCATTAAAAAAGTATATAACTCCGTTGAAGACGAATCAAATCCATCTTTTAGGATCGCTATTAATAAATAATTAACTATTTTATAATATAATCATTAATATGGCTAGTAGAACTATGTATGTTGGATATGAATAAAAATCAAATCAGAATCGTAATAGTTGGCGTATTGTCTTTTATACTCCTATCAATAGCATTTGCGTGGAGCGATAGCATAAGCCCGAACAACGTTGGGACAAAATTTGACTATGAAAAAATTGTAAGAGCAATAATCGTTGCCATAATGGCTATTACCGGTATTAGAGTGTTGTTTTTAGCTGCAATTAACCCATGGGAAATTAGAAATAATAAGCATATCCCGAGTATCATCAAGGATCTCATCGGGTTTGCGATCCTTCTTATAGCCGCTCTATTCGTGATAACAAACGTATATGGGCAATCAGCTATCATGTTATTTATTGGGTTAGGTGCCTCTGGAATAGGAATAGTGTACGTAGCCCAAGATTCGTTGAAGGAGTTGATAGCCGGTATAGCTCTTGCCGTTCAGAATAATTTTGAAATTGGAAACTGGATCAAACTTACAACTGGTACTACTGGAAAAATAATAAGGATGAGATTGACTGGAATCGACTTATACCTGGTCGATAGCACGATAATGTTTATACCGAACACCTCCATAGCCAACAAAGATATCGTGAACCTAAGCAAACCAGGCCAGTCCTTTAGTTGCGGTGTGAACTTAATGCTGGAACATAGGATTCCTGTCGAGAGGGCAAGGAGGATACTAACGGCTGCCACACTGGGTGCGGAAGGAGTCAAAGATGGGGACGTGCTCGTCGTAGCGGATAATGCCGTACACAACGGAGTGTTATTCTCCGTCTACTTCACTGTGCCAAATTTTGAATCGATGCTCGAGGTTCGACACAAAGTACTCGCAGCAATAACGACACATTTGCATAAACACAATATGAAGATATGTGAAGTAACCGGTCAGATCAATATAGGAAAGCTAGACCCGAAACTTCCGAGAACTTTCGAGGACGATGTAGTTACGGATGCTATGAGTACGCTAAACTTTTCTGGACTTCTCGATGACTGTACTGCAGATGTGAAGAGCAGGTTTGCGAGCAAGATGATCAGAAACAGGTTTACGAAAGGCGAAACAATATGTCAACAGGGCGACAGCGATGATACAATGTATATCATAGCTGAAGGAAGTGTTAACGTGGTGATAGAGGTTGCGGTGAAAACCGATAGTGAAGTAGCTAGGACATCTAGCACTGTTGCAATACTGACTGATGGCGACTACTTCGGGGAGATGGCTCTGTTGTGCGGAGAAAAGAGGAACGCGACGATTGTTGCGAAAACTGATGTCATCGTATACGTGGTTGAAAGGGAGACAGTCAAAATGTTCATGGCGGAACATCAGGATTTTGCCAAAAAACTCGGAGCCTCAATAGTTGCGAAGGCCAAAAATAACGATTCTGTCAGGTCTGGTATCATGGAGAAATTAACGGCTAAAGAAGCATCGGTGTCTGAGTTTGTAAATGCATTCAGGCTTTTCCTCGGAGTTCATACAGATTCAGGAATTACCTTATAAGAGGAGAGTATTGTATAATTTCATTCAGTTAAAGACGAAATTGTATAGTGAAATAATGGAATGTTGCAAGTATTGAAGACATTTATCCGAAAGTTGGTATATATTCATTCAACAAAACCCGCTTTAAATCGCCGTGCAGGTAGTGAAACAACAATCTAAGTGACAAATTTACCATTTCCACGCTTCTTGGAGTTACCCGACTTCGTTTCCTAGATCTCGACAGATAATGCCTCGTCAAACTGTTGTCCTGCTATCGGAAAAGTCAGATCTTTCCCCGTAATATGAAATCCATCGTAGTTACCAGTTACAAAATCTCTTCCTTTTATCCCAATTTCTTTTAAA
>JAITPA010000027.1 GCA_031289695.1 Holosporales bacterium
GTTGTATTATCCAGTTTTAATGATGTCAGATATTATCTTATCTAATACGCACCTAGTACCCATTGGAGAGGATCAGAAATAACATCTTGAAATTACACGCGATATCGCACAAAAGTTGAATCCTACATTTTCTGAAACATTTGTTTTGCCAGAGCCATATGTTAGGAAGACTGGAGTTCGTGTAATGTCCTTGCAGAACCCAAACGCGAAAATGACAAAATCTGACAAAAATCAAAATGCCATAGTTCATGTGGCAGATTCCGCTGATGTTATTAGAAAAATAATTTTTGGGATAGTAACGGATTCCGAAAATAGCATGTCTTTTGACCAGGAGAACCAACCAGGGATCGCCAATTTGCTTAACATCTATGCAGCGACAACGAATAAAAGCATAGAAGAACCCGTCGCTCAGTTTTCTCACTTGAACAACTGTGCCCTATTCAAATAAACAGTTGCGGATGCAATAATTGCAAACATTACCCCGATTACGGATAAATACTTCGAAATCGCAAACGATGAAGCAGATTTCCTATCCATATTAAACGATGGCAGGAACGAAGCTCAAAAACGAGCAAACAAAATGATTTCAAAGATTTATGGCAAAGTTGGATTTTTGATTACTTGGCCGAATATTCAATGACAAAACTTGTAATATCTGAAAACCCGAGTGTGGCAGTCGATTTCGCTAAGGCTCTGGGAGCGTTCACAAATTTTGATGATAAATATAAAAATAATGAATATGTGATTGGTTAGGTCATTGGGCATTTAGTCGAACTGTTTATGCCGGAAGATATTGATGCATCCTTAAAACGATGGTCGTTGGATACTCTTCCCATAATACCTGACAAATTTCAAACGAAGCCCATTGAAAGGGTAAAGAAACGTTTCAATGAGCTTAAAAGGTTAATCCAACGTGACGACATTAAACTGCTAATAAGCGGGCGTGATGTTAGTCGGGAAGACGAATTGATTTTCGCATATATCTACGAATTGGCAAAATGTAAAAACCTTTCCTACGCCGATACTCATCCGCAATGACATTGCAAGGGATCAGAGAAGCTTTTGAAGATCTCAAAGGCAGTGACGAAATGCAAAAATTATAAAATGCTAGCAAATGCTGCCAAATGTCGAGCAGAGGCAGATTGGTTGATTGGCATCAATGGAACACGGGCGATCACAATGAAAATATCTTCCATCATTTCCAAATACTGGACGACAACAATTCCCGTGACAGGCCGATAGATTGCGAACAAATCAGGAAACATTACAAATTTCTGAAGCAATAAAAATTAAAAATTTATCATTGTTTCTGAACAAGAAAGGCATTCCAGACAAACATCTCCGAAGTTATATGATTTCACCACTCTTCAGAGAGAAGAAAATATACATTTTGGTATGCCAGCGAATATGACGTTGCATATTGCCCAATCTCTCTATGGAAGACATAAAAGCATTACGTATCCTCATACGGATTCGCGTACACTGACAAAAGATTATGTTCCAACCCGCTACAAAATCTTCGAGGCTGTAAATGATGAACATAAAATTTTTGCCCATCATATAATTGAAAACACAGCAATTAATGGCAGCAATAAAAAAATTTCAATGATAAGCAAGTTTCCGATCACTTCGCAATTATGCCCACTCAACGAATGCCAAAAAACTTATCGAAGGAAGAATATCCAATCTACAATATGATTTTGAAAGGATTTCTTTGTGTATTTTTCCCCGATGCCGAGTTTGATACTACTTCTAGAATGAACAAAGTAAAAGAGCATTCATTTAAAAGTGAAGGAAAAGTTTTGGTGATCCCCGGATGGATGTAAGTTTACGGGGAAAACGAACCCGGACAAGATGATATGTTGCCAGCTTAGTTGACGGAGCTGGAGCTCCACCACAAGCAAACATTATCGAAACAAAAATCATAGAAGATGAAACCCGTCTGCGAGCTGCTTACAACGAACTAACATTGCTTACTGCCATGGAAGGAGCGAGAAAATTACTCAATGACGAAGAGTTTACTGAGGCAAAGAAGGAACATGGGCTTGGGATTCCGGCAATACGGGCGCAGATCATAGAACACTTGTTGGCCTGAAAATACATCACAGGTGAAAGAAAAGATTTGAAAGCAACTCCAAAAGTAGAAGATTTGCTCAGTTTCTTAAAAGCTGCGAATATTGAAACACTTTCAAGTCCAGTTCTTACCGGTGAATGGGAGTATACGCTACAGCAAATCGAAAATGACAGTTTCATCAGAGAAATTTTCGTACAAAAGATTTCAGATTTAACGGAAGCCATCTTCTGTCCTTTTGATCGATGCTTTTTATATGATTTCATCGGAAAGCATGCACAATCTTCCGCAAAATTAAAATTTCAACACGTTCATTTATTCTGTCTGGAGATAACTCGAACAAAATTTGCGCTGACGTCAATAGTTGTTGGCGATAAATCCCCATATGTCCGCCATCTTCGGATAGCGATAGAATACGCATAATTTCAGCATCGATTCGAGATAGATGTGTAGTAAGAATACCTAGATTTTTCGCGATTTTATCAGCCGTTTTCCATCCTATTCCTTGGACCTCTTGGGCGATACGATATGGATTAGTTTCCAAAATTGTTCACTTTTCAGCGTCAGATTTTTCATCCAATTTAATGCATAGTGAATTAGTCGCATCATATGTCTGTAAGAAAGTCATGATATCGCGAATGGCAAATTGAGAATCCCAGGCTTGTTTAATCTTCGCTGCGCGATGTTTCCCAATGCCTTCGACTTCCTGTAATCTGGCAGATTCGCTCGAAAGGACTCGAAACGTATCAGTCCCAAAATGATCTACAATCTTTTGGGAATAAAAATTTTCCAATCCCTTCAATTCAGCCACTTCCAAGATAACGCCGGATTCCTTTCATATCAGAGGGCAATTTTGATACAAATCGTTCTACATTAAATTGTTTCCCATGCTTTTCATGGATCGTCCAACTATCGACAGTTTACAAAGTTTCGCCGGGCTCAATTCCCGGCAAAATTACACAGGCTGTAACCCTGTACACAGATTTCCTATTTTTTATCTCAACTACACTCTAACAATTTACATCGTT
>JAITPA010000021.1 GCA_031289695.1 Holosporales bacterium
ACAGTCACTCTGGCTAGATTTGGATCAGAATCCTTTAGAGCCATTCCACCTAGCTTCGCTAAGTTCACTATCGTATCAATTGACATATTAACGGCGCACCTCCCGGGGTTGTTATACATTATTACCGGTAGATTGCTGTTTTTTCTAACACAAGAAAAATGTTCAATGATTCCTGCTTGTGTTGGCTTTAAGTAGTATGGAGCCACAACCAACGCTCCGTCTGCTCTAAGATCTTCGGCAATATGAACTAGTCTCAGAGCTTCGGTCGTTGCACACGCGCTGCATCCAACGATTATCGGGACTCTTTTGTTTGCAACCTCTATCGCAACGGAAATAACCTTCGTTCTTTCTTCATCAGTTAAGAGAAGCCCTTCTCCTGTCGAACCGCATACAACTATGCCATCTGTTCCGGAATCTACCTGCCAGTCTATCAGCTTTCCAAGGGCAGGAATATCTAGGTTATTATCTTTAAGAGGGGTTACAAGTGCTACGAGAGAACCAGAGAACATACGACACCAACGCGTTTATAATAGCCATCCGGATTCTATCGTGTTATGCTCGTGGTGTAAACAATCAGGGTAACTATATGAGTAATAAGTCGTTTACTGGTAGAGCGTGGAATTTCCTGAAGTGCGATGATTTGTTTCTGAGGGATGTTAAGACCAGATTGAATCTTCCTGATCTCGTCGCGAGAATCTTTCTTAACCGTAGTTTTAATGATATCGAAGAAATAGAAGCTTTTTTAAATGCAAAATTAAAGAATACAATTCCGGATCCATCTTTGTTACTTGATATGGATAAGGGTGTCGCAAGATTAGTGGAAGCCATTAATAAAAATCAGAAAATAATGATCCTTGGTGATTACGATGTTGATGGGATTACATCGACATATCTGATGGTGAAGTACCTATCGAAAATAGGGGTGGAATCAACCCACTATATTCCAAGCAGATTTAGCGATGGATATGGGTTAGGCGAAAACGCCATCAACATTGCTATTGAAAACAAAATTGATTTACTGATAGTTGTTGACTCTGGGATAAATTCGACTGATGCCGTTGAGATGGCTAATAACGCTGGAATTGATGTTATAATAATTGATCACCACCTACAATCATCTGAACAAATTCCACGTGCCGTGGCCGTTATAGATCCAAGCAGGACAGATCAATGTGAAATAGGGTATTCTGGAATTAAATATCTCTGCGCTGCTGGAGTTGTCTACCTGTTCCTGATAGCGCTTCAAAGATCTCTCAAAGACGCCCGCTTGTTTGAAAGGGTAGAAAAGCCAGATTTATTGGAATTCTCTGGAGTTGTTGCAATCGGGACGTTGTGTGACGTAATGGAACTTAAGGGCATAAACAGAGCTATCATCAAATATGCCTTGGAAAATGCAAGATACCCCATTGGTATATTGTCTCTTATGTCAGAATTTAATCTTGAGAAAATATCGTCAATCGATGATTTTGCATTCTTTATAGGGCCGGCAATTAATGCGGCGGGAAGGGTCGATGACCCACATGTAGCATTGAATCTCCTATTAGAAGAACGGCCTGAGTACTCACAAAAAATTGCCGCTAAATTAATCGAAATGAATAAGAAGCGGAGAGCCCTCGAGAAGCAGTCGCTGTCAGAAGCTCTCTGCATGATTGCTGAAAAAGATCTAGTTAGTGGCAAAGGAATTTGTGTATTTGGAAATAATTGGCATGATGGAGTAATCGGAATAATAGCCGGAAAACTAAAAGAGAAATTTGGTAAACCGACCTTTGTTATATCATTTAACGATGATGGCATCGGGAAAGGGTCCGCTAGGTCTGTGCCTGGGTTACATCTCGGCGAATTTTTCAAAAAGCTCAGAAAAGCAGATTTAATAATTAGTGGCGGAGGTCACGCCTTCGCCGGAGGTTTTTCGATTTCTAACACGAAAATCCAGGACTTTTGTGAATTTGTTAAAACAAGTTTCGAAGGTGAATTTGATAACTCGATAAATATCGATTGTTCGTTTTCTCCGCTTAGCGACATATCACAGATAGCAATTGATTTACAAAAGCTGGAGCCGTTTGGTAGAGGCTTTGAACGACCCATAGTCTGTGTTGAACGTGCAAGGATCAGATCGATCAAGCAAACTAATTCTGGCGATCATCTTATGATTTTCTTATCTGGAGAATTAGGTGAAGGTAGTGTAAAGACCATTCTGTTTCATTCCAAATCGAAGAAGGATGTCGTTACAGCGATAGAAGAGAATAAGGATAGCCTGCTCGATGTAGTAGGGCGCCTCAGTTACCATGAGCAGTATGGCGCTAGCTTGATCATCGATGATCTTCGCCTTACTACTTCTCCATAGACATCACCGCCTTCCGAGTAGCGGCGTATACGTCTTCTGATGTTTTTTCGATTTCCATCATAATGCTAAGTAAACTCGCTCTCTGTGAGATTATCTTTGCTCCGTATATTGCCCAGTACAATTTCTTTCTTGTCTTTTTCGGATACGTAAACAGAAGCGTTTGTGTTAATGGATCAATCGGCATCTCAACAATTTTACCGACACTTGACCTTAGGCTTCCTGGCCCCATAAGCGGCAAGACTACGTATGGCCCAGGCTTTGCGCCCCATTTCTTCAGTGTATCTCCCATCGATGTCGTTTTCTTCTCTATTCCAATTTTTGAAGCTACGTCAATGGCTCCGAAGAACCCAAGTGCAGTGTTTATTATGAACCGGAGCGTTGTTTTTGCTACATGCTCTCCGTCACCTTGCAACAGAAAATTAATTACAGCTATTGGGGAGAAGAAGTTACTAGTGAAATTAGAGATACCAATTTGCAGAAACTCTGGAATGGTGTGCTTATAGATCATTGAAATTGGAACAAGGATGCCTTTATCAAGAACGTTGTTTATTTTGAACATCAGCCTGTTAAACGGCTCTAGTGGATCATCAATTTTTTCTTCATATTCCATCATTGGATCATTTATTGGATCATCAAAATCCCAATCATCACTCCCACTATCGGCAGCTTTTAAGCTGCCGGTGAAGCAAAGGAACATGATGGCAATGGTAACATGTTTTACATTCATTCAGATACTGTGTCGAACATACATTGGTGGATAACATGCATCAGCAATAATCCGTGATCTTTAACATATTTTACCAGAAATTTTTTTGCATTTTCAGGAATAGATTTTTCTGTGATAACAATTTGCCTTGGAAAGATCCCATTTTTCCCGAGCTCAATTAGTGATATGTGAATATCTTTTAATTCACTTACAATCGGAATTCCCCTGATCATTCTTCCAACATCAAATGGATCAAGCGTCAATATACCAATTGGATCAAAGTTAAAGTGGACATCGTCGTTCGAAACAATGTCTCTTAGAAAAATTTCAGCAGATGAACTATCACCAACTAAAAGGACCTGTGGAGCGTCCACGAATTGCTCATGTCTTCTCGTAGATTGTTCAACTAACTTTGCTTTTTTCATTTTCTGGTTGTACAGCATTCGACTTAGAAACCTTGGAATAACCAGCATAAGAGTTAATACGAACATGTTTATGATTAAAACTGAGTACGGCAGAAAATCCTCCTGATTCATGAGGAGCATGAGCGGTAAAAATAACATGTTCGATAAAATCACTGATAGGAAGATTGGCGGCAAATCCTCAATTGACGTGTATCTCCAAAACGATTGGTGCGTTTGCATCCAGAGAAATACGCTCGAGCAAACAAGGCCAAATACGAACATGTTTTTTATGATGTACATATGGGAATAATCCAGGAAATCCATCCCAATTCTCAGGTGGATCGATATGAATAGCGACAGGAAAGCAACGAAGCTATCAAAAACAAGTATGGCACATGGTGGAGTCATGCTTGTGTAATTTCGTTTCGATACTTTTTCTGGCTTATTTACTCTGGCAAGTAATATCTTTATGCTCTCTGCCATTCCAGTAACAATAGAATCCAGGAGTTTACCGAACCTTGATAATTTCGATTCAATACTCATAGACGCATTCCTTCCTTCAATTGTCAATGAAGTTTCTAAGTTTTCTTGACCGACTAGGGTGCTTCAGCTTTCTTAAAGCTTTCGCTTCGATCTGTCTTATCCTCTCCCTTGTAACAGCAAATTCCTGGCCGACTTCCTCGAGGGTATGGTCAGACTGAAGTCCTATCCCAAATCTCATGCGAAGGACCTTTTCTTCCCGTCCAGACAGTGTAGCCAGAACCTTATTTGTTGCGGATTTTAGATTCGATTGAATCGCTGAATCTACGGGCTTAACGGCATTTTTGTCCTCTAGGAAATCACCGAGATGACTTTCTTCCTCATCACCAACCGGTGTTTCGAGGCTTATCGGGTCCTTCGCAATCTTCATGACTTTTCGAACCTTGTCGATTGGAAGAGAGAGTCTTGCTGAAAGCTCCTCGTGAGTCGGCTCCCTACCGAACTCACTCATTAGTTGTTTCGACATTCTAACGAGTTTGTTAATTGTTTCTATCATATGAACTGGGATTCTTATAGTTCTAGCCTGATCAGCAATCGCCCTCGTTATCGCTTGTCTTATCCACCACGTTGCATATGTCGAGAACTTATATCCACGTCTATATTCAAATTTGTCTACAGCTTTCATTAGCCCGATGTTTCCTTCTTGGATTAGGTCCAAAAACTGAAGTCCCCTATTCATGTATCTCTTTGCGATTGATATTACAAGCCTGAGGTTTGCTTCTATCATTTCCTTTTTTGCTCTAGCTTCCTCTCGCTCTGTTTTTTGAATTGTGCGAAGCAGGTGATTAAATAGCGGAAATGTGATAGTGGTAATTTGTTCTATTTGCGTCGTAATTCGAACAAGGGCTTCCAACCCTACGCGATTTTCTTTGTAGAAATTCTTCCAGCTTTGTTCTGTTTTCGATGCCAATTCTTTTAGCCATGCAACATTAATATCCTTGTCCATGAAGTAAGATATCAGCTCCTGCCGCCGCAGACCGAATTTTTCAGCTTTTGATACAAGCTTCCGTTCTAGTTCTGGAATTTCTGAAGTTAGGTCGGTGTGTTGTTCTTTTATTATTGAGATCCTTTTTTCGTTCAGTTTGATTTCCATAAAATTGCTAACGATTTCACTTTTAAGAGTTCTGTATTTTTCGCTCTTCTCGATCTTTGATATGTTAAAGCGTTGCGCCTTTTGTATCTCATACATTTTGGCATATAGCTCAGTGTGTTTGTCGAACAAACTCAAAAGTCGCTGCTTTAATTCCTCGTCGTTTACAACTGTCTGAATTTTTGGCTCTTCAAGCTCTGGTAATTCATCATCAACAGGATCGTGATATTGTATCTCTTCCTCTATGCTGGCTGACTCTGAAACAACGATGTCTCTAACCAAAACTATATCGTCATTTAGCCTATCTCGAATTGAAGCTATAGCGTCGGCTGTGATTTTTCCTTCACACAACGCAGAATACAAATTCTCTTTTGCCATTTCAATTTTTTTTGCTATTACAACTTCGCCTTCTCGCGACAGCAAATTGACGTTCCCCATCTCTTTAAGGTACAGCTTGACTGGATCATCGTTTTTCTGCTCTTCTGGACCGGCGCCATCTGCTTCCTCCTTAAGCTGGGACGAATCAGTCGAGTCTATCTTCGCTTCCAAAAGCGTTGATTCCTCTTCATCGACGCTTATGATTTTCACATCATTATCCGAGAAATAGGCCATAATGTCGGCTATCTTCTCGGAATCGTACTCCGCGCAAGGCAGAACTTCGTTAAGCTCTTCGTACGTTAGGTATCCCCTGTTTTTGTGCAGCTTCATTAAGCCGATAACGTTTTGGTCATCGGCAACCCATTGCTCGTCTAATATTTCATCAATACCACATCGGTCTTTTTTTTCTACTATCATAAACACCCTCTCAATTTATTTTCGGTTTCTTTTTTCTATTTATCGAGTCTATTTTCAATGCCTTAAGTCTATTCCACGTTGAATCATTCATATCATCGTTACAGTCCTTTTTCGCAGACAGTATATCCATATCATGTATCTTTTGCGAAAATCCAAATTCGAAAATCCCCTTCCAAAAATTTAATACTTCACTGTCGTCCATGTTAGACACATCGCAACTCCTAGACGCAACTGTCATCGCCATTGCGACTTCTTCCTGAATTTCACGTTCCAAAAAATCCGCAGATTCAGATTTATTGACGACATAATCCCTCAGCTTCCTAAAACTACAATTTGAAAATTCTACAGCAGTCAATTCCTCGATCACTGAAGAAACCACAGAAGGACGCACTACCAGTATATACAATAAAGTGGCCTCGCGCAACAAAATTTTTTCTTTTTTATCGATGACCGGATTTTGAACTATGTTTTTCTTCTTGGAAAATGGGCTCTTTGGAGATCTCAGGGTTGCGTAAATTTTGCTTTCTATCTCTGATCTATAAAGCTTTTTGATATCGATGTTTTGAATTTCATTTATACATGTGATTGTATTAATTTTCCATTCGGCTATTTTTTCTGGAGTTTTATGAAGCAAAGTATTGAATTGATTTAAGAAATATTCCCATATAAAATCTACAAGATATATTGAATCTTCTAGACGTTTTTGCATCTCATCTCTGCCGTATTTGTTGATGTATGAGTCGGGATCATTCCCTTCTGGAATCATGCAAAATCGAAGACTTTTTCCAGGTTGTAAATATTTCATTGCCAAAAAAGCAATCTTTGCCATGGCATTATATCCAGCTTGGTCTCCATCTAGACAGATGATAGGTTCGTTTGAGTGCTTCCAGATTACCAGAAGATGTTCTGCAGAAATGGCAGTTCCCATAGATGCAATTGCTGTATTGAATCCGTGTTTGTGCATCATTACCGTATCGATGTATCCTTCCACTATGATAAATGGCAAATCTTTTGACGCGTTTTTCACGGCTATATTGTATGCATATAATGTTTCTTTTTTTTGAAACAGTTCGGTTTCTGGAGAGTTCAAGTATTTTGGAGTTTGTGATCCCTGAATACTTCTGCCCCCAAAGGCGATTGGCCAACCTTTTTTATCGAAGATAGGAAACGTCAGTCTGTTTTTGAAATAGCAGACTTGCCTATTCTTGCTGCTCAAAAATAACCCCGATTTAATTATGTCTTGTAATCCGAATCCTGATTCTTTGAGGTAATCCAAGAGCAGATCGCTGTTTTGTGGCGCGAATCCTATGGAGAACTTTTCGATGATTTGTTGATCGATCCCCCTGGAAGCACAATACCTCTTCGAACGATCGTCTAAGTTTGCCTTGAAGAACTCTGCTGCTTTCTGCAGGACCTTTCGTTGTGTAGAACAGCCGTCTCCGTGTTCTCGTTTCTCTGGAAGTTTTATTCCGGCGATATCGGCGAGCATTTCGACGGCTTGCATAAACTGCAGCCCGCGTTTTTTCATCACGTATTCGAAGATGTCTCCAAATGCTCCGCACCCAAAGCAGTAGTATGTTCCCTTATCGTCATTTACAAAAAACGATCCGGTCTTTTCGTTATGAAATGGACAGCAACCAACAAATTCACGTCCCTTCTTTTTTAATTGGACATCTTGGCCAACTACATGAGAAAGAAGTAGCTTATTTCGAATTCTTTCTACGGCCGTTGAAAATTCAGATGAATCCATTTTATGCTTTTTTTATTTTGGCCTTACGAAGAACAATCTTACCCTGATCGTCTACGAAAAATCCATTCGCTGTAAATTTTGTTCCGGCCTTTCTGCCACTAACGCCAGAGTCACTCGACACGGAATTATTTGCAAAATTAACGACGGCTGAATTAGTAGAGCATGTAGTATCCCCGGATTTTATATTCACTTTTCCTTTCAGAAATGCCTTTCTTGATTCAGGCTTGAATTCGCAGTGTTGACAGTCTACAACCACTAGTTTTTTCCCTTTCTTGAATGACGCATGAACATTTGAAAGTGTTATTGAATTCTGTTTTGGCTGTTCGGCATTTGCCGCGGTTATAGTGAGAAACCCGCTGCCGAGTGCCTTCGTGAAAGATATAGATTTCCCTAGAGTAGTCAACCCAATTGCTCTCTTCTTCACCACACTGTGATCGCTCTGTAAATTTATGAATAGGGCGACCACAACGACTATTACAACAAAGAAAACAAATTTAAAGAGCTTTAAAAACACCGGCAAGGAAAAAAACAACACAACACAACTTTCATCGTATCAGAAAAATATT
This sequence comes from Holosporales bacterium, assembly GCA_031289695.1. Lineage (GTDB taxonomy): Bacteria > Pseudomonadota > Alphaproteobacteria > RUG11792 > RUG11792 > JAITPA01. The sequence goes on from JAITPA010000021.1 coordinate 8,196, forward strand.
TTATTCACAAGGACTGGAGAGGAGGGGGAATTGACAACTAAAAACAGCGGTATTACGACTGATACTAGTAAATTGTTGGCAGAGGGCATCATTGAAAGATGCAAATTTTGTAATTTAAGAAAAGATGGTACGAATTATGGGAAAAAAAGATACAAATATAAGGAGAGTTTTCACATAAAGATAGGAAAATATGATAAAATGAAAACCAGCGATTCTATAAAACATGCGATTTTAATAT
>JAITPA010000008.1 GCA_031289695.1 Holosporales bacterium
TCAATTGGCTCACGACGTGCATTTGTTATATGCGCCATTTGATTGCGATTGCCTCCAACAATTGGATACTCAACAATTGGGTAAAGCCCATGATTTGTAATGTGTTTAAACATCGACGATACTATTTCGTTGATTTCTGGTTTATCGCATTCTGAGCGTAATAAGTCAAATAAATCACTTGTTGACAACAAGATTTCTTTACTTCCTTTTTTGTACCACTTTCCACTTGTATAAGTGTATTGTGGTTTTAATAATTCATTTATATTTGTTTTCATTTTAATTTCTCCTTTTAAAAAAATTGATTGAAGGTAGCTGAATTGCTACCAACATTATTTATGATTTTTTGAAGTAGCTGAATTGCTACCTGTGTTTTAGTTTATGGCACGCCTTTATGGAGGTCAAATTATTTTTCAGCCCATATTTAGTCAGGGAAATCGACTTGACACCATGGAGTTAGTGATGTTACCATTATTGGATGTGTACCGTTCTGGCTGATTTCTACAATGTCTAGGAAATGTGAATTAACTGGGAAGGCTGTGTTATATGGGTGTAACGTTAGCCATGCCAATAACAAGACGTCCAGAAGATTTTTACCGAATCTTCAAAATGTTTCGTTTTTAAGTGAGTCGTTGGGATTTTGTGTACGCCTGAGGGTAACCCCATATGGAATCCGCTCTGTAGAAGCGAGTGGTGGTATAGATAAATACCTCCTTAAGGTTGATGATACGAAGCTTAGCAAGAGAGCGTTGTCATTGAAAAAAGTATTGAAATCTAGAGTAAGTAATTGATTGGAGACTAAATAAAATGGAAGGAAAAATCGCTGATACGATGCAGGCGAATGAGCGGAGATCTCAATATCCGTTTTTTATTCAGGACCAATATGTGAAAGATCTTACATTTGAGAATCCAAATTTTCTGGTGAAGTATACTGAAAATCCGGAGCAACCCGAAGTTGCGATTAACGTTGAAACTCGTATTTCAAAAATTGATGAAAATAACTATGAAGTCGTGCTGGATACATCGGTTAAATCTAAGATGGCTGCGCATGACCTATTTATATTGGAATTGTCGTATGCAGGGTTGGTCTCTATTGCTACCAATATCGAGAATGAGGCGCTGGAGCCTGTTTTGTTTGTGCATTGCCCGTTCCTTATGTTTCCGTTTGTAAGAGAATTAATTGCGAATATGACGCGGGTTGGCGGATATCCTCCCCTTCTGATGGAACCAATAGATTTCGCTTCGTTATACATCGAAAAGAAGAAACAGAGCCAACAGGCGAACGGATAAATTGCGCTTCCAATGGATCGCAGCTTTTTGAAAACATTCTCTGATTCAGTCAGGTGTCTTTCTGTTGATATGGTAAACGCTGCCAGCTCTGGACATCAAGGTGCTGCAATTGGGTTTTCAGATGTCATGGCCGTTCTTTTTAACGGTGGTATGAATTTCGATCCTCTGAACGAAAACAGAGATAGGTTGATTCTCTCAAATGGGCATGCGAGCGCCATGCTTTATTCAGCCATTTTTCTTTCTCGGAAAACTCCTCTTACGATAGACGACTTAAAAAATTTTAGAACATTTGGCGGGATCTGTCAGGGGCATCCGGTACTAAACAAAGAGCTCGGAATCGAAATGACGACAGGAGCCCTTGGACAGGGACTTGGTGCAGCCGTCGGTATCGCAATAGCTTTAAAGAAAAAAAAGATCGATAGCAAAGTGTTTGTAATAGTCGGTGACGGATGTTTGATGGAGGGAATCTCGCACGAGGCCATGACTCTGGCGGCATCCTTAAATCTTGATAACCTAATTATTCTTTTCGACGATAACGATGTCTGCATTGATGGCAGAGCATCATCTGTAACGACCGATAACTTTGATAGAGTAGAAGCCTACGGGTGGAGTTGCTTTAAGGCATCCGGCCATTCTTTCGATGAGATAGAGGATGTGATATTTAAAGCCAAAAAATCCAAACATCCTGCTTTTGTGTCATTTAAAACTATTATAGGAAAAGGAACAGCAAATGAAGGAACTTCTGCTTGTCATGGTATCTGCGTTGATAAACAAAATGCAATGGAATACAGGCGATCAATCGGATTTCCAGAAGAGGCGTTTTCAATTCCATACAATGTTGGTCCTTCTTCGCGATCAGAGGAATTTTGCACGTATCCCAGTGATATATCTGATGTTCTCAAGGATACTGTATCTGAACTAAAAAAAGAATTCATAGAAATGGCCGAAGCTAAATCGACAAGGTATTATTGTGGCAAGGTACTTGAGCGATTATCAAAACGAATTCCGATTTTGATAGGAGGCTCCAGTGATCTGTCGGAATCTAATTGTACAATTTCAGGAAGTAGTATCCAGATAAGACCGGAATCATTTGATGGCAATTACATTAATTATGGGGTAAAAGAGCACGCTATGGGCTGTGTCATGAATGGACTTGCCATCGAGGGATTCATTCCATTTGGTGGGACATTTTTAGTTTTTAGCAACTATATGTTGCCCGCGATAAGAAATGCAGCCATAATGAAAGTAGCTCCGATTTTTGTATTCACTCACGACTCTGTGGCGGTCGGAGAGGATGGGGTTACTCACCAGCCAATCGAACAACTCGCCCAGTTGAGGGCGTTCCCGAATCTAAACGTCTTCAGGCCGTGTTGCGGAGTAGAGGTTGTGGAGTGCATTGAGCTTGCCATTCAAAATCGCAAAACGCCGTCTGCTATAGCTTTATCAAGGCAAAACCTGCCGTATTCAGAGGCGAATAATTCAGCTGAGAATAAGTGTTCAAGTGGAATGTATGTGTTTTCTGAATTTGATCAAAATGAAAAAACACCAATCACAATAATCGCAACTGGATCAGAAGTAGCATTGGGTTTCGATCTAAAACGAAATACCAGTGACTACGATTTTAGAATAATTTCAGCTCCTTGCTTTGAGCTATTTGACAATAGCCCAGAGGATCACAAAAAGCTAATGCTTTCTGGAAGGAAAATTATTATTGAGGCTGGAAGTTCAAATTGTCTCTATAAATACAAAACACAAGAGGATGATATAGTAATTGGAATAGATGAATTCGGTACTTCAGGATCTCCATCGGAATTATTTAAAATGGCAGATCTTACGGTCGAAGCGATCATGGAGAGATTGGCGTGAAAATCGCTCGTGTTGCCTTTCTGGTTATTTCGATAACCATAATTGGATTCTGCGCAATCAAGGAGCACTTTCTACTGAAGGACTATTTTTTTGTTCTTAAGGATTATCCTCCATTTGCTTCGATAAAATATTCAGAAAGTGGAGATGGATCAGTTGGGGCATACTTCATAAATCTTGATAAATCAATAGATAGGCTTACTCATATTACTCCTTTGGTGCAAAAGCTCAATGTGAAATCCGAAAGAATTGCGGCTGTATATGGCAAAGAACTGTCTTCCAATGAAAAAGAAAAATTGGTTGATAGATGCAAGTGTAATATGCTTGTATACAACAATGTTGGCGATGGAGTTATTGGATGCTATTTAAGCCACATAAAAACCTGGCAAACATTTCTTGAATCTGAACACTCATATGCGCTCGTATTAGAAGACGACGCGGATTTTGATCCAAAGGATATGAATGAGTTAATTCCTTTATTGATAGAAAAAAATGAGAAATGGGATCTTGTGAATATCGATACAAACAATCACGGAAGCCCAAAGGTGGTTTCAGCATTAGGCCGTCGTTTTACACTGGTAAAATTTAGATCACCAATAGAATTAACGAGTTGCTATTTAATAAATAGAACCGCTGCAATTAAGTTGCTGAAAAAAGCTCTTCCGATATTGATGCCAATAGATTGGTACTTCACAAGACATTGGGAATTTGGTTTTAAACTTCGAGGAGTCAGACCAGAAATAGCGAAACAGCAATCTGAGGAATCTGACATAGACTCTCAAGAACGCAGGTTTACAAAATTAAATGCGAATTTCTGGGGAAGAATTTCATCGGGTCTGTCGAAAAGAGCAACCCAGATAGCGATGTTCATCAATGCGGGCTAACTAAGCCATTTGTAAACTGTCCCCTATTATGCTACGGCAGAGAAACACTATCTCACAAATAACGGCGTACATTTGTATTGCTTCTCCCCCTCTAACTAAATTATTCGAGTTATCAACGAAGGAATCAATACCGCTTGAAACTAGATTAAGCCAAAATGATACTTGCGGGAGTTTGTTGACTATAACTGATATTCCGGTAAGCCATCCTCCGATACATGATATTGCTTTACCGGCCATTAATATCTTCGAGTAATGATCAGGTTTGTCTATGGAGTCTAAGAGAAAATGAAGTCGCTCCATTTTCGACTCATCAAACTCTCTTTTTCTCGGAAGCTCCTCCACGTTCCTTCCAATTCTAACGACATCATCTACATCTATTCCAGTTACGCACGCAACAGCTTCTAACGTAGTTATATTTTCTCCGTTGTTCAAGGCATTTAGTAGGCTCACAATTGGCCGACCTGCGCGACTCTCGAGCCAGCCTCCAATCGCCCATGTTAAGGCTTTCCCTGCATATGATCCTATTAGGATATGACCATACATGGATTGATCCGGGTAGTAAGCATTAAGGTATCTCGTGACACTGCAGGCAGTTCCGACCAATAATTGCGTGGCAAACATCACAGTTCCTGCGCAACTCGATTGGGTTAGCTCTTTATAGAATCTGCCTGGATTAGGATCATCATACATATTTCCGATAGCAGCGACTCCTTTTCTCAATTGTCCGTGTTCTCTCTCAAAGCTATCTAGATCCGCCTTCGCATTATAGTGCGGCGATACCTGAAGGGATTGTTGCACGACTGCGCTGATTGGTCTAGAGCTACCGTATTCATATTGATCACCCATTCCGTATGATATAGTACTTAATATCGCCGAAATAATGAGCATGAATATCGCTATTAATTTTCCCATATCGTTATCTATTTAAAACTCTGATGATGCCTTTATTATTATATTGTCAAAGTCGTTAAATAATTGTTAACAACTATTTTTTAACCAATGATTGAGCATGGCCTGTCGAACACGAAACGGCAGCTATTGGAAAATTTTCAGATCCAAAATAACTTGTCCCAAAATAATTCAGCAGTTTGTCTCCTGTTTGTCTGACTTTAGTTTTCGGAAAGATAATCAGATTCATAGACAGCGCATGACATTGAATTTCCGTTGCTGATCCATCAGACAGCATTTCTTGGTAAATACTATTATTGAATATGTCACCTACAAACGAGTATACCGCTTCCGCTGTATTGGACCTTGCTATTTTATCTAACGTCGCTTTAATTTTGCTTGGGTTGTAAAGTGGACTGTCATTTGCTGTAGCTATCCCGTTAAACAGTACTGATAAAGATTGTAAATATTCTTTAGCTTTATTTATCGATCCAATCTTTGTTGACGGAATATTGCCTTTTGAGACATCCACGGAAAATATTGAATTGAACATGCACGTATTTCTGTGCGAGCCGCTTGATTGACCTCTGTCAACCGCTAAGTAGTTTCTCATATCCTCCGCCTGTAATACAGCATATATATGCTGTATATATCTGGCAAAGCTGTTTTTTTTTGCAGAGTATGTGGCAGTAATTAAATCTCTATTCGCCGGATGTTTGGTGATAACAACTTCAATCAGACTATTCGCCAACGCTACCTCTTGTCCTAGCGCTCTCTCCACCTCTGCTCTATTTGCAATTGCCAAGTTTTGGCTGGTCAATATATCATAGCTCACGATCTGAAACAAAATAGGAGCGCAAGTCACCATTTGAGCTAGGTAATACAAGCTTTCAAACTCTTCAAAATTTCTGCGATATAGATCAGCTGGCTGTCCTGTGCTTGCGAAACTTCTGAGATTAAACGATCTTGTTCCCCAATTTGATATGGCAATTTGCTCAATACATCTGAACTTTAGTTCCCGATATTTTGAAGCTATAGGAGCTTCCAGCATCACTGCATATATTCTATCTCTGCCAAGCAGAATTCTTGCCATTTCGTTCGCTATACTGCTTGCAGATTTCAAATCTCTTCTCCATAGCGCTATCCAGTGATTTTCAGACGAAATGCACAGTTTTTCAACCGGAGGACATGTCGCTGACACGTTTAAGTTAGCCGTAATTGTCTGAGGCCTGCGGTCATTAGTAATAAAGCCGATGGTGTTTTGCCTTTTATATGGCGGATCGTAGTTTTCCAAATTGCTCAGATCTTGCGATGCTATTCCCGGCACAATTGTTGTTGCTTCGGAAAAATCGTAAAGCAACACAAACAATAAAATTGTTAATATTTGATGAATCCTCATACTTCTACCTCCTGTAGAATAAAAGTATACACTGTTTATTATATTGTCGCTCGTATTAAAAAAATAGTCAAGCCCCTAGTATTACTGAAGTATTTACTTTGTTGATAATTTGATCATGTAATTTATACAATGTGTATGAGAGTTATTAGAATGTAGAAATATGAATGATGTTTCCTATATCATACTACTGAGTGGTTTTTTATTTTGCGCTGGACTCTTTGGGCTTCTTAGACAAAATAATATTATTAAAGTATTAATTTCTATAGAAGTTATGATGTTTGCAAGTATTATTAATGTCGCGTATTTTACTTCTAAAGAACAGATATGCCCGGGACATCTAGCTATTTTGCTTAGCGTCGCACTTGGAGCTGCAATATTGTGTGTTGTTTTCACGTTACTAACTATACAGGCGAGAGAAGATAAAACAGTTAACTTGATTGATGAAGATCATGGTTCATGAATTCGGATTACTAGCACTTGCAATACTGTTTGCTTCGGGCTTATTATGCTGTTTTTTCAATCTGTTCAATGTAGCAAAATTAAGTTCGATGATTTCATGTTGTCTGTTGGCATCTTGTCTTTTTGGCGAAGAGTATAACTGGAAAACGGAATGGTTCACTATTGGAGATATAAGCTTCGATCTATCATGGGCATTTAATGAAATAGGAATATTGATATGCTTGGTTATTTTGTCAATTTTGTGTTGCCTATACCTTTCAAGATCAATAGAAGCGATAGATAAGTCAATAAATAGGAAATTTGGTGTATTAAATTTATTTGTGTTTTTTATGTGTTGCGCTGTCTTAACAACAAGTTTATTTCAGTTTTATGTATCAATAGAAGCGATGGGAATAATTTCTGCATCCCTCGTAGGTATAGAAAAAAACTCAGAGCAACAAACTACAAAAGTTTTTCTATTCAACAAACTTGCTAGCCTTTTGTTTCTGCTAGCCATAGTTATGATCGCCATTGAAATGAAGAGTTTTGAGTTTTCTGATCTGAAGAATATGTGTAACGGAAAAGAATGCGGAAGATTACTGGTGCCTGCTACGTTGCTCTTCGTTTCGGTTTTATGCAAAGGTGCCCAGATGCCATTTTCGTATTGGCTAATAGACGCAGTTAAAGCGAACATATTCGCATCAATATTAATTCATGCTGGCACAATAGTTGGAGTAGGAATCATTTTTATAACGAAATGTTATTTTCTATTTGATTGTTTCCCTATTTTGCAAAAAACCATGATTGGCATAGGGATGTTTACGGCTGTGTGGTTGGCATGTTGCGCCTTGGTTCATAACAACATCAAGAAAGTTATCGCTTGTCTCACAGCTTCGTCAGCTGGGATAATGTATACATCATGTGGTATGGGGATGTATTCACTAGCGCTTCTCTATTTTGTATGTCATGCTTTCTTTAAAGCTATGGTCTTTCTGAGCTATGCATACCTCATAGCGGCGGCTTTTGGTGAACGCAATGTTTTAAGACTTGGTGGTCTCAAGGAGTACGCTCCTAGGGTAAGCGATGTTGTTTGGATTTCATTTTTGGCAGCAGTGGGTTTTCCATTTCTTCCTGGCTTCTTTGCGAAAATTGCATTCATGGATTCTGCGCAAACGTTTGGAATGACGTTGATAATAGTATCAAATGTGGCAGTAAATATTTTGGCAACAGCTGCGTTGTTCAGACTAATTTTGCTATCAATGTATGGAAAAGCAAAAGCGGATGATGCCACGTTATCTAGGGTATCGAACTCCAATTCATTTGATGTTAAACCAGTTTGGATTTTAATAGGTTGTTCGATCTTCGGAGCATTCGTTGCATGGAGTTGGTATGAATATAACGTACTACATTTTGGCTCGTCTGGCACGATTAGGATTCGTAATGTTTTTGATTACTTTTTCGAAAACATAAAGGAAGTGGCTCAGATAGCGGCTTCAGTATTATTGGTCCTATGTTTTGCAAAGGCCTATAACTCTGGCGTTATCAAATTCCGAGGAAAAATTTTGAACTTCGTTGTGTTGACATTTAGGCGGAACAAAATACACGAATGCGTTTGTAATTTTGTTAAGTATTTCACGTTGCGAAACATGAAAATCGTAAATGCCATGAACAATAAATTTGTTTACCTCGCAACGGATGGACTTTCAACGGCGCTTTGTTGTGCCACAAAATACATGAATAGGAAATATAGGAGCAAATTGCAAGCACATGTCGTCTGGATCATTTTTGGATTATTTTTGCTTGGGTGTTTTGCTATGATACACTGATGAGCAAGCCTTGATATTCACGTTTAAGTCGATGAAAAAGTTTGTGTGTTTGGTTGTAGCAATTTTTCTATCTGCGTGTACTAACAGAATCGAAAAACGTGAAGATCAAACTCCAATCGTAGTTGGTATTGCAGGTTCGGAACTATCTGATGTGGAGAAGAATTGCCTGTGTAAATATAGGCCAATTGGAGTTATCTTATTTAAGAAGAATTGTATAAATGAACAACAGCTTAAGGCGCTAACAACAGAAATAAAGAAGTTCGGCTGTATTGTATTTATTGACATAGAAGGCAAATTAATCAATAGATTGTCTGATTTTTTTCAGATAGATAAAGATCAAAGAGATTTTGAATTTGCAGATCCAAAAGAGGTTTATGAATACTATTACAAAATAGCTAGATACGTTAAAAGCTGCGGAATAGATGCGGTGTTTGCCCCTGTAACCGATGTTTCTGAAGCATCAAATTCAGCAGCTTGTATCGGAAGAAGGTCATTTGCAAATGACCCTGTTAAGGTCGCCAACCTGGCATATGAAGTTGTGAAAGCGTACCAAGACAATGGGATTACTCCAATAATCAAACATTTGCCAGGACACGGGAAAGCCGAGGTTGATAGTCATACATCTCTTCCAATTGTTTATGAAGATCCAAAAGATGACATTTTAGCGAATGCAATGCTAATAAAAAAACTAAAGACCGAAGGAAGACAGCTTCCTCATTGCATGACTGCTCACGTCGTCTATAAACGGATAGACCCAAATTTTCCGGCGACGCTATCCCCGGTTGTCATTCAGAAAGTCATAAGAAACCAAATAGGACTCAACGATGGACTTGTGTTTTCAGATTGCTTCAAGATGAAGGCATTGTCAAGATTTCCTCGATCGTGGGAGCAATTCTATAACTCTGGAGGTAATGTTATAGTGATATGCGACGATTTTGAGTACATCAAAAATAATATGCCAAGTATCCTCACGCATCGAGCACAAAAGCGATATCTTTGATATGCAAAATTTTCTGATAAAACTTTATGTAAAGGTTTTTTAAGATCTGTGTTAGAATCCCGGATGTGGTTGATCTCGTTCTTGGTGATAGGTCGATGAGTCTTGTTGGATTTAACTTCGCAGTTCATAGAGAGGGGTTTCTGTTCGTCGGGATCGGTGCGTGTTTGACTTTAGTTTGCACAGCTTTTTCGGCGTCTATGGCAATGTTTTTTGCTGTTCTATCTATCTTCTGTGCTTTCTTTTTTAGGAATCCAAAGAGGAGTGTTCCAATTGGTAAAGACCTTATTGTAAGTCCTGCCGATGGTACTGTGTGCGGTATAGTCTTGGACACGCCACCAGTCGAATTAGGCCTTGGTGAAGAAAAAAGATATAGGATTAGCGTTTTTCTCAGTATCTTTAATGTTCATATAAACAGGCTTCCAGTTTCGGGAAGAGTTAAAAACGTTATTTATCGCCCAGGGTCTTTCATAAATGCAGCCATAGAGAAGGCTAGTATCTTCAACGAAAAGAATACAATCATTATCGAAATAGATGGCGACAAAGATAATGTGATAGCATTTTCACAAATAGCAGGAATGATTGCACGGAGAATTGTCTGCGATGCTCATGAAGGTCAGACCGTTAATAAAGGGGAAATCTTCGGGCTTATTAGATTCGGAAGTAGGTGCGATATTTGGCTCCCAGTTGGGACGGCGCCGTTAGTAGCAAATGGACAAACAATGATTGCAGGAGAGACTGTGTTAGCTGATATGTCAGTTAAGGAAGGATCTCCCAGAGAGAGTGTGGTTATTTAGGGATATGTTTGGTTGCGAAACTGTATCAGATTTCGTTAGAGAGTGGGGATATCTAGCTGTTTTTTTTGGGTCAATATTCGAGGGAGAAGTGATCCTGATAACTGCCAGCGCGTTCGCAGCTTTTGGAGATCTGAACATTTTCAGAGTCTTTTTGATAGCTTTTTTAACAACGGTCATTGTGGATCAGCTTCTATTTTGGGTTGGATATAAGATTGGTACAGATTGGCTGATTGCGAAATTTCCGAAGCTAGAAAAATCCAGAGAAAAAGCTTTTGCGATTTTACGCAAGATGGATGTCAAATTCATATTTGCATTTAGATTCATATATGGGATAAGGACAATCAGTCCTATTATCATCGGGTCTGCAAAAATCAGACCCCGCAGATTTATAACTTTTAATATACTGTCTGGATTGTGTTGGGCTTTTGTGGGATGCTTCATTGGGTACACAATTGCTGATTTTGCCGTTGATGGTAAATTCGACAGTGTTCCAACTTTCATTGCGATCCCACTCATTACCATCATAATCGCTGGGATTTTTACCTTATCTATTAGGTCCAATAAAAAGGACTAGTTCTTTTTTTGACCTATCTGTTGTAGAATATCCTCGGTCCGTTTGAGTTTTGGAATCAAAAAAATGTCTGATGACAAAAATCTCCTTAAGGATAAGGATGATAATAAGTTTGATAGTTTTGTCGATAGTATCGAAGAAGAGATCAGAAATGAGAATTGGCAAAAGCTTTGGGATAAGTATGGGAAAATTTTTTCAATCGCTGTTATTGGAGGCTTCTTCGCAATTGGAGTTCATAACGTTTGGCAACGCCAGGATGTAAGCGACAGAGAAGCGATTTCATTCAGTTATACGTCAGTGCAGGGATTGATAATGTCTGGTAATACCGAAGGCGCTGTTACTCGTCTCAAAGAGTTATCAAACGTATCGAAAAAGGACTATGCAACCATGGCAAGAATCGAATACGCGGCACTACTACGATCAAAGAAAAATAAGCAAGCAATAACGGAATATAAAAGCATTGCTGGCGATAAAGATGCGAATGAGCTGCTAAGTGATTTAGCTTATATCTTCTATGTAAATACCTGTTTGGATTTAATGCCCATAAAGGATCTAATGTCTTCCCTAGACGATTTTATTGCTACGCTGAAAGCAAAGTATGTTGGAGGTTCTTGGGATTTATTTGCCAAAGAAACACTAGCCTTTTGCTATATGAAAATTGGAAACGCAGCATTAGCAAAAGAAGCACTAGAGTCTCTGGCAAAAACCGCTGGAATTCCTAACCCAATGCTAGAGAGAACTAAATCTTTGCTACATTCGCTCGAAGGATAATTGCCACAATTTAACGGAGTTTTAATCTCTATTTTATAAACTTCTCATAGTACTTGTGTTTTTGGAGCACTGCTATGAGTGGAACAATACGCCCTATTGCAAGCTGTCTTGTCTTATTTGCTTTTGCGAGCGGAAGCAACGCAGGCTTCCTTGATAAAATAACACAGAGTGTTAGCAACGTCAAACAGGATTTAACAAATAAGGTCAAAGCCGCTACTAGCGCCGTTAGCGCTAAGGTTGAGGAAGTGAAGACTGGCGTATCCGGAACTGCCGGTGCGCTCATGGCGCAGATTGGACAGTCTGTTGACAATACCATAGGACAGTCACTAGATGCTGTTATCGAACCGGCAATCAGCGAAGAGGATAAGAAGCGCGTAGATACAATATTCCAAGATGCTGGGCAAATAGAAAGGACTGGGTTGATAAACGCTCAACAGCGCGATCTCACCGACGTACACATGCCATATTTTGTCGAAAAATTAGAACAGCTGGCTCAAGCAACGCAGGCGGGTACGTCAGCTTTCGAGAAGATGACGTTGAATTTGTCTGGAAACCAGATAACCGCACAGGGAATAGATACACTAATTAAGAAATTACAGGCATATCCAAGATTCATTTCCATTCTCGGTTTGGCTGGAAATAATATAGGTGACGAGGGGGTAACAGTGTTGGCTAATGGCCTTAAGAGTATGGCATTCGTTAAATACATAATCCTTAGCAATACTGGAATCACGGGAGATGGAGCATTAGCGATATTCTCGGAAATAGCAAAACAGAGCGATTCTGTGTTTCAGATGCTTGATTTCTCAAATAACGAAATTACTGGAGACTACTGGCAACTCATATTAGATCAGGTAAAAATGCTAAGAAGCGGAGTTTTAGAAGACGGAATTACTTTTAGTAGTGGTAAGCTAAATTTAGATCCCAATGCAGTGATCCCCCGCCAGATCAGGTTAGTGTAGGAACTATACTAGATTTCTTTTGAATCTTGACTAAGGAAGTTTCGTTCAGGGTCTAGACTTTTTTCTCGAATTTATCAACTCCTTAATCAAGTATCTCTTGCAAAAGATTACGGATTTCTAGTTTTCCGTGAAAGCCTAAGATCTTTCCATCTTTGGATGATTTCCACTTTAATCTTTTGCTCTTCTTCCATATCATCTGGATCAGGGCAAAAGTAATATTTAGGGTTAAAGTAAAGATCTATTACTCGACGAACTTCCAGTGGATCAGCCATTCTGGCTAATCTGCGAATTCCTTCATCCACTACGTTTATTACGTCCAGATTCCAAGGCTTCACATCAAACTCTCGATACATCGTGACCAGACCTCCCAAAATTAGAGACGCTTCATCATAACAATCCGGAAAAATGGATCTGCCACCTTCTGTTCTGGATTCCACATCGGCACACAAGCAACTCCTCCCAACAACGCAACAATAACAAACTTTTTCATAACACCCTCCCCAAGGCTCAACTATAGTTATATTATCTCATTGTTTCATGATATTGTCAATGACTTTGCAAAGATCTAAAGATTACGGATTTCTAGTTTTCGATGAAAACCCAAGATCCTTCCATCTTTGGATGATTTCTTGGCCAATTTTCTGTTCTTCTTCCACATCATCGCATATGAAATATTTAGGATCAAAGTAATGATCCAATGCATGACGGACTGCCAGCGGATCAGCCATTCTGGCTAATATGCGAATTCCTTCATCCACTACGTCCAAATTCCAAGGCTTCTCACCAAACTCTCGATACATCTCGACCAGATCTCCTATAACACAGTACGAATGCTCATAAAAAGTATCGGAAATTGGTCTGTCACCTTCTGTTCTGGATTCCACATCAGCACATACGCAACTACCACAAGCAATTCCTCCCAACAACGCAACAATAACAAACTTTTTCATAACACCCTCCCCAAGGCTCAACTATAGTTATATTGTCTCATTGTTTTGTGACATTGTCAATGACTTTGTTAAGGCCTAAACATTATTTTGCCCAAAGATATTATGCCATCTATAACATTAATAAATAGTTTAACTTGGCCGCATTTGGCGCCAATCCTAACCCATTCTAAAGTTATAGTTATAGGTTTAGTATCGGACCAGCCTATTCTTTCAACCCTATCAAACCGTCCTTCTCCAATCCGCTCACGTAAAACTTGTGCATCTGCATCCGGTAGAGGAGTTTCACGATCTGGATCACCACTTGGAGTCTCAATTGGCTCACGACGTGCATTTGTTATATGCGCCATTTGATTGCGATTGCCTCCAACAATTGGATACTCAGTAACTGGACATGGTCCACGATTTTCTGTTGCATGCTTAAATATCAACAATACCACTTCTTTCTTTTTGATTCCTGGTTTATAGAGTTTTTGTTGTAGCAAACGCAATAGATCATCCCTTGATAACGAAGCTCCATCTTGTCCTCTTTCGTGCCATCTTCCATTTGTGCAGGTATACCCGTTTAATAATTCATTTATATTCATTTTAAATTCTCCTAAAAAAACTGATTGAGGGCAGCAGAACCGCTACCCGTATTATTTATGATTTTTTGAAGTAGCTGAATTGCTACCTGTGTTTTAGTTTATGGTACACCTTTATGAAGGTCAAATTATTTTTCAGCCCATAAAACAAGATTTGGGTCTGGAAGGCGTACGATCTATTGACAAAAATAACTATTGCTTGGAAGATTGGGAAGCGTAATCGTAGAACTTTGAAGGAATTTCTCGAAGAAATAGAGAATTTGTAACAGATAATTATGAGTCATTTTTTCTTAAGATCCATGAGAAACAACACCTTAAGACGAAGCTCCAAGATAACTTCCCGAAGCTTGGAAATAGTGGATTTGTCTCTGCTTTTGTTATACCATCTCCGGCATGGATCTTTGTTCCAAGATCTCTCAGGTTCGCTGTATCAACTTTTTAGTTAGATATTTCATCTTTTTTATTGAAATACCAAAAACAAACATAATAATAGAAAGAACTTGCCCAACCGTTAATTGAACTACATTAAAATAGTTATATGCTTCCACTTCCTTGAGAAACTCTATTGCAAATCTAGAGGATGAATAGATGATACAGAATACAGATACAAATACTCCACTTCCGAATGTTCTGATTCCACGGAATTTAAGTATTAGAAATAGTGTCCAGAAATTCAAAAATCCCTCGAAAAACGATTCGAAAATTTGAGTAGGATGCCTTTGAAATTTATCAACGGTAGCAAATACAACGGAGTAATTAGATGATGTGACTTTTCCATAAAGTTCTTGGTTTATGAAATTTGCAATTCTGCCAATGCCAACTCCTAAAGCCCCGGCGATAGAAAGTACGTCGGCCATCAGAAGCCATTGTACCTTTTTGCTTCTTATAAAAAAGTAGGAATAAATGCCAAGCCCTATCACGGAGCCATGAAATGATAGTCCTCCGTTACGTATCATTAAAACTTCAAATGGATGTTTTAGATAGTACGTTGGCTCGAAGAATAGTATATGGCCAAACCTCGCACTAACAATTATTGTAACTATTGCCCAGAACATGAAACTATCAAATTCAGCTTTTGATGGAACTGTGATATTATTTGCTCTTAGTTGTTTTAGAAGATGCGTGGCGATTGCCCATGATGAAGATAGAGCTGTTGCGTATATGATGCCATACCAATATACGTTAAGCGAAAAAATTGAAAACGCAATTGGAGATACTGATAAAACGATCATGTCTGGTAGATTGAATGCCTTGCTTGTTTCCGATATAGTATAGCGATTTAGGTGATGTGTAATTATAAAAATATTGACGACGGCGGGGTGGGTGGGAGCGCGAAGCGCGGGAGCCGTTGTCAATCATCAACAGGTCAAAGGCCTGTTGATGTCAATATTTCTTTAGGACAAACCGCCCTTGAGAGTCGCGTAATTGTTGCTCCGATGGCTGGAGTTACAGACCTTCCTTTTAGAAAAATTGTTCGTCAGTTTGGAAATTTTTTGATGTTCAGTGAAATGGTTGCAAGCCAGGCTGTGATTAGAAATGTCAGGAGGACGCATAAGATGATGGATAGCGCTGACGACGATTTCACTTCCGTTCAAATAGTTGGGGCAGATCCAATTGTTATGGCTGAGGCAGCAAAATTGAGTTTTTCTTTAGGAGCAAAATTCATAGATATAAATATGGGGTGTCCAGTTAGGAAGGTTGTGAAATCAGAGTCTGGTTCTGCCCTAATGAAAAATGAAAAACTGGCAGCGAAAATCATAGAGTCAGTTGTCAATGCCGTTCCAATTCCGGTTACTTTAAAAATCAGATTAGGTTGGGATCTAGAGCACAAAAATGCGCAGGCAATAGCAAAGATAGCCAAGGATCTCGGAATCAAGATGGTGTCTGTACATGCGAGAACTAGATCACAGCTTTTTTCCGGAAGTGCCTCATGGATTGATGTCTTAGAAGTAAAACAGGCCGTTGGTATTCCGATCATTGTTAACGGTGACATAGTCAATGTTAAATCAGCAGGAGCAGCACTTTGTGAAAGTGAAGCAGATGGAGTGATGGTTGGTCGTGGGGTTCTCGGCAACCCGTGGCTTCTAAGAGATATTCATAACTTCTTGAAAACTGGCGTTGAGGATACCATCCAGCCAACGATCGGTGAAAAAATGAAAATGGCAGCAATGCACCTCGAATACATGTTCGAGTTTTACGACGAACAAATAGCCATTAAATTAGCAAGAAAAGTTTTAATGTACTATTTCAGAGGGTTGCCAAATGCCACAAAGCTCAAACAGAAAATATCACAGCTAAATTCAACGGCGGAAGCATTCGTAGTGCTAGATTGGCATCTTCAGCAAACAGAAAAAGCGCTTGACTAGCAGCATTTTAGAGCTTGTTAAAAAAAATTACGCAAAATTATAGAGAATTTTGTACTGTTGGACGATGCAAACGTCTCAGAGTAGCTACGTCAATCCAAGAATGGCTTACATTATATCTAATGCTTGTTTTTGTTTTGTGATTAATTCATTTTTGCCCTTCTGCGCGAACTTCAATAAAGTTGCAAACTCACCTTCGGTGAATGGTCTTTTTTCTCCGCAGATCTGGATTTCAATGATTGCATCGGAAGACATGACAAAATTAGCATCGACGTCGGCGACGGAGTCTTCACTATATTCCAGATCCAAAAGAGATGTCTTTGTTACTACTCCACAAGAAATGGCAACGACATGATCAGTTATTGGATTCTCAAATATCTGCTTATGTTTGAGGAGTTTTTGGCACGCTAAGTACATGGCGACAAATGCCCCTGTAATGCTCGCAGTTCTCGTCCCTCCATCTGCCTGAATAACATCGCAATCTATTTTAATCTGTCTCTCACCAAGTGATCCTAAACTTACAACAGACCTAAGAGCTCGTCCTATAAGTCGTTGAATTTCAAGTGTTCTTCCAGACTGCTTTCCCTTTACCGCCTCTCTATCTGTTCTTTCATTGCAAGAACACGGGAGCATGCCATACTCCGCGGAAATCCATCCTGTTTTGGAATTTCTCAAGAACAATGGTACCCTTTCATCAACCGTTGCCGTACATATAACATGCGTTCTTCCGAATTTAACGAAGCAAGATCCGTCGCCATGCGGGTAATAATTTGGAACAATAGCTATTTGCCTGAGCTCATCGTAACCCCTTCCCAAAAATCTCTTCAACATACGAAAACCAAATTAATCATCTAACATCTTCGAAGAACAGGAGCAAAGCTTTTCCTATGATACCTGCATGGAGCATATTTTTCTAGAGCTTCGAGATGTTTTTTTGTTCCATATCCGACGTGTTTATCGAAGCCATATTCAGGTAATTCTTCGTGGATTTTCATCATTATTCTGTCTCTTGTAACTTTTGCAATGATAGATGCCGTTGCGATTGAATAACTTTTCTGATCTCCTTTCACAACTGGATAAACGTTATTCCCAGGGATATCTACAGTTCGATTGCCGTCTAGAAGGCAGATTGCCCCTAAGACTTCATCCATTGATTTTAGTATTCCATTTTTCCAAGCGGCGGCAAGCCCTACTTGATCTATAATTTCATTTTCGATTATAGCAATCCTATAATCAAAGTTCTGTGAATTGGTGATTTTTTCAAACAGTTGTTCTCTCGTTTTTCTGGAGAGTTTTTTTGAATCATCAATGTTCGTTAGAAGGTATTCTGGTAAATTATGATTTTTGATAAAACATGATGCAACAACGATTGGGCCTGCCAGAGGGCCAAGACCAGCCTCGTCTATTCCATATACCTTTGTATTTTCAAATGAATTCTCTATCTCAAATGTTGGCATTTTCAATCTCCTTTGATAGGGCTAAAAACTTTTCTGGACATATGTTCTCTGGCCGTGATAGGACACCTATGTTGCATCTTTGCAGCATGCCTTCGGCATTAGGTTTTTTCATTCTTTTCAGTATAGAATGGATCGTTTTTCTTCGGTTAGCAAAGCAGTTATGTGTCAGTGTTTCGAGGATTGGCAGGTTTTCTATGAAACGACCATTTGGAGTCAATTTAACGACGGATGA
The DNA here is from genome assembly GCA_031289695.1 of Holosporales bacterium. Taxonomy (GTDB): domain Bacteria; phylum Pseudomonadota; class Alphaproteobacteria; order RUG11792; family RUG11792; genus JAITPA01. The sequence continues at coordinate 18,267 of JAITPA010000008.1, forward strand.
TATAATTTTTGGTGGAGGATGAAATGCCAAAGGGGATACATCAAATAGTTTTTCTGTCCTGCAGAGGAGCTGTGAAATAATACTGAGTCGTCCGTAGTCCTTTGAATTAACGTCGGCGCAGATTCTATCTCCAACTTCTTTCTGAAACATTAAGACCATTTTTGTGATACCTTTTATATCGAAAAGCCAATTGACGAGAAGCCTAGTTCCAATATTATAAGGTAAATTCGATATGATAACTATATTTTTGTCTGTTAAGTCTCGGAGCTTTATTTTCAGAGCATCTTGGTATATGAAATGTAAATTACTTTTTGAATGCGCCTTGATGTTGTCGTGAATCGGTTTTAGGGAGATATCCTTCTCTATGCAGAAAATGCGGCTTCTTCCGGCAATTTCAGAGATAGCTCTAGTGAGTCCACATGGGCCAGGGCCTATTTCTATAATATCTGAATCATCATCAATTTCAAGGGCACATGATGCTATCTTTCTAAGTAGCGATAGATCACATAAAAAATGCTGACCCAGAGCTTTTGACCTCGAGCGATTATTTAGAAGCCCATATTTTTTTATTACCTGAGCAATCGATAAATCAAAATCATTCTCCATTGTTATTTTCTAATGGAAACAATATCATGCAGATGGATAGCTCCTATTGGTTTATTCCCATCTTTATCAACTACAAAGATACAAGTAATTTTTTTAGATTCCATAGAATTCAATACTTCGGATATTAGCGCATTTTCATGAGTTGTTACGGGATTTTTGGTCATTACTTCATCAACTGTTTTCAAAAAAAGCGCACCGCTCATATGTCGCCTGAGATCACCGTCAGTAATAACTCCAACTAGAGAATCATCACGTTCCGTTATGCCAATACAACCAATCCTTCCATACGTCATTGCGATTATCGCATCTCTCATGGTGGTTCCTATTTTTACAAGAGGGATATCTCGCCTCATTACATCATTGACGAAGCTAAGTTTCCTTCCGAGAATTCCTCCAGGGTGAATCGATTTAAATTGTTCCATGGTAAAACCACGCTTCGTCAATAGAGCAACTGCCATGGCATCTCCTAGAGCCAACGTTACCGTCGAAGAAACGGTCGGCGCCATCCCCAATGGACAGGCTTCTTTTATTGGAGGGAGATGAAGGGCGATGTCTGAGTTTTCCGATAAAGTTGAATTTCCACTTTTCGAGATCGATATTACTTTAATCCCATATCTCTTGGCGAAATCTATAACTGGCAATAACTCTATCGCTTCTCCTGAAAAAGATATCAACAATAAAACATCGTTCTTATCGAGCATTCCAAGATCTCCATGATGAGCTTCACTTGGATGAAGAAAAAAGGATTTTTGCCCAAGAGAAGACATTGTTGCAGATATCTTCCTTCCTATGTGTCCGCTTTTCCCTATTCCAGACACCACGAGACGTCCATTTGACATTACGATTGCCTCTAGGGCGTCTTCGAAGTTATCCGGTAAGTTTTCAGATAACAGAGTAAGAGCTTGGGCTTCTTCGGATATGGTTCTTTTCGCTTCGGTTATAGCATCCATTGTGACATTGGGATTAATAGCGAGTAATCATCACTGAGGATAATAACATTTTCAACAATAACTTCGTAAGAAATTTTCCGCAATCAAGCTTGAAAACAGGAAACACAGTATGGGTTTATTGCGTTTCCTGCTTCATTTAGTCAATCCTTTGTCTTAAGCCACTAACGGTTTTGTTTGCCGAATCTCTCTGAGAACTTGCTCTGCTAAGTCATGTATATCATTTTTTCTTAGTCTCCAAGCTATTCGTTTGCAGGTTGCAAGTTGAGCGTCTTCAATTCCCATTCCTTCAAGAAGATCCAGGAACATAGCTGGCCAATTAGCTGGTCGGAGCATCTGCGCATAATAACTTGTTGGTTGATCAAAACATCCAGAGTCGATCGAACGTGCAAGGCTCACCCATCTTTTGGGAAGCCGGAAGAAGGACAGCGGGATGAGTTTTCCTGCCTGTGAGGGATTATGGTACAGTGTTCTGCTGAATTGTGCATCAAGTTGTGTACTCTGTTCATAATCATTTTCCTTGTCAACCACCATGGATATCTCATTTTTTGGGATTTGATTACCAGTTCTTGATCTTTGTAAAGACGTCCGTTGACTTTCCCATTTCAACAATGGAACGCGTCCATTCATTGTAATCTCTTCCTCTATGGTAAGGATCCTGGATTTCAATTTCTGGTCAACGTCTCGAAAAAAGAGTGTTGACATTACGTATACAAGTCTGGCGACTCCAAGTGGAGTCATAAGTTCGGCTGGATGACGTCGCCGAATTTCGCTTGAAGATAAGTTTCTCCAATCGTCTGGAATTAGTAGACTCACTATGCCGCTCTCTAATGCGGCTACAGTTGTTTCGTGCCAAAATTGAGCTATCACCCTTTGATCGCCATTGAGACCAGCTATTGCTGCCATTAATTCACCAATGTCACTACAACCAATTAGAGCAGCTTGTGTGGCTCCAATCTGTTGTACATTTAGCATTTCTAGTATCGTTCGAACACAAGGCTCCATTCTATTTGGCAGAAACATAGGAACTAATTGATCGATGAATTCCTGAATATTGCCATTTAATATTGCGTCCATCATTCGAATAACACCATCATTCTCCTGCCATATACCCTGATCCTTATGCTTCACGTGTCCGATTTCATGTCGCATCATTTCGGTAAACTCATTTACTCCCATAAAACGACCACCTCTTGCGAAGTGTATCTCCGGAGGATTACTACTATAACGCGCGTACGCATCACTTTCGCCAACCACAGCTTGTATCGCACTTAGCTCTTCAGATATGAGTATAATCTTAGGTATATCAGACCAAATTTACTTGCTCTTACTATCGTTGCAGCTAGCACCTGGCGTAGAAGCGCAGGGTCTCCTATTGGATCACTCAGCGCTGCTTCAAACACATTCCGTTCAGCCTGATTAAGCCTCGATACATCAAGAAGGTTAAGGGCAAATTCTAATGCCTCTCCTCCGGTAACATCACTTCCCTGTAGCAGTCTGATTGCGACTTCAACTGTACGCTCAGTGCCGTTAAGCCATTTATTCCATCTATCTCTATTTTGTAGATCTTGGAGATGTGCAGTAGCCGACAGAAATTTTGCAACACCATCATGGTCAATTTTCGTATCGCACCAATTTATGCCTCCGGTTAGTATTTGTATCATATCATCAATCTTTGTGTTTTCTGTTATCAAAACATTACATTCGTCCTCAAAACCACCGTCAATTTTTTTAAACCACACTAACAACGTTGGTGCTCTGATTGAGGCATATTTGGATACTACCAAGTGAAAAAGCTTTAAATACATTTCTTTGTTCTTAATCACTTCTAGTAATGCCTCCCTAACCATTTGATCAGTTTGTTCATAATTTTCCTCGCTGTATATCGCTATTGCATTGAGCACATTATGATAAGAATCCATTGCTAATTCGACAGGTTTACCTGGTTCATTCCACCCCTGAGAACGTACCCAAAAATATTCCACTGTTTCTATTTTTCTTTCCAATATCCATATTTCTCTAAGCTGCGAGCCTAATAGTTTCTCCAAATTAGCTTTATCTGTAAGCACATTGAGAGATCCAACATCTATTACAGTCACTTTCGTGCCATTAATTTTCTCATCGTGAACTGAAATACCACGCACCAAATCAGCATCAGCTTGGGTGATTCCAAATTTCTTAATCACAGCATCCCGAAAACCTGGGTAATATGTTCTAGTCGGTGCAGTCGCGTTAACTGCGGTTACTGTTACGAGCGCTGTCATTAACAGCTTTAACTTTGACATCATAATAATTCCGATGAAATACCTACCTGTGGCAACAGTATACATCATTTTTTTATTTTGTGAAGTATAAAATCTTTAATCTAAAGAATCGTTTTGTAATACCTCAAAAACCGTACAGTTACCGTGTCAAGCTATTTTTTTCTTTAACGCTTTTTTAAGTGATAATATGATGCAACACAAAGCTCCGCATTTTTTAGAGACAAGACATCTAACTAAAAGGGTTGAACAAACTTGTTTGTATCGAAGCAACAGTGAAGACAAGACCATTTTCGCACTACCGAAAGTTTTGGGTGTGGTATACTCGCTTACAGGGGTGAGTTGTTGTGTGTATTGGTGGGAAATGAAAATCATTCAGCATGATATATTGGGGGCGAAACTAGTAGTCAACGAAAAATCTGAGAAACAGAAACCATTTAGTGTAGCTGCCGTAAAGGGTTATGTAGACGTAACTCTAGCAACTGGTTTTAGTGAATCACAGGCAACCAGCGATTTTATGCTCGTCCATAGAATTCTTCAGAAAAAATTAATTGCTTCAGGATTGATGTCTAAAAATTCTACAAGTTGCCTATTGAAGATAGTGATGAATGAGATGAATATAAAAGCAGGAAACATTGAAGCCTCCTCTGCAACGAGAGATTCTCTCCTTCTATTTTTCATGAAGGTTTGAATATTAATGTCTACGAGACGCCAGAGGAGCCGAGACAAAAGACGGCGGAGTACTTTGAAAATCATAAGCGGAATATTGCTGCTTGGGGTGATGTATGCCTCCTCTGCTCGAATGTGTACATTCGTTGTAGCACTCCTCAAGGATATTGGATTCGTCGTTGAGCATATCAATATCTCTGGGGCTGGTGATAAAACCGAGAAGCTCATCGAAAAACATATCGATATTTCTAGAGGTGATAGTATATTGAAAGTTTCGGCGTGTGAGATTTACAGTAATATCATGAAGATCAACTGGATAAAGACCGCAATTGTTCAGAAAAATCTCCCGAATATTATCAATATAAAAGTAGAAGAGAGGATGCCGATAGCAGTCTTTCAGCACGATAACAAATCGACACTAATCGATAGAGAGGGATTCTTCATTGAAGATATTAAGTATCGGTCGATAAATGCACCAATAATCGCTGGAGACAATGGCAATATAAAGGGTAAAGAGATAATCGATACCATTTCGAAATTTAGCATTATAAGAGAAAAATTGGAATCGTTGACATTCATCAGGGAGCGCCGATGGGATATCGTCGTTGCCGGCATAAAAATTAAGCTACCTGAATTTGAGACAGATGAAGCCTTGGAAATTCTTTCATCCCTCATCTCAACGGGAAGAATTACGAAAGAAACAGTGAGCGCATTGGATTTTAGAATACAGAATGAAATAATTTTAGTTGGGCTTAAACTGAAGAGAAATCTGTCGATCTAAATTGACTTGTACAATCTCCCTAAGAGGGAATGACTGGGCGTAAAATTTAATTTTGAAAAAACCAAGTTCTGTGATAGCATATGTGACATGCCTTGCTCGCGACTTGTTTGCGGGCTCTTTGCTGGTGAGCAGTAATTAACCGAGAGGAGAAGAGTTATGAAGTTTTATGAGGTTGTTTTTATAGTTAGATCTGATGCGTCTTCGAGCCATGTTGAGGCGCTGGCTGGAGGGTTTGTCTCGATTGTGAGAGAGCTTGGTGGGGAGGTTACGAAGACCGAGTTTTGTGGTCTTCGACATCTTTCCTATCCGATTAAGAAGAACAAGAGGGGTCACTACGTTCTGTTGAACGTGACGAGTGATTCTGATGGCGTTGCCGAGCTTGAAAGGAGACTTCGGTTGGATGAGGACGTTATACGTTCTCTCATCACAAGGGTCGATAAGTTGGATAATAATCCGTCGGCGTTGATGAGGAAAAATTTTAGAGACGTCCAGTCTAGGGATGTCCAGTCTAAAGAACAAGCATAAGGAGGTTGTGATATGGCTATTGAACAAACGGAGAATGATCGAAATCAGGAACAGAGATTGCAGTCTGTTGAAATAGACTACAAGGACACGAGGTGTCTGCTACGGTTTATTTCGGAGAGGGGTAAGATCATTCCAAGTAGAATAAGCTCTCAGCCCATAAAGCGGCAGCGAGAAATTGCGAGGGCTATCAAAAAGGCGCGGATTTTAGCTCTGCTGCCTTTTGTTGTGAAATAGGATGATTCTTGGGCTTGGCGTCGATATCGTTGATATAAATCGAATTGAGCGTCTTGCCAATAGATTTCCTGAGAGATTCAGAAGTAAGCTGTTTACCGGTCGGGAGGTAGAATTCTGTGACAGGAGGAAAGAGGCGGTTGCGTCTTTCGCTAAAATCTTTGCCATTAAAGAAGCGACTGTGAAGGCTATTTCTGATATTCATGGAATCGGTTGGAAAGATGTTGAGGTGACGCATGACTCCAATGGAAAACCTCTAGTGAATCTTTTTGGAAATGCTCTAGAGAATTCGATGAAGAAGGTCGACGGGTTTTCGATATTAGCATCTGTTAGCGATGAAAAGAACTATGCAGTTGCGCTTGTGGTGATAGAGTCCATCTGATGTCAAAAACCATCAGTATTTTTGGGTCGAGTGGAATTATAGGTCGTAAGGCCGTCGAAATAGCTACGTCAAACGGGTTCGAGATCATCGCTATCGTCGGAAATAAAAATCATAAAGAGATAATAGATCAGGCGTTGAGGTGTAAACCGAGATATGTAGGTGTTTCAGATGAAAGGTCGGTTAAAGAGGTTAGAGCGGCACTAAGTGGTGTAGAAGTAATTTCTGGTAGTGACATAGAAAATCTCGCTCAACTTCCAGTTGATTGCTGTGTTATGGCTATTTCTGGGATTGCGAGTCTAATGCCGACATTCAAATGTTTGGGGTATGCAAAAAGGCTGGCGATAGCGAGCAAGGAGGCAATTATTCTTGGTGGTGATTTATTGATTGATATAGCAAAAAAGAATAATACTGAAATCATTCCGGTGGATTCAGAACACAACGCTATTTTTCAATGTTTACAAGCGGAGAATAGGATAAACATATCTGAGATAATTCTAACAGCTTCCGGTGGCATCTTCAGGGATTTCGAAGAAGTGGAGTTGGCTGATGTCACCTTGGATCAGGCAATCAAAAATCCTAATTGGATAATGGGTCAGAAGATTACAATAGATTCAGCAACGATGATGAATAAAGCGATGGAAATTATTGAAGCAGCTTATCTGTTTAATTGGCCAATAGATAATATAAAAGCACTGATCCATTGTGAATCTATTATTCATGGATTGATAAAATTTTCGAATAATTCATTGAAGGCATTGATGTCTTTTCCAGATATGTCTATTCCAATTTCATATGCCATCAACTACGGAGATATCACGAGATGCAGTTCAGAAGAAATTGATCTTGCAAAGGTTGGAACTTTGACTTTTAGAGAAGCAAAGGAATGGCAGAAAAGAAATATAAACCTGGCATATGAGGTATTTAAAGGTAAGAGGGTCATAGTATTTGTTGCGGCAAATGATATATCGGTATCAAAATTTATGAATAGAGAAATTGGATTTAATGATATTTATAATAATATAATGCAAATTTTGGAAAAATCAAAAGAAGAAATGGTTAAATCAATATCAGATATCATTGATATATATTCAATTAATTTGGTGAATTAACATTCGCGAGCAGAAAATTGAATAAATTCCTTAAAGACTGAAGAAACGTTTCATTGAATATCTTTCTCATTTAATTTATAATACATAGATTGGTGTCTTTAATTTATTTTCGATAATTGTCTCACATTCCTGTCTTGCTTTCAGAAACGATCAGAATTCTGGCTCCGAGGGATGGAGCTAGGGTCCTGGACTGTACATTCGGTGGGGGAGGGCATGCAGTCGCGATTTTGGAAGCTGCTGATTGTCGTGTTCTTGGATGCGACCGTGATCCAGACGCCATTTTGAGGGCTCGAGAGGTGAAGGCAACATATAACGACAGATTTGACTTTAGACAGTTGAAATTTTCGGATCTTTACGAAGCCTTGGAAAGTCACCCAAAATTTGATGGTGTTCTATTTGACTTCGGAATATCGTCGTTTCAGGTTGACAATGCCTCGAGGGGGTTTTCTTTTTCAAGGGAAGGGCCTTTGGATATGAGGATGTCTGCAAGTGGTCTGTCCGCTTATGACGTAGTAAATTCGTTCTCTGAAAACGATATCGCAAGAATTATTCATATGTATGGTGATGAGCCGTATCGTAGATCAGGTAAGATCGCCATGAAGATCGTGAGAACAAGGGAGCTGGATCTAATAAGAACTACAACTGAACTTCGTGAGATTGTGAAATCTGCGCTTGGTTTTGAGGTGATTCACAAGAGGTATTCCAACGTCGATGTTGCAACAAAAACATTTCAGGCGATTCGTATATTTGTGAATGATGAGTTAAGAGAGATAGATTGCGCTCTATCACAGTTGCCAAAGATCCTGAATAACAAAGCCAGGGTAGCGACAATTTCGTTCCACTCTCTAGAGGATAGGATAGTGAAAAACTGGGCAAAGTTAAGCAACGACGGCTTTGTATCGATAACAAAACCTGCCATTAGAACAACGAAGGAAGAGATTTTATCGAATCCGAGATCTAGGTCTGCAATACTCCGTGGATTCGAATATAATTGTAATTGGGGAGATGTTGATAACGGAGACTTTACGAGATGAATAAATCTGTCGTTGTATCTTTGTTGACTTTAATTGCCGTTGGTATTTGCGTTTCAAGGCTTAAGTATGAGGTAGTTTTTTTAAGGAATAGATTGAAGGAGATAAATCAATCGATAGAGAAATACTCTGATGATATAAAAATATATACCGCAGAGTGGGCATGTTTAAATGATCCAAAAAGATTAAAGATGCTGGCGGAGAAGCACCTAAAAGGCATGAGGCCTATGGAACAGAGGCAAAGAATAAGTTATAAAAAGCTCATCGAAAGTGACTTCGAGAAAAGTTTCAAAGAAGCGTTTAAGTCGTTTATTGATAGTACGTTGGATAAAGATGAATTGGAACCAGGGAGATAGTGAGTTTGTTGTTGAAAAAAATATTTACATTTCTTTTTGATGGCTTTGCTATTTGGCGAAAAATCAAGGATCATTCCACTTTGATGAAACGTCTGAGGGCTAGGTTGGTATTTTCAGTTGTCTGTTGTGTTTCTGTGTTCACTGGAATTTCTTATAGACTGGCAGACATCATGGTCTTTAGCAAATTTCGAACGTGCAAGTCGTTGAAGTTTGAGCAAGAAAAGGTTGTGAGAAAAGCGGACGTCGTTGATAGAAATGGGGAATTATTGGCGACCAGTATTGCAACTATGTCTTGTTATGCCGATCCGTCTGCTGTGATTGATGTTGATGATGCCGCTAACAAATTAGCTAAAATTCCAGGCATGCCTGTTCCTGAGAAAATTAAGCAAAAGCTTACCGATAAAAAGAAACACTTCGTCTGGTTACTAAGGCATGTTGCTCCAAAGAATCAGGAACATGTCATGGACCTTGGCGTTCCAGGAATCCATTTTCAAAAAGACTATAAGAGGATATATATTCATGGAAATCTGTTTTCTCACATAGTTGGATGTAGTGATATAGACGGCGTAGGAGTATGTGGTCTGGAAAAAAGTTTTTCAGACAAACTGATGAAAGCTGGCAAATCGCAGAGGAAGCGTCTTGCTACAACACTCGATGTGCGACTGCAAGCCATATTGCACGAATGTCTAAAAGACTCCGTTGAAAAATTTAAGGCAGCCGGAGGAAATGGAATATTGATGTCCACGAATGGAGAGATCTTGGCAATTGTATCGTTACCTGATTTTGACCCAAACAACTTGAGAAACTCAGAAATGGCAGCTATGTTCAATAGAAATACACTCGGGGTCTTCGAGCAGGGATCGATCCTAAAAATACTAAATGTGGCGATAGCTTTGGATTCAGGGTCAGCTGGGCTAGGGTCTGTGTTTGATGCATCAGAGCCAATTAGAATCGGTAGATTTCGGGTAAGTGATTTTCGAGGAAAAAGACGACCACTCACATTGGCCGAAGCTTTTGTGTTTTCTTCAAATATAGCGTCCGCAAAGATTGCACAAAATTTCGGTGGGGCAGTGCAAAGAGCTTACATGAAAAAGTTTGGAATGTTTGATATGGTTCATCTAGAAATTCCAGAAATTGGAAAACCAATAGTTCCTAAAAATTGGAGTGATGCAACGACAATGACGGTGGCATATGGATATGGCCTCGCTATATCCCCGCTTCAATTACTTACCTCCGTGTCTTCGATAGTTAATGATGGCATCAAAGTCTCTCCGACGTTGATATACGGAAAAAAGCAGAAACTCGAGGACTGCGTGAGGCTCATATCACCCAAAACCTCAAAGGCAGTGAGAGATTTGATGAGGGCGGTCGTGTGCCATGGAACAGCTAGAAAATCAGCGATAGAGGGAGCAGACATTTTTGGCAAGACTGGAACGGCCTATAAGGTGCAGGGTAAGGGATATGGATCGGAAGGTGGCAGAAAAAGAATAACGACATTTATAGGAGGCTTTCCAAAAAACAAGCCAGAATATATGCTTCTAATTTCTCTCGATGATCCAAAGGCGATTGAAGAAACTCACGGCTTCGCAACAGCTGGTAACAACGTTGCACCGACTGCAAAAAATATTTTTCAGCGTATAATCCCAATGTTATACAACGGTGAAAAACCAGATGATTCAAATCTCCATGTTCTGAAATATATTAGAATTAACTGATGTTCCAATAAGATTCCATCCCAATATGTTTCCGATACTAACCAACTGTACAAACAGTTCCTTGTCGTGTTATTCTTCGACTTTTTTCACAGTTTTTAAGGTGTGGAGGTTGTACCGTCTCCGACATCAACGTGGCCTGTTTCTGCAGCAGTCCATACCCTGATTTGATTACTTCTTTCGGCGGCGACTTCGTGTTCAAATTTCTTTATCCATTTAACTATGGTCTGATATCTATAAAACGGTTATACATTTTACTCATCATTCTAGCAATTCTAATGAAGGCCTATCTGACTGCTTCCATACTTGAAACTATCTCAGTTAGTTCTTGAGTGATCTTGTCCTGTCTTATCCTGTTGTATAGGGTTTTCAGGTTCCCGCTCATATCTTTAGCGCTCTTAACTGAATTATCCATCGTCATTACTCTTGCTGAAAACTCGGAAATTAAATGTTCGGTGATAAGACCAGTAAGGATCTTCGAGAGATACATCCTAAATATATCATCTATAAATTCCAATCTATTACCTTCTATTTCAGTCTGATTTAATTTTACAGCCTGAATTTCATTGACAGGAAGAATTTTGGAAACCTTCGCTTTTTGAACGATAGCATTCTGAAATTCGCCGCTTACAATATATACATCTGTGACATTGTGTGTCAACACATACTCAAACGTCAATTTTGACAGCATTTCAGATGCGCAACTGATATCGCGCAATGACGTTGGTCTATCAAGCGATATATCGTCGCAACTGTTTTGGTTTATTGGATTTCTTTTTTTTCCAAAAACTTCGATATATGCACCTTCATGCAATTTAGCCAACTCAAATGCCTTCTCAGTAATCAACTGATTAAATGAACCACAAAATCCTTGATCCGTAGAAAAAACCAAAATCAATTTTTTGCCATTTGTTCTGTTGAACCAGTGCTCATGAAGAAATTCCTCGTTATATATACATTCCATAACCGCTATCGAAAACATCTCAAAAAGCCGTTCTGCACATGTCTTTGAGTATTTGTTAATACAATTAAATTTCGCTAGCTTAACTGTTGAGACCATTTTCATTGAACTAGTAGCTTTGATGATATTATCAATAGTCTTAATTCGATTTTTTATCGTTTTTAAAGTTTCCATTGCTAGACCGATCTGGAAACAACTTCCCACTGCGTTTTGAACTTCTTCATAAACAAATTAAGCTCTGTTTTTATCTCTTCTGAAAGTTCATTTTTTTGCTCTATGGACTCTAGGATGTTTGTTTCCTTTCTTATGTGTTGAAGTAGCAACTCTTCGAATTCCTTGATACGTTTGGTTTCAACGCATTTTAGGTATCCACGATCTGCTGCGTATAATACAACAACGTGCTCTGAATTTCGTAGTACTACGTACTGCGGTTGTTTTAAGATTTCTACGATTTTCTCACCATTAGTCAAAAGCTCTTTTGTAGCACTATCTAAATCGCTGCTAAATTGAGAAAAAGCCAATAACTCATTGTATTGGGCCATCCAAATTTTAATGTTGCTAGCAACGGCTTTCATAGCCCTCGTCTGAGCGGCTGACCCAACCCTGCTAACTGAAACACCAATGTTAATTGCCGGCCTAACTCCCTTGAAAAACAAGTCTGTTTCCAAAAAAAGCTGTCCGTCAGTTATGGAAATAACATTGGTCGGGATATAGGCCGCCACGTCTCCAGCTTGGGTTTCAACGATTGGAAGAGCGGTTAAAGATCCTCCACCATTGGCCTTCGACAATTTAGCCGCTCTTTCAAGTAATCTTGAGTGAAGGTAAAAAATATCTCCTGGAAATGCCTCTCTGCCTGGAGGGCGTCGTAATAGGAGAGATATCTGTCTGTAGGCCACAGCATGCTTTGTCAGATCATCGTAGATGATGAGGGCGTGCATCCCGTGATCCCTGAAGTACTCTCCCATGGAACATGCCGTGTATGGAGCTATGTATTGCATGGATGCCGGATCAGAAGCCGTTGCGGCTACAACGATTGAATAATCCATTGCACCGTGATCTTTCAGAGTTTGGACGATTCGCGCAACGGAAGACCTTTTCTGCCCTATGGCTACATAAATGCAATAAACCTTCTCACTCTCTGAAACTTTGTCATTGTATTTTTTCTGATTAATTATCGTATCAATAGCAATCGCAGTTTTGCCGGTTTGCCTATCGCCTATAATAAGTTCTCTCTGGCCTCGACCTATTGGAAATAGAGCATCAACCACCCTAATACCAGTTAGCATTGGCTCGTTGATGGTCTGTCTATCAATAATTCCTGGGGCAGCATTTTCCATGTTGTACTTCACAACATTTGTTATCGGCTCGCTCGAATCGATCGGATCACCAAAAGCGTCAACAACCCGACCTAGAAGGCCAATACCAACATTCACATCGACTATGCGGTACGTTCTCTTCGCTACGTCTTTTTCTTTAACTTTAGAGTCATCTCCAACTACGATAACTCCAACGTTGTCTGATTCCAGATTTGTGGCGATCGCCTTGACTGTCTCTCCTGTTTCTGAAGAGACAATATCAACCAGCTCGCCAAGCTTAACATTCTCCAGGCCAAAAATTCTTGCGATCCCATCGCCAACTGATAACACATACCCAGTTTCTGAGACATCGACCTGTGCCGAAAACTCAGATATTCTATCTTGCAAAATGTTTGATATTTCTACTGCTTTAATTCTCATTTCGTCACACTTTCAATTTTTAGATTTTTATAAAATTTCGATAATTGCTTTAACTGGGCAAATGCCGAAGCATCGATCGCTACCTCCTCAGATGATATCTTTATCCCGGCCAGTATTTTCTCGTTGATCTTATATGTTATTATAGCCTTCTCACTGAAGAGTTTTGCAACTAATTTTTTAGCCCGTTCTTTTTGCTCTGGAAGAAGCTCAACTACAGATGAAATCACGACGTTTCTCATATCCTTGTGTTTTGCAAAAGCAACGGTATACACGTGTCTTATCCTGTTCATTATGTTAAATCTACGATTGGCTACAACCTGTCTAATGAACGCTAAAAATACCGGGCAGAATGAGAGATGGTCTCCCACAGCGTTCCAGCCTATATCTAAATCATTCACAGAAAGGCATCCGCTCGTCAGCAACTTTTTCAACGACTGATTGTTTTTAAAGAAAATTTCAAGCTTGGCAAAATTGTCAAAGATGGGTTCAAGACACTCGGTTTTTAGCCCTTCATTGAATAGCGCCTTCGCATACCTTCCAGCTAAAGATGTAAACAAAACATTGAGACTATTTATGTGCACTATAAATTACAGATAATTCCTCTTCACAGATACATTATAGCACCAATGAGGGGCTATAAGCAAATTGAGGTGCTACAAGCAAAAGTCCAAATTCGAGTACATTGGAACAATCACAGAGTATGCTATGAGCACCAGCAGAATCCCTATGAAGGCTATTGTAATGGGCTGTATCATTGAAATGATTTTTTTGGATTTATCCTTAAGCTTTAGCCTCAACATATCTGCTCCGACTTTAAACGTTGGCCAGAGATCTCCAGATGCCTCTCCAGTTGAGATTATGGAAACCTCATAGTTGCTGAAGAGTCCGCTTTTGCCCATTGAATCAGATAGGTTATTGCCGTTTTTTATCGACTCCGAGATGGCCATAATGGCATCTGAGTTTTCAACACTTGCGACGCATTCAAGTCCTTCTATCAAATGCACTTTTTCCTTAAGCAACATTTCCATTGCAGTAAAAAAATTCATAGCAAATATCTCACGACTCATAGTTGCAGCAATTGGTATTTTGCGTAGTAGTTTTTCTCTAATAGACTTATTCGATATTGAACGAGAAAGCCAAACTATTAAAGTAAACAAAAATATTGTAATATAGAGGAAATATTGAGATAAAAATGAGCTTAGAGCTATTACTATCTTAGTAAGCAACGGAAGGCTAACATCGAGTTCTGCAAAAAGATCCGCAAATTTTGGAACAATAACTATAAGCCAAAATAACATCACACAAAACACACAGAAAAATAAAATTATTGGATATCTAACAGCATTTTTTATTTTCTTTGTTATTTCAACTTTATTTAATAAATACTCAATAATTTTTTGTAATGCCTCTGGCAAGCCAGAAGTTTTTTCAGCTATTTCAATTGTCTTCACACTTAGCTTATCAAAAAATAAATCAAACTTAGAAAGAGATATTGATAAAGTACATCCATCTTTTATGCTTGAAAGAATGCTCAAAACAATTGTCTTTGCTTCGTGGTCCATAAAAATCTGCGACACAATATCTAAGGCTGTTGGAAGGTCAAGACTATTGCCGATGAGTTGGCGGAGGTGAGTTAGGAATGGGATAGTGAAATCTTCAATTGGTTTCTTTATTGAGGTTTTGCTTGAAGTAGCTGATATGAAAAGCAATCCTTTATTCTTTAAAGTTTTCTTAAGATCATTTTCATTTAATTCGGCTTGAATTCCGTTTACTACAATGCCGTCTTTATTGAGAGCTTTAAATTTGAAAAGAATCATGAAAAATTATCGTCGAAAATATGTTTGTACTAACTTTGAATTTTACTCTTTTGCCCATTTAGTTTATGTAAATTTCTTGGTAGAATGTCTGTTAGGTCTCTGATTTTTTGGTGGAATAAATGGCAAAAAAAGTGGAACACTATTTGACCAATGAGCAGTTGGAGTATTTTCGCGGGAAACTCCTAAACTGGAAATCCGAATTGCTTAAAGAAAGCGAAGAAGTCAAAGAAGTTTTGGAAGAAAAAAACTTCGAACCTGACGTAATCGACACTGCCTGCAATACAGTAAATCAGGCTTTTGAGCTTAGAACAAAGGATAGAGCCAGGAAGTTAATCAAAAAAATTGACCAGGCCATTGCAAAGATTGATGATGGGACCTACGGATACTGCGAAGAAACCGGAGAACCTATAGGAATCAGAAGACTCGAGGCAAGACCAGTAGCCACGCTTTGTATAGAAGCCCAAGAACGACATGAAAAAATGGAAAGAGATTACAGAGAAGACGTGCTCAATGACCAGCAATAGGAAATGTTCCTTCATTGCGGTTGTTGGCGCTCCGAACGCTGGTAAATCAACTCTCGTAAACACGATTGTTGGCGAAAAGGTTTCTATAGTATCTCCCAAAATTCAGACGACAAGGAAGCGGATAAGGGGGATCGTTGAAATAGATGAAACTCAGTTGGTTTTCACAGATACTCCAGGGTTCTGTAAATCTTCGTCTCATCTTGAAAAAGCCATAATGGCTAACTTTAGAAAGTCTTACAAAGATGCCGACTTGATCTTACTGATTGTGGATGCAACATCTAGACACCATAATGATTCGTTTGAATTTATAGAAAAAATTCAAAAATCTGATGTGCCGTTGGTGGTAGCAATAAACAAAGTTGATATCGTCAAGAAACTTGATATTCTAGTAATGGCTGAAAAGTTATCGCAATACGATTTCATCCGGAAAATCTTCATGGTCTCAGCGACTCAAAATGATGGCGTTGATGACTTGAAAACTTTTCTCAAGGAGTCTGCTTCATGTGGTCCATGGCTATTCGGCGAAAATCAAGCAACTGATACCAATTTAAGTTTCAGGCTTTCCGAAATTACAAGAGAGAAAATTTTTAATAGACTCGATAAAGAATTGCCGTATAGCATTTACGTTGAAACAGAGTTATTTAAAAACACTGAGAAGAAGGCAAAGATATATCAATCAATTGTAGTTTTGAAGGACTCGCAAAAAGGAATTGTTTTAGGGCGACAGGGAAGTATGATAAAATCCATCAGAGAAGACGCTGTTTTCGATATGAAGAATTTGCTGGACAAAAAAGTCGAATTAAAGTTATTCGTAAAAGCCAAAGAGAAATGGACGGAAAAAAAGGCTCACCTGCAAAGTGCCGGCATCATTGAATGAAATCGCCTTTGTCATTTCGCTTGGGTTATTAGCGCTCAGCTCTGTCCTTGCAGTCTATACAAGTGATATAAAAAGATCGATCGTCTATTTCTTGGGGACGTCAATAATTCTAGGCACAATTATGGTGAGTATTGGCAATGCGATTATGGGAATAGTCATCGCTGCGGTGTATTCATCAATGTGTTCTCTTTTGGCATTGATAACTAGAATGCGTTGAAGTTTACGAAAATATTGCTAATATCGGAAAAAATTTTGTTGATTGTGCATTTTGACCTGGCGTAAAATTATCGCCGTATGATCTCTGTTTGTTTGAGATAAGAAGATGTTTTCAGTATGTAGTAACTTGTCGGACTCGATGCGCCAGGCGTTTTGTAAATGCTTTTTAGGATCGGTGTTCATCGCGTTTTGTTCTCAGGTGATAATCCCGATGTATCCGGTTCCGTTTACCGCCCAGACTCTAGCTATTTTTATTATTGCCTCTGTGCTGGGGCCAACGCTGGGGGCGTATTCTGTGATGTTGTTTTTAATTGAAGGAAGTTGTGGTCTTCCTGTTTTTGCTGGATTTTCTTCTGGATTACGTGTAATACTCGGCCCGACTGGTGGGTATCTGCTTGGATTTGTATTGGCGGCGTACGTCGTTGGAAGGCTGCTTCAGAAGCTCGAAAAAAGAGATTTTATGTCAGTTTTTTGTGTAGCTCTTATCGGTGATGGCATTATACTGGCTGCTGGTTATTTTGGACTTTCTCGGTTAGTTGGCGCGTCGCAGGCCTATATGCTTGGTGTATTGCCGTTCCTCATTACAGATACTCTAAAGGCGATCCTATTCGCACTGATAGATACTAAGAGAAGTTCCATCAAATGTTAACCGTTGTTACTCTATTTCAGTTGCTTTTGAGCCGGGGAATTTGCTGAGTATGTCGTTGACTAGATTGCCCTTCGACGGTGGCTTTTTTATCATGAGTTCTTCTATCTGTGGAAAAGATGCTGTGTGTGCCAGGATAGCAATTGCCGCAACCAATACGTAGCCGGGTCTCGCTGCTTGCTTCATATTTTCTGTTTGCCCCAGAAGTACCTGCCAGATATGAAGTAGATTAGAAATGGCTAGCTTATCTGTGTTTCTTACGTTTTCGACTATTTCTCGATAGAGTGCTGTTTGCAAACGTTTGAAAAGCATACACGGATCGCAGCCGTTCTGCAGGAGGCTATCAGTTTTATCGAGAGACTCTTTTGTTTTGGCTGCCAATATCAAACCCAACAAATTACTTATGTCACTTGATCTAACGCTTCCCAACATGCTAATAACGGAATCTTCTTCGATATCCTTTGTCTCTTGCGATAGCATCATCGCCTGATCCAGTATCGATAGGGCGTCCCTAACGGAACCTTCTGATTCTTCCGATATGACATCGGCAGCGCTTTTTGAGAGAGCGAATCCTTCTTTTTGCGATATTGTAACGAGGTGATCCGCAACGGCACTAAGCCTAACTGGATTTAATTGGAACGTTATACATCTTGACAGGATTGTTTCTGGAATTTTGTGAAGCTCTGTCGTAGCGAAAATGAATTTCACATGAAGCGGAGGCTCCTCTAAAATCTTCAGCAAAGCATTGAACGCATTTTTTGAGAGCATATGGACTTCATCAATTATAAAGATCTTGAATTTCCCAACGACAGGAGAATATTGTGAAGCCTCTATAATTTCCCTTATGTCCTCAACCCCTGTCCTGCTAGCTGCATCGAATTCCATAACGTCAAGGTGGTTATCACTATCCATTGCAACACACGATCTACATGTTCCACATGGCGAGGAAGTGGTCTGCTCTGGTTCATCATGCCCAACGCAATTCAGACATCTCGCAAGGATCCTCGCCGTTGTCGTTTTCCCAACTCCCCTTATTCCGTGAAAAAGAAACGCATGAGGAACCTTGTTATTGTCAAGGCAGGACTTCAGTGATCTCACTAAAACATCCTGCCCAATCAAATCCTTCAAATCCTTTGGCCTATATTTTCTACTCAGAACAATATATCGGCTAAGCATTATTTAAGCCATTGATATTAATGCGTTAACCTCTTGTTCCCAAGTTTTTTGGTTATGCATTTCTATATGATAACGACACATACCAAATGCGGCTATCTCTTCAGGCGCCTTTTTTGCTCGCAGGTCACACTTAAAATGATTAGAACAAACTGCTTCAAACATTGTAGTACCAATACAAACGGACGATTCCCCTGGAGGATTAAAATATCGCTTACCCTCATCATATCTTGCGGTATGAGTCGCTGACTTGTCGCATCCTCTCACGTAGCATTCGGCAAAACAATACCAAACAGCAAGATTGGTACCGGGATCCAATTGTATCATGTTTACAAGTATATATTGGGTTGTCGGCCATACATGTCCATCAGAGTCGTGAAGCAACCCGGCGAAAATAACATGACCGCCGTTGTTTACGAATCTAAACAGAGCATTGATATGTTCCTTAACGAGGAATTGAGATTCATCAACCACTACCCATGCATTCTCTTCCAATGCATCTTCTAATTCGTCAACATTTGTACCATCACTAACCATGACCGCTGGAATTGATTCATCCCCTGGGGCTCGAGAGCTAATATTTCCTCCATTGTGCGCAGAGCCCGTTAGAACAACCGGAGTTATCCCCTTATCTTGTAGCGACTCGGCAGTCCGTAGCAAGTACGATGATTTGCCGCTACACATTGGCCCAAAAAGACATTCTAAGCTACCATGGGCATGTTCCGGCAAAGCATCATCGTTCGCAAATGCACCCGATGTAAACTCGACCATTGCAAAACCAATGCAAAAAGTTGAGATAATCTTTCCAATCAATTTCATAGTTTGACCATTCATATTCAGATTAACGGGCTAGATGCTCTCACAAATTAAGCTCAACTGCAATAAGTTTTTTGTGGTAGCCATAGATAACTGCCAAAAATTGCCTTCAATCCATTGCAAAGGCCGGATTTTCAAGCACAAATTTTTTGGTATTAGACTTTATTTTCGAATCTTAACTAAGGAAGTAGGAAGAGCTACATCATGCTTCAAGAGACGAGAAAAGGCAGGTGAAGTACGGACAGTGTAGATGGCATTAACGCATATAAGCCCACACATTTGTGTTGCGACATTTTAGTATGTTTGATACAATTCATAGTTGTCCGGTTGGATTGTTCGGATGTCGGTGTTCGAGGGAATTTTGATATGAAGTTAAAAACGAAAAGTAGCGTAAAGAAGAGGTTTAGGTTTACGGCGACCGGTCTCATTAAGATGGGACAATGCGGCAAGAGACATAATATGCGCAAAAGGTGTGACAGAATGCTTCGTAATGCAAGGGGTATGTCTTTGATGCATCCAAGTGACGCAAAGAAGGTGTCTTCATTTTATTTTCACGTTTAAAGGAGTACGGAGATGTCACGAGTTAAAAGAGGCGTTGCAGCGCACGCAAGACACAGAAAGGTATTAACACTGGCGAAAGGGTTTCGGGGTAGATCGTCGACTTGTTTTAGACCTGCTATCGAGCGGTTAGAGCGGTCTTGGCAGTATGCTTACAGAGACAGAAAAGTCAAGAAGAGGGAAATGAGAGCTCTGTGGATTCAAAGGATAAACGCTGCCGTTAGGTCGTTTGGCTTAAAATATTCTACCTTCATGAATGGGCTTGCAAAAGCGAATGTGGAAGTCGATAGAAAAATCCTCGCCAAGTTCGCCATGGAAGATCCGGAAATCTTTAAAACTTTTGTGGATAGGGCTAAAGCTGCACTTCCATTTGAATGAAGAATATATAGGCGGTCGTGGCGGAATTGGTAGACGCGCAGCGTTGAGGTCGCTGTAGGGAGATCTGTGGAAGTTCGAGTCTTCTCGACCGCACCATTTGCACGGTTGCTTATTTTAGTCAAGTTAGTTAGAATGATTCTTTCAAGTAATATGGCTAACTTCTATGCAAAGCAACAGAGAGTTTTTTTTATTCCTTAGACATTCCATTCCAAGAACAATATGGGCCATAGGGATCTCATCGCTTTTAATAAACACTGCAACTGCGGCTATTTTTTCTGGATCGGCTCTATATCTCAAAACTGTTATCGGAGTTAGCGTCGCAGTTATTGGATATCTGGAAGCTGTTGTCGAAGCCGTTGCCTATGGAATCCGTATATTTGCCGGAGTTATCAGCGATTATCTTAGGCGTCGTAAGGTGTTGATGATTGTTGGCTTTGTCTTGATAGCACTTTCTAAGCCAATTTTAGCACTTTCAAAATCGTATATTGAGGTCTTCACAGCGAGAACCATAGATAGAATTGGTAATGGGCTTCAGGCTAGCCCAAGAGAAGCGCTTGTCAGTGATTCTGCTCCAAAAGAATCGAAGGGAGCATGCTTTGGGTTGCGCCAAAGTCTTGCAGTCATTGGATCGACGTTAGGCGGTCTTCTTGGAATAATAGTCATGAAAATCACTGACAATGATTTCAACTGCCTGTTTTGGATTGCAGCGATACCATCAACAATCGCTATTGTCATCTTGATTCTTTTCGTTAAGGAGCACGTAAAGACAGAAGAAGAAAAAACGAAACGAAGGAATATTAGATTTGCTGATTTGAAATTGCTTGGGCAAAAATTTTGGATATTAATGATAGTTGTTGTTGTTTTCATGTTAGGAAGGTTCAGTGAGATTTTTATATCGCTCCATGCATGTGGAAATTTCGGGCTCAACATCGCGTATGGAACTGTAATTACAATGATATACAATTTCGTATCGACAGTGGTGTCATACCCAATTGGAAAAATGTCTGACAGTCGTGGTAGACTGAATTTGCTGTTATTTGGATTTGCGACACTTTTATCCGCACATTTGCTAATGGGTTTCGCCATCAATATCAGCATGATAATATGTGGAACCATTACATGGGGTATACAGCGTGGAATTTCTGAAGGATTATTCTCGACGTTGGTATCTGATTATGTTCCGAAAGATCTTCGAGGAACGGGATTTGGAGTCTACTACTTTGTTGTTTCTATATCGACGGCAATTGCGAGTGCTCTGGCTGGAAAGATATCGCATTTGGCCGGAGAGCAATGGGCCTTCAAAATGGGTATAATAACCAGTATTGTTGCCATATTGTTATTTTTGATTTGCAAGAAGCGTCTAAATTAGATGTAGTGACTCAATAATTTCTTTGGCCAATGGAGCGGCAATTTTAGCTCCACCGCCACCATGCTCAACTAAAACAACTACTGCTATTTCGGGATTATCAGTTGGAGCATATCCAACAAACAAAGCGTGCTCTTTCTTTAAATATTCTTCCGAAACAGTTTTACCTAATTTCCTCTGTAGCTCCGTTATTCGAAATACTTGCGAACTTCCAGTCTTCCCGCCCATTTCGAAATTACAATCAGTTAGAGCGGATTCTCGAGCAGTTCCAAGTGAGGAGTTTACAACGTCATACATTCCATCCAAAATGATCTGCAGGTGTGTTTGGTCATAATTTAATTTTGCGACCAAATTATTTCCAACTACCAAATGTGGAGTTATTGGTTTCATCCCGTTTACGAGCATCGCAATCATTTTTGCCAACTGAATAGGCGTCGTTAAAACAAAGCCTTGACCTATTGACATATTGACGGTATCCCCCCTTGTCCATGCCTGTTTCTTTTGTGCTTTTTTCCAGAGTTTTGTCGGTATTAATCCCTTCTTTTCATCTGGTAGATCTATTCCAGTTATTCGCCCAAGTCCTAAAACCTCGGCTACTTCAGCGATGTCTTCAGGCGTTAACATATTTGCAAGATTATAAAAATACATATCGCAAGACTGAGTTATTGCCTCCTGAAGACTAATGTATCCGTGTCCCCCATATTTGCTTTTCCAGCAGTGGAATTTGTGATTGCCTAGTTCATAACAGTCGCTACAACTAAATCTAATATTTCTGTTGATAACACCTTTTTTGAGCCCAGCCATGGCAGTGACCATTTTGAAAACAGACCCAGGTGCGTATAAACCAGCAATCACCTTATTGATCATCGGTTTGTACGGATTGTCGTATAGCTTCTTTAGTTCACTCTGTTCGATTTTCCTAGAAAAGATATTTATATCGTATCCAGGGTATGACACAAATGCAAGAATAGCCCCGGTGGTTACGTTTATCACCACACATGATGCACTTTCGTGTTTGGATACAATTTCGTACACTCTACGTTGTAGATCGAGGTTTATGGTAAGTTTGATATTCTTCCCTGGAATTGCGTCTATGTTATCGATGAGCCTTACAAATTGACGTCTAGAATTTACTTCAATATGCTGCAATCCAGCTACTCCAAACAAGACCTCGTTATATTTCTTTTCGATGCATGTCTTCCCAATTTTAGCCATCGGCTGCATTAAGGCGGTATTTCCAGAATTCTGTATATCATCTTTCGTCGGGGTGCCGGTGTATCCTATTACATGAGAAAATTCTAAGGGATATCGATATTGTCTAGTTTGAGTTTTCTCTATCACCACGCCAGGAATTTTACTTGACATAATGTAGTATTTAGACAGTGCCGCCCAATCTAGATTCTCCTGCAGCAAAATGAATCTATTCGATTTATTGATTTTTTCAGGCACATTACTTAGCGTTTCTATGATTTTGTTATCAAGCCCATGTTCTGATATTAAAGCGCTGATAACATTATTGCGCTCTTCCATTGGTATCTCAGCAACATCTAAAACGGCTGAGTAAGATAACACATTCCTTGCCAACACTCTTCCTTTTGAATCGAGTATAGCCCCTCTACTCGGAAGAATCTGCTTTGCAACTATTCTGTTTTTATCTGAGAGCAGCTTGTAATGTTCTGCTTTGTAAATTTGGATATAGCCAAGCCTCGCTAATATGACGATGAAAAGCAATAACTCTATGTATCCAAATATAATTGCTCGCCTGGTAAATTCACGCTTATCCTCCCTCTTATTGCTCATGTTTCTTCAGCTCTTTTATCCTATCTCGACATTTAGCGGCTTTTTCAAATAGTAAATTATCAGAAGCTTCTAGCATCTCTTTTTCAAGTATTGCAATCTGCTTTGCTACTTCATGTTTGGAAAGTTTAGTGTTGCAACTCACTGAACTAACTTTTATCGGTTCAATTGCCGATATGCTTTTGGGCTTGATATTGTGTTTAACATTAAATTCATCCTGAATTTTTCTTCGACGTTCAGTTTCATCGAGCGCTGCCTTCATAGATTTAGTCATCTTATCGGCATATAAAATCACCTTACTATCGGCATTTCTAGCAGCTCTGCCTATCGTTTGAACAAGCGCTGTTTTCGATCTTAGAAACCCTTCTTTATCAGCATCCAATATTGCAACCATAGCGCATTCCGGAATATCAAGTCCTTCTCTAAGCAGATTAATCCCAACCAATACATCAAACTCACCTGCCTTTAAAGCCCGTATAATTTCTATCCTATCTAGGGTATCGGTGTCAGAATGCATATATGTGACTTTAATTCCATGTTCCGCTAAATATTCTGTCAGGTGCTCTGCCATCTTTTTTGTTAACGTTGTAACCAATGTTCTAAATCCTTTTGAAGTTGTCTTTTGAATTTCATTCATCAGATCATCAATTTGATTATCGCAGGGCTTTACGACGCATACTGGGTCTAGGATCCCAGTTGGTCTAATGAGTTGTTCAACAATGTGCTCTTCTCCAGCTATTGTAATTTCGAACTCATTTGGTGTTGCTGACAAAAAAATGCTTAATGGCCTGAAATAGTCCCATTCTTCAAACTTTAGAGGTCTATTGTCTAAGCATGAAGGTAACCTAAATCCATACTCAGACAAAGTCCTCTTCCTGGATTGGTCTCCGAGGTACATTCCTCTAATCTGCGGAACACTAACATGGCTTTCATCAACAACCAGAAGAGAGCCCTTTGGAAGATACTCAAGAAGCGTTGGCGGAGGTTCTCCTGGCTGCCTTCCAGTTAAATATCTCGAGTAATTTTCTATACCGGAACAAGTCCCTGTTGCTCTGAGCATTTCTACATCGAATAGAACTTTTTGTTCCAGTCTTTGTCGTTCAAGTAATTTCCCGTTCTTTTCAAATTCTCTTAACCTAATTTCTAGATCGGTACAAATCATTTCGATGGCTTTATTGATGATATCAACCGACGCTACATAATGACTATTTGAAAATATTCTAATTTCTTGTAACGTTCCCACCTTGTGATGAGATGGATACTCAATCTCTGAGATTGCCTCTACCTCATCACCGAAGAAGCTTATTTTCCAGAAGCTGTCTGCTTTGTGAGCAGGAAATACTTCAATAACATCTCCAGCTGATCTGAAAATTCCTCTCTTGAATTCGGTATTATTTCGCTGATATTGAATATCTGCCAACTGTCTGCATAATTTCTGCGGCGAAATTTTGTCTCCGATTTTAAGAGTTAAAATCACATCTGAGTAGCTTTCAATTGGACCAATGCCGTATATGCAAGACACACTAGCGACCATTATAACGTCTCGTCTTTCTAGAAGCGATCTCGTTGCAGAATGCCTCATCCTGTCGATCTCCTCATTGATGGCCGAAGTTTTTTCGATATACGTATCGGAGTGAGCCACATATGCTTCAGGTTGGTAATAGTCATAATACGACACAAAATACTCAACAGCATTCTCTGGAAAAAACTGCTTCATCTCAGAAAAAATCTGAGCAGCTAACGTTTTGTTGTGAGTCATTATAAGAGTAGGACAATTCAAGATTTGAATTACATTTGCGATCGTAAAAGTTTTTCCCGAGCCCGTTACCCCGACCAAAACCTGATCTTTCGCTCCAGCCTTAAACCCATCAACCAAGAAAGAGATAGCCTTCCCCTGATCTCCAGCTGGCAAATAACTCGAGACAAGCTTGAAGCTCATCACTTTTCCCTGAATATTATTCTCCCCTTGGTGAGATCGTATGGAGTCATTTCGATTGTAACCTTATCACCCGCCAGAACTCTGATTTTATTTTTTCTCATCTTGCCAGACGTATGCGCAATTATTCTATGACCATTCTCAAGCTCAACACGAAACATCGCATTCGGCAAAACCTCCATTACAGATCCACTGAATTCTACTAAATCTTCCTTAGGCATTTACGACAAAACCACCACGGCCACTAGACTAGTCTACATCGTATCAACTCTAAAGTAAAATAAACGATCACAACAAAATTACAAATATCTTGGTGCCTGTTGCTAATTTGTCACACATAAACTTCCTGCTTGCAACAAACCCACCAGCTATAGTACCTTCTTGTATACGATATAATTTGGTTATATTTAGTTATGTACCCGTAGCTCAGTTGGATAGAGCGTCTCCCTCCGAAGGAGAAGGCCGTTGGTTCGAATCCAATCGGGTACACCAAGTTTTTTCGTGAATTTTTTTATATACTACGACTTATTTATGTGCCATTGTCTTTAAGTTTTCTAATGGTTTGTAGAAAAATCTTTATACATTAAGGAATATTTAACTAAACCAGATTACAATAAAGGTATGGAGCGTTGTATTCATGTGGACTTTATGAAGAACAGTTGTGTTGAAATTTCGGTTTACGGAGAGAAGAATTATAGATTATTTCTTGATATCATTAAACAGGAACTGGAT
Source organism: Holosporales bacterium (assembly GCA_031289695.1). GTDB lineage: Bacteria > Pseudomonadota > Alphaproteobacteria > RUG11792 > RUG11792 > JAITPA01. The sequence continues at coordinate 44,410 of JAITPA010000008.1, forward strand.
GTTATTGGTGTTTGTGATATAAATGCGATTCAAGCTTTCATATTGTTAAATATTGGTGAAAATGTTATAACAATAGGGGAAATTATAGCAAGAGGTTATTACATTGGATCTAACGCTTCGTACAATATCAGGAAGATGATCTTAAATGGGTATGTGGTGCAAACCAAATCAGACTATGATAGGCGGGCTGCATTCCTGAAATTGACTGATAAAGGGCTAACTCTAACCGAAAAATTAGAAAGAATACTTCAACGACATCTAGAAGCTTTTGGGAAACACAGTAAAGGAAAATTCGATGTTGAGCAATGCATTGCGTTTCTGAAGAAGGTGGAGCACTTTTGGAAAGACATATTGTCGAGGAGCGTATAAAACCTATATCATGGTAATGGGGAGTTACTCGAAGAAGTAAGACCACGTGGTATCCAGAATCAGAACGATCGCCTTCATCGGCATGAAACCAATTGAAATAATCGTGGAGTCTCAGATTTCGCCTGGCATAGCTTCGTTCTGCATTGTTGGTTTACCGGACAAGACAGTTGGGGAAGCGAAGGAACGGATACGATCCACATTCTTCCAGTTAGGACTTGGTTTCCCACAGAAGAGAATCATCGTCAACATGGCTCCAGCCGATATTCCGAAGGCTGGCTCTCATTATGATCTCCCGATAGCGCTGTCAATCTTAGGAGCAATGGAGGCCATCGATGTATCCCTCCTCGAGAATACAATTTCGATAGGCGAGCTTGGCTTAGACGGAAGTCTCTCATATGTCTCCGGCACAATCTGCGCTGCCATGCTTGCCAATGAAAAAAACCTTTCGTTGATATGTCCGCAGAAATGCGAGAACGAAGCCATATGGAGCGGGAACGAAGGGATAATAGCCCCACCCAATATTACGTCTCTAATAAACCATCTAAGGGGAACGTCTCAGCTCAAATCTCCAAGTATAATGGCGAGGAGGCAAAACGACGTTGATTACGGTATCGATATGGCAGATGTATGTGGGCACCCATTCGCAAAGAGAGCCCTGGAAATTGCAGCATCGGGTGGACATAACGTATTAATGATCGGGCCACCGGGATCTGGAAAATCCATGCTGGCATCTAGAATGAGAACGATCCTGCCACAACTATCGTCGTCAGAGGCTCTCGAAACCACATGCATTTACAGCCTGGCTGGTATGCTTCCGGAAGAAGGTCTGATATGTACTCCGCCATACAGAGAACCCCACCACTCAGCATCTCTCATATCAATAGTAGGAGGAGGGACGGATGCAAAGCCAGGAGAGTTATCCCTTGCTCATAACGGGATTTTATTTTTGGACGAGCTGCCAGAATTTCAAAGAGGCACAATCGAGGCATTGAGACAACCCCTAGAAACACATAATATCACAATTTCAAGAGCGAAGGAACATGTTACTTATCCCGCAAACATTCAGCTAATTGCCGCTATGAATCCTTGCAAATGCGGTTTTTACGGTGACCTTAAAAAACAATGCTCGAAGATTCCGAGGTGCGCCATTGAGTATAGGAATAGAGTTTCTGGACCGGTTCTTGATCGATTCGATATCACAATCTACGTGAACAATATCGATATCTCAGAGCTCTTTGTAAATGAACAAAAAGAGAGCTCCATGACAATTCGTGAAAGAATCGCAAAAACAAGAAAACTGCAACGGACTAGAGCAGAAAAAAGTGGAGTTACAAATCTGTATCTAAACGGAAAAGCCCAAAGCAAATACCTGGAAGATATAACAAAACTTACCGCAGATTCAAAGGTCTTTCTTCAAAAAGCAATAGAACATGCAGGTCTATCGACGAGGGGTTGCCACAAAATACTCAGAATATCAAGAACGATAGCAGACATGGAATGTGCCGAAGAAATTGGACGCCATCACGTTGCTGAGGCATTGCAATATCGCATAATCAACCAAACAAAAAAAACTGGGCTTTAGGAATAGCCGTGTAAGAGGAGAGCATTATATACTAATTCCCATTAGCAAATATCGCATCAATAGCTTCGTTCAACGATGCAAAACTACCATAATTTCGCGTATTTTTTCTTCAGCAAGCTCCAAAAATGCTCTATGAGTGAGATCAGGCGAATGGCAGAAACAAGCTCGCACTTCTCCGCTACCTCTGCGAGCTTTTCTTTTCTGTGAAATCCGGCGTTGTCCATTACTATCACGCTTCCTTTGCCTACCTCTTTCATCAACATTTCTTCAAACCATTTTTTGAACAATTCGCCATCTATTGTCCCTTTATGTCGGCATTTTGATGTCTATTATCAAGAAGAAAGTAACTCCCGATTCTATAGTTTATACGGATAATTTCAAGGCATACGATGCCCTAGATGTCGCTGAATTCAAGCATTATAAGGTAATCATTCAAATTATTGCGGATAAATGCAACCACATCAATGGGATAGAAAACTTCTGGAACCAGACAAAAAGACATATGAGAAAGTTCAACGATATCGACAAAAATCACTTCAATTTGTTCTTGAAGGAATGCGAATGGAGATTTAACATCGGGGATCCAAGGAATCTTTTGAGAAATCTTAAAATGATCTTGAAAGAGTTTTTTAAAAATCTCAGGTGTTACGTCCCTAATATTTTTCTCTTATAAGGCAAAATCCCAAATTCTATGCTGCTTCATCAAATATTATTTCCGGAGCCTTTGAACCGGCTACGACGCTCTCGTCTATTATAACTTCCTTTGCCTTCTGATTATCCGGAACGTCGAACATCACGTCCAACAATAGACTCTCAACGATTGCCTTAAGTCCTCTAGCGCCCGTCTTCTTCTTTATCGCCTTTCTGACTATCGCTTTCAGCGCCTCACCAGTAACCGTTAGCTTTACTCCATTCATATCGAGGAGACTTGCGTACTGCTTCAGTGTTGCGTCTTTTGGCTCTGTCAATACCTTCACGAGGTCATCTTCATTTAGATTTTCAAGAGTAGCCACCACCGGCAATCTCCCTATAAATTCCGGTATCAGTCCGAACTTCAGAAGATCCTCTGTTTCGACTTGTTTGAACACCTCGCCGACATCCCTGTCCTCCGATTTCTCAACATCCGCTCCGAATCCAATTCCAGTTTTCCGTCCCCTCGCCGATATGATCTTCTCCAGATCGACGAAGGCTCCTCCACAGATGAACAATATATTCGTTGTATTGATCTGTAAAAAATCCTGCTGTGGATGCTTCCTACCGCCCTGAGGAGGCACAAATGCCACAGTTCCCTCCATAATCTTCAATAGGGCCTGCTGGACTCCCTCACCAGATACATCCCTCGTTATCGACGGATTCTCGGACTTCCTAGTGATCTTATCGACCTCATCTATGTAGATTATACCGCGTTCGGCCTTTTCAACATCGTAATCCGCGACCTGTAACAATTTCAAAACGATATTCTCGACATCTTCACCGACATATCCTGCTTCGGTTAGTGTCGTCGCATCGGCTATCGTAAAAGGAACATCTATAATCTTCGCTAATGTTTTCGCCAATAGAGTTTTACCGGAGCCAGTCGAACCGATTAGTAGTACATTCGATTTTGCTATTTCGACATCTGGGTATTCAGTTGAAGTACAGTTGATCATCTTGTAGTGATTATAAACTGCAACGGAGAGTATCTTCTTGGCCCTATCCTGACCTACCACGTGCTTATCCAATCGTTTATGGATTTCTGATGGAGTTGGAAATTCGCCAGAACCAGTTTTCACTCCCTCGGCTTCTTCCTTTTTGATCACATCCGAGCAAAGAGCAATGCACTCGTTACAAATAAACGCAGTCGTTCCTGCAATAAGCTTCTTCACCTCTTCCTGCGATTTACCACAGAACGAACAATACATCATTTCATCATTTTCTGGACCCTGTGTCATGATAACTTAAAGTCCTCGTCTAAACACTGCTAACACCACAATTATCACAGACATACCTAAATAATTAGTTAATATTACAAATTCACTCACCGAGATGATATTATCTTATCTACCAATCCAAAGGCAAGTGCTTCGTCGGCAGACATAAACCTATCCCTCTCCATTACATTGTTTATAATTTCAATGTTCTGTCCTGTATTCTCAGCATAGATCGCATTCAACCGTTCTCTTAGATTCAAAATTTCTTTTGCATGAATCGCTATATCGGTTGCTTGTCCCTGGGCACCGCCAGATGGCTGATGGATCATTATCCTGGCATTCGGTAAGACAAACCTCTTCCCCTTCTCTCCTGAGCACAGGAGAAGAGATCCAGCCGAACAGGCCTGACCAATGCAAAGAGTAGCAACCTCACACTTGATATACCTCATCGTATCAAGGATTGATAGAGCTGCCGTAACAACACCACCAGGTGAGTTAATATAAAGCGTTATATCTTTCTTTGGATCCTCTGCTTCTAGGAACAGCAACTGCGCACAAATGACAGAAGCCATCTCATCGTATATCTGCCCAGTAAGAAAGACTATACGTTCCCTGAGGAGTCGAGAATATATGTCATACGCCCTCTCTCCTCGGCTAGTCTGTTCTACAACTGTCGGTATGGTATAACCCATTATTATTCTCCCTAAAAGCCCCTTTCTTTTGTTTTTACCCCGACCAAATTATTAGAAGACTTCCGATAGGGCTTCCGAGGAGCATTCCGATAAAACCTCTCCGAAGTCACCCCAGGCTCTGAAGACCTCCGATAGGATCCCTCCGCACCAGTTCTTGGCCCCGAGAACTTCCGGTACGGCTTCTTGTAGGGTCTCTCTGTATCCGTCCCCGCCGGCTCTGAAGACCTCCGATAGGATCCCTCCGCACCAGTTCTTGGCCCCGAGAACTTCCGGTACGGCTTCTTGTAGGGTCTCTCTGCAGCAACTCTGGGGCCTGCTGCAGAGGCATCTCGATCTGATCCCCGAGGGGAGTCTGAACTAGATCTCTTATTTTTTCGACTAATCTGTTCTACATCTGTTGGGACGGTGCAAGTCATCATTATTCCTTTAAAAGTTCTTCGACCATGGCTTCAACTTCTTCTTTAGTTTTCTTAATTTTTGTCGTATTGGCCTTACTCATCAAAAATGAAATTACCTTGCGCTCAACGATCTCGGCGCGCTTATATGTTATAGCTGCTGGGTTCTCCGAGTAGTGCCTGATGATCGAAGATCTGATCACTGGATTTTTACCCAGTTCAGCTTCTATTGCATACCTCAATTCTTCATCAGTCGCAACGATACCTTCCACCATGGCTACCTTGTTTAGGACATATCCCAGTAGCACCCTCTTGCGGACTACATCGATGTATTCCTCCCTGAGCTCCTCGTCCGTTTTAAATGGCTCCTCGCTCTGTGGATTCATGTGCCGCTCTTCCTTCAGCTCCCGTCTAATTTCAGCTAGCACGCTCCTCATCTCTGTTTCAATTATTGTGTCCGGTAGGTCAAATTGATACTGCGCGGCAAGAGCTTCGAGTACTTGGTTCTTGTGATATAGGTATGCAGATCCGTTGATCTCATTCTCTATCACTGATCTCGTCGTAGCTCTGAGGCTGTCAAGTTCCCCATATCCCTGCTTCTCCGCATATTCCTCAGGTGTCGCCCCGAGGATAGTCTTCTCAATAGATCTAATGAAAATTTCGTATCTCAATTTCGCATTGGATGGGGTAACATACTCGAACTTTTCCCCCACTCTCTTACCAACAAAACCCAAAATAAAACTGACATCCCCAGTGGGATTTTCAGGAATCACCATTTCATCCTGAAAACTCCTTTTCTTGCTCTCGCGTCCGTCGACATAACAAACCGCCTTGTACGCTACGTGGTCCAGAGGTTTGACAGTGTAACCATCCTCGGCATCCTCCCGTAGAGGCAGGGCCTTCATTAGTGACGATATTCGTTCGTCAACAGTTTCTTCCCTTACATCTGGAATTATCTCAGTCACCTTGAGCTCGTATGGCTTCAATTCAAACGCCGGAGCAACGTCTACGAAGACTGTTACCTCAACATCCCGTCCACTCTCATATGGTGTTTCATACCTATACGCCGGTCCAGCGGCTAAACCACTAACCCCCGCCTCCCGAACAATACTGTCGCACGCTTTTGACACCAGTGATTCCAGAACGCTCTTGATGGCATCAGGTCTTAATGATCTACGCACGATATGTATGGGGACATGACCCGGCCTAAAACCAGGTAGCCTGAAACTCGTCGCTTTCCGCGCCGCCTCTACATCCAAGGCCTCGTCGATCTCCCCGGCCTCAAACACAACCCTATACTCCCGTCTCATCCCCTCTGACTTAGTTTCCTCGAACCTCACTACCGACTCCTCGCATCTCCTTCGTTTCCTCCATGTTACTTCATTCTTGACGCAACTTTCTACTTTATTTACACCCTATGATTAACTAATTCCACGGGGCGCTTCCTCTAGAACTTCCGTCCAATCGAAAGTAACAGTGATGTCGAAAAGGTTTTGAACCGTTTTACCATACCAACTGCTCCATTTTTCACGCTCGGAGAAGTGTTGTGATTTACTTCATACCTCACCATCTCCTTAGGCATCTTTAGATTACATCTGAAGTATTGTCTCAGCGACACAGCCACTTCCCATCTATTTTTCTCAAATGCTACTCTAAGTCCGAGCAACGGCTGTACTCCTACTGATCCTCTTTTTTGCGCTTTATACCCTTCAACAGCCTCTGATTGAAAACTAACTTCTGATTTAACGATCTTCACACCGAAAAGCAAGCCAAACATCACTGTGCTGTTAAGTAGCCACTGTGGTCCCGTTGCTATTTCAGCCGCAAATTTATGCCGAATCGCCACCTTCGCTAACTCGCCATCTTCTGCATATTTTATAGGGGTCCCTGTGCCGTCTTTTTCGGCATCTTCGTCAGATATATTCCGTTCCGGTATTCTCATCGATTTTTTTCCCGGTTTCACGCAGACGTACAGCTCACCTCTCCACCCGAAGATCTCACTCACATACCGCTCCGCAGCTACGAATATACCAAATTCAGGTGAGTACTCCTTATGCAGGATGCTCGCATTGTGGCTTATTTCGAGTGCTCCTCGCGTCCGGTTATAGTGATCTACATAGCATGTGGTGTTGTATCTGGTTTTGCTGATACCGCCCTGCAGCCCTACTATCCAGGAGTATTTTTTTTCGCACTGGCAATTTTCTTGAGTTTGGGTCGAAACGGCCATCACCTGGGATGTTACCCCGACGGCTATAATCCCCGCCACAACTAATTTACAACTCTTCATTTTATAACATTCTCCATAAAATGCATCCGTACATGTATATCCTGATCTTCGCACAACATTTACCTCAAAGAAAGGGCAATCACTACCTTTTTTGTTAATTACTCTTTCCTGTGTGCTTTTTTAGACACAACATTGATACAAAATTTACCATATGAGTCTTTGAACAAAAAATATTGGCAAACGCTCATCGACACGCATTCTATTCGCTACGAGTAGCAATTTCATCTCTGATGCTGGTTTGCCGTCTAGCACGTAACTATGCGTATCTTTATCATCACTGTTTTCAATGGACTGCTTAAAGATCGTGTATCCCTTCGCCTTTAGATACGCAATAACTTCAGTCGTGTCTGATTGTTGTTCACATGCATCACAAGCTCTTCTGAAGATGTTTTTGCTGATTTTGAGTATCTTTTTTCTTTTACATGTCTGATACGATCGACTATTTCTTTTATATTTTTTTCTGATTCCAGATCTAGTTAAAAATTTGTTAACGGCCGTTTCAGAGCGACCAATTTCATTTGCTATCGCTTTTAAGCGTTTCCCCTCTGCAAATTTGAGCTTTAGCTTCGCTATTTCATCGCTCGTCCACTGCTGTGGCCTTGATTGAGAAAGTGTGTTCATTTCAACTATATTAAATTTTGCCCCACTGTATACAGCTTCGCAAATAGGCAAACATTTTTCAAAACAAAAATTAGCCCATAGAAATTGGTATATATTTTAAATAAATTTTATACACCTATACGATCAACAACATTGGATTTTCAAGATTCGAGACCAATGTCTCCAAAAATTTCGCAGCAGTTGCGCCATCAATTACCCGATGATCTATGGCATATCCTATCGTTAAAATATTAGCTGGGACTAACTGATTATCTTCGTTATAAATTGGTGCTTTTTTGGCTGGCCCTATTGATAGTATACTTGCCTGAGGCGGATTTATAATTGAAGAAAAACTATCAATTTTATACATTCCAAGGTTTGAAACGGTTATGCCTCCTCCAATAAATTGTTCTGGTTTCAGTTTTCCGGACTTTGCCTGCTGTACCAGAAACTTTATTTCCTTTGATATTTCCTGGATGTTTTTTAGATTTGCATTTTCCACGATTGGAGTTATCAGCCCGCCATCGACTGCAACGGCGACCGATATGTCTACCTGATTGAATTTTCTTATCTGCCCACTATTCCAGGAAACGTTAACTGCTGGTTCATCTTCAATCGCCAATGCAACGGCTTTGACTATTAGATCATTGACAGTAATCTTTGTATCAATTTTCCTGCTCTTATTTAGCATACACTTAAATTTCAATAGTTCGGTAACATCCGCCGAAGAGTTCATGTAAAAGTGCGGAGTTTCCTGCTTTGACATCGTTAGCTTTTCAGCAATGATGCGCCTCATCTGAGAAACTGGTTCATCAACGTATTTACACTTTGAAATCGTAACATCAGCCTTGACGATCCTCCCGTTTGGTCCAGTTCCAGTGAGCTTAGAAACATCAACTCCAAGGTCGTTTGCTATCCTCTTTGCGAGGGGAGAAATTCTTCTAACAGGGGGCAAATCTTCAACAAACTCACCATCTGTTTGACCAATAATTGCTACAGGAGTTTTTACTGGAACATCGTGAGAACCTTCTTGGATCAGGGTCCTTTCTTCAACAGACTCGCCATCCGTCTGACCAATAATTGCTATAGGGGTTCTTACCGGAACATCGTGAGAACCTCCTTGAATTAGGATCTTTTCCAGGACGCCTTCGAATGTAGATTCAACCTCCATCGTTGCCTTATCGGTATCAATCTCCAAGACGACATCTCCAATCGATATATGATCCCCCTCATTTTTGCACCATGAAACTACGTTGCCCTTCTCCATTGTTGGACTAAGTTTGGGCATTTCAAATTTAAACGACATTAGTCAGCCAATTCGATACTTCGCGTCGTCTAGTTTTCAGAAATTTTGCAAAAAAGTCAAGAGTGCAGAAACGCATTTTCGACGCAATTTGAGTTATCTACGGATCTCTATATTAACGAGCTGGTTATCCCTAAGTATTCTCAGAGTAACCGTCTGGTCGCCAATCGAGTTATTCTCCAGATTTTGATATGTTTCTGGATTTTCTACAATATCTTCATTGAACTTCAAAACGACATCCCCTGGTTGCAATCCTGATACATCTGCCGGTGATTTGCTTCGGATAGTATCAATGGCAACTCCAACCTGAATATCGTCTGGAATATCTAGTATTTTTCTGACAGATTTTGGCACTTCGGTACCTTCGGTGTCTTTAACTTCTATCCCAACATCTGTTAGCATGTCATCCTCACCAACTCTGAGTCCTGCTATTTGCATTCCACGCTTTACGTGAGAAGCTGGGATTACATACAAAGATGGAAATAAAGAACTATCGACACTAAATACTGGGATACCAATTAGTTGCCCATCAAATGTAAAAACGCCTCCACCAGCATTTTCTGGCAGTATACTAACTCCAGTTGCCGGATTATTAATCTGAAATTTTCCCAGTCCATTTTCTTTTACGTAATACAATCTCTCGGCGAAGGTGACACACAATCCGAAGTCTGGTTTTACGTTTGCCGGTCGAGTGGCCAATGTAAAAAATTGCCCTTTGGCTTTTCCCACCACGACTGCTCCATTTTTTATCATGGCATTGCCGGCTATCAATTCGCTATCATCCCAGAGAGAGCTCGCAGCAAAGGTTTCGCCTTTTCGAGATTCAATTTCTAGAAATGCTAAATTCAGTTCTGGTATTAGTTTCAATACCTTTGCCTTATAATCATTTTTGCCTATCAAAAGCTCACCATCCTCGCTGATGCTTTTGTTTTCACTATCAATGGAAACAACAATTTCATCGGCATTTAGAATTGCATCACATGTAGTTACTACAACGCCATTTTCCGATATACAGACTCCCGATATAACCCCGTATTTGTAGGTTGTCGGAAGAACGCGTTTCTCTATTGCTGAGTTGTGAAACATACTATCTTTTGCTTCGTTACTTATCGTAATTATCAGCACCGTTGATTTAGCGCATTTTTTTACTACATCTTTTACCTCTGATTCCCTAACTACCTTTTCGGCTTCTGCTTCTATGGCTGCCTGTTGCTCTTTTGTCACAAGTTTTGGCTTTGCGAAGAGGTATCCCTGAACGAGGGCTATCAAGATAGCAACTGGAATTATAATTCTTCTCGGCATCAGAGATCACCCCGCCTTTGCAGGTAGATTAGCAACAAGTCTTATTGACGCTGTTAACTCTTCCATTTGGAAATGCGGCCTAAGGTATATAACTGATTTATACGCCCCCGGCGAACCAGGAACATCAAATACATCTATTCTGCCTTCCCTGAGGGGATATTGCGCTTTTGCACTGGCAGGGGCGTCGTCGTTTAGAAGTATGTAAGACGCTATCCATGTGTTTAGATAGTTTTCAACATTTTCCTTTGTTAGGAATGAACCTATCTTGTCGCGTACCAATACCTTGATGTAGTGAGCAAACCTAGAGGCCGCTAGGATATATGTTATTCTGGCTGATATAGATGAGTTTGCATTGGCATCATCTAGGTTATAGACCTTCGGCCTCTGAGTAGTCTGTCCACCAAAGAAGACCGCAAAATCTGTTCCCTTGCAGTAGCACAATGATATGAATCCAAGATCACTCAATTCCTTTTCCCTTCGATCTGTTATGGCAACCTCCGTTGGGCATTTAACTGTTTTATCGCCATCGAGCGTTCTGAACACATATGCAGGGAGCCCCTCGACGATGCCTCCACCCTCAACGCCTCTAATTGCCGCTGTCCAGCTGTATTTAGCAAATGCACTTGTGATACGTTGCCCGAGAGCGTATGCTGGATTTCCCCAGCAGAATTTATCGGTTTCTCCTACACCTACTTCTTCAGTAAAATTGAACTCTGCAACTGGTAGAGTCGTCGGGCCATACGGAAGTCTCATCAGTATTCTTGGTAGTAATAATGCAACGTACCTAGAATCTTCTGTATTTCTAAATGAGTTCCATTTGATATAATCTGGAGATTCAAATATTTTGGCCATATCTCTTGGTAATGGCATGTCTTCAAATCTATCGAGATTAAAAAACAATGGAGAAACGGAGGCTATGAACGGAGTGTGCGCCGCAGAGGCGAGACCTGATATTAATTCCAAAAACTGGATATCCTGAGGAAAGTTCGTAAATGAATAATCTCCTATCAGACAGGAATATGGATGGCCTCCAAACGTTCCATATTCTTCTTCGTAGATCTTTTTGAACAGGGCGCTCTGATCGAATTCTATAGCCTTTGATAGATCGTCTCTGAGGTCTTTTAACGACGTATTCAGAAGCCTTATTTTGAGACGAGTACTTGTTTCGGAATTCATGACGAAGTAATGTAGACCTCGCCATGAACCTTCAAGCTTCTGGAAGTCGGGATGATGGAGGACTTCATTGATCTGAGCGGTCAATAGCTCATCAAGCTCGGCGATCCGTCTTGTGAGAAACGTAACGATACCAGATTCCTGTGGAAGTTCTTTCAGATCCACCATTTCATTCACAAAGTCAATGAGAAGAGCTATTGCGTTATCTTCCTGCTCTGGAAATCTGGCCATCTTTTTCTCGTTTAATAAGATGTCAAGGATGCTGGCTTCCTCTGGTATAATGACTATTTCGTCTGCCATCCTACTCTCCCCGAATTTTTTCTATTAGCATTATGCATTTTCCTGTTCCGTTGAATTTTGTTCTTTACTTGGTTTTGCGGCAGAATCTGTCTTCGCTGTCATTTTGTCATCTAGTTCTTTTTTCAGCTTTTGTAAGTTGTCGTTGTTCTTCATTATCTGGGTCAGAAACATTTCTAGTGGATCATTCCCATCCATCTTTGTTATTAGATTTTTGAGATTGTTCCTCCTGTTATAGAGCACCGAAAGAGATGGAATATTTTTTGCGATGTTTTGAGGTTCAAAGTCAGATATGTCTTTAAATATTAACTCGATGCTAATCTCTGGATTTTCATCTGATAACTTATTTGATACTCTGATTATTAACCTTGGGTTTATGACAGCAAAGACATCGTTGAAATTGTCTCTATCAATCTCAACAAATTTTCTATTCTTTAATTTGGGCAATGGATTTTCCGGATTCCCAGATAGATCGGCTAAAACGCCAACAACAAATGGTAACTCCTTCTTCTCTATCGCATCCCCCACCTCAACGTCATAAGTTATGTGTACCCTCGGTTTCCTCACTCTGTCTAACGTATGCTGTCTACTTTCCGCCATAAGACTCGCCTCAACTCATTTTAGGAAACAATCGCTCTTAAGCCATCACTCTACTCTAGTATAAAGATTAAAATAAAATTAGTTAAAATATGATTAATTTTTCCGAAAAATTTTTCATCTCAACCAACGTCCGGACTAACAACAAGACCTAAGAAGTAAGAGTAGGTTGAAGTTAACAGTTGTGCCTTACAGGAGGTATTTTTACAGCACTTTATGATTTAGGGAATCAACCAACTCTTACGGCAGCAGTATAGCATGATTTTTAAAATTATATGAAAATTTTTCATAAATGATCACATTTTTTTCGCCAATTCGAGATAAGGTGAATTACCAAGGCTCCATAATTAACTGACGAGAGATTCTAGTTGTCAATCCCTGAAACTCTGTGTTTCATAATTTAGCAATTGGTCTATTGAAAAGTCGTTGATTTTCTCTTAATTTTATGATGCAATTTGGCTACTGGATATTAGAATGCGTTTTGCCATGAACATAAAAAAAACGGAACTGAGGAATGGCCTGGTTGTTGCAACAGATAGGATCGATAACTTCGAAACTGCCTCGATCGGGATATTTGTAAACATAGGATCGGTTAATGAAAATTCCGAGCAAATAGGTGTTTCACATTTTTTAGAACACATGGCCTTTAAGGGCACGACAAACAGGACGGCGCTTCAAATTTCAAAAGCTATAGAGTCGGTTGGCGGAATAATAAATGCCTATACCAGCAAAGAGGTAACGGCATATCACACTAAGGTTCTAAAAGGAGATATCAAGCTTGCAATCGACATAATAACAGACATCCTGCAGAATTCTATTTTCGATACAGAGGAATTTGAAAAAGAAAGAGGGGTCATCATCCAAGAGATACGACAAGTTAACGATACGCCAGATGATCTGGTTTTTGATATGTTTCAGGAAAAATGTTTTGATGGTGAGCACCTTGGAACTTCGATATTGGGAAGCGAAAACGATATAAGGTCTTATAGGCCGGAAGCTCTCAAGAACTACCTAGATACGAAATACTCAACGAAAAAAATGATATTGGCGGCGAGTGGAAAAGTAGATCACGATGAGATATCAAATATCGCCGATGAATTGACAACTTCAATGAGGCCATTTGACATAGAGGTAGTTGAAAAGCAAGTTTACAAAGGTGGTTTTATTTACAAAAAAAAAGACTTGGAGCAGAGTCATTTAGTTTTTGGATTTGAAGGTATTTCAACGGTGGATGATGATAAATATGCTCTTAGATTAATGTCAACAATCCTTGGTTGCGGAATGTCTTCTAGGCTTTTCCAGGAAATTCGTGAGAGACGTGGTCTTGCGTATTCGGTATTTTCATTTGTATCAAATTACAGAGATACCGGGACATTTGGGATATATTCTGCGTGTGAACACAATAAGGCGAGAGAAGTTTTGAAAATTGCCAAAGATGAGGTTTTGAAGATAGGAAATGATCTAAGTGAGGAAGAGTTACAAAAAGCTAAAACTCAAATGAAGGCATCTATCCTCATGGGCCTCGAAAGTTCTTCAAATAGAATGGAGAGAATGGCAAACCAGTTGTTATTACAGAACCTGTTCTTGACTCCAGGGGAGGCGGCAAAAAAAGTGGATAGTGTCATGACCGAGGATATCAAGAGAATTTCCAAAAAGATTGCCAGTTCGAAAATTACATTGGCAGTTGTTGGAAATGGGAGTGATATAGAGGAATTGTACGCGACTTGAGGAATTTTCAGTGATTCTGGAATGTGTTGATTACGCCACGTTGAATCCATGATAGCCTTCAAGGAAATGTTGTGGTAAGATAACCAGTGTATATTTCCTGTGCTGTATAAGCGATATGTTAAAAAAAACCAGTTCATTTTTTAAATCTTGTAAGGTCTTCTGGAACAACTTTTTTTCAAGTAAAGACAAAAAGGAATTTCTTCGAGAAAACTCAAGTTTCGCGGTAATTCAAGTTGTTGTGCTTTTGTCTTCAGCTCTTGTCGGGGCTATCATCTATGGATGTATGCGGCCTGTTGTCAAAGGGGTCTGCCGTATCGTATTGCAGTCCGATGAAGATTCTTTGGAAGGGATGTTTGGACGGGTTGTTGGAGTTGAAGCAAAGAAAGCAAGGATCGGGACAACTCAACGCGAGATCAAGTCTATAGGGACATTGAAGGCCAATGCTGAAGTTGTTATTAGATCCGAGATCCCCGGGAAGATGGTGGAAATATCATTCACTGAGGGTGAAGAGGTTGAAAAAGGACAGGTGCTCATAAAATTTGACGATGATCTCTTCAGCGCCGAGGTGCAAAAATACGAAGCTGAGCTTAAACTTCGCGAAGCTGAATTTAAACGGGCAGAGCAACTTCGTAACAAGAACGTCGGCTCCCAGAAGACGTATGATGAAGCTTTGGCTCAGAAAATGCAAGCTGAAGCAAATTTAGCCCACGCTAAGGCCCAGCTAAAAAGAACGAAAATAGATGCACCTATTTCTGGTCGTATAGGGATTCTCAAAATATCTCCTTCTCCTGGGAACATAGTTCAGCAACACGCAGAAATCGTTAACATTGCTGACAATTCCCTGATGCGTGTCGAGTTTCATGTGCCGGCAAAATTCGCAGAGGATATCGCTCCCGGCCAGTCAGTTGAGATTGTGATAGACTCAGATAAGAATGCGACATATCGCGGAATCGTTGATGCTGTTGACTCAGTGGTTGATCCGAAAAATCACAGTATTTTAGTCCGAGCTGTCATTCCAAACAAAAGCGGTCGATTGAAACATGGTATGTTTGCTAACGTCAAATTGATTACAGGGGAAAAAGATAATGTCGTTCTGATAGACGAAGAAGCGCTTGATAGAATTGGATCAGTTGAAGTTGTTTGGGTGATTGACCAAAAAGGTAGGGCGGCGCTAAGACAGGTAATCACCGGAGCCAGAACGGTCGATGGGGTAGAAATATTAGCTGGCCTAAAGGAGGGAGATATTGTTGTTATAGCTGGACAATTAAAACTGATAGATGGAGCTCGTACAAGAATTCTTAACAAGGATTTTTACCCAGATGAGCCGGCAACAGGTGAGCCAGCAGCGGGTGATGAATCAGAAGAGCAATCTCAAAAAGAAAAAGAAGAGGAACCTAGTAAGCAAGAGGAATCGAAAAATGAGACAAAAACAGATGCTGGTACTGATGCAGATGACAAAGAAGCAAAAGAAGAAGATGTAACAAAGGAAGAACCAGCCAACGAAAAAGATGAAGAGTCCGCCGAGAAAAATGAAGAACAACCTGAGGAATCCAGCGGAGAATCTTCCGAGGAACAATCTAGCGGTAAGGATGCAGCCGCTGAGGCGACGGAAGATGGTTCTGGGAAGTCAGTCATGGGGAAAATAAAAGATGCATTTAAAAAAGTATTGGGGCAAGCACAATGATATTATCTGAAGTTTGTATTAAGCGCCCAGTTTTCGCTTGGGTTTTAACTCTCGCGGTTGTTTTGCTTGGGTTAGTTACCGGTGAAAGATTACCTGTTAGACAGTACCCAAGAGCAGAGAAAAATCACGTATCAATAGAAATGAATTACTATGGGGCGGGTCCAGAGATTATAGAGAACCAGGTAAGTAGGACCATTGAAGAAGCCGTCTCTGGTATCGATGGAGTTGATACCGTTGAATCAAGTAGCGAAAGTGATAAAAGTAAAGTTACAGTTGAAATTGCTGAAGGAAAAGATGTCGAGGTTATAGCAAATGAGATCCGTGATAGGCTCAACAAGGCGAGAGAAAAATTCCCGAAGGAAGCTCAAGAGCCGATGTTAACTAAGACAGGTTCTAATGAAAAATCAATCATGTCACTTGCGCTTGTAAGTACGAAGATGGATGAAAGTGCCTTATATACCTATGCTGACAATGAAATTAAGCATGCATTGGAATCGGTTCCAGGAGTCGCGAAAGTTGATGTCTATGGAGCTGGGAATTATGAGATGTCTATTTCTTTAGACCCAAAGAAAATGGCATTCTACAATCTAACCGTTATAGATGTCATGAACGCCATCAGGCGGCAGAGCATTGAGAGTCCAGCTGGAAAAATAATTAACAACAACAGAGAGTATGTTGTAACCACAGTAGCCGACTTAAAAGAAGCTGAAGAATTTAACGATACTCCAATTGTCAATAAAAAGGGACATATAGTAAAGCTCAGAGATATAGGAAACGCAAAGCTTGATAAAAGTAATAAGAACACCATAACGAGATTTAACGGCGAGACCATCGTTAGTTTGTCTGTGGTATCACAGACGTCCGCTAACCCGATACAAGTCTCGAGAGGTATCAGAATGAAGTTTGAAGAACTTCAGAAACAAATTCCAGCCGATATCAAATTCAGCATAGCTTATGACAGTACAACGTTTATCGAGAGATCACTAAACGAAGTTTACAATACAATCTTTGAATCAATATTGTTGGTCGTTCTGGTTGTTTTTGTTTTCCTGAATTCCCTGAGAGCGGCCGTTGTGCCGCTAATAACGGTTCCTATTTCCTTGATAGGTGCCATGTTCATTATGTACATGTTTGACTTTACAATCAACAGTATGACACTCATGAGTATGGTATTAGCAATAGGGCTTGTCGTTGATGATGCAATTGTTATTTTGGAAAATGTCTATAAACATATTGAGAAAGGGTTGAGCCCGATTAGGGCTGCCATTGATGGAGCAAAGGAAGTCAGCTTTGCCGTTATAGCCATGACATTGACTTTATGCGCAGTTTACGCTCCTGTGGCTCTTGCCGAAGGAGAAACCGGGAAATTTTTGAAGGAGTTTTCAATAACATTGGCTGGGGCGGTGTTATTGTCTGGTTTTATCGCCCTAACGCTCTCTCCAATGATGTGTTCCAGGACGTTGGTTGCGAAAGATAAGCCTGTCTCAAACAACAAGTATCTCATTATGCTCAGAAATCTTGCAGTTGCACTAGATGCACAAGAATTGATACAGAAGGTAGAAAACGGCTATGCCAAGTTACTTGATAGTGTTCTTGACAGAAAAAAAATCATAGTAACGATCACTTTGTTGTTTTCTGCTTTCGGTTATCTTGTCTATTCATTTATGCCGAAAGAACAAAAGCCATATCAGGATCTTGGAATGTTTGGATATGAGGGGCATGCGCCTCAAACATCTACACTGAAGTTTACGCAAAAGTATGTTGATGCAATAGATGAGATTATTGGTCAAGCTGAAGAGATTGAGAACAGGCACTATGTTATCACAAACCCTACGTTTGATGGAGTCGCTGTAATTAAGGACAGAAGCCCAAGATCAACGGAAGACGTAATGCAAGAAATATCAAAGAAATGCGAAGCGATATCTGGAATTGACGTTAGATTTAGCTCAGGAAGGGGTGGAGGCGATGATAGTTCTAAAACTGTCTTCTTTGTTGTAAGAGGCAATAAGTCTCATAAAGAATTAAGGGAATTATCGAGTAGCTTGGCGAATGAACTTTATGCAAGTGGCATAGTTCAGACTGTGAGATCTTCGGCTAGAAACGAGGCTGAAGACTATACAATTGAGGTTCTGAGGGATAAAGCATCTGTTTTGAATATAGACCCGCAGGTTATAGCAGATACGATATCTGGCCTTATTCAGGGAAAAGTTGCAGCAAGGTTCAAAAAAGACAACAAGGTGTATGATGTAAAAGTTCAGATAGAGGAGGAATTTAAGCGTTCACCCGATCAACTAACTGATATCTACATAAAAACTCACGATGACCGTGAGGAGTTTCTCGTTCCTATTGCAGAGCTAATCAATGTTCATGCAAGGTCTGGGCCTGTGTCGATTCACAGGTACAACAGAACGAGGGCCAATACCATGATGCCTATTTTGAACAGCGCAACTTCGCTCAGTGATGCAATTGAAATAATAAGGGATATTGCCCATAGGACGTTGCCAGATGATGTATTCATAGAATTCATAGGCGAGACCAAGAGGTTCTTGAAGGAGTCGCATACTATGATGATAATATTCCTTCTGGCGATTGGATTTATCTATCTTGTTATGGCAGCGCAATTTGAGAGTTGGAAGGATCCGTTTATTATAATGCTTACTGTGCCATTAACTTTGGTTGGTGGAGTTATAACGTTGGCCTGTATTAATAATACCATTAACATGTTTTCCAATATTGGGTTTTTGACGCTAATAGGTCTCATAACGAAGCATGGTATTCTAATTGTAGATTTCGCCAATAAACTTGTTGAGTCTGGAAAAACGCCAAGAGCTGCCGTGAAAGAAGCAGCTGTGAAGAGACTTAGGCCGATATTGATGACTACGTTTGCAATGGTGCTTGGGGCTCTTCCTTTGGCTTTTGCTAGAGGAGCTGGTTGTGAAATAAGAATTCCTCTGGGAGCTGTTATTGCCGGCGGCATGACAATCGGAACATTCTTCACGATATTTTTTATTCCAGTTGTATACATAATTTTTGCCAGATTTAAGAAGAAAACGTTAACAATAGCGTAGTCAATTCTCGCCGATGATTTTTACTTCTTCTTCAAGGATGACTCCGGTGCTTTGTTGTACTTTATTTTTAATTAATGAAATCAATCTAACAAAGTCATCCGCCGTTGCTTCCCCGGTGTTTACAAGAAAGTTACAGTGAATGTCAGAGACTGCGGCACCTCCCACTGAGAGTCTATCGCATCCTGATTTTTTTATCAACTCCCAGGCCCTATAGCCCATCGGATTTTTGAAAGTACTGCCACAGGTATTAGCCCCAATCGGTTGGGTCTGCAGTCTTTTTTTATTCATAATAGATATCGTAGATTTGAGCTCATTGACATCGGCGGCAAAAGTTTTGAGTAGCGCTTTTGTTACGATAAACCCATCTTGAATATTTCCATTTCGATATGACATATTGAGACCTTTTTTATCTATTACAACGTAGTCTCCATTGCGATCTATACAGCCAACGGAAAGTAAAACATCTGAAATTTCAAATTCTGGAATTCCAGCATTCATACATACTGCTCCTCCAATCGTTCCTGGAATTCCCCATAGTTTTTCACAAGAAGACAATCCGTTATCGACTGATTTGTTTATGAAATGCGAAAGTTTAGCTCCACTTGATACCCTAGCTGAATTTTTCAAAAACTCTATTTCATTTAAGTGTTTTGTTAAATCTATGACACACCCCCTGATGCCTCCATCCAAGATCAACGTGTTCGACATACTTCCGAGAACAGTAACCGGTAAGTTTGGATCCTTGTTTTTTATGAAATGAATTAGATCTTCTTCATCGCGTGGAGAGAATTTGATGTCACAAGAACCACCAACATTTAAAAAAGACAAGCTTTTCAATGGAACATTAAATTCATATTTCCCACGAACATTCGGTAAATCAAACTGCATCTTGCATTTCTGTTTTTAGGCTTTCAAGCGCTTCCTTCAGTGAACTATTTACAAACTCAATATCAATTTTATACCTAGGTTTTTCTTTTTCCTTATTACAGTTTGCCATGGTTATTTGATTTCTTTCAATGGAGCCAACATGTTTTATTTGTGTTCGAATATTCTGAATACCGACTAACTGTCTGATATTTTGCTCAATCATACATATGTTAAATTTGACCAGTAATGCTGCGGAACTTACCGTTTCAATTACGATCGATAAAACACCTTGATCGATATATCTAGCGCTGGAGAAAGATGTAACTTCCGTTAGCTGCGAACCAACAATATCGCTCCACTTCTTTTTCAAAAGCAGATTGATCGACAGAGCAGCGCTATTATCACTGACAACACTTCCAAATAAAGCAGAAATTTTCTTCATGTTCTTTTGCTAGACTGAGGTACACGTCCAACGCATATGGTACCAAAAAAATACGAACAATTCACCGGAAAATGTGCTACAATAACTTGGTGCTGACTCAATGATGTGTTTATTACTATGAAGCGTACTTACCAGCCGAGCAATTTAGTTCGAAAAAGAAGACATGGGTTTTTGAGCAGGATGGCTACTGTCGGTGGCCGGAGGGTGATTACGTCGAGACGAGCGAAGGGCAGAAAGAGGCTCAGCGCTTAAGTCAGAAATTCGTGATCCCAAGTGTTATAAAGAAAAGATCAGAGTTTGTCGAAATAAGTAGATTTGGATCGAGGGCAAAGACCGATTTGCTTGTTGTGATTTGCCTCAAGGTT
Organism: Holosporales bacterium; assembly: GCA_031289695.1. Lineage (GTDB taxonomy): Bacteria > Pseudomonadota > Alphaproteobacteria > RUG11792 > RUG11792 > JAITPA01. The sequence continues at coordinate 65,071 of JAITPA010000008.1, forward strand.
GATGGTGTGTTATCAGTTGGATTCACGGCTAGTAAAAAGGTTGGGAAGGCGGTTAAGAGGAATAAGGCCAGACGAAGATTAAAGGAATTGGTTAGACTTTGTTCTGGGGTGTTTCCTGCTGGGTGTTCGCTGGTTTTTATAGCGACAAAAGATACTGCAAGTTGTGAGTTTCAGAAGCTTAAGTCTGATTTTGCATATTGTGTTAGAAGATCCGCCGAAAGAGAGAAGGCAAAAATTCAAATGAAATACTGAATTGTCATCTGATATGAGAATATGAGGAGCTGACACATGAGATTTTTAAAAAACTCCTTTATGTCTATTCAGTTGTCAATCCAGTGGCATGCAGATTTTGTTGCTCTAGATCAGCTATTTTATTAAGATCAATGATATGGGCAGATCTGCTGTTTATTTCAGTTGTGTGTCGAAGATGATTTATGGTGGGGCGCTATCGAAAAAGAATGCAGAGATTTTACGAAATGTCGATGCATCGCCGTACATTTTGATAGACAATATAACGAAAGTTGTAGATGGAGTGACAGTCCTAAATGGGATTTCGTTGTCTATTCAAAAAAAAGAGCTTTTTTCACTTCTCGGAGGATCTGGCTGTGGAAAAACAACCCTTCTTAGAATTTTAGCTGGCCTTGAAAAACCAACAGAAGGAAAGGTGATTGTGGATGGGATTGACGTGACAGCATATCCACCACATAAACGTCAGATTAACATGATGTTTCAATCGTATGCTCTTTTCCCTCATATGACCGTAGCGCAAAATATAGCGTTTGGATTGAAGCAGGGCGGACTTAGTAAATCAGCAATAAATGAACGAGTGAAAGATATGCTTGAGCTTGTCCGGCTGAGTGGCTTTGACAACAGGAGGCCGGATCAGTTATCTGGGGGACAGAAGCAAAGAGTGGCTTTGGCTAGAAGTTTAGCAAAGATGCCAAAATTACTTTTACTGGACGAACCGCTTACTGCTCTCGATAAAAAACTTAGAGAACAAACTCAATTCGAGCTCGTAAATATACAAGAAGAAATTGGGGTTACATTCATACTTGTTACCCATGACCAGGAAGAAGCAATGACTATGTCAACAAGAATGGCCATTATAAACGATGGCAAGGTTTGTCAGGTTGGTTCTCCTCACGATATCTATGAATTTCCAAATAGCAAATTCGTTGCTAAATTTATTGGCAGTATAAATATGTTTGATGGAGTGGTTATAGGTCAAGAGCTTGATCACCTATTAATTGAGTCACGAGAGGTGGATTGCTTATGCTATGCCTCACGTGCAGGAGCAGTTCCAATTGGGGCGCACGTAACATTTGCGATACGCCCAGAAAAGATAATGATGTCTACCCTTAAACCGGCCTACCCAAGAAATTGGGCGCAAGGCGTAATAAAGGAAATAGCATACCTTGGTGATATCTCTGTTTACTACGTTGAACTAAATTCTGGCAAGGTTATGATTGCAACTCTTCCAAATCTACTTAGACTGGAAGATAGGAATTTCACATGGGAAGATGAGGTATACTTGTTTTGGCGTTCAGAAAATAGTTTGGTTTTGACGTTATGAAGTTGAAAATTTTAAAAAAGTGGAGCAACGGGTATAATATCATCGATCCGAAACTTTATGTAACCTTGGTACCATTTTTATGGATGTGTGTATTTTTTATAATGCCATTATTGATAGTATTGAAAATAAGTTTTTCTGAAGCAATATTTTCTATGCCACCGTTTTCAGATGTATTTTCAAGTAGAGCTGATTTTATGCTTAATATACAGTTGAATTTCAAAAACTATTATACTATACTCAATGATTCATACTACATGTCTGTTTTTGTAAATTCAATTTCGTTAAGCACTGTAGCAACAACGTTATGTGTTTTGCTTGGATACCCAATGGCATATGGGATATATTGCGTTGATAGTAGCAGATTAAAATCAGTTTTAATTTTAATGATTTCGCTTTCATTTTGGACGTCATTTCTTATCAGGGTATATTCTTTGGTAAATCTATTAAATATACGTGGTGTTATAAATTCAGTACTTATTAAGTTAGGAATAATTTCTAATCCAATTCAGTTCCTCGGAAATTATTTCGTCGTGTGTCTGGGTTTTGTGTTTTGTTATTTGCCATTTGTGATATTGCCAATTTATGCGTCTTTAGGAAAAGTAAAAAAAGCATATAACGAAGCGGCAATTGATCTTGGTTGCGATACAATGAGAGTATTTTGGAAAATTACTTTTCCATTATCTCTGCCTGGAGTTTTAACTGGATGCGTGATAGTTTTTACAGCATCGTTAGGTGAATTTATAATTCCAGAACTTTTAGGAAACGCTAATACCATAACTTTTGGGCGTGCATTGTGGATGGAATTTTTTACGAACCTTGATTGGCCAATGGCATGCGCACTTTCCATCGTTATGATGGTATACATAATTTTCTCTGTGTATATTCTAAAAAAGTTGTCTGAGAGTTCTGTATTTGAAACATCTAATTAAAGAGTTGATATAGTGAAGCTAAGAGATCTTGGAACGAGAATCCATGCTGGAAGTGATATAACAAAAGCAGGGACAAATCCACCATTTCCAAGCTTCTGGAAGTTATCTTGGGTCTTCGCTTGCATTTGCGCCTCTGATTACCACCTTTTGTAAACCCGTATTTTACAAAAAATATTAATCATGTAATAACTAAATCAGAAACATGCTTAGTAGAATCTTTTAATTCAAAATTAATGTATTACTTAGCTAGATTACATAGGGAAACTAAATATTATAGCAAAAGCACAGAGATGCTGAGGTTTTCGATTCTGCTGTTTTTGAACAAAGATATTATCACTGTTTTTAGTTGTCGATCCCGGACTGGGACTATTGGTTGTTATTGTACAGAAAATAATGCGTCTAAAATGATTGTTTTAGGCATTCTGAATTCTGATTGGCAAAGATCTTCAAGAGAGTCTTATATGAATGGACCGATCCATTTTCAATTATTCTTGTCGCAAGGGTAGATGCCTGATGCATTAGATCTAAGATATGCGGTTGATTGTCTGGTGAGTTCATGTCGAATGTTCTGTAAACCTTTTGGCCACTCTGTTTAGTTCCAAAGATTTCTCCGCCTCCTCTTAGAAGTAGGTCCTGCTCGGCGATTACGAACCCGTCATTGCTGGCCTTCATTATGTTCAATCTCTTCCTTGCAATCTCGGAGATGTTATAATCGTATAGCAGCAGACAGTATGACTGAAGATCGCTTCTACCGACTCTTCCTCTTAATTGATGCAGCTGAGCGAGTCCGAATCTTTCTGCATTCTCAACGATGATTACGCTGGCGTTTTGGATATCAACCCCAACCTCTATTACCGTCGTTGATACCAAGATATGGCAATCTCCATTTTTGAACTTTTCAAAAGTTGCCTGTTTGTCCGCCGTTTTCATTTTGCTGTGGAGTATATCAACATTATCTTCAAAAAGAGATTTCAGGTAATTATAGCGATTAATAACGCAAGTATAATCAAGCTTTTCGCTTTCTTCAATAAGTGGACAAACCCAATAAACTTTCTCTCCTTTACATAGGATACTTCTTATTGATTCAATAACGGCAGGTATTTTTGTCATTGGAAGCACTCTCGTTATAATTTCTTTCCTACCTGCTGGTTTTTCCGTGATAGACGAAACATCGATATCGCCATAGATAGACATGATTACGGTTCGAGGAATTGGAGTTGCAGTCATACTGAGGACATGTGGTGAACTGCCTTTTGTTATCAATTGCAAACGCTGGTTAACTCCGAATCGATGTTGTTCATCTATTATGACGAGACCTAAGTTATTGAACTGAACTGCTTCAGTTATAATCGCGTGTGTTCCAATTAAAATCATTGATGTTCCGTTCATTATATTTGCCAGGATTTCTTTGCGACATTTGCCCTTCTCATTGGCAGTCAATAATTCTACTTTAATTCCAATGGTATAGAAGTATCCACTAATAGTTGTGAAATGCTGTCTGGCCAGGATTTCAGTGGGAGCCAGGATGGCGCATTGATAGCCGCTTTCTATGGCATACAAAGCTGTCATAACCGCTATTATTGTTTTACCTGAACCCACATCTCCCTGCAGCAATCGCGTCATAGGCTTTCCACTTTCAAGGTCTTTGAAAATTTCATCGATAGCTTTCTGTTGAGAATTTGTTAAAGTAAATGGCAAAAACTCCAGTAATTTATTGATTAGCTTTTTTTCATTTTTGATAATATATCCAGTTTTTGTCTTTGCTTTCGAAAGCCTAATAGTAATTTGTTCAGCTAACAACTCATCGAAGCATAGCCTTCTTCTTGAGACAGAACTTAATTGAATTTCAACTCGTAGCTTTGGTTGATGAATTTCTTTCAGCGCCTCGTAAAAGGACGGAAAATTGTTTTGGGATACAATGTCATCTGGAATCCATTCCGCCAGCTTGGAATTTTTGATGAGATTCAAGGCGCTATTTACGAAGAGATATACGCCATACTGAGAAATGCCAGATGTTAGTGGGTAAATGTTATGTAATCCTGTTTTTAACTTTGTTGAACTTGGATTAGTAAGCTTTTCTGGATTGATGAATTGAAAAATACCACCCGCTGTTTCTCCGAGTTTTCCGCTTACAAAGACTTCAGATCCGAGTTTATAAGCACTGTGAATGTAATATTTTTTGTAATTGAATAATAAAACCTCGACCATTGAAGTTCCACTTCTGCAACATACAACGATTGGCTTTCTCAGATTATTGCTTGCGTCAATATATTCCACTTTCAGTTTTGTAGTTACTATTTTTCCAATTTGGTCCTTTAATAGTGAGTCTGAATAAGTTTTTTCAATTGTGTAAGATGGCATATGAATTAATACATCGATTACTCGGCCACCGAATAATCTTCGAAGGCGGCCTAATTGCTTTTTAAAATAATCAGAAGTGATTAATTCCAAATCATGAAATATATCGAGATCTTCAGCCATTGTTCCTCAAATTAATATTTCACGTTTGCCTGTGTGGTTCGGAGCTGAAATTACACCTTTTGCCTCCATCTCTTCAATGATTCTCGCGGCCCTGTTGTAGCCTATCTGCAATTTCCTTTGAAGATAACTGATAGAACATTTCTTGTCGTTTGCTATAATCTCCAGCGCTTTGTTATACATGTCATCGCTTCCTGAATCTGAATCGGAAAATCCTTCTTGAGATTCACCGAACTGATCACTCACCACATCAACATAGTTTGGTTCTTCTTGTGCCTTTATATAAGCAACAACCCTTTCAACTTCGATGTCTTTAACAAATGGACCATGGACTCTTAGAATTCGTCCAGCTCCAGACATATACAGCATATCTCCCTGTCCCAATAATTGTTCCGCCCCTTGCTCACCCAAAATTGTTCTGCTGTCTATTTTGGATGTAACTTGAAAGCTTACTCTGGTGGGAAAATTAGCCTTGATAGTTCCTGTTATGACATCAACAGACGGTCGTTGTGTTGCCATTATAATGTGAATCCCAGCGGCCCTTGCCATCTGAGCAAGTCTTTGAATAGCAGCTTCAACATCTTTTCCAGCGACTAACATTAAATCAGCCATCTCGTCTACTATTACGACTATATACGGCATTTCCTCAAATTCGAACTGCTGTATCTCAAATATCGGTCTGCCAGTTTCCTGGTCAAATCCAGTTTGAACTTTTTTAACGAGCAGATCACCCTTCTCTTTGGACTCCGCAAGTTTTTTATTGAATCCATCGATGTTCCTAACCCCTAACTTTGACATCTGCTTATATCTGTTTTCCATTTCAGAGACTGCCCACTTCAAAGCAAAAACGGCCTTTTTAGGATCAGTGACAACCGGTGTGAGAAGATGTGGAATTTCATCGTAGACCGATAATTCCAACATCTTCGGATCTATCATGATCAGCTTGCAGTCCTTAGGAGAAAATTTGTATAGGATCGATAAAATCATGTCGTTGACAGATACTGATTTTCCAGAACCTGTCGTTCCTGCTATCAGCAGATGCGGCATTTTTGCAAGATCAGCCATTATTGGATTGCCACTAATGTCTTTCCCTAGGATAAGTGGTATCCCAGTCGTTATGTTTTTAAATGTATCAGACAGTAGCAGTTCTCTTAGATAGACGGTATGGCGGTTCTTATTTGGCAGTTCTATACCTATTGCATTTTGACCTGGAATAATTGCGATTCTGGCAGAGATGGCCTTCATTGATCTCGCAATATCGTCGCTTAAACTTATTATCCTGGATGTTTTTATCCCAGGAGCTGGTCTAAATTCGAACATTGTGACAACCGGACCTTGTCTAACATTTAGGATTTCGCCATTTATTCCAAACTCCTCTAAAACATTTCTAAGCTCAGCCGAAACGAGAGCTATTTTCCCTTCATCCTGCTTGTATTCCATCTCCGAATGCTTTTCCAAGAGATCAACATTTGGAAGTGTATACATTCCACCATCTACAAACATTTCTGTAAAATCTTCTTCGTTATGTGTTTCTGATTCTTCTTTTTTGGTAGGTTGTTTTTTTTCTACATTCTCAAGTTTGCTCAAATCCCAAACAACGTCTGATTTTCTGAATTTTTTGGTTTTTGTTTTGAAGATCTTCATAGATCCAATCATATTGGCGATCTTTACTACTCTGTCAATGATAGAGTCTATTTCTATGAATAACGCTTTTTTAGCAATGAATCCCCAGACAACTGCCATTCCAACGAAAACCCATTTACATACGTACGACTGTCTTAGTATGTTCACAAAAATGAATTTTGAAAAAACATAGCCAACGAATCCACCGGCATAATATGAAACACCAAGTCGCTTTAGTAAGTTTTCGCATAAAAGATAAGTTGATGATACGTTGAAAACTATACAGCCAAGTATAACGAACGAAAAGAAGACAGAGTACTTGTGTTTGATATAGTGCATCTTTCCTCTCATGAATCCGATGCCCCACACGAATGATAACACCGCCAATAGATAGCTGACGAGGCCAAATGTTTGTGTTAGAATGTTGGAAACGTACGCTCCCAAAGCCCACATCAAATTAGTTGTTTGGTAGTGAGCTCTTGTGAAAAAGCAGCTATCCAACTGCGATGATGTAACAAGTGCTGCAAAGCAAAACGTTGAGATTAGAATTAATATAATCCCAGATAATACCAAGATAGCACTACTCTGTTGCCTACCCTTGTCCTTCATATTTAGCTTCCTCGTGTTCATATACACATTTTAAACGAGTATCACGTGATTTAGGTACCACTAAATTCAAATGTATTTATGTATGGGCAATTGACCATGTTGAAATTATAAATCAAACGTGTGATAATTATGCCATTGGTTCGGGTTATCTTTGAAAGGAGGGGAGAAAGTTAGGTGGAAGTTACAGTTAACGAAAACAACGTTGAACACGCTCTTCGGATACTGAAGAGAAAGATGCAGCGCGAGGGAGTTTATAAGGATATGAAGCTTCACAAGCATTTTGAGAAGCCGTCCGTTAGGAAGGCTAGAAAGAAAATCGAGTCCTTGAGAAGATCTAGGAAACTTAATAGAAGAAGGCTTGAAAAAGAAGGGTATTAATTTTGCAATGATATTAGACAAGACGTACACACCCAAGCAATTTGAAAGGCAGATTTATGATGCGACAGTTGGTATGTTCTATCCTGCCGGTTTGGTTGATAGAGCATACTCCGTCGTTATGCCGCCGCCTAATGTCACCGGAAGTCTGCATGTTGGACATGCGCTGACATATACGATCCAAGACGTTTTGATACGATATCATCGACAAAACGGAGCCAATACACTATGGCAACCTGGGATAGACCACGCCGGCATTGCAACTCAGATGGTCGTAACAAGGGAGCTTGAGGCTTTGGGCGTTGATGCCAAAACACTGTCCAGAGAGGAGTTAATCCAAAAAATTTGGGATTGGAAAACCAAATCTGGAGGGCTAATTTTTGAGCAGCAAAAAGCTCTTGGATGTTCTGTCCCGTGGGATTTATCTAGGTTTACTATGGACGATGACTATTGTCATGCAGTCAGGAAGGTCTTTGTAACACTGTACAAAGAGGGTCTGATATTCAAGGATAAAAGACTCGTAAACTGGGACACTAAATTTAAGACTGCAATATCTGATCTAGAAATTCAGAACAGGGAAGAAAAAGGAACGCTTTGGCATATAAAATATAAAATTACAGATTCGGATGAATCAGTAATAATTGCAACGACAAGGCCGGAAACAATGTTTGGAGACACGGCGATTGCTGTCCATCCAGATGATGGTCGATATAGTCATCTCGTTGGTAAATGCGCTATAGTTCCGTATACAGATAGGCTCATTCCGATAATAACTGACGACTACATAGACATTGAAAAAGGAACTGGATGCCTAAAAGTGACACCAGCCCATGATCCTAACGACTTCGCCATTGGAAAGCGTCACGGCCTCGATATGATAACTGTTATCGATAAAGATGGTCATATGAGCTCTGAACATGTTCCCGAATTCCTACGAGGGGTATATCTTAAAAAAGCCAGAAAGATGCTTATCGAAAAACTTAAGGGTGATGATTTCTTAGTAATGGAGGAAGAGATAATTCACGCCATTCCGTATGGAGACAGATCTGGTACAGTGATTGAGCCTCTTTTAACAGAACAATGGTTTGTGGATGCCAAGACTCTGGCGAAGGAGGCTATTGAGGTTGTCGAAGATGGCAGGATCAAGTTTTTTCCTGAAAAATGGGAGAATACGTATTTTGAGTGGATGAGAAATATAGAGCCGTGGTGTATCTCAAGGCAGATAGCATGGGGACATCAGATTCCAGTTTGGTATGGGCCTAATGGGGAAATGTTCGTGGAAATGGATGAACAGTCCGCAATTGCTGAAGCTGCTAAATGTGGTATTCCAATGGAAGATATCAAGCGGGATACCGATGTCTTAGATACTTGGTTCTCATCGGCTCTTTGGCCTTTTGTAACATTGGGATGGCCAAAAAACACAGAACAGCTGAAGATATTTTATCCGACATCAACCCTTGTTACAGGCTTTGACATCATTTTTTTCTGGGTTGCCAGGATGATTATGATGAGTATGCACTTCATGAAAGATGTGCCATTTAAAGATGTCTATATCCATGCTTTGGTTAGGGATGACAAAGGTCAAAAAATGTCGAAATCCAAGGGAAACGTAATTGATCCATTAGAACTTATGGATGAATTTGGGGCAGATGCACTGAGATTCACTTTGGTATTCATGTCTGTTCCTGGGCGGGACATTAAGCTTGGAAGAGATAGTGTTAAAATCAGCAGAAATTTTATAACCAAGATATGGAACGCAGCCAGGTTCCTGCAGACAAAAGAGGTAGCGTTTGATAGGCGCATAGGCGATGTAAGAATAGAAGGGAAGCTTATTAATTGGATAATTGCCAAATTGCAGAAATTAGTAAAGAAAATTGATCAGGATATGGCGGAGTATCGGTTTGATTATGCAACCCGAGATATTCAATTTTTTATAAGAAACATATTCTGCGATTTTTTTGTAGAGGCCATGAAGTTTCAAGATGACGACAATACGAAATCTGTGGCTGGAATTGTATTCGCCGAGTTTTTGAGGATAGCTCATCCGTTTATTCCGTTTGTGACTGATCAACTAGCTAAGTCGCTTGGCATTTGTGAAACACTAGTTTTGAAACAAATAGACGAAGCAATATTAGAAGTAAAGACATCTGAATTGGATGAAAAAGAAGTCGATGAGTTTGTTGGATTAGTTCACGATATTAGGGCAGAGAAACAAAAAGAAAATACCATCTACGAAGAGCTCAAGGAAAGACTTAATAATTGGCCAGGAGAGCTACAACGAGTATCAGAAATTGTCAGGTGACGATCTTCTCTATTTGTCAAAGTTCAGTCGTCAGTAAATACATCGAGACCGCCGTCTTTTGCATCAATCTTTGGAAACAGCATTTCGAGTTCACCTATATCGACTGAATCTTGCAGTTTTTCATCGTCTTCGATTTTTAACTCGTACGTTGGATTAATATGTTTTAATATCTTTTCTGCCGCAATTGGAATAACCGGATAAAGCATCTTCGTTATCTTATAAATCTGTTCCACCAAGATAAATAAAATATCCTGCATTCTTTTTGGATTTGTTTCTTTAAGAGCCCATGGTTTTTGAAAATCAACATACTGATTCGCCAGAGACGTTGCATACTCAATCTTTTCGAGATACCGGCTAAATGCATATTTTTTAGCCAAAGATATAGCTTCTTGAACAGATGTGTCTACCCCAGTAATAAAACTCGTATCCTCTTCCTTCAACGTATCACTTGGCCTTTTTATGTGTCCGTTGCAATTTTTCTTAACGAGAGAAAAAACCCTGCTACACAGGTTACCATATGCATTTGCAAGGATTGAATTATACCTTCCTATAAAACCGGAAAGAGAAAAATTTCCGTCTGAGCCGAAAGACAATTCTCTTAGCACGAAATACCTCAATGCATCAGATCCGAAGAGTTTACAGTATTTCACAGGATCCTGGACGTTTCCCAATGACTTGGACATTTTTTCACCTTCGCTTAGCCACCAACCGTGAGAGACTATTTGCTTGGGTGGTATTATATTGGCAGCCATAAGAAACGCGGGCCAATAAAGAGCATGAAATCTCACTATTTCTTTGCCCACGAAATGAATTACATTCTGCCAATACTTATCGTTATTTTGATCTTCATTTTCTGGATAACCGTTTACCGTCAGGTAATTTGTCAACGCATCAAGCCATACATATACGACATGTTTTGGATCGTCAGGAACTGGAACACCCCAATTGAAAGTAGTTCTAGAGATAGCCAAATCTTTTAGTCCCCGATTAATGAAACTTATGATTTCATTCTTCCTCTGCACTGGGTATATGAATTCCGTGTTCTCCTCGTAAAATTTAAGAAGCCTATCACCAAATGCAGAAAGCTTGAAAAAATAACATGCCTCAGTCAGAAACTGGACTTCCCCGCCTAACGGAGATTTGCCATCGACTAATTCACTTTCATCGAAGTATGCTTCGTTCCTTATGTCATACCAACCTGAATATTCGCCAAGATATATATATCCCTTCTCTTTTAGAATTTTCCAAAAATGCTTAACAGTTTTTTTATGACGCGGCTCTGTTGTTCTAATGAAATCATCGTTTGTGATATTGAGAATAGGTAACAGATCCCTGAAAATTTTCGATATATCATCAGCAAATTTTTGAGGTTCAATTCCAGAATTACTTGCACTTTGTTCTATTTTTTTTCCGTGCTCATCAGTCCCTGTGGAAAGTTTAACATCGTAACCTAGCATTCTGCATAACCTTGCGAAAACATCACAGACAATTGTGGTATATGCATGCCCGATATGTGGCTTTGCATTGACATAATATATCGGCGTCGTAATGTAAATCGATTTCATTTGAAAACCCAACTTGAACCAAACATGGAAGATTATATCAGAAATATATCACTTTGACGGAAGATATGTTTTTGCCATATCGATAGCTGGAGAAGAAGGGATTCTCACCTTACTCGGCAATCCTTGTTTCTGATCGTTAACTACACGTCCAAGAATCGGATTCTGTTCTTTTTGCTTCCTAGCAGGGTGAATCTTCTCTGACTCAGTTTTTGATGACTGACTATTTACAGCGTACCCAACCAACGTTCCAGTTACAAAAAAAAGCAAACTACACACAAATATTCCAAGGATAAAAATCCACCACTTCACGTTTGTGAGCCAAGTTTCGCGACAATTTCACGTGCGATTTTTGAGATATCTCCAGCCCCAGCAAATAGTATAATACCGTAATTTTTTGCTATCTCCTCCAATATTCGTTCGACCATTCTTTTATTATCAGCATAAAACACATTCTTTGCACGAGCTCGCAATATAACAAATAAATCTTGAGAATTTAACAAATCTTCCGAATTCAAGTCTATTTCACTTAAGCTATCATCAGCTTTGTAGACAGGAACAACAATAATGCCATCCGCACCATCGAAACATTCGCAAAACTCACTGAAGAGCAAATTGAGCCTCGTAAATCTGTGTGGTTGACATACTATTAAAATCCGTCTATCAGTTCTTTGTCTAGCCGACTGTAGAAGAGCGCTAATTTCAGTTGGATGGTGGGCATAGTCATCTATAACAATCGCTCCTTCTATGTTTCCAATTGGTGTAAACCTCCTGTTAACCCCTGAAAACGATGCTAAAGCGGCTTTAACAATTTCCAAATCGACCTTAAGTTCTAAGGCCATTGCAATTGCAGCCAGAGAATTTCTAATATTGTGATCTCCCATAAGAGGAATGCTAAAATTTCCATACACATCATTACCGTGTCTAACATCGAATGATGATCCAGTAGTCGTTCGCTCTATATTGATTGCCATGATGGTAGCGTCTTTATCGATACCATATGTAACTATTCTTCTATCGGTGATATCGCGAACTATATTTTCGACATTATCATCATCGATACAAACGATTCCGACACCGTAAAATGGGATACCACTCAAAAAAGTCTTGAATGCTACTTTGAGGTTATCGAATGATTCTTCGTAATGCAAAATATGCTCCTTGTCAACGTTGGTGACAATTCCTATTGTAGGAGAGAACTGAATAAAGCTTCCATCAGACTCGTCTGATTCAATTACCGTCCATTCCCCCTTCCCAAGCTTTGCATTCGTCTTGTAGGAGTTTATAATTCCTCCGTTGACGATCGTTGGATCAAATGCTGCCATCTCTAAAATGGTTGCGCAAATGGAGGTTACCATTGTCTTGCCATGAGACCCAGCAACTACAACTGATTTTTTGAAACGGACTATCTGGGACAGCATTATGGCCCTCGGAAGGCATGGAATTTTAAGTTCTTTCGCTCTCATTAATTCAGGGTTATCTGACTTGATTGCCGACGAAAAGACAACAACATCAACATCGTGAATGTTTTCTGACGAGTGCCCAATAAACGCCTTAATCCCTATCTTTTCCAATCTTTCAATATTTGGAGAATACGAGATATCACTTCCCTGAACGATATATCCAAGCGAATGCATGATCTCGGCAATTCCACTCATTCCTATGCCACCGAGGCCAATAAAATGAATTCTCATATTGTTATTTTCAATGGATGCAAACATTGTTACCCAGAACTCTTAACCCAACTAATCGCATTATATCAGATGATCGGCCTAATACAAGTAAATGAGCTTCAAAAAAAGAATGTTGCAAATTATGCTTTTATGTGTTAACATGATGATACGGACCACTGGTTCTGTTTAGAAGTGATGTCGTTATGAAAAAGGTAGAATTGTTTGAAGCAATTTTGGCGCTTGAAACGCCAGACGAAGCCGAAAGGTTTTTTATGGATTTATGTACCCCACGTGAGATAAAGGCCATGAAGGAACGGTGGCAGGTTTGTCAGTTACTGAACGAAAAAAAATTGTCATACAGGGCAATCAGAAACGAAACTGGAGCGAGTACAACTACCGTGACGAGAGTGTCTAGATTCCTGAGTGATGAACCATACCAGGGCTATAGCAGGGTGCTAAGAAAGCTTGCCATCTCTCTTCCGTTGATGTGCAACATCGAAGCATATGCATTAAAGATATGGTCTATGAAAGCAGTTGAGCATGAAGCACTCAATGCCGTTGAAAAAGGGTTTAGGGAAGGACTTGAGGATGAGGGTGATGACATACGATCAGATACCTGCCAAGGGAGCTTAGTGCTTGCAGAGCAGATCGCTGCCAAAGCCGTAAGTACAGGAGGCGATATTATTGTCGCAATTGGAACAATGCCAGCCCAATCGGTGTTTCGTTACGCAAAGGATGGTAAAATAAAATTGATTGCGACTTCGATAACTGACCCGTCGGCAATACCCACATCTGCCGGGACGAATACAGCAATAGTTTCAAACTTTGTTCCACTAGAGCCGCAACTCGGACTTTTCAAAAAAATCCAGCCGGGGCTTCGTAGGCTTGGGATAATCTATAACACGGGAGAAGCAAACTCTGTTGCTATAGTTGGAAAGCTAAGGATTATTGCTCCAGCGTTCAGCATAGAACTCGTTGAGTCTTGTATTCAAAAATCTTCCGATATTCCACAGGCAGTTGCTGTTTTGGTCAAAAAGGTTGATGCTGTTTTTGTTAGCAACGACAATACGGTCCTTGGAGGAATAGAGTACGTAATCAGAGTTTTTACACGAGAAAAGAAACCTGTCTTTGTTAGTGATACTGATCAAGTTGAGAAAGGGTGCCTCGCTGCTCTGGGCCCAAATCATGTAGATATAGGCAGGCAAACTGCTAAAGTCATTCAGAGAATTAAAAAAGGTGAAGACATTAATGATATCGAAGTACAGTATCCGTCCAGCACGGAGCTATATTTGAATAAAACAGTTGCCGGTAAAATAGGCATAGAAATTCCGAAAGGCATACTAGAGAAGGCGGATAAAGTATTATGATTAGTGTGCAAGAAATATTAACGAGCATTGATATCGGTCTGATATTTGGAATTGTTGCTGTCGGCATATATCTGACATTTAGGACGATAAATTTCGCGGATTTAACTTGCGATGGTAGCTTCGTTCTAGGCGCAGCTGTTTCATCTGTCCTCGTGAAATATGGAACGAATCCGTATATTGCTCTGTTTGTCTCTCTGATAGCCGGTGGTATTATTGGATTGTGTACAGGGATACTACATGTCAAAGTGAAAATTTCAGATCTTCTATCTGGAATAATAGTTGCATTTATTCTATATTCCATAAATTTACGAATTATGGGGAATGCTCCAAATATAACTTTCATGGATAATGAATCTGTATTTTCTGGGAGGGACACGACACTAACTCTTGCTGGAATAACATTTTTCACAATAGCAGCTTTGATATCTTTGCTTTTTAGTGGTTTTGGATTGAAGCTACGATCCACTGGATATAACAGAAAGTTTGGACCAATCATCGGAATAAACATCAAGTCGATGATAATCATTGGCTTAATGCTGAGCAACTCTATGATTGCATTAGGAGGTGGATTATTTAGCCAGTATCAGGGATTTTGCGATATATCCGAAGGAACAGGGACGTTAGTCTCAGGCCTAGCATCAGTCGTTATCGGAGAAAAAGTATTGCAGTTTAAAAAAGAGCCATTACTGATTTTATCATGTATAGTCGGCTCTATTATCTATAGAATCTTTATAAACATAGCGCTAAATAGTGACGTTTTCGGAATCAAAACTTCTGATATAAATCTAGTAACTGGATTTATGATCATATCAATAATAGCGGCGAGGAGAATGAAGAAAAATGACTGCGCTTGAATTAATTGATGTATCGGTAAATGGCATATTGGAGAACTTAAATCTTACAATTCAAAAAGGAGAGTTTGTAATTTTGATTGGGGCAAATGGAGCAGGAAAGACAACACTGTTCAATACGGTCTCAGGAGCTACAAGAATAGATAGCGGAAAAATTTTGATGAACGGTTCGGACATAACGAACACACCTCAATACAAAAGGTCTGCTAGAATTTCAAGTGTCATTCAAGAACCAAGGCTCGGAACCATTGCAGAAATGACTATTCTGGAAAATTTGAAATTGGCCTATATGAGGAATTCTTCAAAATTTACCCTTAGAAATACAGTGGGTTATTTCAAGGAAAAACTAGAGCTCTTGGGAATCGGGCTTGAAAATAGGTTGAATGAGTATGTTGGAAATCTTTCCGGGGGGCAGAGACAACTGTTGAGTCTTGTTATGGCCATACTCTCGGATTATGAAATTTTGCTACTCGATGAGATTACAGCGGCACTTGATCCAAAAGCTTCCAACACGGTCATGGATATGTCCAAAAAGATTATTCTCAGCGAAAGCAAAACATGTCTTATGATCACCCATGATGTGAGGTATACGAAGTCATTTGGAGACAGAGTTTTAGAAATGAAGGGCGGTCAATTGTCGTTTTAGTTGGATGAAATCTCTGAAGGCAACTTGTTTTTGGCCGGGAGATCTAAGGAGATACGCCGGATGAAACGTCGCTACTACATTGATCCCTTTGTATTCATTTTTACGGCCCCTTATTCTTGAGATCGATTCTGATGTATCAAGAACAGCCTTCACTGCAACCCCACCAAGAAGTAGCAATATCTTCGGATTTACAAGCATTATATGCCGTTCTACATAAGGCATACACATCGCAATTTCATCAACTGACGGAGTTCTGTTTCCAGGTGGTCTCCAAAAAACAACATTGGAGATATATACGTCTGATCTCTTTATCCCAACAGCCTTGAGCATATTATCCAGTAACTGTCCACTTTGTCCGACGAAAGGCTTTCCCTGCTCATCTTCTTCTTGGCCTGGCGCCTCTCCTATGACCATGATACCAGAGCCTGGTGAGCCGTCTGAAATCACGGTATTTTTAGACATCCTACGAAGTGGACAATTAAGTTCACATATCGCTCTTCGAAGGTCATCCAGATTTGAAAAGTGAGATATGGAAGACAATGGAACCTGTTGTATGTTACAATCATGCCTAAGGAAAACATAATCAAGCCCGAAGTGTTTGTACCACCTCATAAGGAATTGATTGATTTGAGTCTGATCTTCACACATGTCCCCGATTGTAGCGCACGCAGTTGCAAAAGTAAATTTAATGCTTAACATACTTGGGAAAACAGATGACGGTTATCACAAAATTGAAAGTGTCTTTTTTTTCCTTGATGATATTTATGACGTGTTGAAATTCAATATGCACGAGGAATTTAACGATAAGTCTGGGTATATTAAAAGCATTCCAAATCTCAAAAATTTCATTAGAGTTGCGTATCAAATTTTGAAAAAACATTTTCCTTCTAGGTATATCCCAGATGTAACCGTAACAAAAAATCTACCGATTGAAGGGGGAGTAGGAGGTGGATCAAGCGATGCCGCTTGTTTTATCAATACAGTCTTCGATTTGTGGAATTTGAGCCCTGGTGAAAAAATGGATTATATTGACATCTTTGAAGAATTGGGAACAGATACAAAAGTGTTTTTGTTTAAGTATTTCACAAATAGTAGAGCGATATATTGGCTTGGCTCAAGAAAAGGTGTGTTAGAACAAATAAATTTGGAACTACCCTGTGGATCTATACTACTCGTGAGTAATAAGAAAAAGCTTTCAACCAAGTTAGTTTATAATAGCTTTCAGGGGCCATACTGCAAAGAAGCCGGGATTAAAAATTTTCACTTTCACAATTCTCTTCAGGATACGGCGATTAAGCTGGAGCCGTCTTTAGGTGATGTATTAGCCAATATAGAATCCACGAATCCTGTATTTTGCGGTGTTTCAGGATCTGGTCCCACCTGCTTTGGGTATTACGATATCCCTTAATCGCGGTCGCATCGCAGCTAATTTAGCAACCAGTTGAGGAGCAAGTGGTGGTTCTTTTCTCCATTCTTTTTCGTCTTTATCACAGTCGCACCTAACCTTTATATCATCAACATCAAATTCATCTTTGCCAATTGCAGGTATGTTACACAACAACACGGCAAGCAGTACCCAAATTTTTCTCACGGCTTTTTCAAGCTTCTAGTGGACCTTTCCCCCATGGAATTATGAATCCAAAAATATTAATTTTCAGTTAATTCTTCGGAACATCATCGAAAATTTCTTGAGGTTTTGGAATAGCTAGTATTTCGTCTAAAACACCTTGGCTACTGGTAGCCAATTTCAAAACACTTGTAACTTCGTCAGCTGCGGTATTATTTAGTTTCTCTAACATTTCCCTAAATTTAATACAAAGTATTTTGATTGATTCGAGATACTCAATAGTATTCCTCGCGATTCTATCTGATTCTATCAGAATTCCAAGATCAGTTGCAAGCTCGGCAAGTTCATCGACAATGGATTTCAACATTCTATTGCAAGATCTCTGGAGCGATTCTAGTTTTTTTGTCGTTTTTTTAAGCTCTTCATTTATAACATTGAAAATGGTGTAGATAAAGTGGCTTGGAATGTTTGGCTTGCCTTCATATGACATTCTCGGTATTGCAGCTAGCATCTGTCTAAAGACATCATCTTCTTCCGGTACCTGTGCTATAGATATTTGCCACATTATGTCGTTTAACAATTCATGTATTTCGGCCTGATTTAGAGGAATCTCCGGAGGCATCGACGAAACTCGATGGATTATTCCATGTTCGTTGTTCACGATAAGAGCAAGAAATGTTGTAAGTTGTGTCGCTCTGTTGAGAGTGCCAGTTAAATTCGGTAGCACATCATGTAGCTCTTCAATCAATCGCAAAAGGTTTACTATAACTTGTTGAAGTTCATCATGATCAGCTTGGGATTGAATGTAAATTTTTAAAATATTTACCGTATTCGTTATCTGTTCAAAAATAGCTGGATTATATGAATGCAGCGACTCAAGGATTGCAATAAGTTTATCCTGTGCTGCGGTTATTAATTCAAAATTAGCATCTTTGATATCTCTTGCAGGATCGGCAGAGGTAGTTGTTTCGTCTTCCGTTGGTTGTTCGTCCTGACTTTTTTCGCTCATCGCATCTTTTACTGCGGCGGCTATCTCACCAAGCAACTCCTCCTTACGGATCTGTGTGCTCGTCTCGGGGGGCGTTTCTCCAGCAGCGCTCAATGACGTAAAAAGTAACGTTGCAACCGCAATTTTAGTAATGTTTCTAAGTGATATATACAAGTTTAAAAAAATTTCAATACACTCCCTCAATTACATTATACGTGAATATAGTTAAAAATTCATTATACCAGTCGCAAAGTGAAATTTTTGAGAAAAGCAACGCATAAAGCGCGGAGGATTTCGAAGCATTTATTTCGTTAAATACTGAAGCGCAAGATCACTTTTGGGGAACAGTTTAAAAAAGTTGGCTGACGTTGTTTCGGCGATCTGATCTATAGAAACGTTTTTGATTTTCGCCAGGCATTCAGCCACCAAGCTCACGAATGCTGGTTCGTTTGTTTTTCCTCTGTAAGGAACAGGGGCTAGATATGGACAATCAGTTTCAACAAGGACCTTGTCGTTTGGAACGTACTCAGCGACCTGTCTTAGTTCATTTGAATTCTTGAACGTAATGACTCCAGAAAACGAGATGTAGTGGCCTAAATCTAAGATCTTTTTTGCTTCGTCAATTGTACCTGTAAAACAGTGAAAAACAGAAGGCGCCAACTTGTAGTCCATTATGATGTCAAAGATGTCACGGAAGCACTCTCTCGCGTGGAATATGCAAGGCAAGTTAATTGATTCCGCTATCGCTAGCATTTCGCGAAATAGGCATATTTGATCATTCTTAGGTATTTCATCAGCATAGTGGTAATCAAGCCCGATTTCTCCGATTGCGACAACTTTTTTGTGATGGGCTAATTTTTTAATTTCACTAACATCATGGCCATCTTTGAAGTGGAGCGGGTGGATCCCAACGGAACTGAATACATTGCTACGTTGTTCTGCTACTTCGACGTTTTGGAACATTGTCTTGAAATCCGTTCCAACAGTCATTATATAATCCACTCCAGCCAACTTTGCCAGTCTAAGCTTAGCCTCCAAGCTGTTAAAGATTTCTTCGTAGCAAAGATGAGCGTGAGAGTCAACAAGTCCTTTCATGCAAATTCCAAAAATATATCCCACACCATGATTGTATATTGTGCCACATTTAACTAATGTTGAAAAGGCCATGTTTGCCGTGGTATACAATATTTGGGTCAGATGTTTTTTGTTGTGATGTTAAATGGCAAAGTTATATTTTTATTATTCAGCGATGAATGCAGGGAAGACTACGCAACTTCTGCAGAATAGTTTCAATTATAATGAACGTGGAATGGATACATTGCTTTATACATTTAAATTTGATGATCGTTATGGAGAAGCTGTAATTGCGTCGAGGATAGGTCTTAAGTCGGCGGCAAATGTATTCGATAAACATCTTGATTTATTCGAAGACATATCAAAGAGGCTCACAGACAATACCGCATGTATTTTTGTAGATGAAGCGCAATTTTTGATGAAGGCGCATGTAAAGCAATTGTGTCAAGTTGTAGATGAGTTTGATATTCCCGTTTTGACCTATGGATTGAGATCTGATTTTTTAGGAGAGCCATTTGAAGGAAGTCTCTATCTATTGCTCTGGGCAGATGAATTAGTTGAAGTTAAGACGATTTGCCATTGCGGGAAGAAAGCGACTATGAATGCCAGATTTGATTCAGAATGCCGAATTATTAGGCATGGTGAACAAATAGATATAGGCGGTAATGAAAAATACATATCGCTTTGTAGAAAGCACTATTACTTGGGGGATTGTAAAGGTGGTAATAAAAAATAGACAATGGTCGTTTGGGACGATAGAGGAATTGTTATATCATCTAGAAAACACATGGATAAATACAAAATCGTTGATGTATTTACAATTGATCATGGAAGAGTGTCGGCGTTGGTTGCAATTTCATCGTATGGCAGTTTTTCAGTTTTCTCTAAAGTTGATGTTGAATATGAATCTAAACACCAGAACTCCATTGGATTTTTAAAACTCCAAAAAGAAACGACGAGTTTGGCATTTTCTACGTGCTCGGCAGACCATATCTTCGTGTGCCACAAAATTTGCTCTCTATTGAGTAAATCTTTGCCGCAAATGTCTCCTCATAGGAAATTGTGCGGTGTCGTTGGATATATCGCCGATAACATTCACAAGTTTTCATCGAATGATGTTTTGACGTTATATGCTTACTTTGAGTTTAGTTTCATCGAGGACATTGGGTACGGGATTGATTTGAACAGTCAGACATGTCCAAAAATTTGGGTTACATGGAAAAATTTTGGATTTACTCCGGTGGTAGAAAAAAATGAAATAGAACGTTCTTTAGTTTTAACAAACAAAATCATAAAGAAGTATGTTCTCACCTAACTTTAGATGCCAATATTTCATCTTCTTCGTTGATTACTTCTTCATCTTTGTACAAATTGTCTAATTCGCTTGGGCTTAATTTGATAGATTTTATTATTTCGGATACGGGAATTTCGTCATCTGCATGCACAACTTGTTCTATCATCTCTGATTTACCTATCTGCGCTGACAGATCTTTTCTTGCGGCTTTCATATTTCTTGTGACAGTAAAACGCGATGGCGATAGGGTATTCATCTTTTTAGCGCATTTCTTTAGGTAGATATCCATCAGATGAGCAGCGTAAAAATCTCGTAGTTTGGCGGTGCTTCGCCCCATAACAACGACGAATACTCTATCACCATCGCGTTTTGCTGTTACAAAAAGATTAAATCCAGATGCCGCAATATATCCAGTTTTTGCCCCATCGGCACCTTTGTACCATTGCAATATTTTGCAGTGTGTTTTATGAGTTACATTTTTGTAACAAAAAAATTTTTGAGACAAGAATTGCCAGTATTTAGGAAACCTTTTATACAGCGTTATACCGAGTTTTGCCATGTCTCTCGCAGTTGAGATTTGTCTTTGATCAGGTAATCCAGATGGATTTACAAAGTGCGAATTTTTCATGCCGAGTTCTCGGCATTTATTATTCATCAGTTTGCAGAAACTACTTACACTACCAGAAAGTCCCTCTGCCACCACAACAGCAACATCGTTAGCGGATTTAACGGCTAGAGCTGATATGAGCGCTCTAACAGGAATTCTTTCACCAACACGTAATTCGAGCTTAGATGGTTGCTGTCGAGTTGCTAGGGCAGATACTTTGAATT
Organism: Holosporales bacterium; assembly: GCA_031289695.1. Taxonomy (GTDB): domain Bacteria; phylum Pseudomonadota; class Alphaproteobacteria; order RUG11792; family RUG11792; genus JAITPA01. The sequence goes on from JAITPA010000008.1 coordinate 86,813, forward strand.
TTGTCCCAAGAGTGACCTTTCTCTTTTCGATGGCTTCGAATAGGAGGAGTAAAGTCATCATCTTCGTTAGAGAAGCAGGGTATCTCTTTGCATCTGGATTTTCTGAATATACAGTTTCCCCAGTGTTGGCGCGTATGACTATTGCAGCTTTTTTGCTAGAATCAATACTTTTTTGCTTTGCGTAGCACGACTCTAAACAGCAACATACAAACAGCCAAATTGTGAAATAACGAATAAGAATGCCCAAGACAATAACAGATCACGCTTTGCGAAAGTTAACTTAACTATACAAATTTTTGCAGTATATTTCAATGGGCATTTTTCAAAATTGTGAATGTAGCTGGGCAGTATGGATGTTTTCGTTCAGCAAGTGTTTTAACTATATTTAATTTAGTCCAGATGTATATCCCGGTTTTGTGTTTGCATGTAGGGATATAGCCGTTGAATTTCTTTTTTTCCAATTTGCCATCGAACCCTAAATTTCTCTGAATTGACATAATTTGTGGCCTACTTTTTTGCAGTGAAGTTGAGTAGAGCTTTCCATTTTCAACGAAGCATATAACGTCTGATTTTGGAGGCACTATGATATTTGGTGACGTCTCAAAAATCCAAAGGATAAAACCCAGGAAGCACAGAGCCACACCGATATTTCTAAGTTTAGTTGCCAGAATCGTAGAGATGATTCCGCCTATTGTTAGGGTATATAAAACAGGAATAGATGGAGATTTCACTGTGACTACAGACCCTGGAATTTCGGCGACGAGTCCAAGTAGGTTCGTTAGGACCACCAAAACATGTTTTAATACGATTGAAAAAAAGTCTGAAAATTCACAGGTAGCAAGTGAGAGAATTCCAAGCGGCATTACTATGAGAGTTATTGTAGGAATTGCTATTAAGTTGCCTATAATTCCAGCGATACTAAGTCTATTGAATGTTGCTACTGATATTGGTAGTGTCGCGATTGATGCGATAAATGTTGTTGTGCCAGATGACAGAATATAGAAATATATTTTTTTGGAAAGCTTATTGAATTTTGTTTGGAGTGATCCTATCTGAGTTCTGAAGTTGTCGTAGAACGATATCAATGCGACTACCGCAGAAAACGACAGCTGGAAGCTCACAAGAAAAAGAGATCCAGAGTCGAAAAGCAATATCAAGAAGGCGGCCAGTGCAACCCCCCTCATTGATATGGTTTTTCTATCGAATATTATGCTAACTAGTGCGATTGTAGTCATTATAAAGGCTCTGATGGCTGAGGGTGAAGCGCCAGAAAGGCCCAGATACAAAAAGGTTATTGGAATCGTAGTAATGGCTGCATATCTTCTTGGATTTATAGAAGCGAAAAATATGCTCATATACTGCATTATCTTTAAAATTAAAAAGAAAAACAAAGATGAAACTATAGACATATGGAGGCCTGAAATAGCCAATATGTGGGCAGTTCCGGAATTAATGTATTTTTCCCGAATATCCGGGGTGATAGAGGACTTGTCGCCGGTCAGTAAAGAGCTGGCTATTCCACCTCCAATTTGTCCCATCTTTTTTACGATCCGCTTTGTTAGATGGCATCTAGCGCTTGAAAATACGTCCTTCAGTTTCCCAGAAGATAATTTTTTAATGATGTAAACTATTCCAGTGGTATCTAATCCTATAATGGCATTGTACTGCTTTTGGTCGAAGGAGCTTGGGATTGCTGGAGGTTTGTATGGGCTGATTTTCCCTTTGACCTCAACGAAATCGTTTGGTACTATACTGTCAGACATTCGCGATGAGCAGGTCATTTTCGCGGTCTTTATGAATCCGAGTTCTTGGTTTTCAGTAAATTTCATATCTTTGAACGTAACGCGGCGCATGTTCCGCATAGTTGGATGTGTTTCATCAATGAATTTAACTGTCGCTAGGAATTTAACTGAATTGTATTCTTCATCAACGAATTGTTTGTGAGACAGAAGGCTAGTTTCGAGGAGTCCTCCCGTTTGAGCAACATAAATTCCAATTGAAAAAATTAACATAAAACAAGTTGAAATTTTGAATTTTTTAAACAATGAAAGGAAGGTTAACAATGATATAACTAAAAAAAATAACAATAAACTAAAATTGAGGAATGGATAAAATACCCCGACTATAATTCCAATGCCAAGTACTACAGGAGCAAACAATGGTAATGTTCGTTTTTCTAGGGTTAGTTTTTCAAAAATTTGTCTCATATAGCCTGGCTATTAGCGATATTTTGTGTCGCATAATTGCAGGATATCAGATGGGTGACTAAATACTAGTTTGGACTTGAAAAAATAGCAAGTTTGCTTTATGTGTCACAAATGTGCGAAATATCAAAAAAAAGCATTGACATGGCGCAGATGATATTTTAAACTCTGCAGAGTGAGGATTGGTTTATATCGATCTTCAGAAGTGTTCTAGAAAAGAGTTTATACTTAAGAAAAAGAAATAGGTAGTGAACAGGTGGCGTGTAAATTTACACTAAATGACATTTGTTCATTAACTGAAAACCAAAAAAGACAGTTGATTTTTAAGTTGATGAGCGACATGGATTAAACATGAGAGTTTGATCCTGGCTCAGAACGAACGCTGGCGGCATGCTTAACACATGCAAGTCGAACGGTATCTCTGGGGCTTGCCCTGGAGGTATAGTGGCAAACGGGTGAGTAACGCGTGGGAATGTACCCTTCAGTTTTGAATAACGTTTGGAAACGAACGCTAATACAAGATACAAACGAAAGTTGAAAGATTTATCGCTGAAGGAGCGGCCCGCGTTAGATTAGGTAGTTGGTAGGGTAATGGCCTACCAAGCCTGTGATCTATAGCTGGTCTGAGAGGACGACCAGCCACATTGGGACTGAGACACGGCCCAGACTCCTACGGGAGGCAGCAGTGGGGAATATTGGACAATGGGGGAAACCCTGATCCAGCGATGCCGCGTGAGTGATGAAGGCCTTCGGGTTGTAAAGCTCTTTTATAAGTGAAGATTATGACGGTAACTTATGAATAAGCTCCGGCTAACTTCGTGCCAGCAGCCGCGGTAATACGAAGGGAGCAAGCGTTGTTCGGAATCACTGGGCGTAAAGGGCGCGTAGGCGGCTAAGTAAGTTTGATGTGAAATACCTGGGCTCAACCCGGGAATTGCGTTGGATACTGCTTGGCTAGAGTATTGAAGGGGATGATGGAATTATGCATGGAGAGGTGGAATTCATAGATATGCATAGGAACACCAGAGGCGAAGGCGATCATCTGGGCAATAACTGACGCTGAGGCGCGAAAGCGTGGGGAGCAAACAGGATTAGATACCCTGGTAGTCCACGCTGTAAACGATGAGTGCTAGACGTCGGGGTGTAAACCTCGGTGTCGTAGTTAACACGCTAAGCATTCCGCCTGGGGAGTACGGTCGCAAGATTAAAACTTAAAGGAATTGACGGGGACCCGCACAAGCGGTGGATTATGTGGTTTAATTCGAAGCTACGCGCAAAACCTTACCAGCTCTTGACATGTACCTTAACTGAATGAGAAATCATTTGGGTCACTTCGGGTGGAGGTAACACAGGTGCTGCATGGCTGTCGTCAGCTCGTGTCGTGAGATGTTGGGTTAAGTCCCGCAACGAGCGCAACCCTCTTCGTTATTTGCCATCAGGTTAGGCTGGGCACTATAATGATACCGCCGGTGATAAGCCGGAGGAAGGTGGGGATGACGTCAAGTCCTCATGGCCCTTATGGGCTGGGCTACACACGTAATACAATGGCTGTGACAGAGAGAAGCAAATTGGTGAAACAATGAGCGAATCTTTAAAAACAGTCTCAGTTCGGATTGTCTTCTGCAACTCGAAGGCATGAAGTCGGAATCGCTAGTAATCGCAGATCAGAATGCTGCGGTGAATACGTTCTCGGGTCTTGTACACACTGCCCGTCAAACCATGGGAGTTGGTTCTACCTTAAGCCGGTATGCTAACCAGCAATGGAGGCAGCTGACCACGGTGGGGTCGATGACTGGGGTTAAGTCGTAACAAGGTAGCCGTAGGAGAACCTGCGGCTGGATCACCTCCTTTCTAAGGAAACAAAACGCTGGATGAAGTGAATTCAGCGCCACGTCACCTGTTTACTACCTATTTAATAGAAAAAAGAGAACAAAAAAGATAGAGGAATACGGAGCCTATTGCCTGGCCCTATTAGTTTTAGCGGATAAAAGGAATTTTAGGGGCTAGTAGCTCAGTTGGTTAGAGCACACGCTTGATAAGCGTGGGGTCGGAGGTTCAAGTCCTCCCTGGCCCACCATCAGTTGGGGAGAAAGAAAGGGGGGTATAGCTCAGTTGGGAGAGCGCGTGCTTTGCAAGCACGAGGTCATCGGTTCGAGCCCGTTTACCTCCACCAGAAATAAGGATAGGAGAGGGGGTGTAGCTCAGCTGGGAGAGCACATGCTCCGCAAGCATGGGGTCGTCGGTTCGATTCCGATCACCTCCACCATATCTCGCGAAGGGCAGGTCTAAATGGATTGCATTGATTCGATTCATTTTGATCTGGCTTTTAAGCCGGAACTTTTTCTTTTAACATAGTAAATCGAAAATATCCAAGATCGAGGGGGCGCGTGTGGAACGCGTTTCCTCGAATCAAAAACACTTTTTGCGATGCAATGTGCAGAGGTTTTCTTGATCTTGATCACGTGAGGGGGGGCGACGGTCTGCAAAGCGAAGCTTTGCCATCGCTCTGGAAGAGCGATGCCACAGTCTTTCTTTGAAAGATTGTGGAGGACGTCGCCCCCTTCCTCACGGAGTTGATTTCGGGTGACTCCTACTCGTTGCATAATAGCACTGAGAGAGAGAGGGAGTTTATTGGAGAGATCCATTAAACTCTGGCTTTTAATCAAATAAAGAAAAAACAAGCGCAAGAAGGGCATTTGGTGGATGCCTTGACATTAGGAGGCGACGAAGGACGTAGTACGCTGCGAAAAGTCACGGGGAGATGCGAACAATCTTTGATCCGTGAATATCCGAATGGGAGAACCCACCGCATTATGCGGTATCGGCACATGAATAAATAGTGTGTCGAGGCGAACGTAGGGAACTGAAACATCTAAGTACCTATAGGAAAGGACATCAAACGAGACTCCGTTAGTAGTGGCGAGCGAACGCGGAAAAGGCCAGTTGCTGTGGAAATACAATCAGAACGCGATGGAAAGCGCGGCGAGAATGGGTGATAGCCCCGTATGGAAAGGAAAACCATGGCGCATGAGTAAGGCGGAACACGTGTAATTCTGTCTGAAGATGGGGGGACCACCCTCCAAGCCTAAGTACTACCTAATGATCGATAGTGAACGAGTACCGTGAGGGAAAGGTGAAAAGAACCCAGAGTATGGGAGTGAAATAGATCTGAAACCGGATGCCTACAAGCAGTTGGAGCGGACAGTATCGGCTAACGCCGATGCTGTAGAACCGTAACAGCGTACCTCTTGCATAATGAGTCAGCGAGTTCGTGTTAGTAGCAAGCTTAAACCGATAGGTGTAGGCACAGGGAAACCGAGTCTGAATAGGGCGCATAGTTACTGGCATGAGACCCGAAACCGGGTGAGCTAACCATGGGCAGGCTGAAGTTGAGGTAACACTCAATGGAGGGCCGAACCCACCACTGTTGCAACAGTGGGGGATGACCTGTGGTTAGGGGTGAAAGGCCAATCAAACCCGGAGATAGCTGGTTCTCCGCGAAATCTATTGAGGTAGAGCGTTAATTGATTACCGTTGGGGGTAGAGCACTGAATGGACTAGGGGGAAGCGATTCCTACCAAATCCAAACAAACTCCGAATACCAACGAGTACAGATTAGCAGACACACAGTGGGAGCTAAGTTCCATTGTGGAAAGGGAAAGAGCCCTAATCGTCCGCTAAGGTCCCAAAGTTGTAGTTAAGTGGAAAAGGAAGTGGGAAGACCAAGACAGCCAGGAGGTTGGCTTAGAAGCAGCCATCCTTTAAAGAAAGCGTAATAGCTCACTGGTCTAGCTAAGTTATCCTGCGCCGAAAATGTAACGGGGCTAAAACTACACACCGAAGCGACGGGTTTATATAAGACAGCATCTTATATAAGCGGTAGCGGAGCGTTCCGTAGACCTGTGAAGCCAAACGCGTGAGCGATGGTGGAGGTATCGGAAGTGAGAATGCTGACATGAGTAACGTTAAGGCATGTGAAAGACATGCCCGCCGAAAGTCCAAGGGTTCCTACGCAATGTTAATCAGCGTAGGGTTAGTCGGCCCCTAAGGTGAGGACGAAAGTCGTAACCGATGGGAACATGGTTAATATTCCATGACCTTTGTGGAGATGACGAAGGCAGTAATCTGTTAGATCTTATTGGATTGATCTAGCAGAGAATGGCTTCCAGGAAATAGCCCACAAGAATAGACCGTACCCTAAACCGCCACTGGTGGATGAGTAGAATATACTAAGGCGCTTGAGAGAATGGTGTTGAAGGAACTCGGCAATTTGCCCTTGTAACTTCGGAAGAAAAGGGACCCATTATTGGGCAACCAGTGATGGGTGGCACAGAATCGGGGGTAGCGACTGTTTACCAAAAACACAGGACTATGCAAAATCGAGAGATGAAGTATATGGTCTGACGCCTGCCCGGTGCCGGAAGGTTAACAGGAGGTGTGAAAGCACTGAATCGAAGCCCCGGTAAACGGCGGCCGTAACTATAACGGTCCTAAGGTAGCGAAATTCCTTGTCAGGTAAGTTCTGACCCGCACGAATGGCGTAACGACTTCCCCGCTGTCTCCAACACCAACTCAGTGAAATTGGATCCTCCGTGAAAATACGGAGTTCCCGCGGTTAGACGGAAAGACCCCGTGCACCTTTACTACAGCTTTGCAGTGGTATTAGATGATTGATGTGTAGAATAGGTGGGAGCCGATGAAGCTGGAGCGTCAGTTCTGGTGGAGGCGGAATGTGAAATACCACCCTTCAATCGTTTGATATCTAACGGAGATCCATGAATCTGGATCCCGGACCCTGCATGGTGGGTAGTTTGACTGGGGCGGTCGCCTCCCAAAGAGTAACGGAGGCGTGCGAAGGTAGGCTCAATCTGGACGGAAACCAGATGTTGAGTGCAATGGCATAAGCCTGCCTGACTGCGAGACTTACAAGTCGAGCAGAGACGAAAGTCGGTCATAGTGACCCGGTGGTTCCTTGTGGAAGGGCCATCGATCAACGAATAAAAGGTACGCCGGGGATAACAGGCTTATCTCCCCCAAGAGTTCACATCGACGGGGAGGTTTGGCACCTCGATGTCGGCTCATCACATCCTGGGGCTGAAGAAGGTCCCAAGGGTTTGGCTGTTCGCCAATTAAAGTGGTACGTGAGCTGGGTTCAGAACGTCGTGAGACAGTTTGGTCCCTATCTGCCGTGGGTGTAGGATGATTGAGAGAGGCTGTTCCTAGTACGAGAGGACCGGAATGGACATACCTCTGGTGGACCTGTTGTCGCGCCAGCGGCATAGCAGGGTAGCTACAGTATGGAAAAGATAAACGCTGAAAGCATCTAAGCGTGAAACTTGTCTCAAAACTAGTCATCCCCATTAGAGTCGTGGTAGACCACCACGTTGATAGGCCAGGTGTGGAAGCGTAGCAATGCGTGGAGCTTACTGGTACTAATACTTCGATCGGCTTGTTTTTCTTTATTGAAAGTCAGAGTTTAATGGATTGTCTTTTCGTCCAGAGATGGAAAAAGGCTTGTCCTTAGGTTTTGTCGGATATTTTCGGTTTGTGTGTTTTAGGGAGCTGTCCCGGCTGTCAGTATCTGATTCCAGTCGTTGTGTATGCCGTTATAAAGAAAGAATGATAGTATTAGAACAAGTTGCAGGGTAATAACCATCTTGTTTTTAATGTCGATTCGTTGTCTGTCAGATCTTTTGAATAAATATCTCATATGCTTTGCTACGTAGAAAACACACAGAACGGAATATGCTATCGTTGCCGAAAGCATAGTGTAATTCTGAGAATTTATTAGCAGGTTGAATATCTCCATTTTAGCCATGAAGTTGGCAAAAGGAGGCATTCCAATCATCGCAAACATTGATAACAATATTCCAATCCCGGCGGATGGACAGCGGTAGATAAGTCCGCTGAGATCACTGAATCTACAAATCGGGTTATGCTTTTTAACAACGATGAGAGAGACAAAAAAGCAGATTGCTGCAAAACAATAAGTCGTTAGATAGGTCATCGCCGTTGGCAATATTTTTGCATGATCTGATATAGAGAATAGGGATAATAAGAATCCCATATGGCCGACAGTAGCAAATGCAACGAACCTTTTTATGTTCCACTGAAAAATAGACATTACACCACCGACTGCCATCGACAATATGGAAGCTGCATGTATAATTTGCTGATTAATCTGACCGATTGATAATATCGTATTTGCGAATACAAAAAATATAAAAAACTTCCAAATTACATTTAAATATATAACAAGAAACAATGATGATTTTTCATAAATATCAATCATCCAAGAATGGAATGGGGCGATGCCTAATTTAAATAAAAATCCACTTATAATACAAATAAATCCAATTGTTGATACAATGCTCTTGTCACATTTAATGTCATCAAATGCAAAGCTTCCAAACTGGCTATAAAGTAGACTTATGCCAAATAAAAATATTGCAGTCATAACAGAAGACGTCAGAAGAAATCTGATCGCCGCTTTTCTATTTGGCAAAAGTAAAAAACAAATTGAAAAATTATACAGTTCAAGGCCGATTGTTAAAATCAAAAACCCATTTGCTGAAAGACACAACATTATCGCAAAAGTTAAAGTAAAGAGCAAGAAATACAAAGAAGAACCAAGCTTCTTGACTGTTCTGTTGTTATTTAATACTAATGTACATGCTGATAATAACCCAAGCAATATTGCCTTCATGAATAATACGCTAGACAATCCGAACTGAAAATTGTTAATAGAATTAATTATTAGCGAAATTAAAAACGAAAAAATGGCCATGAATATTGACGTTTTTGGTAGGGCTTTCTCTGCAAACTGATTCCCTCTTGTAAATCTGACGAAAGCAATGTACACCGAAAATAAGAGGATTAACACATCTGGTAATAACAGAAAATTATCCATGAATAGCAACGCCAAATGCGTCACAAACTGCTTCTTGTAGACATTCTGACATAGTTGGATGTGGAAAGACTGCAGTCATTAATTCCCTTTCTGTCAGCTCTCCTGCCATGGCAACTGAGAAAATTGGCAATAACTCAGTAACCTCATATCCAATCATGTGAGCCCCTAGCAATTCACCATTTCTGCTATCGAATATTACCTTAACAAATCCATCAGGTTCACCAGCAGTTTGTGCTTTTCCATTCCCTTTAAAATAAGACTTACCAACTTTAATTTCCGTGATTGCCATTGCTTGTTTTTCCGTTATTCCGATCGATGCAATTTGAGGATGGGAATACGTGCACGCTGGAATTGCTTTAAGGTTAATTGTGGTTATCTCAGAGAGTCCAGCAATTTTCTCGGCAACGATGATTCCTTCCCTAGATGCCTTGTGGGCGAACCACGGTGTTTCGGCAACATCTCCTATTGCAAATATGTTTTTCTGACTTGTTTCCTGATATTCAAAGGTTTCGATCGCTCCATTCTGTTTTGTTTTAACGCCGACTTTGTCAAGACACAGATCCACCGTGTTTGGAACGACACCGATTGCCACTATAACAACGTCGAACACCTCCTTCGTTATATTGCCTTTGTCATCTACTAATTCGACAGATACCTTCTCGGCCGACTCTGAAAAGTTTTGAATCTTTGTTGAAGTCTCAATCTTGATCCCTTGCTTGGAAAAAGATTTTTGAGCGAAGGACGCAATTTCTTCGTCTTCTTGGATAAGGATGCTGCTTTGGATTTCAACAACAGTGACATCAGATCCAAACGAATTATAGAACGAAGCAAGCTCGATACCTATGGCGCCTGAACCTACTATCAATAGTTTCTCTGGCAAAAATTTCGGAGATATCGCTTCCTTGGAGGTCCAGATCAACCCATTATCAATCAGTGATTTGCCGATTTCTGGAAGCATTCTCGGTATTGCTCCAGTTGATATTACTATATTTCTAGCGGATATCTCACTTGTATCATCGCAGGATTGAACGATTAATGTATTCCGATCTTTAAACTTTGCAAAGCCATCTATTGCAGCGATTTTGTTCTTAGATAACAGACCAGAAACTCCATGATTGAGTCCACCTATGATTTCACGCGATCTCGCCATCATCTTATCCAAATTGATAGAGACGACGCTACTATTGACTCCAAATTCCCTTGAACGCCCTATGGTACGCTTAACCTTGGTTGCCTGGAGCATCGCCTTCGTTGGAATACAGCCCTTGTTTAGGCACGTTCCGCCGAGATGTTCTTTTTCAATGACCGCAACGCTGAGTCCAAGTTGAGCTGCCCTGATAGCGCAGACATACCCACCTGGACCTCCACCTATGATAGCTACATCGAAATTCATTATTCCTCTTTATCATCTTCAAATTCCTCGAAGTCTTCTTCTTCTTCATAATCTTCAATCTCTATTTCAAATTCATCCTCTGACGCATTTTTTTGTGGAGCTCCATATTTTGGTTTTTGTGAGTTGACTGGACCATTCCAATCAAAAACGCTAATTGGACCATGCGGAGAAAACGTTGAAATGGCGTGTTTGTAAACGAGTTGCGTATATCCTTCTCTTTTTACAACTATTGAACTTTGATCAAAACATGAAATTACTCCGCTAATTTTAACGCCATTTAGCAAAAACACAGTAACCGGAACTTTATTCTTTCTTATGTAATTTAGAAAAGCGTCCTGTATATTAATAATTCTTTCAGACATATTAATTCCATCAAAAATACATTCACAATGCTAGTGTGAGTTTGGGCGAAATGAACTAAATTTGCAAGATAAAACATCACGCTGCATGCCGTTCATATTCAGGAGTATTGCTGGAATTTTGAGAAAGATTTTTTCGATGAAGATCAATTACCAAATATGGCAATTCCGAATTTATCATCAAAAATGTCTAACGCAATCGAGCGCTAACGTTGTAGAATCTACTCGATTACGCTAGACTCTGCGATGGGTTAATTATGTTGAACAAGGAGATTGCTTTGTGAGCGGACCATTGATGCCGAAAGCAACTGCTATCTGGCTCATTGAAAATACATCTTTGACCTTTGAGCAGATCGCTGATTTTTGTGGCTTGCATGTTCTTGAAATTGAGTCTTTTGCGAATGGAGATATGGACGCGAGGATGATTGGGTTTGATCCAATCGTTGCTTCTCAATTGACATGCGATGAAATAAAGAGATGTGAGGCCGATCCTGAGGCCAGGCTTCAGTTAAAATCACGCCTGTATCTTGAACCAAGGAAACTATCAAAGAAGTATACTCCGAGAGTGAAGAGGCAGGATAGGCCAGACGCTGTTGCTTGGATTTTGAAATATTACCCTCATGTGTCTGAACACGACATATGCGATTTGATTGGAACAACAAGAAACACAATAAAAGCAATCAGAAATAAAACGCATAGAAATATTGCTATGTTATCGCCTAGAAGTCCGGTTGTCTTAGGGCTGTGCTCCGAAGTTGAATTGGATTTTGTGATTTCAAAAGCGACCCGCGACCAGAGCTAAATTTTGAGGAGTTTAATATGCCAACGATAATATTTAAGAAGGGGGATATCGAAACGAAGGTTGAAGCTGCATCCGGAGAAACCCTGCTTGAAACTGCCAACGCAAGTGGAGTAAAACTGTTCGGTGGATGTAGTGGGGCTGGGGTCTGTGGAACCTGCCATGTCTATATATACCCTAGTTTTATAGATAAAATTCAAAAGGCTTCTGATGAGGAGATTGATTTGTTGGAAAGTCTCCCAAATGGTAATATTAATTCCAGGCTGGCCTGCCAGATTGTTGTGTCCGAAGAGCTCGATGGTCTTACAATTACAATTCCCTGACGAAACTGTCAGACTAAAACAACTAGTTCTGCCTGTCTCTTGGGCGTTCTCCAAAAGGACTGCTGACTTTGTCGTAACGGATTGCAACAGCTACGCTTTCAATTGGCTGGAAAAGTGGCCGTTTACGATATCGGAAAATTTTGTGTGCCTTGTTGGCGAAAAAGGATCTGGAAAGACCCACCTAGCGAGCATCTGGGGAACAAGACAACACGCTAGTATCATTGATGTATCTTTCGATATTGTGCATGAAAAGTTGTATGACATAATCTCTACCGAGGATCAACAGAGATATTTTATCTTGGATAACGCAGATGAACTAGAAGACGATTTGATGTTATTTTATATATACAATACGGTTAAATCAATGAATGCATATCTCCTTATAACGGCAAAATCATATCCATGCAATTGGAACATAACACTAAGCGATGTAAAGTCTAGATTGTCGACCATTAGCGTCATAAGGATTCAAAAACCGAACGGAGAAACCATGTTGTCTATCATAGAAAAAATGCTCGAACGAAGAGGCATTTCAGCGAAAAAGCCAATTATCGAATATATAGCGAACAGGATCGAGAGATCATACGAATCGATAAATTACTGGGTAAAACTTATAGACAACAAACTTATTGATTCCGGATCAACATTATCACTAGGGTTCATAAAGACAATACTATAGAACTCGGTATCAAACAGAAATCAGTGCATTTGAGGCAACGCTCGCAACTCTACACTATATATACTAATTCTCATTAGCAAATAACGTATTAATGACGTTGTCGCAGACTCCAAAAATGATTTACTAAATCACGTTAGTATTTAACATGATAAAATGACGGCTTTGAAAAAAGATGGGCATAGCCAAGCTGAGGCTAGTTAGAGTGTTTAAAATTCACCAAAAAACTGTGGAAAATTGGAATAAATTAAAGCAGAAAACGGGAAGTTTAGAAGTAGCACCTGAAAAGCCTAGAAAATTCAGGACTATCGATCCAGAAAAAGTAAAGCAATTATAGCTGAAAATCCGGAAAAATCTGTACGCACCATGTCGATATAAAGGAACAATGGATGGCGAAATGTTCGAAAAATGGTTTGAAGAAATGTTGATAAAAGAGATGAGCAAAGGAAGCGTGATAGTGGTGGACAACGCCGGATTTCACAGAAAAGAAAAGCTCGCGGAGATAGCGGAGAAGTGCGAGTGTACCGGTTATTTCTGCCACCATACTCGCCTGATCTCAATCCTATAGAGGATTTTTAGAGCTTGATGAAGAAAAAATTACGCGAAATTATAGGTAATTTTGCATCGTTAGACGAAGCTGTTGATGCGATATTTGCTAATAGGAACTAGTGTAAATGTGATATCATGCGGAATATACGGGATGAGCTGCATGAGCAAGCTTACGAGCTAGCGGCACTGAGAACTGTATCATAGTTTCGGTTTTAATTTGGATGTTGCTGGAGTTTGGAAAGTGGTAGCGGAAGGGATATACGAGATTGAAAATATGTGATATTTGTACAGGGAGCCGAAATGTAATTGATTTTTTTGCAGAGGTAAAATGCACAAGATGAAGATAAAATGTGCAATATTGGACTTAGCAGTACGGTTATGACTGGCGTGTCATACGGAACCATGCATCAGACGATGAGCAAGGAGATGCATGGGAAGTTAGTGCGGGGACCGGAGGACAGAATAGCGGATTCGAATGGGATAGACCGGAGAGTTACAGCCTCCCAGTTGGCGAAATATTGCTTGGAACTACCGGACTACATAAAAAATGGCTCCAGAACACGGAAAGAGAATTGCTAACCAGGGCATAAACCGATACATTTATACACATAGCAAGGTTAGACGCAATCGAGAGTCGCATGGGGCCTATACGGAAATTGAAGAGGCAACGGTGACAAAATGAACTTGATCACGGAAACGCTGAACTGAGTGAGGAGGATGAAATCCCAGAGCAATGGAAGATACTGGTCAGATAGAGTACCCCGATTAGACTAGCAAACAGTGAGTTCGCTGCACCAATGAAGAAGCGTGCGAACACACTACTCGACGAAACATTTGACAGCTAAATTGAATGTGATATCATCGGGGCGAAAGAGCGAGCTGCCCAGACAAAAGTACGAGTGGTGGCCTGGAAAGGATGCGAGATCGAATGCAGATGTGGAACACTCCCGGAGTGTATAGACTGTGGTACGTGGTGCCTGTACAGTGAGCTGGATGTAACTTTTTTGAGGAAATGAAATGAATGTGAAGAAGATGATGTATGCAATAATTGGTCTAAGCGGAACAATTGCGATGAACGTGTCATATGGTGCTGCTCAGCGGCAGGTGGTAGGCATTGAGCCGCAACCAACCATCCACGATCTTGTGCAATTCTGCTGGCAGCTCGGTGGCATGGTGAGAGCGGCGGAAGTGAGGATATTATCGCAATGGCGAGCCGAGGAAGACGAGAAGACAACATGTGGGTGGATTAGAGACATTATGAATGTAGTTCTGGAAAGATCTGGGTTAGAAAACAACGCACCAGGATACCAAGTGCTAATACTTGGACGACTTATACAGAGATTCCAAGATAGAATGCTGAGTTCGGGACGTAATGGCGAGCCGAGAGAGACAGATGACCGTCTCATTAATGAACGACTCATTGCCGTACAGGGAATATTGCAGGAAGAGGCAGTACACACCGACGTGTTGAATGATGGGATATTGGACAGGTTTGCAAGACCAATGGCTAGATGTGCTGGATGGATGTTAGATGGCGACGAATTGTTATACGAACTTGTGAACGCGGTTGCCGCTGGACAGAAGGTTGATGCGGAGAAAGGATGCGGTGTTGATCATACGGTAGGTGCGATACATCGACATGCAGAGGGATTACCTGGTGGAGCCACCACAATTAACAAAATAGCAGTTGTGAAGTGCATACGCGAGTTATGCGGAATAGAACGAATAATGCCCACGATTGACCGTGAGCATTTGGGGAGAGTTGAGGAATTCCTGATACAGCAGCTTGAACTTGAAGCGGAATAACTCCTGATAATCACTGAGGCAAACTAGCGGATAGTGGAACTGTCGCAGGGGTAGTGAGTTCGCCGCACCAACTATGAAGCACGCGAACACATTACCCAGCGAGATATTTAAGTGGTTGAAACAGTGACTGCGGGGTTCTGAAACAAGAATCCATTGGTTTTCCGCTGAATTTGCTTTCATTAAATACTCCTCCACCCTCAGCAATTATACTCATATTTTCTCAATCGCGCAACTTTTTCATAAATGTCTCAACATTTATGTGTTGTATAATATTCGTGATTATTATATAATGCATATGTTGTGAGGTAACAGATTATAGGGTAATAAAATGAACATTATACGGAAGGTTTGCGCAGTTTTTATGAGTTCAGTTGTTTCGGCGTCAGTTGCATTTAGTGCAGCGTCTGAAACAACAATGTTTAGCATTGAACAAGAGAAAAAGGCACTAACGCAAGAAGATTTGATCATAATTGGCAAGATAGAACAGCTAAAAAAAGAACATATTAGCGATGGGATAACTCTTGTCATCGCAGATGATGGGAGACAAATTGAGCAATATCAAGCTCAGATATTAGAATCTGGGGGCGGAGTATTGGTTGTGGGAAAAGACGCGGATGTCAGTGGCTTAGATGGTTGGCTGTCTGTTAGTTGTGAATTATCAGACCTAGCAATATGGTCGATAGAATTTAACCTTGGGATTAATTCACATACACTTCTGAATGTTTTTGACTTGTCAGAAAGAAGTGCATTTTCAGATGGAAGATCGAGGTTTTTTCTTGAAAAGACTCTAAGAGATCAAAACAGCGTTGTTTATACTCCTTTTGATGGATTATATATGCGAGAAATATTGACGTTATTCAACATTTCTTCGATTGATAGCATATCACAAAATCGCGCAGCCAGAACACAGACAGACATTTGGTTGGCAAGTCCTAGCTATTCATCATCGTTAATTCAACGAAATGGTGACTTCCAGATTGCCAAGGCCGGCAAATCAACAGAGAAAGAACGCTCAATTCTTGGAGTTAACGCAGCGGATGTCGATAGAATGAAATCATTTTTTGGGAAAACACCAAGGCATTTCCTAAGAATTCGTAGAGACCAGAGTTTTCCAAGTGATTTCAGCTTTGACATACCAGAAGGAGAACTTATAGTGGATGCATCACGTGTAAACAAATTTTGCAATACACTCGATAGCGCAATCATCAGACAAGGATCTAAAATATCAATTATCATCGGTGATCCTGGGAACAAAAGAAGTGGGAGATACGCAGCATTCGAATGTTTTGAAGGAGTTGTTATATTTGTTGATCCTGCAATTGATGTAGGACAAATAGAGCAAGATGAGACAAGAGCAACATTCCACGTCAAAAGTGAATTCATTAATTTTGCGAAGTTTTTGCTAACGCCACAACAATCGCGACTTTTAAATCTTCTAAAGGATAAAGTTGATTATATTTGTGATGACTTTTCCATCCTGTCGTATGATGAAAGCCAATTAGAATTCGCACTGTTGATGCTGAAGGTGAATCAAGGAGCTCTCGTCACACACACTATGGCGAGAAGTACCGCAGTTTTGCCGTTATCTTTCCGCACGTGCCATATTGAATTATTTCGTAAAGACAAATTAAATAAGCCATACAAAGCATTAACGCGACAAGACGTCGGAACTACAGAAGGTATTTGGTTTCTCAATCCACTCGTTGCGTATAAGGAAGTTAAAGCTGGATTAGTTCCTATGGCCAGAGTAGGAATGGACCAAAATGACTTTGCGAGAATTGAAAGTTTATCTAAGAAAACTGCCATACTTTCTTTCACACAGGAACATTGGCAAAAAGAAAAAAGATATATCATTTTGGACATAAAATATGGACCAGGAGACACACCTGAGGATCACGATGACTTCGTAAGAACAATCACGGACCATCCAGAAATATTCATCGAAGTGCTACTATCAAATCAGTCAGATATAGAAACATTTATAAGGCTCAATGGCGGATGGTTACCAGAATACGTAGCGCAGCTACGTGGTGCTGGGTTGTCTGATATTTTGGGATTGGATAACTAATTCAAAAGCCCATTGCGCATTGTATGATTGCGTGATACAATTCGACAATGTTGCTTATATAATTTAATGGTAGAGACGCCTTCTTCCGATGCTATGTTTCGTAGTTTCAGGTGTGTCTCTGCCTTATGTTTTAATCGGAAAGGAATGAGGGAATATGTCGATAAACTTCACAATGCGTCAGTTGTTGGACGCAGGAGTCCACTACGGACACATCACAAGAAAATGGAATCCAAAAATGGCTGGATATATTTTTGGGAAACGGAATGGGGTCCATATTATGGATTTGGAACAGACGGTGCCGATGCTCGAAAATGCACTCAGGATAGTCTCGGAAGTGATATCGAATTATGGAAGAGTGTTGTTCGTTGGAACGAAGGCACAGGCTTCAGAAAAAATTAAAGAAGCTGCCCAGAAATGCGGACAATATTACGTTAATCACAGATGGCTCGGCGGGATGCTTACGAACTGGAAGACAGTTAGCCAGTCGATCAAAAGGCTAAAATCCCTCGAGGAGAAAATTGCAGATCCAGTGGGGTTTACGAAAAAAGAAATCCTACAGCTCCAGAGGGAGAAGGATAAACTAGATCTAGTCCTTAACGGAATTAGGGAGATGGGGGGGGTTCCTGATCTGGTGATAGTGATAGATACGATAAAGGAATCAATCGTCGTGAAAGAGGCGGCGAAACTTAAGATTCCAATAATCGCGATAGTCGATACGAATTCAGACCCTGATGATATAACATATCCAATCCCTGGAAATGATGATGCAACGAAGGCAATAGAGCTATATTGCGACCTGTTCTCTAGGGCAGTCTTAGAAGGACTCCAGAAGGGGATGGAAAAGTCTGGAGTCGATATAGGAAGCGCTTCGGAGATCGTTGAAGAAGGGAATATCCCTGAGGTTACGACCTTAGGTTAAAATTAGCACTGTGATCTATAAAAGATGTGAAGGAATTATCGGCTTAGCAATACGAGTTTTCCCGGAATGATAGGGCTTCCGTAGGGTAATGCAGGAGATATCTCATCTTCCTCTTCAACAGGTTCAGATCCAAAAAGCCATTCACGATAGCACAGGAAAGGCCCATAGAGATCTCTAGCAACTGGTTCTTTAGTAGAAGAGTTAATGATTGCTTGAAACCAAGGATGAGTCTTCTTAAACATATCCCAAAGTGGCGGTTTGTCACTTGTTACACAGATGTGATACCAAATAATACCTATAATAACACTTAAAGTGTGGTGAGGTATCACCAGTTTTCCAAATTGATCAATCCAAATCCTCGACAGACTATGTACCACACAATCGTTCTCGAAGTATCTTCTATTTTTTTGTTCATTATGAAAAGCAGCTAGATTAACGCGCAATGGTTCTGGTAAATCAATTTGATAGTGTCGTGAATCTTGCATTGACCGAATTGGTGGCTTAGAGCATTCTTTGGTACATTCTTCCACGGATCTGTCTAGAGGAAATTGAAACATGATCGTTTTTATCGACGGAAATTTAATCGGTGATAACACGGTAAAACCGGGAATTGGTGATTTGCCAGATAACCAAGCTTGTACTGGTCCGTCTAGCGGCGATTGATATGTGGTCGCTCGGGTTTCTTGCGATGAAAAATCAATCAAAATGGTAAGACCGGAAGCCGATGATTCGCCAGATAACCAAATCGCCACCAGGCAACATATCATATTTTTTTTGAACATTTACGAACCTAAAATACAAAAATTACACTAAATTTTATAATAAAATAACTTAAGATGCAAAACACTTTCTAAGCAGGAATGCTCCGTATGGGACTACTCTCTCCTTGAGACATCACTTGCGAGCCTTGTTTATTTACATGTATCTCCATGCACCCAAAGATTTACAACTAATAACGGGAAATTTGCAAGTTCTGTTAGTTCAGTGTAGAATGTCATCTGCTGTTTATTAATAGTGAAGCGAGCTTTTATGGATAAACTGACTTTCGAGCAGGCAGTGAACGAACTGGAGGAGATCATAAAAAAATTGGAGGACGGAAATCTTCCTCTAGAGGACGCGGTAAGAGCGTTCGAACGTGGCTCTGAATTGAGAAGGATCTGTGAGGGAAAGCTAAAAGACGTCCAGCTAAAGATTGAAATGATGAGCGAAAAAAGTGAGTGATATTAACATAGTATATCTTGGTGTTATCCAGGGAATAGGTGAGATTCTGCCAATAAGTTCCTCTGTGAATTTGTACTTTTTTTCGAAGATTCTAAATATTCAAAGTTTTTCTTTTTTTCTCAAAATAGCGCTACACTTCGGAAGTTTCATAACTCTCTTAATATATTTTCGCAAAGAGTTAAAAGATATAGCGATTGGGCTATTAACCAAAAGAAAAAAGCTAACAGATACTTATGTTCTTCAATTATTTGCAGGAACTTTACCGGTCGTAACGTTGGGAATCGTCGCCAAAAGATTTATTCAAGAGTTCGATTCGCCAAAGGTTATGGGGATTTTTTGCGCAGTGTTTGGGCTTTTGCTTATAGTCTTCGATAAATTGGCATGCAAGAATTCTCGTAAAGTTCCAGTAACACTGACGAAAGCTTTTATCATTGGTGTATTTCAAGCAATGGCTGTTTTCCCTGGAATAAGTCGTTTGGGAATCTGTATAACTGCCGCGAGAATGCTTTCTATTAGTAGAAAAAATGCAATACATTTTTCTTTGTTACTTGTCATTCCGAGTATTTTCGGTTCTATTATTTTGGAGTTATTTCAAGATGAAGCTTTTTCAACATTTAATATGGACGTACTATATGGCGTTTTAATAACCGCAGTTATCGGAATCCTGGTGATTGTTCCGTGCATTAGATACATGGAACGGTGTGGTTTTGTCGCGCTTGGAATCTATAGAGCAGCGATAGGGTTGGGGCTCTGTTTCATCTGAAGATGACATTGCAAAAAAGTTACGTATTTTTTTTCTGAAAAAATTATCTGCCCAGAAATTTGTTTTTCGCATCTCAGTGTGGCAGAATAATATTATGAGGTGTGCATTCTGGGGTCTTTGATGTTACGTAAGTACACATGTGCTCCGATTGTTTTTGCGATCCTCATGTCAGTTGCGAAAACCGAACCGAGTCATTATTTTTATAACGGAGCAGGTATCGGACTCGAGTCCATGAAAACGAGGGCTGAAAACACCACGAAAGACGAGAGTGAGAAAAAATCTGAGCGCGGCCTATTGGTAGATATATTCATTGGATGCCACAAACAATTCGAACGATTTTTTATGGGTCTCCAAGGAAATGCTGTGTTTCATACTGCAACAACAAAAACAGAGATAGACAGTAAAGGCATAAGTACGAGGAAGCGACATAGCTTTGGAGTTTCACTTAGATCGGGCTGTAAAATTGGAAAGGATGTAAGTGGATATGTTGTCTTCGGAACATCGGTTGCAAAATATAAAATTCGTAACTCAGAAAATAAGGCAAATCCACTAAAGCCATCCTGGTTCGTCGGGTTTGGCCTTGAGAAATCGATAGGAGATATGTTTGTTCGTGGCGAAATAGATAGGGTTTTAAAAAGGGGTATTGCAAAAGTTGGTAATGCGAAAATCTCCGCAGATTCATATGAAATTCGCTTCGGAGGGGGATACAAGTTTTAGATGTAATACTAGACTTCTTTCAAATCTTGACTAAGGAAGTAGAAAGAGTTATCGTAGCTTTGCGTTTTCTATAGCAGAAGCTACTTGGAACATTTTTGGTTCACTGAACTTAGGGCCGAGGAGCTGAACTCCAAGTGGCAGGCCTTCTTCAGACAAGCCAGCTGGGACCGACATTCCCGGAATTTCTGCGATGTTTGCAGTAACCGTGTATATGTCGCATAAATACATTTCGACGGGAGTCATTGCATTTGACTCTTCAAGGCCAAAAGCCGATCCTGGCGTTGTTGGTGTGAGGATGAGATCCACTTTGTCAAAGGCATTTTTCTTGAGATCCTGTTTAATCATTTCTCGTATTTTCAAAGCTTTTTGATAGTATGCATCATAGTATCCAGCTGATAAAACATATGTTCCCGTTAGAATCCTTCTCTTAACTTCTTCGCCGAATCCTTCGGTTCTTGAATTTACAAATAAATCGTCAATATTTCCATAATTGTTACTTCGATGGGTATATCGTACTCCATCGTATCTAGCCAAATTCGAAGAGGCCTCAGCCGGAGCTATTATGTAGTATACAGGCAGTGAGTATGCAGTAGTTTTTAGGGATGTATCGACAATTTCGCAACCAGCATCAATGAGACAGCTTTTGGCCCTTTCCAGGGTGGCCAGTGTTTCCATATTCAACCCCTCCAGATACTCTTTAACAATCCCTATCTTCATTCCCTTAACTGATTTTCCTATGAAATCTTGGTACCGCGGAATTTTAACATTTTCTGAAGTTGAATCTTTGGTGTCATATCTAGCCATTGCTGAAAGCATTATCGCTGCATCTTCAACTGTCTTTGTCATTGGACCAGCTTGATCAAGCGATGACCCAAATGCTACCATACCCCATCTTGAGCATAGACCATACGTTGGTTTTATTCCAACGATGCCTGATAGGGCGGCTGGTTGCCTTATTGATCCACCAGTGTCAGATCCAATTGCTGCGATACACAAATCGGAGGCCACTGCCGTTGCAGAACCACCAGATGATCCACCAGGAACTAATTTCATATCAGGGTTTGATTTTTTTCTGTACCTAAGGAAACATGGCCCAAAGTAACTTGTTATGTTGGCAGAGCCCATCGCGAATTCATCCATGTTGGTTTTGCCGATAAACACAGCTCCATTATCAAGGAGATTTTGAGTTACTGTTGATTCATATTCTGGAACGAAACTTGATAGCATTTTGGATCCAGCCGTCGTTCTAATTCCTTTCGTGCAAAACAAATCTTTGATCGCGAGTGGAATTCCAAGAAGAGGTGAGTCTTCTCTTTTTGATATTTTTTCGTCTGCAAGCCTCGCGGACGAGATTGCTTTTTCCTGATCGACAGTTATGAATGCATTCAAATCCTTGGATTCCTCGATTTTTTCAAGGTAGTGACTTACCAGTTCAACGGAGGAAAAATCCTTGTTTTTCAAGCACTCCTTGGCTTTAGATATAGTTAAATCATGCATTACGAAAATGTTAATTATGCACCCTACAGCTGCATTATCACGCGATCAGATCTAATTTTCAACATATCTGACAGTAAAACGACTTTTATGTGCAACGTTCGAAATATCTAAGGTGCAATTCTTTCGATGATCGCCCCACAACCTGATAGTTTGTTTTCAATGTTTTCGTAGCCTCTATCAAGGTGACAAAGACCATTTACGATAGTCTCTCCACTTGCCATGAGTCCTGCTATTATCAATGATCCAGAGGCTCTGAGATCGGTGGACATCACGTGAGCTCCGGTCAATTGCTCAATTCCAGTAATAATGGCCGTTCTTCCATAAATTGCGATGTTTGCTCCCATTCTCACGAGCTCAGGAATGTGCATGAATCTGTTCTCGAAGATGTTTTCTGTTACTGACGCAACTCCACCACATATTGTCATAAGCGCGACATATTGCGCCTGGAGATCAGTTGGAAATCCTGGATATTGAGCAGTTTGAACATCAACTGGATTTATCGTATTGTCACGCCCATAAATTCTTACTCCTGAATCTATCTCTTCGATTTTCACGCCGACTTCTGACATAATTTCAAAAAATGATTTCAGATGATTGTACCGACAATTCCTTAGAACGGCGTCTCCATTTGTTGCGGCAATTGCTATCGCGTATGTTCCAGCTTCTACTCTATCTGGCATTATATCAAACGTTGTTCCGTGCAGTTCATCAACACCATCTATCGTAATAACCGACGTCCCATGTCCAGATATTTTTGCCCCCATCTGGTTCAGAAGATCAGCGAAAGCTTCAACTTCGGGTTCCATCGCAGCATTAATAATCCTGGTTGTGCCATTTGCAAGTGCTGCTGCCATCAATGTATTTTCAGTTCCTGTGACAGTTGCTATTGGAAAATTAATATCACATCCAACGAGGTCTTTCTCGACACTTGTTTTAATATACCCGTTTTCGAAAGTTACGTCTGCTCCGAGCGCTTGGAGTGCTTCAATATGCAGATTGACTCCTCTAGCGCCTATTGCACATCCACCCGGCAATGAGACAGATGCCTTTTTAAATTTAGCCGTTAGAGGACCTAACACCAGTATCGAGCTCCTCATCTTTTGGACGATATCATTTGGAGCCTCCGTCGTTTTTATTGCTGAAGCCAATAGCTTTAATGAATGCGCACCAATGTGTGAAATGTTCACGCCAAGATGCTCCATTAGTTCCAACGATGAATGAACATCCACAAGATTTGGAACATTGTTTAAAACGACACAGTCGTCCGTTAGAAGTGACGCTGCAATGGCCGGCAATGTGAGATTCTTAGATCCACTAATTGGAATTACCCCTTTCAGTGGTACTCCACCTCGTATCAGCATTCTTTGCGTCTCATCCATGCACTTCCTCCATACCTCGTACTAACGACACATTATCTCCAGGAATATCCCGGATATTAGCATATATAAACTCATTTTGCAATTACGAGACTACGACTAAAAAATTACCGCGTCACAACGCATTATCGAAACTCAGAAGTGCTTTGTTCCACCCCACCATTGCTATAAAATTAGTTGTAACACTGACGTCCATGCGGTACCATGGCTCCGAATTTAGTTTTATGAATTTTAAGGAATACACGATTATGTTACAACGAATCGCTCTAGCGATACTCATAGGAAGTGTCTTGCATCCAGTTGCGCAAGCGTCCGAAGAAGAGGTGGCCCCTTCGATTCTGGCTTCTCAGGAAGCATACGAAGGTTTGGTTACGCTAAACGAATACGCGTATAAGTATATCCCCGACAGCTTATTTCAGGACGTACGGAAAGGGAGGGGGGACGCTAACCTCGTATGTCTATTAGCAAATTACGTGCAAGCCACAACCTGTGAAACGTGCCGTCAGCGCGTGGAAGATATCATGCAGGGGGAAGAAATGAGTTTGCAAAAGCTAACAATTTTAGAACTGGAGTTTCCAAATGCAAGTCTATGTTTACAAAGTTATATACTACACGAAATAGTAGGTTGGGAAGAAGTAGCTAAACGAAAAAAATGGATGTACTCAGAAAGACGAGAATTGTGGAAGCAAATATGCACGATTTATGATAGACTATATAGAGAAGCTATGGTGAAGCTTGCCAAAGAGGAGATCGAGGATCACCATTAGTCGAAACCACCCTATTTAATCTCCTCTAGAATACGAAATATCCTAAAGGAGGTTATTATGAAAGAAATGAAACATGGGGAACATGGTATAGCTATGATAGTCACATTAGTGCTAGCTGGAATAACGGGTGTGCAGCTCCAGGAAACGTGTAAAGCAAGCGATGTAACGGATGAGAATAGTGAATACAAAGTAGAAAACCGCAGTTGGAACGTGAAAGACATAGAGAAGAAGATCTGGAGCATATTACAATGGATTGCAGTAAAGCCAGAGGCAATGCAGAAACGACTGCAAGAGGAAACTGGGGAAGGCACAAGGGAAGAACCACAATGGGTAGAAGGATACCACCTAATGAGAGGGATCGGGGAAGTCAGAATGATAGTAGGCAACAGCGGAAGAGCAGCAGGAAAAAAGCTGTACATAGATGAAGGTATTCTGAGGCAGATTATAGGAACAGCCAGGCGGAAAACAGGCGGAAACGGCACCAACATTATGGACGGTTGCAAAGTGCAAGTACTAGTGAAACATGAAGAGAACGGGAAGTTCGGAAGAGGATGGAGTGAGAACAGTGAGAAAACCAGCATGGAGGGAGAGGGTAGAACATGGTGGCAGCTAACCAACGCGTCGAGAATAGATAGAACGGAAGCGGAAGTCATCGGTGCAGAGTTCACGATCAACTGTCCATCTACTGATCCGGCCTATATATACGAAGGTACAGAAATACAAAATGAAACCTTAAAACAGCTGAAGAATAAGCAGCGAATTACGATGCAGACGCAGTGGATAGGACACAAGGTAAATGCGATAATCCTGAAATTCAGACTAAACAGAGGGACGAGAAATAGGCTAAAGCTGAGTGCAATAATACCAGTAATGGATAAGGGGCTAGAGTGGAAGCAAACAACATTCGGGAAACACATTGTCACCAAGAAAGGAAAAGATTGGATACTAGTACCGGATATAACTAGTGCTAAAACCAGCGAATCAAGAATGGGGATCAGGGAAGATATGAGGGAGGTGAACACGTACGAAGCAGGACATGAAGCTGTGCCGTTAGGGATAACTGTGAGGATGGTCGACCCACTCATAGGAGTCGTACCAGGATACGATTACGTGAGAATATATGAAGTCGGGGATATACAGAAAGAGAGAATGATACTAATCCCAGTAGCAAACGAGAAGGGCACAGGGCTATGTTTCGCTATGGGGATAGAGCAGGAGGGCCCAGCAGGCACGTTGGCAACCAGCATGGGGGGCCCGAATCAAGCGCTGGGTAATCAGAGCTGGCAAGCGCTAGCGAACTACGCTAGAAGGATAATCAAACTCTATGCAGAAAGGAAAACGAAGGACGCAGACCAGACAGGAGCGAAGGAGTTAGTAGAGATTAGAACCTTTGAACCTGAAGGAGGGGCGGATCCGGGAGAGAAAATCGAGACGAGCAACATAGTCATGGATGGCAAGCAGTTCAATGTGCTCGTTCCAGCCGTAGAGTTCCAGGACATCAGGAGTTATATGATGAGAAGGAACCCTGACGATGGTATTCCGGCATTTTAGAATCGCTTATATCTAAGATAGAGACGCTCAGGCGCCTCTATCTTAGCTTTTTTTTGCCTAGTGCTCCAGGGCTCGTTTTGTCAGAACTCTACCCCTCGGAGTTTTTTTTATCAGGTCACACTAAATGAGATAAAGGTCAATAACAGCTTAGCTTCGGACGTATGAAAGAGGAAAGCGGACGTTAGCTTTATGCGTCGAAGTACAAGTCTATGTCAAAAGAAAAAAATCATAGACTATACAAAATGGCAGATGGGAGAGAAAAATTGGATATACTCAGAAAAGCAAGAATTGTAGAAGCAAATGTACACGATTTATGATAGACTATATAGAGAAGCTATGATGAGACTCGTCAAGGGGGAGACCGATCACCATCGTCGCTAGAAAGTTGTACGATGCTTTACCCATTGTATAAAGGAGGATTGCCAGAGCTCTCTTGGGTTCTTCGCTTACTCTAATTCTCATATCATTTTCTACAAAATTATATGAACATTCCCTACAGAGAAATCTCTGTTTTCCTCGTACTTTACCGTTTTTTGT
>JAITPA010000026.1 GCA_031289695.1 Holosporales bacterium
ACCCCATAATTAAAGCTAGTGAGAATTTTTTCCAAAAGCAACATAATTAACCTCAGTTTTGGATAAGCCTACAAGATTGGTGGAAGATCCAAGATAATCTCAAGGAGTCCGAAAATGATGGATCCTTGTTCCAAGATCTCTTAGCTTCACTACATCAACTTTTTAGTTATTTGACCTATAAAAAAAACATCAAAACCACACTAACTGGAACTATTACGGCGAAGGACCATGCCATATACTTAACGAACGACGGCATCTCTATTCCTTTCCGTATGGCTATGGATCGTACCATTAAATTTGGAGCATTGCCGATATATGTCATTGCGCCCATCACAACGGAACTCACCGATAACGCAATCAGAATGTTTGGGTGAAGATACATGAGATCGCAAGCACTCCCCCCAGCTATATTGAAGAATAGCAGATATGATGGGGCATTGTCAAGAAAAGCAGAAGTCAAAGCACATAGCCAAAAATACGAATTACGCCCATCTCCGCCGTTGCTCGCATTAACAACAAAATCATGGATGGTTGCGAAATTTTCATTAAGGAGGAAGACGACAGGAGCAATGACTATAAATATAACAAGAAACGTTTTTGCTACCTCAATGAATGGCTTAAAGTCTATGCGATCTCGATCTTTCGTCGATAAAGAGATCCATGAAAAAATTAATAGAATCGCGTTCTTAATCACCATCGGCGAAAACTCCATTCCATTTATCTTTATGTTCGTACCGATATTAAGAGACAAAACTATCGCTGTACAGAGTAGGAGAAATATATTTCTCCAACCAGATACCTTCAACGAAAATTTTACTTTACGTCCTTCTGGTTTTTGTTCATCCTCTTTTTTAAGAATTTTTTTATCAACGATAAATAGGATGATCAGGCATGCAATGGTATATGAAAGCCAATATTTGAACAAATGCTTCAGTGGCCAGAAAAAGTCAACTCCATGTAGATAACCAAGAAGTATTGGCGCATCTCCAAGAGGAGTCAAAATACCTCCTATATTCGCAATTAAAAATATGAAAAATATAACCAAATGAGCCTTATATTTTCTGTTTTTGTTCATTTCAAGGAAGGACGGCAGAAACAGAACAGATGCTCCGGTTGTTCCTATAAGCGATGAAAATAAACTGCATCCTCCGAGAAAAATTATATTTGAAATTGAGCTAGATGATGACTTTAACTTGATCTTGATACCATGACTCAAAACATATAAAGTAAACACCATTATTATAAATGGCAAATAATCCTCGGCTAGCGAGTGTTTCAATATTTCACTAGCACATGGTATGTACGCATACGATGAAATAATTGATGTTATCGAGATAATCCAGAATATGGATGTCTCTTGTTTGTGCCAAAATCTTGGAGCTACAAGCGGCATAAACGCAAGAGATAGTAGAATCACGAATAACGGAGCCGATAGAACAACAATTTCTAGAATATCCAAAACTATTTCAAGAACGCAAACCAAACACTCCAGATTATAACAGATAGTTTCATTATTTGGAACAACATGTGTTGACCATATTTCATTCCTCAAAAATGGCCAGACGGCCGTAAAATGCATATGGGCTGTTTTTTTCTTTCAGATAAACGCTGATTGTGGTACACTAGCGGCAGTGTTTTCCTTCCTTTGTGAACTGTCCTCTTTGGTGCAGTTCGCTTAAAATTCAAGGTGTTTATGAACGACAAAAAAACTAGTTTTGCCGACTTACTCGAGGAATCTCTCGAGGGCAGTTCTTCTTTGGAAGGTAAGGTTGTCCTAGGGACTATTGTGGGTATCAAGGATGATAAGGCGATTATAGATGTCGGCCTAAAAGCCGAGGGACGATTATTCTTAAATGATATTAAAGCTTTAAAAGGGGCCGATGAGGTCCGGATAGGAGACACGATAGATGTTTTCGTTGAGCGGTTTGAAGATAGGAACGGAGAACCGATACTGAGCATAGAGAAAGCCAAGAAGGAAGCCGTCTGGAATGATATAGAACGCCATATGGAAAGCGGGGAGGTTATCGAAGGGGTAATCGTCGACAGAGCAAAAGGTGGGTTTGCTGTTGACATTAACGGCACAACGGCCTTTTTGCCGGGGAGTCAGGTTGATTTAAGGCTCGTGAAAGATATAACTCCTCTCCTCAATATCCCTCAGCCGTTTAAGGTTTTGAAGATGGATAAGGTCCGTAATAATATCGTCATTTCGAGAAGAGCGGTTCTTGAGGCATCTAGAAATGCCGAGAGGGCTAAGGTAATTTCGAAGCTAGAAGAAGGGGCGATTGTAGATGGTGTTGTCAAAAATACCACTGATTACGGTGCATTCGTTGATATTGGAGGAATAGATGGCTTGCTTCATGTAACAGATATGTCGTGGAAAAGAGTCGTCAATCCAAATGATGTCGTTAATGTTGGCGATAAAGTCAAGGTTCAGATAATCAAGTTCAACAAGGATAACGGGAGGATTTCTCTTGGAATGAAGCAGTTAGTACAGACACCCTGGGCTGATATTGAGCAGAGGTACGGGGTTGGAGAAAAGTATAGAGGTAAGGTTGTTAATCTCACTGATTATGGAGCGTTTGTCGCTCTCGAAGAGTGTATCGAAGGAATGATTTATATGTCTGAACTTAGCTGGTTTAGAAAAAATATTCATCCAAATAAGATAGTCAGCATCGGAGATACCGTTGAGGTAATGGTCTTAGACGTTAATATTCAAAAAAGAAAAATAAGCCTTGGATTAAAACAATGTCAGGAAAATCCGTGGGAAAAATTTGCTGAGGAGTGTCCTCCTGGAACAAGGCTAGTTGGTGAAATTAAAAGCATTACGGAGTTCGGGATATTTGTTGGAGTCAATGATACGTTGGACGGAATGATCCATATGTCCGATGTTTCATGGGAGGGGAATTTTGACAATGAAAAGACAGGAAGATTCGAGAAGGGACAAAGAATTGAGGTTGTAGTCCTTGATGTTAAGCCAGATAAAGAGAGAATCAGTTTAGGAATAAAACAACTATCAAGGGATCCTCATGTTGCCGCTGCTGAGTACTATACAAAGGGGGATTCAGTGATTGCTGAAGTCAAGGAAATTCACGCGTTTGGCATCGATGTACAGTTGGATCATGGAGTTCTCGGTTTTGTTAAAAAAGCAGACCTGTCGAATGACAGATTAAATCAGAGGACAGATATGTTTTCAATCGGAGAAAAAGTTGAGGCTGTTGTGTTGGGCATAGACAGAAGTGGTGTTGTCAGCTTATCGATAAGGTCTCTGGAGATTCAAAGGGAAAAAGAGGCCTTGAAGCAGTACGGCTCAACGGATAGCGGGGCTAGTTTGGGTGATATCCTAGGAGCTGCATTAAAGAGCGACAGAAAAAGCGATAACAAAGGAGAATAAGGGTGCTTGTGACTTCATTCATAGAGGAAACTTTCGGGATGATTGCTTCGGTGACAACGGTCATTGGTATTATTCCGCAGGTTTATAAGTCGTATAAGTTGAAGTCAATGGAGGAAGTTTCGATGGTAATGCTTGTGAATTATGCAATTTGTTCAGTTTCCTGGTTAGTTTATGGGCTATACACAAAGTCAAGTTTCATTATAGGAAGTAATGCCATCTGCACGATAACTAGTGCCTTGTCGATTTGGCAAAAGGCAAGTTATAAAAAGTGATTTTAGATAAAGTTTCTTCTCCATCTGATGTGAAGAAGCTGTCGATTAGTAAGCTTACTAAGTTATGCTCCGAACTGCGAAGTGAAATTATAAGGATTACGTCGAAGAACGGTGGACATCTGGGTGCTAACCTCGGCACTGTTGAGCTTATAACCGCTTTGCATTATGTCTTCGACTGCGATAGTGACAAATTCCTGTTCGATGTAGGGCATCAGGCATACGCCCATAAGCTACTCACAGGTCGACGACGATTAATGGAAGACTTAAGAACAGAACGTGGAGCATCCGGATTTCTTGATCCTTCCGAAAGTAAGTATGATCATTTTATATCTGGTCACGCATCAACTTCCCTAAGCGCGGCTTTAGGGATTGCAAGAGCTAGGGATTTAAGTAATCAGAATTTTAAAGTTTTAACAATTATGGGTGATGGATCACTAAGCGGAGGAATGATTTATGAAGCCATGAACAATATTTCGGATACTAAGAACTTCATAGTTATCCTAAATGATAACCAGATGTCTATATCCAAATCCGTTGGCACGATGCGGAGATATCTTTCAAAGCTTCTTTCGTCGAGACGTGGACTTTCTTTCAGAAAGACATTGAGTCAAAAACTTTTTCCATTTCATAGAACGTGGACTTTTCTTAAATGTATATTGTCTACAATGAAAGGTCACAATATTTTCGAAGAACTTGGATTTCAGTATATAGGCCCAATTGACGGTCATAATTTAAATGAGTTAATCAAGGTTTTTACAAATGTTAGGGATGTAGCGAATTACAAACCGGTCATAATACATACCAATACGCAGAAGGGAAAAGGCTATGAACCAGCAGAAACTGACGTAACAAATCTTCATGGAGTTGACGTAAGTAACGTCACTAGATACTGCGATGTTTTTGGGAAGAAGATTGTTGAACTTGCGAAGAACGATGAGAAAATAGTTTGCATTACCGCAGCAATGAAAGATGGCTATTGCCTCTCTGATTTCGCAAAAAATTTTCCAAACCGATTTTTCGATGTCGGAATAGCGGAGGAGCACGCAGTAACATTCGCGGCAGGCCTAGCTTCACAAGGGTACAAACCGTTTGTGTGTATTTATTCAACATTCCTCCAGAGGAGCTTTGATCAAGTCTACCATGACGTTGTTTTGCAAAATCTCCCAGTCAGGTTTATTATAGACAAAGCTGGATTTCCCGGAAGGGATGGAATGACTCATTCTGGAATCTATGATATTGCTCTACTGCAACATTTTCCGAATTTCACGATTTTCTCTCCTTCCTCTGCAAGAGGCCTAAGTGATATGCTCGAGTCTGTTGTCCTAAAAAACGATGGCCCTGTTGCAATCAGATTTCCAAAGGCTGAAGCGAAGGATATGCCCGATAGATTTGGTCTGGGAAAACACATACTGATAATTCCAATAGGAGATCTCCTGGCAAATGTTTTGGAAGCAGTAAAGATATCAAACACGAACCCAACTATCCTCGATGTAAAATACATCATGCCATTTGACTTCCATAAATTCTATAAATTCGCAGGAGATCATGAAAGAATTATTGTCATTGAAGAAGGTGTATTCGGTGGATTGTCGAATATAATTTTAAAAGAACTTATCGGTAAAAAGCGTTTTGATCTGATCGCTAAAATCGAATTTCTCAATGCTGGGTTGGCCCCGGTTACCCATACATCAAGAGAAAACCAGCTTGAAACAAATGGTTTATCTCCTAGTAAATTGGCGAATCTACTAATGGGACTCAAATGACCGACGATTTCGACTCCTCACGACTAGATAGATATATAAAAAGGATATACGGCAAACGGATACCTCAATCTGTCATCGAGAAAGCCTTGCGAAATAAGGACATTTTGGTAAACGGTCAAAAAGCGAAATCATCGGATCCTATTACTGCGAATGATGAAATCTTTGTCCACCCATCAACCTGTAAAATGTTTGCAAATATTTATTGCAACGAACCGGAACGTCGAGAAATAGATTACTCCAAATTTATTGAGCAGTTTAAATCAATGATAGTTTACGAAGATACAGATATTATAATTATCAATAAGCCTTCCGGATTGGCTTCGCAGCTTGGCTCAAAAACGAATCTTTCGGTTGATGTCATGGCGAAGGTTTATAATGAAAACGCTAGGTTGGTCCATAGAATTGACAAAGAAACTAGCGGAATTACTGTCCTTTCCAAAAATATTGAAACATCAAGATATATGCTTTACTTATTTCAGAAGAAATTAATTCAAAAAAAATACTTGGCGATAGTTGTAGGAAAGCTAGATATGGTAAACGGAAAAATCACAAAACCCCTTCTTAAAAACAAGGAGAAAGTAGTCGTAGATTTCGAGAACGGCAAAAACGCGATTACCGAATTTAGGGTTTTGAAGCACCTAGGGAAAAACAGAACACTTATAGAAGCAACACCACTCACAGGAAGGACTCATCAGATAAGGGTACACATGGCCTCCATCGAATGTCCAATAGTTGGTGATAAAAAATACAACGGGCCCAAGTGCGAAAAGCTATGTCTACATGCTCACGAAATATCATTCACCTCAAGAGACAACAGAAAGATACATCAAAAAGTCAATCCACCAAAATATTTTTGCCTATTGTGAGTCACCAAAGTTGCCTTTATTATCTCATCGTCAATTGCAGAAATATCTCCATTGTCCGCCATCTTCTGGGTAAGAAGCTCAAAGAAGGCAAAGGCGTTCTTGGCAAACAACCTAGAGGCATCGAATGCTATGAAATTTAGTATGTTATCGAACGCAACGATTTTCACCCTATTTGTTTCAACAGTTTTCCCAGATTCTGTAAGTTCACAATTGCCTCCAGTATTTGAAGCTAGATCTATTAGTATCGATCCCTTCTTCATAACTCCTACCATGTCTGCCTTTATTATAACCGGTGCTTTCTTTCCGGGGATCTGAGCAGTCGTTACGACTATATCCTGGCTCGGCAAAACATCTCGTAACCTCATCTCCTGGGCTTTCCTATACTCATCGCCCATCTCCTTTGCATATACTCCATCAATCTTTTCGGTTGACTCAACTTCTATGAATTTAGCTCCGAGACTTTCAACCTGCTCCTTCGCCGAAGTTCTGATATCAAACGCACTAACGATGGCTCCTAAACGTTTGGCAGTAGCTATCGCCTGTAGCCCCGCTACCCCTGCCCCTATGATAAGTACCTTAGCAGCCGGAACAGTTCCGGCTGTAGTGATCATAAGAGGCAGACCTCTGTTGAAAATACTTGAAGCTTCTATTATCGCCTTATATCCAGCCAAGCTTGCCTGAGACGATAGAACATCCATGTACTGAGCCCTTGTGGTCCTTGGAATTAGATCTAGTGCAAATGCCGTAATTCTGCGATCCAGAAAAAGATCTATGTTACCACTGCTAGAATACGGCTCCTGCATTCCGATAAGTATGGTCTCATCTCGAATCTCATTGATTATATCTGCCTGCAGTGGATTTATAGCGAAAACAACATTGCAAGAAGATACGTCCTTCGCCTTCGCAATAGCAGCTCCAGCAGACGAATATTCCTCATTATCGAATCCAGCAGACTTTCCAGCATCAGATTCAACGTACACCTCATGTCCAATACCAACCAGCTTTTTAGCTACCTCTGGGGTAACTGCCACTCTCTTTTCAACTTCGTGATTCTCAGATAGAACAAACAACTTCATAAAACATAGCGGACAACGAGTCAATAACTGTGTCACAGTATCCATCTCTAACAGTCAATTTGCAAGTCAATTCCAAAATAGAGTCCATTACCAGCAGATACCTAAAGCAACTATGATTACACCAATCGCAAAGATAATTCGTACAAGCAATTTGTTTTTCATCATAAGCTTCTTGTCTTCGATTTGTTGATTTTGAAGATTTTCATGAAGTATTGCGGGCAACACAATTGCTAGCACCGCCAGTATGATACCAGCAAAATTTAGCGTCTTTATGAAGGCATCCGGAACAACCATTGCAACAAGCATCGACGGAATAACGGTAAGTATGGCACAAATCATTCTCTTCGACGATGGATTTTTCACCTTCAGCTCAAGCGAGTATGCGCTAAACAAAGACAATCCTACCCCTACCAAAGATGTCAGTATTGCAAAAATAGATACAAACCTCACGGCAATTGGAATTGCCCCTGCCCCACAAACTTTGCTTAAAACCATGACCAACTCTCCGGCGGATACATTACCTGCCATCATCTTCTCAAAGAAAACATGATCTGAATTGAAGACGATTACCAGGATACTGGATGTCCAAATTATATAGACTATCGCTGGAATAAGACTGCCAAACAAACTAGAACGCTTAATTAGCTTAATATCATTGTCGACGTATTCTGTCATATTGTGAAGGGATCCCTGAAAACCAAACGATGTAAATATCACAGGAACAATACACGCCCATGACTTTATGCTATCAATCTCCATTGCAATCGTAGGAACATCACTCCCTTCAAGTCCATACAATAACATCACCACCAAAATTATAAACGCCGCTATCATGAAGATAAAAAGAGACTTATTAATCCTAATGACTGTCTCAGACGCAAATGCCAAAACCACAAGTGTCATCACGGCCATTCCGATGATGACAGCATTCTGTGGCACGCATCCTTTACATAGTTCATTTACAATCGAGGAAAGTCCAAATAGATAAGCCGAGATTAATGCGAACATCAAAATCTTGATCGACCACGATCCAACAAAACCAGCAAATTTACCACCATACAACTCGCCAACTTCCTTTAATGAAAAGTTAGCTTTTGAATTTAAATTCAAATCACAGCGCATGATCGACGAAAAATATGCGATCACCGCAAATGCAACCATTAACAAAATACTAACGGGAACACCGAACTTTGCAAGGACTATCGGGAGCGAGATCATCCCGGATCCAATTGCTGTCCCAGCCAACAGGAAGATTGCCCCAAACTGCTTATTCATAACATCTGTCTCAAAAGAAACACAACCATATGAATTTAACACAATCATGTAGTACAATGTAAGGCCATGGTTGACGTGTGGTATTTCTGGCTTGTCATTTTTTAAAAAGCTCAAATCTACGATATCGGGTGTGTTTAGCACGGGAACAAAGGGATCGGTACGCATTGGAGATACCGACTTGGAAGATGTTTTGATAGGGGCAGATTTTGGAGTCGACTTGGCGTCGAAAATAGCAAGGGAGCTTAGGGCTGAAAAAGATGTTGTCGGGGCACTAAGAATGAAGTTAGAATCTATCTTACAGCCCATCATAAAAGACATGGAAATTGACAGGTCTAAGAAGCCGTTTGTCATTGTCCTCGCCGGAGTTAATGGTAGCGGAAAAACAACAACCGTCGCAAAGCTGGCTTGTTTTTTTAAAGCAGAAGGCTTAAGCGTAGACATCGCCGCCTGCGATACGTTTAGAGCCGCGGCAACTGAGCAACTGTCAGCTTGGGCCATTAAGCTTGACTGCAGGATTTTCAAATCAGAAACTCCAAAAGATCCGGCCAGTGTTGCGTTTGATGCATTACAATCAACAAAAAGCGACGTTCTACTAATTGATACAGCCGGGAGATTACAGAATAACACAAATCTTATGAGCGAATTAGCCAAGATTTACAGAACAATTGGCAAGATAGATAAGAGTGCTCCACATATGAATATTCTGATCATCGATGCAACTACTGGGCAAAATTCTATTGAACAAATAAAAGAATTTAGCAAGGTTCATCCTATCTCTGGTATCATCATCAGCAAAATGGATGGAGGGTCAAAAGGCGGAGTTATAACTAGAGTTGCAGGTGAATTTGAATTGCCGATACTCGGGATCGGAACTGGGGAAAATGAACATAATTTCGAGAAGTTTTCAATCGAGAAATTTTTAAAGGATTTAGTGGAGTAGTTTTAAAATGTGTAAATGTTGTTCAACAAAAACGTCAAAAAATATATGGTTCTATGTGATAGCTTTGAGCATGGGAATTCTATGTGGATTTTCCGGCATTGACTTCCTCGAGCAACTTGGCAAGTACTGTTCTGAGGTATTTATTAGAATTTTTAAATGCATCAGTATCCCGGTTGTTTCACTCTCGGTCATAGTCGCTCTTGCTGGATATGATTCAGATAAATCAATGGTAAAGGTCTGGAAAAAAACTTTGTTCTACACAATAACAACGACGATAGCAGCGGCATCGATTAGTGCAATACTTTACATATTGATATCTCCAGCAAATGTTGCAATAGCATCATCTGAAAATACTAACTGTACACAAATCGCCGCTGATTATTCGAAGTATTTTTTAGAAATCATCCCAGACAATATTTTGCGATCATTCATTGATCACAAAATATTAAGCGTCCTTCTTATAAGCGTTATCATTGGAATATCAATTAGAGCAATAAAGGAATCAGATTCGAGGCATTCTGTCGTTTCATTCTTCAAAGGGTTTCACAGTATCTTCTTTACGATAACAAGATTTATCGTGAAAGTCCTGCCGATAGGATTATTTGGGTTCGTTGTCGTTAGCATTTCGGAATTCAAAAATGGAACAGACCTAAGAGGAATGGGTAGTTACTTTTTAGTCATAGTCCTTGCAAATCTAGTTCAGGGATTATTGGTATTACCAACGTGGCTTGCTGTTAAAGGCATCAATCCAATACAGACAATGAAGGCGATGTTTCCGGCTCTATCTGTTGCGTTCTTTTCAAAGTCATCTTCAGCGGCTCTACCTGTCACAATCGAAACTGCGGAAACAAAATTGTTAATCGATCCTAGGATTAGTAGATTTACACTTCCTCTCTGTACAACGATCAACATGAATGGATGCGCCGCTTTTATATTTACAACTGTGATTTATCTGATGCAAAATCATGGCATCGAAATTGAACCGTCTACAATACTAACTTGGATTTTGATAGCAACGATTGCAGCGGTGGGGAACGCAGGAGTTCCAATGGGCTGTTTCTTTTTAAGCGCAAGTCTACTGTCGATGATGGATATTCCAATGCCACTAATGGGAGTCATCCTGCCATTTTACGGCATCGTAGATATGATTGAAACGTCACTCAATGTTTGGTCTGATTCGTGTGTTACTGCCATCGTGGACAAAGACCTAAAGTCCCATGAGTAATTTCAGTGGGAGAGATATTCTGGCAGCTTTTGTAGTTGCTTTCTTGCTTGTTTTGCCCGATTGGGTGTTCGCGTGCATTAGCCAATCATTCAAAGCTCCCTGCGATATAAAGGTACTTCTTCTTGTTCTGCCACTCAGCGCTGGATTTATAATGAGTAGATACCGTATCGCATCATATATATGTCTCGTAATACTTTGGATTATGCAATTGATGCAATTTTCTAACTTGGCATATTTTGGGCATTTACTATCTCCTTATTCATTGTATCTGTTCTCTTCTGAAATCAGTGACGTTCTACAGGAAGCATCAAATGTATTTGTGAGATATTTGTATATCATCCCAATCGTAACGATTCCATTTTTTGCGATTGCCTATCTTACAAAGAGGAGTAAGACGAGATGCTGGATTGGATCTGTCATGCTGGTTTGTTCATTCTGTGCATTTGGGTATAAATACTACGATTCCATCAGGCCACGATTTAATCCAAATGGAATCAGATTTACAATCGACAATTCGCTTAAGGCGTTTTGGGGGTATCTAACAATAAAATATAAAAGGTACCCAGTTAAGAATTATAAGCCTTATGAAGTTGTCTCAATCGATGGCTTCAAGCTAACAGAGCCAGTAACCGTTGTTTACATCATCGGAGAAAGTACAAATTTCAGACACATGTCGCTTTTTGGATATGAAAGAAAAACGACTCCTCTGCTAGAGGAGCTCTCGAAAGATAATGGCTTCTATTACACTCATGGGATAGCTGGAGCTATATCGACGATTGCATCATGTAAATTTATGATGAATGTCTTGAGGGAAGCAGATAACGCAATCCAGGCATCAAAGGATACAACGAACCTATTTAAGCTGGCAAAATCAAGAGGATTCAAAACATTTTATTTATCGATGCAGACAGAGCACATGCTGTCAAGTATTGCTGGAGTAAATTATATAGACGTCGTAAGAACGAAAGATTCGAATATAATAAAAGTGAATGAATTAATGGATGAGTACTTATTCGATTTAATAAATCAGCAGGAGTTTGGTGAATTTAACTTTATTATTCTTCATCAAAGATGTATACATACTCCATACACCAACGCCTCCAAGAGAAATCACAAAAAGTTTAAAAAATTTGATGGGTCAAAGGAGCCGGTAATAGACGACTACGACAATGCGATGGTATATAACGACATGATAATATCGGCTCTTTTCAACAGATTCAACGGGCAGAAGAATGGAAAGTTTTATGTAATCTGGGCATCGGACCACAATGAACTGATGGGAGAGGATGGTTTGTTTGGACATGGCCATGGATGCCTTCATTTTCGAACTGCTGAAATTCCGATCATGGTCCAGAGTAACGATGCAGAATTTATCGAAAAGATAAAAATGATTAACAGACCAACACATTATGAAATTGCAAGATGCATTGCATCATTATTCGGGTATAATGTAAGGAATCCAAATGAAGAAGAGAATGTCTTCTTCATAAGTGGGGTTGATTTTAACGGAAGATGTGGGTTTTTGAGATATGAAAAAGATAGTGACAGCAGAAACGGTTAGAACGACGGCGATAATTCTTGTAATGGCATGCCTATTGGTAGCTCCTGATTTTATATTTTCGATGTTTAATAAAACATTTAAGCATTCAGTTGATATTAAAGTATTGTTTCTAGTTTTACCAATAGGTTGCGGATTAATACTTAATAAATACCGTTGGTTTTCTTTCTTTGTTGTTTCTCTACTGTTAATATTGCAGTTCATCCAATTTTCTCATATAGCATACTTTGGAACACCAATGACTCACTATTCAATATACTTAGCGATCCAAGAATTCGGAGAAGTCGTCGTGGAATCGATAAATTCAATTTATAGATGCTTTTATGTGTTGCCGGCAGTATTGGCTCCATTTATTATGATGTTTTACTTTATTAAGACGGAGAGATGTAAGTCAATATGTGGGACGATATTGCTAGCTTCAAGTCTACTGTACTTCGGCTACAATAGGATATCACTCGAACGATTTATGCCAAATGAAATAAGGTTTTCAATCGACAATTCTTTGAAGACGCTTTTCGGATGTATCCATATGATTCTAACTGAGGATAAGGTTAAAAAATATGTTTCATATGAAACATTTGATATCGGTAAGGCTTTCGATGAGCCGACAACGATAGTGTATATAATAGGGGAAAGTGTTAACTATAGACATATGTCATTATTCGGCTATGAGAGGGATACTACTCCACTTCTTAAGGATTTGGCAAAGTCTGATAATTTCTATTATGTAATGGGGATGGCTGGAGGAGTTAATACATTATCATCACTGAAGTTTATGATGAATGCAATCTATGAACCAGATAACAAAAGGCAGACATCGAGCGATCAGACGAATCTGTTCAAACTGGCAAAGTCAAGGGGATTCAAAACATTTTATATCTCGAGCCAGAGGGACAATGTTCTCGCTAGCATAGGCGGAGTTGGGTATATCGACGTCATAATTAATAATGGATCAAATATCTCGAAGGTAGGAAAAATATCGGATGACCAATTACTCGATCAGATTAAAATTAATGAACTTGGAGACTTGAATTTCATAGTCCTACATCAGAGATGTATGCATGTTCCATATAGTGATTGGGTTGAAGAAGCCAGATTTGACGGCAATAATGAAGATGACAGAATTGATAAATACGACAACGCCATGCTAAAAAACGATAGAATAATCTCAAAGATATTTGGCCATTTTAATGGGCAGAAAGTTGGAAAGTTCTATATAATTTGGACATCGGATCATAATGAATTACTCGGAGAAGATGGGTTGTATGGACATGGTGCCTTGGTAAAGAAGGTCGCAGAGGTTCCATTTATGATTGAGAGTAACGATGGAACCTTTATTGATGACATTAGGGGAATTGGTAGAATGTCTCACTATGGCCTTGCGAAGGCCGTTGCGAAGGTATTGGGCTATGAGATCAAAAACCCAAACGAAGTTAATGGAATGATCTATGTGAGTGGTGCCGACTTTAATGGCCTATGCGGCTACATGATTTTTGAGGGAGGTGGGGACGACTGCAAAGCTTCGCTTTGCCGGAGCTCCGAAGGAGCTCTGCCGCAGTCTTTTGAAAAAGACTGCGGAGTCGTCCCCACCTCCCTCAAAAATGTTCAGTTCAAACAGTGATGCAGATAGTCTCAGTGAAAGGCATCTGGCGTGCCGCAAAATATTCGGTCAGTGGGATCTTATATCTCTGTGGAGAACGGGCCTTTAGGCAGGAACTCGCTCTGGG
This sequence comes from Holosporales bacterium, assembly GCA_031289695.1. Classification (GTDB taxonomy): domain Bacteria; phylum Pseudomonadota; class Alphaproteobacteria; order RUG11792; family RUG11792; genus JAITPA01. The sequence continues at coordinate 14,094 of JAITPA010000026.1, forward strand.
TATCATATTGATCGCAATCGAATTCTTTCGAGATACTCCGGGTAATTTGCGGTTGTATTTGTTCTCTTCATACTGTATTATCTTAATAACTGAAGCGATCAATACAGCCATAGAAACCGTTATCAATAGGATAAGTACTGATTACCATGAATTATCAAAGAAGGCGAAGGATATTGGAAGTGCTGCCGTTATCATAGCAATTGCTCATTTCATTTTTGTATTTGGGTATTCGTTTATGAAATATCTATGAAAAAATTGCGAGATCTGGAAATCGTAGAATGATACAGAATTTTCTACAAGCTAGTAAAAGTTCTGCTATAATAAGCATAGACAGTTTGAAGGAATCAGGATTTAGAAATAATGAGGCAGTATATGTATTTATCCAGGATTATTGCTGGTGCACTGTTGTTCAGTGCTACGGTGAGTGGTAAAGTGACTCTGTATGAAGATAGCGAGGCCACGTATAGCTTCGACGACAATCAAAAGACATTCACTAGGATATGGAAGCCCGGATTACAACAGGTCGAAAATGAGCAAAGTAAATATCAGACTTATTGTCATGGAAAGCAAAATCCTACGCCGCTGGACTATATCAATAAGAAGTACGGACTTCAGACAGGGGTAGATGTAGGAGGGATACTAGCATGGCCTGGACCGCTGGTATTGAAGTTCATTCCCGATGAAGAGCTGAAGAGAGGAAGTAGTGATGGTAGGTCGCTGACAGTCAGAGACTGTGTAGCAACTAGCCTAGCCAGTGGAGAACATGATGATAATGCGCTGAAGTATAACCTGATGCATAGCATAGTGACAAAGTTAATACTAGCCCATCATGCAAGAGAGCTCCTAAAGAAGGCAGCACCTGACCATCGTAAACAAGTGGAATTCCTGCAAAGCCAGAATCCGTTGGAATGGATAGAGAGAGAAGCTGCCAGTGACATAAGCTCCGTAACAAAGATGTTCTCCGACGAAGAACCCATGGAACTAGCAGCAATGAAAATCATATCGAGCTTGCCTCACAGCGGTGACACAATAACGAAATTTGTTCCAGGGCAGAAGTTTCTCGAAGTTACGTGGCGGCTGTCTAGGGGAAACTATTTTGTGAAGGTTATGAACCAGTACACTAGACTTGAGGCCATTCGTAACTACGACGACGTGCTGAGATATGTGAGGTATGCTGTGCTCACACATGCGACTTTCGAAGCCTTAGTTTCACTGCCAGTTGAAAAAAGCAAGATAGCACGTGTGCTAAAGATGGCATCGAATAGTGCAATAGACTTCGAAGTGGCCGACGACGCCAGGGACTTTCTGGTGATGCTTAGCCGTGAATTGAGAATCCAGGATATGGATGAAGAGATTAAGGAACAACTAATTAGATACCTGCAGATAAGCACTAATGCTGGGGATAACTGGCAAGATGAAATAGCCGAGGGGTTTGATAACCTACTATCGCTGGACGATTACAAGATGTATATCCGGGAGAGACGCTCCGGTATGTATAATGCTCGGCTAATAAGGGAATGTCTGAAAATGTGGGGACAGAATGGAACAGGAATCGCTGGTGTTAACATCACAGCTCAAGAGCAGTGCGATGCTATGATAGAGATAATAGGTCTAAATAGGCAAAACAAAGATAGCAAAGGCAAAGTAAAATTGATAGTTGAGAAGTTTCCAATGCAACATATGACGAACGTTGAAATCAGCACTATAGCACTCCTCGTAGGTAGATGCGAATATCAGTATCAGACAATTGGTAAATTATTCGCCAGGAGATACAGTGAGGTACGACCAATGCAACAGGACACCTTGTTGAGGCCAATAATAGCAACACTGAGAAGCGAACGTTTGGAGGTAGCGAAGGATACAGCATGGGGATTGTACTGGCTGGCGCAGGCTGGTAGTTTACCTTCAATCCCTTATGATCCTACGACTATTGAAGGAATACATAACGTAGTAAAGACACCATTGCTAATGCTTATGAAGCCTGAAAATGCAGCAAAGACAGCGATATGGCTTCAATTGGTCGAAAAGAGATATAAATACGCAGATGATCCAGGAGAGAAGAAGGCGATACAGGAACAGACATGGGCCAATGTTATGGCTGGTAGAGGACTAATAGCGGAAGGCCAAAACGCTTACGATAGCGTCTGTGCAATCATTGAAATATTTGCAAGGAAAGGTGTAATGGACAAGCGCTATCAGGAAGCAATTCAAGCATACATAGAGACAACAAAGATTCAACAAGAAGAGCGGAAATGGTGGAGCAAAATAATAGGCAGGTTGATATCGGCAGCAGGTTCGTACAAAGAATACAATAAAACAAACATAATTCAGTCAATCATGAATAAAATTGGAAAGGATGGGATCGATGAAAGTGTAGACGATATGGTGGAGCTGAAAGAATTTTTCGGTGAAGACTATGTAAGAGAGGTCGGAGTGCTGAATGATCTCATAGCACATCCTGGCTCATAATATTCTTTTTGGTAAGGGCTAGGATTATTCCAACACTTATCGCAGATGCAAGGAGTGAACTTCCACCGTAACTTATAAACGGCAAGGTCATTCCTTTCGTTGGAATGATATTCAAAGAGGTGCATATGTTTATCAGTGTTTGCATTGTGATCTGAACGACTATTCCAAAGACAGCGGAGAATTTAAAGATACTAGGTGAGTCTGCTACTTTTACAAGAGCTCTCGATATAAATACAGCAAAAATCAAAATGACAACAAAGCACGATATAAATCCGAATTCTTCACCTATGACTGAAAACACAAAATCAGAATGCGCGTCTGGAACTAGTGTTTTAATGACTCCTTCTCCTGGCCCTTTCCCAAGGATCCCTCCGCTCTTAAACGCATCCACCGACTTTTGAATCTGATACAAATCAACGTCGTCTCCATCGCGAACCATAAACCTATCTATTCTATCTGCAAAATGCGGAAAGGCAAAGTATAAGCCGACGAGAGATCCAATTGATGACAGCACGAAAGTGGCTATCATAAAAATCGACAACCCAGAGATAAACAGTTGAGCCACCCATGACACTACTATAATGATGGCCATTCCAACGTCAGGTTGTAGTAACAACAAAGGTGTAACGATCGCAATACTTACAAGAGACAAAATAATCCCTGGAAATTTTCTATCCCTGTATTGCTCGGCAATAAACCAGGCAGTCATGATTGAAAGTATAGGTTTTAAAAACTCCGAAGGTTGAAGAGAAATGCCACAAATATTGAGCCACCTTCTCGCTCCTTTTACTTCATTGCCGAAGAAAAGAGACACTACTATTAAGAACAAACATCCAACATATCCAACGATAGCCCATCTTCTTATATGCCTTGTCTGTAGAAACGATATGAATACTACTATGGCAACGGCAATCGGAGCTATCAGAACATGTCGTTTTACAAAATGAAATGGGGAAAACCCAAGCTTTATGGCGACCGCTGGAGTTGAAGCTATGCTGATCCATAGTCCCACTGCAATCAGAGCAAACGTCGAAAATAAGAGGACGCTATCTATCGACGTTATCCACCTTCTAAAAACTCCACTGAGTAAACTCTTAGCCATCTGTCTGCTCCAACATTTCAACGAACCTAACGAATTCATTTCCTCTATGTTCAAAACTATCGAATTGATCAAAACTAGCGCACATTGGAGATAGCAAAATCACCGTCAAGCTAACCTCTTTTTTAGCATCCTTAAATGCCAAGTTTAACGCATTTAACATGGTTTGACATCTAACAGTCTCTTTGATATTTTGAAAGGCGCTTTCGAATTCATCCATTGATTCGCCGAAGAGGTATATTTTTTGGATCTCCGCAAGATATGGTTTAACATAGGGGATCGAGTCTATCTTTTTGCTCCTGCCACCGACTAGCCAATAAATTTTATATCCAATAAACGTGGATAAAGCCTTCGAAGCGGACGGAGGATTCGTAGCTTTGCTATCATTCACAAATGTGACATTTCCAATCTTTTTAACAATGTTTGTTCTGTGAGGAAGCGGTGTAAAACTGTGTAGACTTTTCAGAATCTCTCTAGATGTTACTCCTAGCCTTTTGCAGACGATGTATGCGAACTCGATGTTTTGATGATTATGTTTGCCACGCAAATTTAATATTCCAGCGAAATCAAGAATAAGCCTGTCCGATTCTTTGTCTCTAAGAGTTCCTTCACATATATAAACATCCGAAGAATAATTACACTCCGTTGATACTGTAATAACGTTGTCTAGATCGCCGTACCTTTTCATGGTAAACGGATCATCAGCCGATACCATTCGTAATTTAGCGTTATCTAGTGCCAGGTGTTTTGCCTCAATATAATTCTCAAAAGATCCATGGAATTCCATATGGTCTGGCTCTATATTCAAAACACAAGCCACTTCAAAATCAAGGTAGTTCGAACTAACCAACTCATAAGAAGACATCTCAAAAACATACCACTCTGCTGGTTGCAAATCAAAATACGAAATTCCTATATTTCCTCCAATTTGCACTGAAAATCCAGTATCTTTTAGAATGTGATAAATCAACGCAGTTGTGGTTGATTTTCCATTTGTACCGGTTACAGCAATTATCTTTGCTTCTGGGTTGTATAACCTAAAAACATCGAAAGTTGACAGAACTGGAATTTTCAAGGCCATTGCCTGTTTAATGATGCAATGCCTATTGTGTCCCATGACCGGAACCGACGGGCTTTTTACGACAACATCAAAAGCCCGTACATCCGGAATCTCAGTCAAAGTTTTATCATCAAAAACTGACACATTATGACCTTTCGATTTAAGAAAAGAACTTGCAGCTTTTCCGGAAATACCATAGCCGATAACTAGGACATTTTTTGAGGAACTAAGAATATGCATCGGAGCCGCAAAATTCGCCTTAAACAAGATCAAACTTCTATCAGTTTATGAAACAATTTGCAATAGTTTTTGAGATCTAAAATTAGGCCTTACGGCAAACTGTCAATATAACAATGGAGATTATAATTTGTAATTATTTGCGAAAACTGTTAGAATTAAACTCGTGAGTTTGGGTTTCTTCATTTGTGTTTTATGAACCTCAATATTGTTTTTTGTATTTCTGTTTTATGCGTTGGATGTTCAAATTTTTCAAGTGATAGTGATATCGAAAAACTTAGACCAAAATTAAAGGATAGCAAATTCGATATCGATGCCATACACGAAGATGGAAATGGCGAATACTCCCTGCTTACAAAGGCTGCTGAACGCGGCGATTTTGCAATGGTTAAATTTCTCGTAGAGCACGGGGCAAACATCCAGGCTCCAAATCGTGGCCTCGATCTTATAAATCCTTTAAACTCTGCTTCTGATTTAGACATAGTGGAATATCTATTACGAAGAGGTGCTGACGTTAATGGCACCGCCGGAATGGCCGGGATTACGAAGCTTCATGCCGCTGCAGCGCAGGGAGATTTGGAAATGGTAACATTACTTTTGAAGTACAATGCCGATTGCAATTTGACTCTTTGTAACGGAAACATGGGAACGGCATTGCACTATGCATGTGAATACTACAATGATGACTCAGACAGAAGCTGGTGGGGGCCAGAACGGCCTCACCGGCGAAAATACCTTGAAGTTATAAAAACACTTATACAGCACGGAGCAGACGTTAACAAAAAAGATCGATATGGAAAAACACCAATTAACCTAAATCTATATTTATAATGCATCCGACACGAATTTGTGGCATTATTGAAGGTGGTGTTTTTGTATTATCACACTAAATTGTAATGCATTTTAGAAAGTTAATTGTATTCTGCGCTATCCTCGTAGTCGGATGTTCTGGACCTAAAACTCCAGCTGGCCCTACGTGCATCTCGTGTAAACCGTATTTTTGTAGAGGGACATGGCATCATCCACAGACATATTACGAATACGACGAAGTCGGACTTGCTTCGTGGTATGGCAAAGATTTCCACGGTAAACCAAAGGCTACTGGTGAGGCTTTTGATATGATGACAATGACGGCTGCCCATAAAACCCTACCATTGCCTTCCGTTGTTAAAGTAACAAATTTAAAAAATGGCAAATCGGTAATAGTTGTTGTCGATGACAGGGGACCGTTCGTGTACAAAGGCAGAATAATTGATCTATCATATGGAGCAGCAAAGGCCCTTGATATGCATAACAAAAAACCAGGTCCTGTCCGCATTCAAACCCTGGTGACAGATAGTTTGAAATTATCAAAATACATAGGTAGTCACTGCGAAAGCAAAAGAGACCACTTTGGAAGAACATGGGTTCAGATATATTATCAAGAGATAAGAGGCCAGAGAATGCCGGTGTGTTCTTCCAATTCTAACTCAAAACAAAAACGAACTAGAACTAGAAAGAACCTATCCAGTATGTTGTGAACCTTCTGGTGTGTTTTTGCTAAACTGCATCTCATATAACTTTCTATATATTCCGTCTTCTATCTTCACGAGCTCATTGTGACTATCGAATTCAGCTAATCGTCCATGATCTATTACGGCTATCTTATCCGCATTTTTTATAGTTGATAACCTATGAGCTATTACGAAAACCGTCTTGTCTGCAGTTAAATTTTCAAGTGCTCTTTGAACGATTGCCTCTGCCCTATTATCGAGAGCCGAAGTTGCTTCATCTAGGATTACTATTGGTGCATTTTTAATAAATGCCCTCGCTATCGCAACCCTTTGTTTTTGTCCTCCAGATAAGAGAATGCCTCGTTCTCCAACTTCCGTATCTATGCCATCTTTCAATGTATCAACAAACTCATCTAAATATGCCATTTTCAACGCTATATCAACTTCCTCTTTAGTTGCTTCTACTTTTCCTATTATTATGTTTTCTCTGATCGTTCCAGAGAAAAGGAAATTATCTTGGAACACAACTGAAATATTATCTCTGAGGCTTGAAAACGAATACATCCTTATGTCGATTCCATCGATTTTTATGGATCCAGAAGAGACGTCATAAAATCTCGGTAATAAGCTGACGATCGTCGTTTTTCCTCCGCCTGAATTTCCAACGAGAGCTATCGTCTCTCCCTTCTTTACGCAGAGAGAAAAATTTTGCAGGATGGCTGTATCAACTCTGTACTCAAATGAAACATTGTCAAAAACAATTTCTTTTTTTAGCCCAACTAACTCGATGGCATCTGCAGCTTCTCTGACTACAGGTTCAATCATCAAAGTATCGAAAACTCTGTCAACAGCTGCCATTGATACCTGAAACTCCTTAAAAGAGCTCCCTAAGTTTTTGACTGGATTATAGAGGGCAACAAGGGCGACTATGAAAGAAACAAAACTCCCACTTGTTATCTGATTTGTAACAATCAGGTAGCTTCCATAGGCTATCGAAAGCCCAACCCCGACCGATATTATAACATGCATCGTAGGGGACAACCAAGAAGTTCTTTGGACCATCTTTATGTTGATGTTAAAGAGGTCTACCAGTATCTGCTTGAGCTTGCTTTCTTGGAACCTTGAGAGATTGTATGATGCAATTGTTTTATTTCCAGAATAACTTTCGTTGTAGACGGTTATAATCTTAGAACCAGCCGTAATAGATTTCCTGATAATTTCATGCATTTTTTTTCTTATCTTAGCAACAGGCAAGAATGACAACCCCAAAATAAATATTGCAATTACGGCCAATTTCCAGGAATTAATTATCAGAACGAATATCAGTGAAACGGTAGATGCAATCCTAGAAATCACCATCTTTAACTTTGCGAGAAGTCCATTGCTAGCTGTATCCGCATCGTTATTGAATTTAAAAATTATATCCCCTGAACATGTTTTGTCGAAGTATGCTGTCTCTAAAGTCAGAAGCTTTTTATACAATTTGAATTTCAAGTCATTAGTGATTCTCCCTCCTACCCAAGCATTGAAATATGATGCAAAATAATTCAACGTACCTTGAACTACCGCAAAAAGCACTATCACAAATGGTATATACCATGCAGCTTTTATCGACTTTTCAACCATTACTAAATCTGTGTAAGGCTTAAGTGACCACGCTATAACGGCGTCCATTGATCCAGCAAGTATACAGCACAATACTGCCAATACGGCCCTCAGACAATATGGTCTAATATACGGCCCCATTTGGACGCAACACTTGTATATCATTGTTTTTTTGAGGGCTAAAAATAACATTGCAACGTATGGACCTAGAATGATACGATGATGGTACCACATGGCTCTCGGCTGCTTCAATTGTCTGTTTACTCTGATGTTAATGTTGCAATTTTAGGAGCAGGTGTCGCCGGTCTGTACGCTTCCTATTGCTGTGGGATCTCCGCTATAGATTGTGCAATTATTGATTCGTCGATGATTCCAGGAGGGCAATGTTCTTCCTTATATCCAGATAAAAAAGTATATGGAGTTCCTGGATTTTGCAATATTACATCCAGAGAATTTATAGGTAAATTAACAGATCAATGTTTCTCCTTTGGATGCAAAAAACTCTTTGGATATACTATTTCAAATATCTCAAAAGATGCAGAGTTGTTTGTTATAAATAACGATATAAAAGCTAAGTATATCATAATAGCAACAGGAATCGGAAATACATTACCGCGAATACCGCAAACAATAGAAGGACTAGATACGCTGGATCCTTCAACTGGATTTCTTCAGCATTACTGCATGAAAATCGATACGTATAAAGGCAAAGAGATTGTAATTGCTGGTGGTGGAGACTCGGCAGTTGATTTTGTAATCGACATTACTCCAATAGCAAAAAAGGTAACTCTAATTCACAGACGCGCAGAATTTACATGCGAGAGAGCTAAATTAAATGACCTTGCAAATCTCGAAAAATCTGGAAGACTCGTTGTTGTAACTGAACATAGTATCTCAAAGCTAGAAGAAAAGAACGGCAAAGGAACCATTACTGCAAAAGATAAAAACGCTAATGAAGTTTCATTTGATGCAAATCACGTAGTTTTTTGCTATGGATTTATAACGAGCTGTAACGCAACGTTCGGATTAGAATCACTTGGCTTACAGATTGATAACAATTTAATAAAAGTAAACCTAAACACCATGGAAACTTCAATTGAAAATTGCTATGCGATTGGTGATGTGGTAACATACGAGAATAAGAAAAAGAACATTGTTCCATGCTTTTTCGAAGCAGATAGGGTAGTTCGAATGATCAAAAATAAAGAGTAAAATGCAGTATATAAAAGTACGCGGAGCTAGAGAGCACAACCTAAAAAATATCGACGTGGATATCCCGAAAAATAAGCTTGTAGTCGTTACTGGGCTTAGTGGTTCCGGAAAATCAACCCTTGCGTTCGATACGTTATATGCCGAAGGACAGAGGAGATATGTTGAGAGTTTGTCGTCTTATGCAAGACAATTTCTCAACCTGATGCCTAAACCGGATGTCGATAAAATAGAAGGATTAAGCCCAGCAATTTCGATTGAGCAAAAAACTATTTCCAAAAACCCAAGATCGACTGTTGGAACGGTAACGGAGATTTACGACTACTTAAGATTATTGTTTGCAAGAATTGGTGTACCATATTCTCCAGCAACTGGTCTCCCAATTAAAGCACAGACAGTTTCGCAGATAGTTGACTCCATAACGCAATATCCAGCCGGCAAAAAACTATACATATTGTCTCCGATAGCTCGGGCAAAAAAAGGAGAATTTAAAGGCGAATTGATGATTCTCAAGAGGCAGGGATTTGAGAGAGTCGTCATAGATAAGACGTTGTACGATATCAACGATACCCCAACTCTTCAAAAAACAATTAAACACGATGTCTCAATTGTAGTCGACCGGATCTCGATACCAACTGGTGATGATGAGATAAAGGAACTGAAGCAAAGGCTCGCCAATTCAGTTGAGATAGCCTTAAAGCATTCGAGCGGGCTGGTGATAGTGAAAGACTTTGATACCGAAGAAGAATATTTATTCTCAGAGAACTTCGCGTGTCCTGTATCTGGGTTTTGTATAGAAAAAATAGAACCGAGATTATTTTCGTTTAATAGCCCAAAGGGAGCCTGTAAAGCCTGCGGAGGTTTAGGCTTTAGGGGCGGAACAACCAGCGGAATAAGTTATTTTGGAAGAAAGCTGCAAACGATCGAAGATGATCCTGAATTGCCATTCCTACCTGAAAAAGAATTATGCGAATCTTGTGGTGGTACCAGACTTTCTAAAGAGTCATTATGCATCAAAATAGATGAAAAAAATATTGCCGAAGTTGCAAGTATGCCAATAGAGATTTCCAAAAAATGGATAGAAACATTGTTCGATAGACTAAGTTCTAAAGAATTATCAATCGCAGAAAAGATGCTGCAGGAAATCAAAAATAGATTGCAATTCCTAATAAATGTGGGCCTGGAATATCTCACTCTCTCGAGAGCTTCTGAAACGTTATCAGGTGGAGAAAGCCAAAGAATAAGGCTAGCATCTCAAATAGGCTCTGGTCTAACTGGCGTCATGTATGTTCTCGATGAACCTTCAATAGGCCTACACCAAAGAGATAATTACAGATTGATAAATACACTAAAAGAACTAAGAGACTACGATAACTCAGTCATAGTAGTTGAACATGATTCCGACACAATGTACGCATCTGATTGGATTATAGATATAGGTCCAAGAGCAGGAGTCCACGGGGGAGAAATTTGTGCAACGGGAACTATTGAGGACATAAAAACTAACCCAAACAGTTTAACAGGCCAATATCTCTCTGGACAAAAAGCGATAGAAATTCCAAAAAGAAGGAGACCAATCAGTCCAGCAAATTTCATCGAAATTATCAACGCGCATGGCAACAACCTTAAGAATGTAGACGTAAAGCTCCCTCTTGGTATCTTGGTATGTATCACTGGAGTATCAGGCTCCGGCAAATCAACGTTGATCATAGATACGTTGTTTCGGGCTGTCTATAACAGCGTGAACAAGAGATCTGCTAATGTTAAAAATTTAAATGAAATTAGAAACGTTGAATTAGTAGACAAAGTGATAGATATAAGCCAAACTCCAATCGGGAGGACTCCAAGATCAAATCCAGCAACATACGTCGGATGTTTTACAGAGATCAGAAATTTATATGCAAGCCTTCCTGAAGCAAAGGCAAGGGGCTATACCAGCAGTAGATTCTCATTTAACGTCAAAGGAGGAAGATGCGAAACCTGCAAAGGTGACGGCGTCATAAAAATCGAAATGCATTTTCTCCCGGATGTTTACGTTCTGTGCGACCAATGTTGCGGAAAGAGGTTTAATCGTGAAACATTAGAAATTAAGTATAAGGGAAAAAGCATATCTGATGTTTTGGATATGACAATTGAAGAAAGTACGCAATTATTTAAAAATCAACCATTGATATATCAGAAATTAAATTGTCTATGTAGAGTTGGCCTCGGCTACCTAACATTAGGACATAAAGCAACAATTCTCTCGGGAGGTGAAGCGCAAAGAGTAAAGCTTGCGAAGGAGCTATCAAGGAAGTCGATAGGAAATACGTTGTATATTTTAGATGAACCAACCACAGGGCTTCACATTGATGATGTGAAGAAACTTTTAGAAATTCTGCACATGTTGGTTGAGGCAGGGAATTCTGTTGTGGTGATAGAGCATAACATGGATGTTATAAAGACGGCCGATTGGGTTATAGATGTAGGCCCTGAAGGTGGTGAAAATGGAGGCAACATAGTTGTCGAAGGAACTCCCGAAGATGTCGTAAAATGCCAACGTAGTTACACAGGGCAATTTTTGAAACAACATTTGCCTTAGAAGACAATCAAAGACAACGTGTGGAGCTATGCCACAACCTTGGCATAACTCCGAATCTCGAATTGCGTATCGCCTCAGACAGATATGAATCATTTTGAAGCGTAATTCATGCCAACTCTAGCACTCCGCGGTACACCAACCGTTGTGTATTTTACTTCACTCACAGCCGATCTAATTTGAACACCAAGATCAACACCGTAAACAAGAAATTCATCTGCCATAACCCCAGACTTCTTGATATAACTTTCTACAAACTCCAACGGCTCGTCAAGCACGATCGATGCAGCTGTGAAAGCAAATCTCGCCGTCATTGGTCTTTCTATTGCAAATGCACCGAGACAATAATTGGCTGCCCTCATAAACATTTTCGAACTTTCTAAAACCATCAATTTTTCTTGTTGTTCATTATATGAATCAAAAAATCCACTATCAATTGAACCAGCTCTAATCTTCAGAAACTCACCCTGAGCCATAATTGCACTCGAAGAATCAATCAATTTCGTAACCCGTTTATCTTGCAAAATACCATCAACTTCCAACAACATTGCGTTACCAATGTTGACTTTGATTTCATCAGTGAGTTTCGTCGCTAAATCTCTGACCTGCAAAACCTCTTCTTCAACCAAAACATATCCTATTCCATCAATTAGTCGCTGAGTCATAAACCTGGATCTAATCAGATCAAATTCACGAATTTGCACAGCAATTTCCGAAAATCCAGTTTTAGGAACTTCGAAAGCAGTACGGTAACATAGTGCATATCCAGTAAGATCCTCGATTTTCTGAGTAATAGCTATTTTATTAAAAACAAAATCACCCAGCCTGTCGAGCGGAGCACTTTGATCTTCAACCTTCATTTTCTTGACTTCTTCCTTCTGGAACTCAGAAGCAATATTTCCGTAAGAAACCAAGTTGGCCGTACGTCCCTGATTTCTTCCACGTATCTTAATATCTCTCTCAGAAACAACCATCCCAAGACTAGCATCAAATTCAGCATCTACACTGACATCTCCAGCTGCGTACAGATACCCTGGAAGCTTCAACGAAGGCAGCGGAACTCGCCCATCTTTGTACGAAAGATAATCAGTAACAACATCAAAATTTTTATAGTTAGACCAACATCCAACAGAAAAAGTTGCTCCATGAAATCTGTGCGAACGCCTGTTTAATTCGAACCACGTCGGAAAACTCTTTTTTGTTATAACAGGGCTATTCGGATCAACCGCATTGACAACGTGTTTGCTGTGCTCCAAAGCCAGACCATTGAAAAAATGAATACCATGGATGTTTATTCCAAGAAGTGCATACATCAATCCTACCTGATTCAAGACAGTCGTACTCGCAATTGCAGAAATCGATTCCCTGGAATGCAGGTATCCGTAGCTATTGTCTATAGTATCTGCTTTTATCGACAAATTTCGATGACAAGCGATCTGCCCGGCTTTTTCAACGGACAGAAAATATTCTTCAACCTCCGCTAAGATATCACACGGAACAAGTTTCACGTAAACCAGCCCACCTTTTTCATTGGTTGCCGGATAATTACCGTAATCCTTGCGTCTCCAACCCCAATGTTCTCTCGAAAAAGTTTTATTAATGCCAACCGGAGCTTTCGTATAATATGTGACCGCTATGTTTTTTTTGTTCGTGACTTTACCACCTGTGTTTACAAACATTCCAGCGATATTGAAAGTAACATCACCTAGCGCGTGAACTTTGCCGGAAATGTTCTCGAATTTACCAGCTTCAATGAAAACATTTTTCTTAGAGACGATGTATCCGGTGGCGGTAACAGTGAATAAATCAGCCTTTACAGCCAGATCCCTAACCTTCATCTCGCTTCTAACATCGACCTTCGGAGCTTCAATACTGAGATCAACATTCATCTTCACCGGCTTCGAAACAACTATTTCTTGGTCAGATTTGACACTAAATGACTTATTTTCTCCTGTTATCACAGGCGTTATAAAATCACCATCTAAATTAGCGGTACCTCCTTCAGTGATTTCGTACTCGATGCCAGCCTCTGCAACAGCTCTTCCAAATTTTGTTTCATTCGCTACAGCACCAACCTGGATAAATTTAAGCTTGCTTTCAGCCTGCACTATTCCATCATTTTGGAAACCGAGTGCTAAAATTTTGACTCCACCTTCGGCATGCAAACTCGCACCGCTTGAAGCCTTATAAGTTCCACGTATCTCAAGATCCTGCTCAGTTGAATTAATGCCAAAACCAACTTTTCTCCTAACGAAGAGATCCCCGTCGTTTTGTATTCCAATCCCTTTTGCATCTGGAGTAACCACCGTTTTATCCAGCAAAGATAACCGCGCCCCTTCACTATTGCGGATTGATTTTAACTCAGTTAACTGAGATTCAAACGTTGCCGTTCCACTGTTATCCAAACAATTTACTGTCTCAACACTAGATCCTTCTTCAACCAAAAAATCACCACCTTTGTCGATTTTTATAGACCTCAGTTTTTGCATATTAGTCGAAATCTGCAAATGCTTCTGTGACAAAACAGACACTGAATCCGCAGTTACTTTCCCCGGCTCCGTCATCGTTACTTTATCAGCGGTCTTTTCCACAACCAAATCGCCAATAGCCGCCTCCTCAGCATCGCTTATAATTTTGGTTGCCGTTATAGAACCGGAATTCTGGACGATCGCCCTTTTTCCAGAGAGTTCGAGTTTTTCGAAACCTATATTTCCAGTATTCACCACTTCACCTCGAAACGACACCTCGCGTCCTTCGACGACTCCTGCTAACTCAGTCTTCTCTGATCTAAAGCGAACTATTGAGGAAGTGAGCTTCCCACCCGCTTTATGAACAAACTGCCTGCCAGAAATAATTACCTCACCCCTCTCGCCGTCAATCGTTCCTGCATTAACGACTTCACCAACTCCGCCTAAATACAATGACTCAGTAGTCCCAACCATACCATCATTGTTGAATCTTCCGGCCACGACGACACTTGCCGATTTGGCTCGAAACGTTCCCTTGTTCAAAAATGTTGAAATCCCAGCAACAAGCCTGTTTTTAGCATCAAAAATTCCAGCATTGCGGAAGTGCGCAATATCATTCATAACGGCCTGATCGGCGGTAGTTGAGATTGTCCCTGCATTGAATATATCCGAGTTATTCATGGCCATCGCCTTTTTAATGGTTATCCTGCCTGCATTTAGCAACAGGGCATCTTCGATTGATAGCGATCCAACTTCAAGTTCCGATCCCTTATCTATAAAAAGTCCACCAAATGAAGTCCGCCTGGCGCTTCTCCGGAAAGACAGCGAATTTAAGGAAGTCTTCGTTATTCCTGTAAGAACTGCGGAATCCGCCTCCACTTCGACGTTCCCGGTAACACAACTTAGAATGAGCTGCCGAGGAACGATGATCCTCATGGATCTTCCAGCAGCTTCCTTATTGTCGAAAATAACATCTCCATCGTGAGAAATAAACAGTTCTCCGAGCTCGGGAATACTCAGACAAAAACACTCTGCGCCAATCTTTTTAGATCCAAAAGTAATCTCTGGCAATACGGACATTTGGCCTCCAAAGATTCCGGATGCAATGGTCGTATTGGCCCTTTGCAAAGCCTCATAGAGACTCGCCATTGCAGCCATCTGCGGCTTCATCACGGTGGTTGAAGTGACATAATTTTCGATAATCGTGGAAGCAACTCGTCTTCGTTGCACTTGAATTTTAAAGGCAGCGGCTGCCTGATCCCTCTCGATGTTTATGACAAACTCGGGAACTCCCTGCATGCAAAACGCCGATGCTATATTTGAATAAACAAAAATAGCGATCATTAACTTCGTAACTTCTCGCTTGATTAATTCACTGAAATGCATAGTAGATCTCATTAAAATTAGCAAATTCAGCTTTGCAGTTTGGACCTTTTGTTCCATTTGCCGCAAGTAAAAAATGTCGATAAAAATAAGAAAATTTAGCTAAAATTCTACTCACAATTGAGTAAACGTGTCTACCACGAATCTGACTTTATTTGCTTATATTCGGCTACTGCCAGCGTCATAACTCTCCGGCGAACCTGCTTGAAAACGACACCTTGCCGCTACGAATCTGATTTTGTCTGCTTATATTCGGCGGTCAGCGTCATAACTTCTTTTGCGAACCTGCTTGAAAGTAATACCTTGATAATCGATTTACCAGAGTTGTCTCCGACGAATGAAAGATTCTTGGTTCTCGTTGAAAAGGCTATGAATATTGGGCTCATCGATAGTGAAAGCGCCGTTATACAGATAACGAATTTCTGCCCAAAAGTGTCTATTATCTGTGCCTGTATAGCAACATTTGCGAGTACCAAAGAGAACTCTCCAAGTTGAGCAAGAACGATCCCAATAGATGCAGCCTTCGCCAGTTCTATCGAAAACATTCTTAAAGTGATTGTATTAAATACAATCTTCCAAACAGTAATCCCTACGAGTGTCAGAAGGACAGAAAGCCAATTTTGAATGAGGAACGATATGTCAAACATCAGGCCAACCGATAAGAAAAAAGCCATCAATAATACGTTCTGAATTGGCTTGATGCTGTTAAGGATGTTCTGTCGTTCCTGAGTATTCCCTATAAACAGCCCCGCTAAAAATGCTCCATATGCCTCAGATAGACCGAATAACACAACTATTGCAGCAATCGTAAAGCAAAAGGCCAATGTCAAAACTGGGGTTAATTCAGGGTTCGGTAAAAAATACTTTGTAGGCAATGTTATTTTGTCTTTCTTCCCTAGATACCTTATTAGCAAGACGACGAGTCCGATCGCCACCAGGAGATCTACAATAACAGAACTGTTAAATGATCCACACTCTTTGATAACAAGCATCATCGGAACTATCGCGATATCCTGCGCCACAAGAATTCCTATCGTTATATGGCCAACGTCAGTTCGAAATTCACCTATATATTCGAGGACTTTCACTATCGCCGCAGTGGACGATAGAGATATAATGAAGGCGACTAAAAGCGAAATGTATATTGGAAAATCAAAAAACATTGATATAAATACTGCTATCGCTGCATTTGTCAATACTTGGATAACGGTAAACAACGTAGGAATCTTCCACATCCTGATGAATGACCTTATGTTCAGTTCCATTCCTATTACGAACAACAAAAGCAGAATCCCAAGCTCTGAATAAAATTGAACTTGGTCCTGTGAAGAAATAAATCCAAGACCACTGGGGCCAAAAGTGATCCCAGCGATGATGTACCCAATCATTACAGGTTGATTCAGCTTGGCAAGCAGAAGACCTGATACAGCCGAAACCAATATGATCACGGTCAGATGAGCGAAGACATATTCATTATTCATAATGCAGAGATTATACCACACAACCTACCAACTATTGAACCCAATTTTGCATCCAATAGCTGGCAAATAACAATTAAATTTTTAGCGCTTTTTAGACGCCTTCTAGAAACTGACTTTCACTCCAACTACAAACAGCTGGCAAGTCTGTTTCCCGATAGCAACATTCTTAACTGCTGCTGCTGCTGCTGCATTAGCAGCATTAGCCTGATCAGCAGCGGTACCAGTGGCATCATCAAACTCAGTTTCAACAGCGAGACCACCAGTCTTACCAGCTCCAGTGCCATCAGCTTTTACCTTTTCTTCACTCCTGTTTCTCATGTCACACGCTGCAGCGCATGACTTTGATCTAATGTTGTCGAATTCAGCAAAAAGAACCAACCCATCGCATACTTTATAATCAGTTGAAAAGGTCAGCATATTGCCTTTCGTTTTCTGGTCTTTCGTGACTCTCCTTTGCGTTTGATGAAACACAGTTGCAAAAGTCCAATCGTGATATTTGTACTGGACGCCAACGTTCCACGCACTCCCAGCATTCGCCCCTGGAAGCGATAGAAAATGCACGGGAGCTTGGACACTCTTAGGATCAGTCACGTTCGTGGCAGCACCATAAAAGTCATTGTAATTCTTCGGAAGTCTGGACTTTCCGCTGTTGAGATATCCAACCCCAACTGCCCAATTTTGGTATCCTACAGTAGCCGTTAGATGGTATGCCCTCGTATTGTGCAGTGAAATCTTTTTGTCTGTACTTTCATTACTACCGTCTACACCCAAACGAACCGCCCTAGATTCTTCCATTAAATAGACAGCGGCAACCTGCGTTCTGAAACCATTGCTAAATTCCCATTTGTGATTCAGACCAATAGATATGCTGTTTTTCCCAGATGGACGCTCGTCACTCGTTCCTTTTACATAAATTCCAGGTTCGTATCCTATCGAGGAATCTCCAGATCTCCTACTCCTCAAACTATTCCCTACATGTTTTGTATCAGGAGTCCACCCTACCCCCAACTGGAATCCAACGACTCTTGGAGAATACCATACAATTTTCGTCGCCTTATTTGTGTAACCAATCATATAGAGAGGCATAATTACACCTGTTGCGTAATCAATATCACTGGCAACTGTTCCATTTACTCCGAGTGTTCCTCCTATTAAATCCTGTCCACTGCATAGGAAAGTTGCCTCCGGTCCCTTGACGTTTCCGATATGGAAAGTTCCAAATTTATCGTGCTCTGCTCCAATGTACATCTTATCAACACCAGTGGCGCCTTTCATTGCATCGAAATCAATCGTTGCTGAGTATCTAACTCCATTATCCAAGGCACCTTTCGCCAAAAATGCAATATTTGTTTCTCCGCCGGATATTCTTGTAGTAGAAGTATGCTTATCTGATTTCAATATTGCAGACTTCTCATCAGTACTGGTTCTATGATACGTATATTTCGGAGACGGGGCGAAAGCCACATGACAGGCCGCCGCCCCTGTTATTCTTAATTCAGGCTTCGATGATCTATCTTTTTGAGATGACTCATCTTTTTGCACAGTGGCTGAAACACACAACGAAGTCAGGCAAAAAGCCGACAAACCAAACAATAATACTTTCCGCATTTTAATTATCCGAAAAAGCCCTATACCCGAGAATTTTAATCATAATTGTTGAAAAAGTATGCATAAAATCTTAAAATTTTCTTGAACAAAAATTTAAATTGTAGCACAAATAACACACTCAACTTAACTCAAATATGGCAACTGTATGCTGCTAATTCAACCTTTTCATAGTAGGCAACAGGGATGTCTATCCCAAATGATGATACGAACAAAATTCCAACAATCACTATAAACATTAAGGAAACCCACAATATCTTGATTATCATTTCCCGCTTATAGCAATCTGAATTTTGTCTATTATATTTGCTTTACTTTCCTGAAACAATAAATCGTTAATAGAACTAGATATGGGCTCAAAAATTTTATCTATTATTTTTGGAATATCATCATTATTAAATGAAGATAGAACGTAGTTAGCAACTTGGTCTTTTGATGGTGGTCTGCCAACTCCTATCCTTATCCTCCAGTAATTTTTGCCGATGGCACTATCAATATCACGGAGACCATTATGCCCACCATGGCTTCCTGCGAATTTTATTCTTACATCAAACAGAGGCAGATCAATATCGTCATGTACAACAAAAATGTTAGATGAATCAATTTTATAATATGAAACTATTTTTACAACTGCCCTACCGCTCAGATTCATAAACGTCTGGGGTTTCATTATTATGACCTTTCTTCCTTCTATAACCTTTCCAGTATAAGCAAGGTCTGTCTTTTCTTTGAAATCCGGAAACGCAAGATAACTCGCTAAATAATCAGCGAACATAAAACCGGCATTGTGTCTCGTGTAGGCATAAGCCAATCCTGGATTACCCAACCCTACGATCAGAAACATATGTTATTCGCTGGCGGTTTGTCCAGCTGCATCTGAACCTGGAGCCGCCGAATCTTCAGCCTTCTCGACCCTCGCGCCAACTATCGTCGCGATAATGGAATCTCTCTCTGGATGTGCCGCTACAACACCTTGCGGCAACGATATCTCCTCTAGAGAAATCGAATCACCCATCTCTTTACCGGACATATCAACGGTGAGTCTTTCTGGGATTGAATCTGGAGCACAGAGACATTCCAACTTATGGACAACGATGTTCACAACTCCTCCCTTCTTCAAACCAGGCGACTTATCTTCATTTATAAATTCTATAGCCACACCAATCCTAACCTTAGAATCCTTGAGAACTCTCTGGAAATCAACATGAACCGGCTGATTCGTCACTGGATGAAAAACCACACTCTTCGGAAGAAATTTCTCAAAGTTCGATCCAATTTTAACCTCTATGACATGGCTCAAAAAAGCCGAACTATAGCATTCAACGAGTAACTCCTTCTCGCCTATCGCCACCATTGCAGGCTCTGAATTTGCTCCGTAAATTATCCCAGGAACAAAGCCATCACGTCTTAGTTTTTTCGCAGCCTTTTTCCCGCCGCCATCACGCTCAACGATCCTCAAATTAGTAGCCATAGCAAAACCAAATCAACACACAAACACCACGGTAGTCTGAGCGTACCATTTTGCGATAAAAAAGTAAATAGTTTGTTCGGTAAAATGCCTACTCGAGAAAAACAAATTTTGAGATAACTTGTGATGCATCAAGCACAGCAGTAATGATTGCATCGCAGCCTTGTTTAGTCAATGCGGATATTACAAAGACATTGGAATTCGTCATGTTTTCGAATATCTGTTTCACTTGCATGACAACGTCCTGATCAACTATATCGTTCTTATTTAACGCTATGATTTCAACCTTCTCCTTGAGCGCACTCCCGTAAAGAGCCAACTCTTTTCTGATGATCTTATAATTTTCGACTGGATCGTCACTTGAAAGATCAATGATATGTATGATGGTTGAACATCTTTCAATATGTGCCAGAAATTTGTCACCAAGCCCCTTGCCCAAATGTGCATTTTCAATGAGACCCGGAATATCGGCTATCACAATCTCCTTATCGTGGCGCTTGATTATCCCCAACTGAGGGGTAATGGTAGAGAATGGATAGTCGTCTATCTTCGCCTTTGCGTTCGTCATCGCTGATATAAACGTCGACTTCCCAGAATTTGGAAGTCCGACAAGACCGACGTCTGCTATGAGCTTAAGCTTTAGCCAAATCCACTTCTCATCTCCGAGCTCACCTTTTTGAAATTTTCTTGGAGCCTGATTCGTTGATGTCTTGAAACTGGAATTACCAAGTCCCCCTCGCCCACCTTTAGCTAACAACGCAATCTGCCCTTCTTCGATGAGATCTATTATTTCAGTCTGTTTATCCTCGTCCAGAATTTGAGTACCAACGGGAACGTGTAGGACTATATCATCCGATGATTTGCCGGTCCTGTTTTGGCCTGATCCATTGTGACCCTTTTTTGCCCTAAAATGTTGTTTGTATCGATAATCTATAAGCGTATTAACGTTCCTAACGGCCATCGCATAAATTGATCCACCAGCCCCTCCTGTGCCTCCATCTGGCCCTCCAAATTCAATGAATTTCTCATGACGAAAACTAAGAGCCCCGTCACCACCATCGCCGGCCTTTATATATATCTTTGCTTCATCTAAAAATTTCATTCCACATTCCGCCTTTGATTAAAAGCTGCAATTATAGTTCCATCATCTAGATATTCAAGTTCTCCACCAACTGGAACTCCGTTTGCTAAAGTAGTAATCTTCACCCCTAGTTCCTTGATTCTATTGTTGACGAAAAACATTGTTGTTTGGCCATCTAAATCGGCGCTCATAGCCATGATGATTTCTCTAATTTCATCGGAAGACTTTATCCTACCATATAGCGCATCAATGCTCAAATCCTCCGGCCTAATCCCTTCAACAGCGGATAGCTTCCCGCCAAGAATATGATATTTCCCCTTATAAAATCCAGATCTTTCAACGGACCATAAATCTGAGATATCTGAGACTACACAAATCGTCGAACTATCTCTTTTTAGATTGGAACATATCGAACATGGACTTACGACATCAACGTTTCCGCATATCTCACATGTTTTAGAATTTCTGTAAACAACCTCCATGACCTTCAGTAGATATTCCATTACTACGTTTTTCCTTTTGAGCATATAAACAACAATTCGTACAGCGGACCTGTATCCCATTCCTGGGAGCCTACTAATACAGCTAATGAGTTTATCTATTTCTCTAGACGACATAGAACTAATCGTCCCACTTCGATAATATTTTCTTAGCCCCATTGTCGATATTTTTTTGATCGCTTCTTGATATGGCCAAAGCTTCACGTGGAACATGTTTAACAATAACACTTCCTGCAGCTATAAATGATTCTGCTCCAATTTCTACTGGCGCTATAAGCGTTGCATTAGACCCTACAAAAGCTTTATCCCCTATCGTTGTTTTGTGCTTTTTGACCCCATCATAATTGCAGATAACAGTTCCTGCTCCAATGTTAACGCCTGTTCCCAAAGTGGTATCACCTATATAAGTTAGGTGCTTTGCTTTTGATTCATCGTTGATTGTGGAGCCCTTGATTTCAACGAAATTTCCTATCTGGGCATTGCGGCCAATAACTGTATTACCTCGAATTCTGGCGAATGGTCCAACCTCGGTATTACTCATAATTTCACAGTCCTCAAGATATGAAAAAGCTTTTATTGTTACACCACTATGAATCCTAACGATTCCTTTAAGAACAACATTCTGCTCTATTATTGTATCTCTGTCAATTTGAGTATCGTGTGATAAATATACTGTTTTTGGATCTAGCATCTTCACTCCTTGGGCCATGAACTGCCTCCGAAGGTTCCCTTGCATTTCTTGTTCTACAACGGCCAAATCCTCCATTGTATTGATCCCATGATACGACCAATAGTCTTCATCAAGAATTACATTAATATCCTGACAAATTTGCAAAATATCTGGCAAGTGATATTCTCCAGTTACTTCATTTTTTTTGACATCGCTAATATGTTGCTTTAATACGCTAGTTTTAAATTTATAAATTCCTGTATTGATAAGGTCTATACGTTTTTCCTCCTCCGTCGCCTCTTTAAACTCAACTATTTTTTTGAATTTTCCATCTTCTAAAATAACTCGGCCATACGGCATGTAGTCAAGAGTTTCTGGAAGTTTTGTCACAATAAAAGCGATATCACTACTGTTTATAAGCAATCTCTCTATTTGCTCTTTTCTTATAAGAGGAGTGTCTGCACATATGACTATTGTGTAATCTGAATCCAAAAATGGAATGGCGCATGAGACGGCATCTCCTGTACCTTTGGGCGATGCCTGAACAACAGTTTTCGTCCCTGAAAAAAGGCCGTGGTCCTTCAATATATCCGAAGTTACGGTTACCCCGCCATTTGGATTTAATGCCGAAAATGCATCGACTATATACCGAATAACCGGCTTATCAGCAACATTCTGGAAAAACTTAGGAACAGATGAATGCATACGTGACCCAATTCCAGCTGCTAAAATTACGTAATCAAAAGGAAGTTTGTTCATTGTAAAATCCTAATGCAGTTTTTGGGAAGGTCATATAAAAATCTCGAAGGACTTGCAAACTGGGAAAAGTCATAGGAACCATACATATTTCTCCTGTTGCACAGTGTTATATATGCCTCCTTTTTAGCTCTTGTTATGGCAACATAGCAGAGCCTTCTCTCCTCTTCAACTCCGATATCTCCCTTCTCCGTTACTGATTTTTTGTGTGGAATTATGTTCTCTTCAAATCCAGGGATAAAGATCGTGTGATATTCCAGGCCCTTAGCTGCGTGAATAGTTGAGATTATAACCCTGTCTTGAATAGTTGAATCTGAATTATCAAGGACCAAACTTATGTAATCCAAAAACTCACGAACACTCTCGAACCCTTTTAGAGCCGTAATCAATTCATCTAAGTTTTCAATTCGAGCCTCATCCTCAATTGCCTTAGAATCCTGAAGCATCTTTAAATACTCAGATTCGATAAGTATCCGCTTCATCAGATCAGACGGAGTAGCAGTATCTATTTCGCTACCCCACTTATCCAATTTTCTGAAAAATTCTGTGAGCTTAGGATTTTCGAATCTTCTTGCAGCGCTCGGGAGAGATATTCCATCACTCCTTGAAAGCTCGAAAAACTTGTTCATTGTTGTCGATCCAATTCCTCTCTTTGGGAGATTCACAATTCTCTCGAAAGCCAAACTATCATCTTGATTTACGGCAAGTCTCAAATACGCCACCGCATCCTTGACCTCCCTTCGCTCATAGAATTTAACGCCACCAACGACGGTGTATGGTATTCCGATAGTTAGAAATCGCTCTTCAAAAGCTCTTGTTTGCACGGCAGTTCTCACGAGCACCGCCATCTCGCTAAATTTCAACCCATTCTTCTGTTTGTTCTCTATGAGGGCAGCTATGAAGTTAGCCTCCATCGTTGGATTCTGAAGAGACTTAACAATCACTGGGAGACCCTCTTCCTGATCTGTCCAAAATTCTTTTTTCATCCTCATGGAGTTGTTTGCGATAAGTCCACTAGCAGCAGATATAATGTTTCCAGTCGATCTATAATTTTGCCCAAGTCTTATCACAGTCGGGTTTTTAAAGTCTCGATCAAATTTTAAGATGTTTCCAACGTCTGCTCCACGCCAGCTATAAATCGATTGGTCATCGTCTCCAACGCAACAGATATTTCCATGAGACATTGATAGAAGTGTCAACCATATATATTGGGCTGCGTTTGTGTCTTGGTATTCATCAACCATGATGTATTTAAATTTATCTTGATACTTCAACAAGACTTCTGGATTGTATTTAAAAACTTCTATTGCAATTTTTAGAATATCTCCAAAATCGATTGCATCTAAAGATTCAAGAGTATCTTGGTATGGCTTATAAATTTTGCTAGCAACTTCCTCGGCTGAAAATCGAATAATCCCAATCTTCGCATCATCTGGATCTCGACACTGATCTTTCCAACGATTGATGTAGAAGGACATCTGCTTCGGGGCATATTTTTTATCGTCGATTCCAAATTCTTTAATGATCTTTCTAATTATTCTAACTTGGTCGTCGGCATCGACTATCGCAAAATTGGATGTTCTTCTAAATTTGTCATGGAGTGGTCTTATCATTTTTAGCGCCAACGCATGAAACGTCCCAATCCAAAGTGCCTCTGTATTCTGTTCAGTGGCAAAAACACTAGTCTGATTCAAAAGAGATATAGCTCTCTCCTTCATCTCTTTTGCCGCTTTATTCGTGAATGTGACAGCCAAAATTTCATTTATAGAGCAGAGACCCTGTGAAACGATGTATGCAATCCTAGAAGTTAGGACCCTCGTCTTTCCAGTCCCAGCACTCGCTAAGACAAGCACAGCCCCATCAGTAGCTTCAACAGCCTCTCTTTGTTCTTTATTTAGTCCAGATAAATCAAACACAAGCTAACAGGATTTCCTCTCTATCACTAAAATGATTTGTTCTATCGGCATATATTTGGCATTCTTCATGACCTTTTCCTATGACGGCTACAAAATCCCCAGAGTTCATGAGACTAATAGCATATCTTATGGCCTCTCGTCTATCCCCTATTTCAATTGCCTTTGGACATCTTGAAATAATTTCTGCCCTAATAGTTTTTGGATCTTCTGTTCTTGGGTTGTCATCTGTCACTATGACGATGTCAGCTATCTTAGAAGCCGTTTCACCCATCTCTGGACGCTTTCCTCGATCTCTATCTCCTCCACATCCAAAAACACAAATCAATCGTCCCTTGCAGATTTTTTTAAAGCTAGCAAGTGAAGTCCTTAGTCCTTCGTTCGTGTGAGCAAAGTCTATGTATACATCTCCTCCGTGAATCGATTTGATGTGCTCCATTCTGCCATTTAAAGGTTTGATAGAAGGGAGAATATTGACGACCTCTTGAACATCGAACCCATAGGCATACGCCAATGAAATAGCACATAGAACATTCATAACCTGGAACCCACCAACTAAGTTTATCTCAATATCGCTGAATTTCTTCGAATCAAAGGAAAGATCAAAAACAATTGAACTTTCAAATTCTCTGATGCTTTCTGCTCGAAAAAGGTTGCCTCTACCTAATCCAAACGAAATTATGTTTCCATTAAGTTTTCTGACCTCTTCATAGATCTCAGGAAAATCTCGGGAAACTACTGCCGGCTTATCATGTGGCAAAATTTCGGAAAACAACCGTAATTTGGCCTTCAGATATTCCTCATTAGTCTTGTGATAATCAAGATGATCAGACGCAAAATTCGTAAAAGCTGCAGCAACAAGATCGACGCTATGCGCTCTTTCTTGGTCTAGAGCATGGCTCGATGCCTCGAATACAAAGTGCGACACCCCAACCCCATAAACGTAATCCAGAATCCTATGAAGATCGACCGCCCCTGGAGTCGTTAGACTCGGAACAACCACTTCTTTAGGGGTGTACCTCTCGTTTCCAACGAACAGGCCCAGTGTCCCAAGACTCGCAACTTTTTTTTTTAAAGCGTGACAAATTTGCAGCAGCTCATTCACAACAGAACTCTTCCCATTAGTGCCAGTTACAGCGATGCAATTTCGAGGTTGATTCGGATAATCACCCCTAGCTTTTCTAGATATCAAAAGCCTATCATTTTTAGTTATACGATGATCTATTTTTTAAACAGGCACAATTGGAACCGACTAATGATACCACAATCTTTCTGAATTGACAACTTAACAGCTCATACCATAACATAGAGTATACCCTAAAGTGGTCCGGAGTTTGAGTATGGAACTAACGCCAAAGAACGATGTGATATTCAAGATGATCTTCGCGGACCCAAAGCACACGAGGGTATTGGTACACTTCCTTAACAGCGTTATTAAACAAGAGCCACCAATTAGAAGTATCGAAATACAGAAGACTGAGCTTATTCCTGAATACGCTGATAAAAAAGGTATCCGTCTCGATATAGTTGCAACGACTAATACAGGCGAAATAGTAAACATTGAGATGCAGAAGAAAAACGAAGGTGATATGGCAGCGAGATCTCTTTTCTATTGGTCGAAACTCTTTTCAGCCCAGCTTATTGTTGGAGGAGAATTTAGTGAATTAAAGAGGACTATTTCGATAAATATTCTTGATTTCACGATGTTCCAGGCGGCGTACGATTATGGAAACGGTATTTCCATTGCCAAAAACGAAGGCCGAGACGAGGGACTAGCGGAAGGCGAAGCTATAGGCTTAGAGAAAGGCAAGCTGGAGAAAGCCAGAGAAACCGCAGCGAGCTTTTTAGCAATGGGGTTAAGCGTGAAACAGGTGGTTCAAGGAACCGGGTTATCACTAGAAGAAGTGCTACGCTTGAAGAACGACAGGAATTTTAGCCCATAAAAAATTATTTGACAAAATCTGAAATATGTTTTAGATTAGCACTCGAGGACATTGTTTGCTAACAGGGAATGAGAAATGAAATTTAAACCGTTATACGATAGAGTGCTTGTTGAAAGACTCGAGTCTGAATCAAAAACAAGTGGAGGAATTATAATTCCGGATACTGTGCAGGAAAAGCCAATGAAAGGTGTCGTCATCGCAGTTGGCAATGGAACCAAATCGGACAAAGGAGACCTGATTCCACTTCAGGTCAAAATCGGTGATAAGATTCTTTTTGGCAAGTGGTCTGGCAACGAAATAAAAATCGACGACCGAGACTATCTTGTCATAAAAGAATCAGATATCATGGGAATCTTTTTATAATATTTTTACAAAGGAGAACAAAAAAATGGCTAAGGAAATTAAATTTAACTCTGACGCTAGGGAAAAAATCCTAAAAGGAGTAAATACCCTTGCGAACGCGGTAAAAGTGACGATGGGACCGAAAGGACGCAACGTCTTAATTGAAAAATCATATGGTACGCCCAGGATCACAAAAGATGGAGTCTCGGTCGCCAAGGAGATTGAAGTCTCTTGCAAATTTGAAAATGTAGGAGTCCAAATGGTCAAGGAAGTTGCCAATAAAACTTCGGATCTCGCTGGAGATGGAACGACGACGGCAACTGTTCTAGCTCAGGCAATCCTGACCGAGGGGATCAAGGCTGTATCAGCCGGATCAAATCCAATGGATCTATTACGGGGAATAAATCTCGCAGTTGAATCAACAGTTGAGTTTTTAAAGCAAAAATCAAAACCGGTATCAACTGGTGAGGAGATAGCTCAGGTTGGAACCATCTCTGCCAATGGAGAAAAAGAAATAGGAGATATGCTGGCCGATGCCGTTTCCAAAGTTGGGAAAGAAGGCGTCATCACAATTGAGGAAGCAAAGTCATTCCAGACTAAGCTAGATGTCGTGGAGGGTATGCAATTTGATAGAGGATATATTTCTCCATATTTTGTTACCAACACTGAGAAGATGATCGTTGAGCTCGATAATCCGTATGTCCTCATTCACGAAAAGAAGTTATCCGTATTGCAACCACTGTTGCCTGTTTTAGAAGCTGTAGTCCAATCTGGAAGACCACTTCTCATAATAGCGGAGGACATAGAGGGAGAGGCTCTAGCTACCCTCGTAGTCAACAAACTTAGGGGAGGATTCAAAGTCGCCGCCGTTAAAGCTCCTGGATTTGGAGATCGCAGAAGAGCAATGCTTGAGGACATGGCAATCCTAGTAAGTGGCATGGTCATATCGGAAGATATTGGAGTCAAATTAGAAAACGTCAACATAGCGATGTTAGGGTCAGCCAACAAAGTTACAATATCAAAGGATGACACGACGATCGTCGAAGGAGACGGACTGAAGTCTGACATTCAGGCTAGATGTGCTCAGATTAAATCCCAGATTGAAGGGTCAACGTCTGAATACGATATCGAAAAACTAAGGGAGCGGCTTGCAAAACTATCAGGTGGAGTTGCCGTCATTAGGGTCGGTGGAGCAACTGAAGTCGAAGTCAAAGAAAAAAAAGATAGAGTCGATGACGCAATGCACGCCACAAAAGCGGCGATTGAGGAGGGAGTGGTCCCTGGCGGAGGAGTCGCTCTCCTAAGGTCAATTAAAAAGTTGGATTCGATAAAAGTTCAAAATGAAGATCAGAGGATTGGGATTAACATTATAAAGAACGCCCTAAAAGCTCCTGCAAGGCAGATTGCAAATAATGCCGGAGTTGAAGGCTCGGTTGTGGCCCATAAAATTTTAGAAAACGAAGATTTCAACTATGGATATGACGCTGTAACCGATTCATTTAAAGACATGATAAAAGCAGGAATTATAGACCCAACAAAGGTTGTACGTACTGCTCTTCAGGATGCAGCATCCATCGCTGGACTACTTCTCACGACTGAGTGCGTAGTTGTTGAGAAACCAGAGCCGAAACAAAATCAGGGAATGCAGAATCCTGAAATGGGCGGCATGGGAGGAATGTATTAACATATCATAACTTGAGGAAGGCGGAATTCATTCCGCCTTTTAGCCCGTTGACACCGAAGCATATTGGAGTTACAATGTGACCTGAATGTTGCGCTCTTAGCTCAGCTGGATAGAGCAACAGCCTTCTAAGCTGTGGGCCGGAAGTTCGAATCTTCCAGGGCGCACCATTGTTTTTTCCTCGGCTGTTTGATTGCCAATGATAAAACTTTTGTTTTCAGTAGTGTTTCTGTTGTCTTCTGCGTTTTCCAAAGACGTCCCGGATATTAGTGTTTCGGTCGACAGATTTGCCTTTGTTTTTGCTATGTCATGTTTCGAGAACAGCCAAAACAACGAGCTTGGAAGGTTGATCAGCGAAGCACTTTCCGAAAAGTCTGATGACTACCAGAACGATTGTGAACAGTTCGTAATTTGTTTTATCAACGATAGACCAAATGACAGGCGAATGACTTCAACTCTTATTGCCGCAAAAAAAGAAGCCTTGCTAGCGAGCGAAAAAATGTTCGATTCTAGTCGAGGTGTTCTAGAACAACGTAAAGAGGAACTTTCTATTTATTGGAACAAATTCTTCAAAAAAGACAAAATTGGATTCAGTAAAGTATATAAGTTTTATGGTATATCACCACAATTATTTAAAGTCTTCTTGTACCTATCAGGTATCCAAGGAACTTTTGCAAAAGGATTTGGAACAAACATATTTTTGAGATTTAGTTATGGAAAACGAACAACAGATACATGCGCTGTATTTAAAGAAATCTGCAATTGTTTGTATCAGAGAATGCCGAAAGCCAGAGCTGCGCAAGTAGAACACTATTTCGTATTTCACAAATCACCCCACGCGATGGCAGCCTATTTGATTTTAGGTGAAACATTGGCACATGCAATTGGGGTTAGGTGGATTTACCAAGTACTATCTAGTGATAGTGATTCTAGCCCAGATCCATACAGCGATCCAAATATCGAAAAAGTTTCTTCAGAGATCTTTCAAACTGTTAATGAATACTTAGGAAATAAAGGCGAATTGGACGATAATTTTTGTGAATCATTTATAAGAATAGTAGCTGAGCAATTTCCAAAAGCAAAAGATCTGTTTGATATTATGCTTTCTAAAATATCGTTAATAACTGAGAACGGAATAGACATAACCGTCTGCAGTAGCGCAATACTCTCCTCTTTCAACGTCAGAGATATCACCAATAAACAATCCAATTACACCACAGTGTTTATAGGCAGAAATCTTGGAGACCAAGCATTAAAAACTATATCCACTAAGCTTCCGAAAAAAGATAACAATTTTTTATTTATAACCAAAAACAACACCAATAAACTCTTCATAGTGATTTGCACGAATGACGAAACGAAAATCCAAACCGCCGTTCGGAGAGTAAAAAGACTAAAAGAATTTACTGAAGATTATGTTGTTGACTTATAGGACACGCTTATGACATCAATCCTTATCGTAGATGATGATGCAAGATTGCTTTTCTTGATCGCTTCCGTTTTAAAAACACATAGCTACGAAGTGGTCGGAGCAAAGTCTGCGTCCGAAGCTAAAAACCTTTTGCTAAATGGCAATTTTGATATTGTAATTGTAGATTGGATGATGCCGAATGAAACTGGAATAGATTTCATTAAGTCCATCAGAAATTCTGCGACATACATCAGTAATATTCCGGTGATTATGTTAACGGCAGTCGATAATATAGATAGCAAAATAGTTGGTTTCGAATCGGGAGTAGATGACTACGTCGTTAAGCCATTTGAAACAAGAGAACTAGTTGTTAGAATAAAAGCTCTTCTCAACAGAACTCAAAAAGAATCAGTTGATGAAATAATTAAATTTGAAGACTGTGAATTTAGTCAAAAAACAGATGAACTAACGATGAATGGAGAACTGATATATTTGTCAACGACAGAGTTAATTCTACTGAAAACTCTCTGTTCTAAGCCAAATCAACCTTTCTCAAGAGCAGAGCTAGCAAAGAAACTATCATTCCAAGTTTCCGATAGAACGATCGACGTTCAGATCACAAGGCTTCGCAAGAAAATTGGAGACAACTCGAAAAACCCAAGGATCATAAAAACGGTTCGATATATCGGCTATGCACTCAACGTTATCTAGTCCAAAACAAAGGTGTCTGGAGAATTCCCACTACCCCATAATTTTTTCACTGTGGCTGTCAGTGAACTAAAAAGAATAGGCGGGCAACTAAAATCTTAGAGAAGTGAATCGCTAAAAAAACAACCAGTGCCGATAAATTAAAACCAGCAATAGGAGGAATAAACGTACGAATCCACGCTAAGCACGGTTCTATCTTACTTGCCAAAAAAGCATATACTTTAAAGAACACACCATCCCTGTCTTTAATTGCCCCAAAAATGACAAACCAACTAAGAATGATATAGCCCATTAGGAGATATTCTAAAAACCCAAGTAGCCTAAGAAGCACACTCAACAGCAACTGTAAAACTAACATCTTTTCCCAACTAGTAAGTTTTAAGTAGGATGGATCCACTCTTCTTGGTTTCTGCAAGCGCCTTTCCCGTACCTAACACAACACAATTTAGTGGATTATCAGCAACCTTGGCAATAACTCCTGTTACATGTGCAACGACAGTATCTAGATTGTGCAACATCGCTCCTCCTCCAGTTAACGTTATTCCATTATCTATGATGTCAGATACCAGCTCTGGAGGGGTATTTTCAAGAGCTTCCTTTACGCCACTCGCTATTGTCGAAACTGGATCCATCAATGCTTCGGCAACATGTTTTTGGGTGATTTCAATATCTCGCGGATTTCCATCCAACAGGCTTCTTCCCTTTATAACCATTTTCACATCCTTGCTAGACTGCATACAAATAGCAGAGCCTATCTCTTTCTTTATCCTCTCCGCCGTAGCCTCTCCGATTAGTAAGTTAAAGTTTTTTCTTATGTAGGATGCAATTTCATCATCCATTTTATCACCACCAACCCTTATAGAGGATGCATACACAATACCGCCAAGAGATACCACAGCAACCTCCGTTGTGCCTCCACCTATATCAACCACGATCGATCCAATTGGCTCGCTGATCGGAAGACCTGCTCCTATCGCCGCGGCCATCGGCTCTTCTATCAAATAAACTTCTCTAGCACCTGCCCCTTCGGCTGATTCCTGTATGGCCCTTCTTTCGACTGCAGTCGCACCGTATGGAACACATATCACAATCCTTGGTGCAGTGAAAATACCCCTGTTATGAATTTTCTTTATGAAGTATTTTATCATCTCTTCGGCTATCTCGAAATCAGCAATAACCCCGTCCCTCAATGGACGTATTGCCCTTATATGGCCAGGTGTCTTTCCAAGCATCTGTTTTGCTTCATTTCCAACTGCCAAAACTTCTATCCTATTGTTGATATTCGAAACTGCCACAACGGAAGGTTCGTTTAAAACAACCCCTTTCCCATTTACATAGACAAGCGTATTGGCAGTTCCTAGATCGATTGCCATATCAGTTGAAAGAAACCCAAATAAACGATTTAACACAAATGTGCACAGCTCAAAGCAATAGCCCTGAGACATTATAAGATATTCTCTTTGCGTTGGCTACATGGTATATTGCATACGGTTCTTTTTTTAAATTCAGCCTTAGTTTTTTATGTCAGATAGTATTTATAATTTTCGAGCAGTCCAAAAAAAGTGGACAGACCGTTTTTCAAAGTATTCAATATCGAACGAAGAACTAAGGAAAAATAAAGATAGAATTTTTTATGTATTAGAAATGTTGCCATACCCATCTGGAAAGCTTCATATGGGACATGCGAGAAATTATACAATAGGAGATATTGTTGCCAGGCATAAAAAGATGCTTGGATTTTCGGTTATCCACCCGATGGGTTGGGATGCATTCGGGATGCCGGCTGAAAACGCAGCGATGAAGGAAGGTGGTCACCCAAAAATTTGGACAAATGATAATATTCAAAGTATGAAGGAACAGCTAATTAGCTTCGGATACATGTACGATTGGCCGAGAGAAGTCAGCACGTGTAGTGAAGAATATTATTCTCAAGAACAGAAGATTTTTTTGGATTTATACAAGCTTGGGTTAGTATACCAGAAAGAGTCTTATGTCAATTGGGATCCAGTCGATAAAACTGTCCTGGCTAATGAGCAAGTAATAGACGGCAGAGGCTGGAGGTCTGGAGCTGTAGTCGAAAAAAGGCTTCTGGAACAATGGTCGATTAAGATCACAGATTACGCCGAAAAGCTGCTTCAAGGACTCAAAGATCTCGAAACGCATTGGCCAGATAAAGTTTTGAAAATGCAAGAGAACTGGATTGGCAAATCCCAAGGGGCATTGGTTAATTTTGATATAACAACTAGAAATGAGAAGATTCCTGTGTTTACAACTAGACCAGATACTTTGTTTGGAGCGTCATTTCTTGCAATTTCTCCTGACCATGATGTAGCCAAAGAGCTCGCCAAAACAAGAAGTGACGTAGCTGAGTTTATAGACGAATGCGGAAAAACAGCAACAACTGAAGAGTTAATAGAAAAGATGGAGAAGAAAGGAATTTTCACTGGCCTCTTTGTCAAGCATCCTCTGAAAAGCGAAGAGACATTGCCGATCTATATAGCCAACTTCGTGTTAATAGATTATGGAACTGGAGCGGTATTCGGCTGCCCAGCCCACGACGAAAGAGATTTTGATTTTGCAACAAAGTACAACCTCAAAATAAATAGGGTTGTCGAAGGAGGAGAGCTCCCATATGTCGATGATGGCAGACATGTAAATTCCGAATTCCTGGATGGCATGATGACAGCTGAAGCAAAAGCTTGCATGATCGACTACATTGAAAAAAATAGATTAGGGGAAAGGAAGATAACTTACCGTCTTCGCGATTGGCTCGTATCAAGACAAAGATATTGGGGATGTCCAATTCCAATAGTTCACTGCCCATCTTGTGGAAACGTTCCGGCGGAATTGCCGGTTCTTCTCCCGGACGATGTAACATTCGGTGGCAATGGTAATCCGCTTGAGAATCATCCGACATGGAAGCATGTTAAGTGTCCAAAATGCGGGATGGACGCCGTGAGAGAAACAGATACTCTCGATACGTTCTTTGAATCATCTTGGTACTTCCTGAGGTATTTAGACGCCAGGTGCAATGATCCAATCAACAAGGAAATTGCTGATATGACGACGCCTGTTGACCTTTATATCGGGGGTGTAGAACACGCAGTTCTTCACCTGTTATATGCGAGATTTTTTATGCTTGTTCTTCGAGATATGGGCTACGTTTCCGAAGTGATGCCGTTTAAGTCTCTCCTGACTCAAGGGATGGTCTGCCATAAGTCATACAAA
Source organism: Holosporales bacterium (assembly GCA_031289695.1). Taxonomy (GTDB): domain Bacteria; phylum Pseudomonadota; class Alphaproteobacteria; order RUG11792; family RUG11792; genus JAITPA01. The sequence continues at coordinate 48,482 of JAITPA010000026.1, forward strand.
AATTCTGGTGGCGAATGGGTATACCCAGATGACATTGTAAAAACGGCAGATGGAAGGATGATAGACAAAGATGGTAGAGAGGTTTTTGAGTGTTCCTTCGAAAAAATGAGTAAGTCAAAAAAGAATGCGATAAGCCCGGAAAAAATAGTTGAATCGCACGGCGTAGATGCAGTGAGACTTTTCATCGTTTCAGATACGCCTCCCGAAAAAGATCTTGATTGGAATACCGATGCATTGGACGGAGCTTGGAGATTTTTGAATAGGGTTTGGAAAGTCTTCAACAAAGTCCTCGAAAGGATTGGACATAGAACTGATGGAGCCAATACTTTGATCAAGACAACGCATACTTATCTAAAGAAGATCACATACAGTTATGAAAACATAGCGCTAAATAAGTCGGTTGCCTTAATAAGAGAGTTATTCAACGAGATTGAAGATAAAATCAATTCAGAATCATCTGGAGCGGTAGAGTTTGCCTTTAAATCATTCGTAAAGGCCGTATACCCCGTAACACCATTTATATGCCACGAAATGTGGGAAATTTTAGGTGGGTCTTCGGATATCATCGACGAGAAGTGGCCGGATATAGACGAAAAATTGGCAACGGCTGATGTCGTAACAATAGCAATACAGATCAATGGTAAACTGAAAAATACATTTGAAGCGGAAAAAGACCTAGATGCAGAACTGCTCAAAAAAATGGCACTCGATATATTGGGGAATGCGATACAACCCAACGCCATCGATAAGGTAATAGTTGTCCAAAATAGAGTCGTAAATTTTGTTGTTAATGTGACTTCGATTTGAAATTGGAAAAAGAAATCAATATCCATCGCGGAGCCTGTATTTTCCATAGACAACGTATTCCAGATCTCAAAGGACAAAAATACAGACTCGAAAAACAAATCCAAGTTGCGTCAATCAACCCACTCTCCTTCCATTTCATCTAATGAGTTCGTTGTTAGTGCGAAGCGGATGTCTTCCATCAATTTATTCATGGTTCTGATGTTGTGGATTGTTAGAAGTGTTCCAGATAGTATCTCTTTTGTTTTAATTAGATGATGGATATACGCTCTTGAAAAATTGAGGCATGTATAGCAGTTGCAGGTTTTGCTAATTGGTGAAAAATCCGCAGCGTATTCAAAAGAACCGAGGTTTATGTATTTATGTTCATTTTCTGGCAGTTCTTTTTTCTTCACTATTGCCGAACCATGGCGAGCCACCCTCGTTGGCCCAACACAATCAAATGTATCAATTCCGCATCTAACCCCATGAAAGATATCCTCAATGCCACCTATACCGAGAAGGTGAACATATTTTGTCCTATCAAGCATGCCACTTGTCATTTCAACGATGTCGTGCATTTCCTGCTTAGTCTTCCCAAGCGATCCTCCTATTGCAAAACCACTAAATTGATTTTCGTTTGCGAACGCGGAGCTCTCTTCCCTCAGGTCTTTATGGACTCCGCCTTGAATTACAGCGAGTAACGCCTGATGGCCATCACCATTTTCCATTAAGTATCTGAGTGATCTCATGGCCCATCTTTTGCTCTTTTCCATTGAACTCGCCGTATATAGTTTATTGACGTGATACGGAGTACATTCATCGAATGAAACAATAATATCTGCCCCCAAATCTATCTGAATTTCTATCGATTTCTCAGGAGTAAGATGGACTATTTTGCCATCTATATATGATCTAAATTGAGCTCCTTCCTCTGTTAGTTTGAGTAGGGATTTCTTCCATTTCGACTGTTTAATTCCTTTTATTTCTGATGCAACACTTCCATAACCAAGACTAAATACCTGAAACCCACCTGAATCTGTGAACATCGGACCATTCCAACCCATAAATTCGTGAAGACCTCCAGCCGATTTAATTATTTCATTTCCAGGTCTAAGCATTAGGTGATAGGTGTTTGATAATATAATTTGTACGCCAGTTGTTTTTAATTGGTCTATCGTGACCCCTTTAATGTTTGCCTTTGTAGCGCAGAAAATAAACGCTGGAGTATTAACAGTGCCATGGGAAGTTGTTATTTTCCCAAGTCTAGCATTAGACTGTTTGCTCGTTTGCAAAATCTCAAATTCAAACATCGGTCACCTGGGATCAAAAATTACTGGGCTAATATATCACAATTTTCTTAAAGAGTAGTTAATCGATGAGCATAATAGGCTAAAAAAATTTTTTGCCGATTTCAAAAAAGCGTGTTACACTGTTAGCAGTTGCATCGATAGAGTGCTAATTTTAAAATTTGAAAGGAGAAAGTTATGGCAAAGATAATAGGAATAGACCTCGGCACGACAAACTCATGTGTTGCGGTTATGGAAGGTTCATCAGGTAAGGTCGTAGAAAATACCGAAGGAGCGAGGACGACGCCATCGATCGTAGCCTTTTTAGAAAACGGAGAAAGACTCGTTGGTCAGCCGGCTAAAAGGCAAGCGGTAACAAATTACGAAAATACCGTCTTCGCAGTTAAGAGGCTGATAGGTAGGAAATTCGATGATCCATTAACAAAGCAAGATATGGAACTTGTCCCGTACAAAATCACGAAATCATCAGGAGGAGATGCTTGGGTTGCAGCCAGAGGGAAGGATTATAGTCCCAGCCAAATAAGCGCCATCATCTTACAGAAGATGAAGGAAACAGCCGAGGCAAAGCTGGGGGAAAAAGTAACTCAGGCAGTCATTACTGTTCCGGCTTATTTTAACGATGCCCAAAGGCAGGCAACAAAAGATGCAGGAAAAATAGCTGGGCTCGAGGTTCTAAGAATCATAAACGAGCCAACTGCAGCGGCTTTAGCGTATGGCTTAGACAAGAAGACAAGTGGATCGATTGTGGTATATGACCTCGGAGGAGGGACTTTTGATGTATCTATCCTTGAAATAGGAGATGGTGTCTTTGAGGTTAAGGCGACCAATGGAGATACGTTCCTTGGAGGAGAAGACTTCGATGCGAAAATTATTGACTACGTTGCATCTGAATTCATGAATGATACTGGCATCGATATTAAGCGGGATAACATGGCCCTTCAGAGGCTAAAAGAATCCGCTGAAAAAGCGAAGATTGAGTTGTCTTCTTCGATGCAGACAGAAATCAACCTTCCATTTATAACGGCCGATGCATCTGGACCAAAACATTTGAATGTTAAATTGACTAGGGCGAAGTTTGAGTCTTTAGTCGCCGATCTGATCGAGAAAACGATCACTCCGTGTAGAACGGCCATCAAGGATGCTGGAATGTCGGTCGGAGATATACAGGAGGTTGTTTTGGTTGGTGGTATGACTCGCATGCCAAAGGTCATCGAAAAGGTTAAAGAGTTTTTCGGAAAGGAACCTAATAGAAGTGTTAACCCGGATGAGGTTGTCGCATTAGGAGCAGCAATTCAGGCAGGCGTCCTTCAGGGAGATGTCAAAGATGTATTACTTCTAGACGTGACCCCATTGTCGCTTGGTATAGAAACTCTCGGCGGGATCTTTACAAGACTGATTGAGAAGAACACAACAATCCCGACGAAGAAGAGCCAGGTATTCTCGACGGCAGAAGATAACCAGACTGCGGTTACGATTAGTGTGTTTCAGGGAGAACGCGAAATTGCCGCCCAAAACAAATTACTAGGACAATTCGATTTAGTTGGGCTTCCTTCGGCGCGGCGAGGTATGCCGCAGATTGAGGTTACTTTCGACATAGACGCCAATGGACTTGTAAATGTATCGGCGAAAGATAAAGCTACAGGAAAAGAGCAGCAAATCAGGATCCAGGCTTCTGGTGGATTAACAGATGCTGAAATTCAGCAGATGTTAAAGGATGCTGAAGCCAACGCTGCAGAGGACGTCAAAAGAAAAGAACTAATAGAAGTTAGAAATCACGCTGATGGATTGATTCATACAACAGAAAAAGGACTTGTTGACTATGGGGACAAAATTTCTGCCGATGAAAAATCGCAGATAGAACATGATATCAACGAATTGAAAGAAGCAGTTAAGGGAGATGATAAAGATTCAATACATGCTAAAACGCAATCTCTAGTTCAGTCATCTATGAAGATAGGAGATATGATGTATAAGGATGCTCAGGCAAAAGAATCTGAAAAAGCAACAGAAGGTGAAAAGGTTGTTGATGGTGAATACAGTGATTTAAACAAATAAGACAGTAGTTGTGCGCTTTCGAATTCGAATTGGGAACATAATTTCTCAATTCGAATCGATCTGTGGTACAATCCACGCATAGGGGTTGTTAATGATAGTTGTAGGCGAAA
>JAITPA010000020.1 GCA_031289695.1 Holosporales bacterium
TGTCCCCCAACGCATCCTGAATCAACTCTGACAAAAATTTTATGTTTCCTCAATAGAGACAAATTATTGTTCTTGCTTATGATATAATACACCTTCCAAGGGTCTTCACGCATAAAAACTTTAGTAACATAAAGTTGGAAAAGCTTATCTTTAATTTTGCATTGTACTTTTATTGGCGATGCAAAAACAATTTGTTGATCTACGTTTGCTGCAAATTGCTTTGAAGCACAGGGGTAGAGTGGACTACCCACTGATCGAAGAGAATTTGAGGGTTTAACATGAGTTACTCGAGGCTGTACACGATACTTTGTTTTCAAAAAAGAAAGCATTTTCTCTAAATCTTTATCCTTGCTACTTTTATCCTTATGCTCTGTTAATTCATCAACGTAAACATCTGGGAAAGCTACCATTGAAACATCGGTCTTTCTTATTACAACATAGCGCTTATTTCCTTCATAATTCCCGCTAATGAGTGAAGAAAAAATTCGATAGTTAGCATTTAACTGATTTTTAAGTTTTACATCTATGTCGTTCACTTCTATATAAAAAACTTTTAAACCGTTCGCATCTTTCGGACTACAGTTTATAAAGACAATTTCATATACAGCTCGTGTCATAAACTTTTCATCTTCAAAAGCAACAGGCATAATCCACCAAATTCTTCCATTACTTTTTACAATAGGACCGCCATTATATACTTTAAAATTATCATCTTTGTAAATAATCAAATCTTCTTTCACTTTTAAATACTCTTGAGGGATATTTGCTCCACTGGCAACAACGCAATTGCACAGGAAGAACAAAAAGCACTTTTCCACAATTAGCCTCTCTTGAAAAACAATGCGCCCACATTCTATCACAATTTTAACAAAAAATGTTACAAATTTAACAAATGATATTACAAAAAATTCCGATTGTGACATCGATTGATGCGAATGATTCGCTGGGAGTGATCGCTCCAAGTGGCGAGTCAAAAAAATTTCAATTTGGGTAGGTCGCAGGTTTGAGAATTAGAGCCAATTGGATGAAATGTACTACTTAAGATTTAATCTGACAAAGGTGATATAGTTAGAGAAGCAAAACGAACGAAGCTTTCATTAGCTCGTTCGTTCGTTTTGCGATAAATGAGGCTACAGTTTTAAGGAGAAGTGTTATGAATTTGCAACAAAATAATATAAGTTATTGGAGTTAGCAAAACAGCTTGGAAACGTATCAAATTGAGCGACATACGGATGTGCTGAATGTTGCTGTCCGTCAGATCAAGTCGTGAGTTTTATGCCTTATATGAGAACTCTCAAAATTCCATTAATTTTTGCTTATTTTGCAGTGCTTTATGTACATCTTTTCACCTTAACATTTTTGTTGTTAGGTGTCAGCCACAACATAAAAATCGAGGTATTTTTGCATAGCCCAAGAAACCCTGGAAATCAAGTGGTCTAGAATGCCCTCTTAGAAGCGGACACTCTTTTTAACACGAGTAACTGGTAGCGGAGGAGGGATTCGAACCCCCGACACGTGGATTATGATTCCACTGCTCTAACCAACTGAGCTACTCCGCCGCAGGCAGATATATTCTGCTACAGTTTTTGTGAAAATTCAATTTTAAAATACGGTTTCATAACGCACACGGTCACTGTCCTTGTGATATATAGTTAAACATACTCATTTCTGATTTAGAAAACATATTGCGATAATCCAAAATTATCGGTTTTTCACCATGCTTTTTATTCATTAATTCTTTGATCTTTTGCAAATTTAGAGATCTGAATTCGTTCCAATGAGTCATGATAACAACTATATCGCTTTGATTTACTGCATCATATACCGATTCGGCAATGTGGAAATTTTTATTGCTTACGATTTCATTTGGGAGTTTTTCATAATCCGTATCGTTTGGTTTGAACATAGGATCGTAAGCAACCACCTTGATATTTCCATCGTGTAGCAAATCGTTGATTGCAAAAATACTAGCTGATTCTCTAATGTCTCCAGTCTGAGGTTTGAACGAAAGGCCTAGTATAGTTACTTGCTTTGATATCATATTCGGAAATGTTTTTTCTTGAGATGCATCTATTAAACTCAAGATTTTTGTTTTGATTCCGCTTATTCGCGTAGAGTTACTTTTTATTGTTGAAGTTAAGATGTGAAAATCTAGCCCAAAAGCTTTTGCTGCATTAACGAGAGTTCTAATTGTTCTAGGAAACGAAGAACCGCCAAATCCAGGTGATACATCAAGAGCCTTTCTCCCTATTCTGTGATCAAGCGCTATTCCTTTGATAACAGTATTGATGTTTGCTCCACATCTTTCGCATAAGTCAGCCACCTCGTTTATGAATGCCATCTTAGTTGCAACGAATCCAATAGATGCTGCTCTTATCAATTCAACGGTTTCAAAATTTGAAAATATAAATGGAACGCCAGATGCCTCGAGAGGTTTATAAATTTTTGAGACAAGCATTTCGGATTTTGTTGATGATCTTTCTAATCCAATGAGGATTCTGTTCGGTTCCATGAAATCGTGTATTGCCACTCCTTCCCTTAAAAATCCAGGATTTGATATGATGTCGTAATGTTCTCCTGGTTTTAGATCTGGTCTTACAAACTTCACATTATCGGCAATTATTGCACACGCTCCGACTGGAAGGCTTGTTTTTATAAGAACGCCAGTGTATCTATTTTTTTCTAATTTCAATGCGATTGCCCGAATTGCTGAATGAATATTAGAGAGGTTTGGGTTGTTGTCGTCAGGTTTAATTGTTACAACGACAGCAAACGACTTACTAATAAAATTTGAAAAAGTAGTAGAAAGAACTAATGTTTCGGCATTTATATGCTTTTTAAGTAGCTGATTTACCCCGGGTTCGCTTGAAGGAGAAATACTTTGCTTTAGTGAGTCAAGTTGTTTTTGATTTTGTTCGCACAAGTATATGCGAAATCCGAATTCACATAAACAAACGGCAGTTATAACCCCAACGTATCCGCCTCCAACAACTGTTATGTTCATTTCATAAAGTTCGCAAACCGAGCCATAACAGCAGGATGATATTACAAAAAAAACAAAATTAGAAAATAAATTGAATGTGGTTTGGCATTTTTTGTTGTTTCAGTTTTAGCAAAAAATTAAGAATGATTATATTGAAAATGTTTTTGCAAAAGACGGCGGGTTATAATTTTTGGTGGTTAATTCTAAAACTGTTTCACTGAAGTGAATTTTGATTTATAATTTTTCTATGTTGCGGGCGTAGTTCAATGGTAGAACTTAAGCTTCCCAAGCTTGCGGCGTGGGTTCGATTCCCATCGCCCGCTCCACATATGAGTGTGGCGTGTTTGTTGTTATTGCGTTACCTTATAATATTGAGATTGGTTAGGCGTTTTAAAAACTATATCCGGCTTAACTAAAAATTAATTTTTAATCGTTAGAATTAGATAGGAAACTCTATGATCAGTAAGATCAGTTGTGTGTATCGTGAGGAATATATGATAAATAAAAAAATAATAGCGGCTTGTTTAGCGCCAAGTATCTTTAGTCAATGGGTGGTAGGAGCCGAGCAATATGCAGCAGAACGGACGGTGAACGTGAATGCGCAAGGAGCAGATGAATCCAAAGCAGACGGAGCGAAAGACAACCTCAGAGCTGACATTGATATGCTGCTACCTAACGTAACCGCAGAAGCACCAGTAACAACCCAGGACACAATAGGCTTGGAGAATAACGCGGTCCAGGAAGAGGTTGAGTCCAGAACGGATTTAGGGGGCATGGTGGACGAATCACGGCAAATGAATGCAGAGCAGCAAATGAATACAGAACAGCAAATGAATGCGGAACAACAAATGAATGCAGAACTAGGGATAGAACCAAACCAAGCGATAGCAGCATCTGTGGCGGAAGAACAGCAGATAGGGGAATCAATAACAGCAGATACAGAACAAAGTCAATCAGTAACGGGCGTGAGTAACGAACCAGGGGTAGTAACCTGGGATGTAGGACCAGGAAGTGGAAATTATAATAGTAGCACAAATATGCAAGGTGAAACTCATCTGGGAACACGCAATGGAATGGGCGAACCAGTAGAATGGGGTGAACGAGGTGTAACAGCAAAAACCGAGACGAACAACACTGTGAACCAGACTTCGAATGCAGCTAATGAAGTAGATAAACGGAACTTGACAGATAACAAGGGATATGAATGGCGGAACCCAAGAGAACAAGGTGTGCAAACCGGTGAAGACGTAAGTAAGCAGGAAACTATGGCGAATGGTGAACAAGAAAGATTGGTAGATATAGAAAAGCCAAGCGTGGAAGTCTATAATGAGCAGAACCATAGCGTATCAGAGAAGGAAGGCAATGGAGATGGATCAAACCCAGAACAAGGCAACAGGGAAACAACCCAAACAACACAAATGAACCCTAATTGGAATAATAACGCGGGTGGCAAGACAGCGACTGAACCGAATGAACAAACGTTCGGAACTCAAATGGCGGACAAAATGAACGCAGCAGGAACAAGTAGGATGGACAGAGCTGGGGGTGTAGGAGATGGAGCACGAGTGGGGGTAACATTCGACACAGCTAACAGTAATGTGGGGAGCATAAATCCGGTACTGGAGAAAAGCGGGAATAAGGAACGGATGAATGAGGAAATGCAAGAAGCGGAGGAAACTACGCCGAATCTATCATCACCACAGCTAATGATAATGAATGAGCAGCGGAAAGAGATAGCAACACAGGATGGAACAGCGAATGAGCAGCTAGAACAGATCCTTAGAAATGGGGCAAACGAAATAATACCGGAAAAAGAATCAAATAGAACGAAACCGTTAGAAGCTGGAATCGCGAAGCAGACAGCTCTACAAATAGCGAACGAAGCAAAAGGGCTGTTAGCTGTAGAGGCGCAAGAGCACAATATGACAGAAAAGGACAGGATGAAGGATCTAGAAATTGAAAATGGTGTCTTGACGAAACAGCTAACAATGTTAGGCGAGAGGTTAGATAAGATACTAGAAAGAGTAATAATACAGGAGACGATAGCAAAAGAAAGAAATGAAACGCACGAAATAGAGAAAGAGAGCGCGGATAATCGAACCAGGAACGGACCAACAATTGAGCAAACCGACAAACAAACACAATATGAGGGAAGAAGAGAGACCGGAAGCGATGAAGCACACTGGAAACAGGGGGCGTCCGTGAGGGATACGCTGAGTGCAGATGTACGACAGGAAACGGATAAACAACAAGTAGATGAGCATAGGCAACGAATGGAGGAACACAGGAGTGGAAGAACCGCAGAGCACGCCGAAGCATGGGGCGAGGAGAGAGAAATGCAAGGAGTAGGAGATTATAATCCCATGGCGGCAAAAAATGGGAGCAACGGAGAAGACTGGGGTTGGGAACACCAGCGGCAGGGTAGCGAAAAAACATATGAGACCAGGGACAACGGGTCAAAAGCGGTAATGGAGGACCGGATGCTGGAAAACCATGTGGCAGAACAGCGATCACCAAAGGAGGAATTGGGAAATGAACG
>JAITPA010000003.1 GCA_031289695.1 Holosporales bacterium
GTGCGGCGGATTAAATCCTTTTTCCCGTACATCCTTCTCTTGTGTGTCCCATTCAACAGACTCATTTACGAATCGTACCATAACGACATTTGATCCAAGATTGTAACATATTGGCAACATCAATAAAGACATGTTATAGTTGCTGTAGTTTTTATTTTGAGCTCAACCTATCATGTCGTCGTTCATAAAGGTCTTTTCAGTTTTGTCCATTTGCTTTTTGCAGTGCGCTAAAGCTGGGATAAAAGCAGATGCCCCCGTTGATTCAAAGGATAAATACTTTTATAGTTTTGGTTCTTTGTTAGATGGTAAAAATGATTTATTGAAAAAAATCGGGCATAGAAGAGACAGTAGCGAATCTGGATCTGATGATTCACTCAAGGAGGTTCGTTCCACAGAAACAGAAGAAATTTCTAAAAATAACCGCATATGGAAGGCGATTTGTGAAACGTTGAAAGATATCCCCCTCGATTTTATAGATAAGAAAACATGGACGATAAAAACATCTAAAGTTACAGTCGAGCAATTCGATAATACAGGTAAGTGCTATTACGTCATCGAGGCAAAGATGACAGAAAGCGGAGAGTTGGTTATTAAAATTACGTCAGATGAAGATTCAGCGCTCCGCGTAGATGAACATCAAAAAACTCTAAAAGCGAAGATCATCGCGAGAGCTAACGATTTATCGAAGCAGAAATAAATGCTTTAAACATTGGATGTGGCGCAAATGGAGTTGACTTGAATTCCGGATGTGCCTGTGTCGCAACGAAAAAATCCTGATCCGTTCTTTCTAGAATTTCTGGAAGAGACCCATCGACTGAAAGTCCAGAAAACACCAGTTCGGCTTCATCGAAGGTGTCGCTGTATTTCTGTAAATTCACTTCGTACCTATGTCTATGTCTTTCAGTTACTTCCCTCTTGTCGTAAATCTTATAGGCCAGTGAATCCTGGTTAGCGATGATGCACCGATAACTACCAAGTCGCATTGTTCCCCCCTTATCTCCTGCTTCGTTCCTAATTTCCATTTTCACTCCTGTTGCCCAATTACTCATGAAGTCGATTACAAACTCGCCAGTATCTCCAAATTCCCTGCTAGTTGCATCCTTGACATTTGCAACGTTCCTGCAAGATTCAATTACTGCTAACTGCATTCCCAAACAGATTCCGAAGAATGGAATATTATTTTCCCTTGCATACTTTATTGCAGCGATTTTCCCATTTGTCCCTCTCGAGCTAAATCCTCCTGGAATCAAGATCCCAGAAACCTGGGACAATCTCCCTAGTATCTCATCTTCGCCAATCTCAGCATCAATCCAATCGATATCAACATTCGCATCATTTGCAAACCCACCGTGGATGATCGCCTGAGTTAGAGATATATAAGCATCTTTTAACTTAATGTATTTCCCCACAACGGCAACTTTTGCCATTTTTTTAGGACTCAATATTGAGCCTCTTAGAGCTCCCCACGTATCACTAATATTAGGTTTCCTTGGAGACTCGATCCCGAAGTGATCACATATCTGAACATCCAAACCGGCGACATGATGCTGCTCTGGAATCAGATATATACTATCGGCATCAAGCGCAGTTATTACGTTTTCTTTTTTGACGTTACAGAACATAGATAGCTTTGCCTTTATTTCATCGGGAACCTCAATTTCACTGCGGCAAAGAATTATGTCAGGTTGAACACCCATACTCTGAAGCTGTTTAACGGAATGTTGAGTAGGTTTTGTCTTTAGTTCTCCTGCTGTTTTGACATATGGCAAATATGTTAGATGTACACACATTGTTTTTGACTTTCCAATTTCAATAGAAAGTTGTCGAAGTGCCTCGATATATGGGAGACCCTCTATATCTCCGACTGTCCCACCTATCTCACATATGATGAAATCGACATCTTCTCTGCCATCGAGAATAAAATTTTTTATCTCATTTGTTATATGTGGGATCACTTGAATATCGGAGCCCAAATAATCTCCTCTGCGTTCCTTTGTCAAAACAGTTTCATAAATTCTCCCTGTGGTTAAAGAATCTTTTGATGAACATCGAATCCCTGTAAACCTCTCATAATGTCCAAAATCCAGATCAGCTTCGCAACCATCCTCCATAACAAACACTTCCCCGTGCTTATAAGGACTCATAGTTCCAGGATCGACATTAATGTATGGATCGAGCTTTTTCATTCTCAGTGAAAATCCACGAGACTGAAGAAGAGTTCCAATACTAGATGCAGCAATCCCTTTCCCAAGAGAAGACATAACACCACCAGTTACAAATATGAAGTACGACATAGGAAACTTTAAGATCTACAAGAACGGTAGATTATACCAGAATTAATACAAAATGCAAAACTAGTGGGGTTGACAACTAAAAACAATTGAAAGTCTCAGCACCTGAGTCATTTTTCCTTGAGATCCCTGATAAACAACACTTTTCAGGCAAAGATTTAACATTTTCAATATAGAGCAAAGATAATAGCAACACGAGGCATTATATAGATAGGTTTAGATGAAGATCCAAGATAACCTCCAGAAGCTTGGAAATGGTAGATTTGTTCCTGTTTTTGTTATATCACTTCCAGCATTGATCATTGTTCTAAGATCTTTCAGTTTCACTATGTCAACTTTTTAATTAAATGTCTCGACTAACGCTGCTTCATAAATGACTCTATCATACTCGGGTTGTTCTGAAATTTTACCATCATTGTTTTTAGCTGCTCAAATTGCTTGATCAGTCTGTTGACGTCGGATACCTGCTGGCCACAACCAGCGGCTATTCTCCTTCTCCTTGAAGCGTTCAGAATTTTTGGATTTTGTCTTTCAAGTCTTGTCATAGACATTATGATCGAAATCTGTCTCGCGATGGTTTTGTCACTAATGTTTGCCTCTGCCAATTTTTCTTTCATCTTTTTGATTCCGGGTAAGAACTTCAGAATGCCACCAACTCCTCCGAGTTTTTCCAGCTGCTTGAGATACGTTACCATCCCATCCAAAGTGAAATTCTTTCCAGTCGATATATCCGAGATATCCTCAACAATATTAGAATCCATCGCTTTTTCGACAAGGCTCAAAACGTCTCCTTTATCAAGAATTCTCGAGGCTATCCTATCCGGATGAAATGGTTCGATATCAGATATCTTTTCGCCAGTGCACATATATCTTATCTGGCAATTGGTAACGGATTTAGCAGAGATGGCCGCTCCTCCCCTTGAATCTCCGTCTACTCTCGTTAGAATAAGGCCAGTCAAGTTAACGGCTTCATTGAATGCTTTCGCAGTATTAATAGCATCCTGGCCCATCATACTATCTATTACTAACAGCGTATTATCTGGTTTTACGATGTCCTTCAGTTTTTTAATTTCTTCCATCATGGCATCGTCAACGTATAGCCTTCCAGCGGTATCATAGATTACGGCATCGTATTCTTTCAGTCGTCCTACTGCCTTTTGGGCGATCGATATTGGAGTATCTACCAACTGATCGATATCATCAAAGAAATCTATAGAATTACAGGAGGCTAATTTTCGAAGCTGTTCAATTGCAGCGGGTCTATAGGTATCAAGAGATACAAGAAGAACCTTTTTGTTGAATTTGGTTCTTAATAGATTTGCTAATTTAGCTGAAGTAGTTGTCTTCCCTGTCCCCTGAAGCCCAGCAATCAATATTGTTCTATACTTATCGACTTTAAACTCTTCGTCGGATCCAAGCAAGTCAACTAGTTCATCGTAGACAATTTTTATTATCGTTTGTTCTGGGGTTACGCTGTTTATAATCTTTTGTCCACGAAGTTTTTCCTTGAGTTGTAAAGTAAAAGATTTGACTACTTCAAGGGCAACATCAGCTTCTAGAAGAGATATCCTGATTTCACGCGTAGTGGAATCTATAACTTCATCAGTAAGAATCCCTCTTTTCTTAATACCGTCGATTATTGCACAAAGCTTTTTTGAAAGATTATCAAACACTGGAAGCTCCTACATTACAAAACATATATACAGATACCATACGCTTAAAATCACTGCAGATAAAATAAGTCCACTCGTAGCCCACTTCTGCGCAGTTATGTATCCCGATGAGAACATTAATATTGAAACAGGAGAGGTGTAGTGTGTCAAGACATTTGACATTGAGCTGAAGACGGCGAGGGTCATTGAAACGACTTCGCCGCCCATCCCAAGGGATAATCCAGTTGCGAGGAAAGGGGCGTAGAGGGCGACTATTCTTCCTCCCTCTCCACTGAAAAAATAGTGGGCGAAGAAATAAATTGTGGTCAACGCGAGGAATGCGGTAACATTGCCGAAGGAGCCGACTGACTGAGATATAAATCCAGAGAACCAGTCGATAACTCCAAGTGAGATTAACCCATTAACGTAGGATATTAGGAGCCCGAGGATGATGACGGCATTGAAGGTACTACTAATTGATAGTATCTCTTTTAAATCTAGAATCTTAAGAATCAGGAACGTACAGATCCCAATTAGCGCCGTAACTAAGATTGGTATTCCAGTTGTCCCTGAAAAGACCCACATCAATAACATGGCTACAAATATTACAACTATGGACTTTTCCCTTCGAGTCATCGCTCCGAGTTGCTTGTAATTTGCGGCGGCCTGTTCTTTGATGTGTTCAAGATTTTTTACTTTTGGGTTACAGACAATCCTAACAACAAATGGGAGGATGAGAAGTAAAACAAGGCACGGAATAATTGTGAACTTTATCCAAGAAAGCCATGTGACTTGCAGGCCGGCTGTTGACATAGCATCTAAAACTAAGGCATTAGATATCATACCAGTTGCATAGGCCGCACTGCAGATCGAGCAGCATGCTGAATATAATACTAGAAGATACACTCCTATTGTTTTTTCTGATACTCCGTGGTAATTCGACGAAATATACTTCGATAGCGATGTAACAAGAGGAAATCCAACGCTTGCTGTTCTTGCAGTGCTACTCGGCATAGCAGGAGCTATCACAAGTTCAGTTAAGATGATGCTATATGAAAGTCCAGTGATATTCTTCCCAAAATGCCTCATGAACAGATAGGCAATCCTGAGGCCAAGAGTCGTTTTCGTTAAGACGTGGGCTAGAGATAAAATAGAAAATAATAGCCACGGAACCATATTGGAAAATCCAGTAAAATTCTGCTTAATATCAAGCGTTGAAGAAAGGTTCAAAAATATTAATCCCAAAAACAGTAGTGTAATTGAATCACAAACCTCTAACATGATTCCAGCCATTGTAGCTACGAAGATGATGGCCATATGAAATGCCTGAGCTGATAGTCCATTTGGTGGATCAACAAAAATCCACGCAGAAACAGCTATGGCGAAAATTATCAAAAATCTGAATAACCTAAATATCGCGGTATCTCAAACAGGACCCAGTAAACTTGATAATAACACAAATGTATGGTAAATTGCAGGGTTATGAATACGATATGTGGGCCAGGATGGGCGATTTCACTATTTTTGGAACGGACGGGGTTAGAGGCAGAGCCAATGATGGGATGATCACCCCGCTTAATGTTACGAAGTTAGCTGTAAGTGTTGTGAATTATTATTTCGCAACAGACCATAAATCAGTCAATGATAAATTTACTGTTGTTATAGGGAAAGACACGAGACTTTCAGGATATATGCTAGAACCAGCTCTTACAGCTGGATTTATCGCGGCTGGAGCAGATGTAGTTTTGCTAGGACCGATCCCAACTCCTGGAGTTGCGTTTATGACGAAGTCTCTTAGGGCCGACTTGGGGGTTGTTATTTCGGCATCCCACAATCCGTATTATGATAACGGAATTAAGTTTTTTAGTTCCGAAGGATTTAAAATATCAACGGCCGCGGAAATTGCAATCAGTGAGATCTTTGCAAAAGATCAACGACTTGCCCCACCAGATCACACAGGAAAGGCAATGAGGTTAGACGATGCCGCCGGTAGGTATGTTGAGTTCATAAAAAGTTCGTTTCCGAGACATTTAAATCTCACTGGATTGAAAATGGTCGTCGATTCGGCGAATGGAGCGGCGTATAAAATTGCTCCTCAAGTATTCTGGGAACTAGGAGCTGAAATTGTTAGAGTTGGTTGTGAACCAAATGGATTGAATATAAACAAAGATTGCGGGGCTACAGATACAAAGAAATTGCAGAAGGTCGTCTTAGATAACGAAGCCGATATTGGAATAGCGCTCGATGGCGATGCCGATAGGCTAATAGTTATCGATGAAATCGGCGATGTCATTGATGGAGACTTCCTAATATCAGCGATAGCCATGAATTGGCAGAACGAAGGAAGACTTAGCGGAAAGAATGTAGTTGCTACAACGATGTCTAACATTGGTATGGAGAAATATCTAAATTCGATTGGATTGATGCTATTAAGATCGGATGTCGGCGATAAAAATGTCATTCAGAAGATGATCGAAATAGGCGCAAATATTGGTGGAGAGAAATCAGGACATATCATTCCGATCGATTATTCAACGACTGGGGACGGAATTATTTCATCTCTTCAGATATTGAGCTTTCTTAAAAAGAACGCGTTAAAAACGAGTGAACTGAAAAAACTGTATGAACCGTATCCACAGGTGACAATCAATATTCCGGATACAACTGATATGACTCATTTAGAATTCAAAACTGTAGAGGAGGAAGTCAAAAAGATTGTAGGAGATACAGGTCGAGTCATTATCAGGAGATCAGGAACAGAGCCGATCACGAGGATCATGATCGAGGCAGAGACCAAGTCGTTGATAGATCGTGCGATCAAGTTCTTTATGTGAAGCATTTGATGCATATTTCGTCTCTGTGCCCCTACTGCTGGCGACTCATTTTTTTTCTAGTTGCCTGGTCCAGGTATTTTTTCCTAAGCCTTATCGACTTCGGAGTAACCTCGACACGCTCATCATTTTTGATATATGCAATTGCTTGCTCTAAAGACATCTGCCTTGGCGGAGGGAGTTTTATGTTGTCGTCTTTCCCGGAGGCTCTACAGTTCGACAATTGTTTCTCTTTTATCGGGTTGACCTCTAACTCGTTTTCTCTACTGTGTTCTCCGACTATCATTCCTTCATAGACAGGATCACTAGGATTTACGAAAAGCGTCCCTCTTTCCTTCAGAAAAAACAAGGCGTATGGAACGGCCTTACCGCTGCTAATGGAAACTAACACTCCGCGATTACGTTCTTCGATCAGCCCTTTGTGTGGTGCATACGAATGGAAAGACCTGTTCATAATACCGGAGCCTCTCGTATCCGTTAAAAATTCTCCGTAGTAGCCTATAAGGCCTCTAGTTGGGATTAAAAACTTGATTCTCGTTTTTCCAACTCCAGATGGTCTCATATCGATCATCTCGCCTTTTCTCTGTATCAACTTATCAATTACTGTTCCAGTAAACTCATCATCTAGATCAACAAACAATTCTTCGATTGGCTCGAGTACTCCTCCAGTATTTTCGTCTTTATGAAATAGGACATTGGGTCTTCCAATTGAAAGTTCAAATCCTTCACGCCGCATTGTCTCGATCAGTATCCCTAGCTGCAACTCCCCTCTGCCAGCAACTTCATATGACTCCTCATGAGAGGATCGTTTGACCGATATAGAAACATTTCCTTCAGCCTCCTTGAATAATCGATCACCTATAATTCTGGATGTTAGATTTTTGCCTTCCTTTCCGGCAAGCGGAGAATCGTTTACGGAGAAAGTTATCGAAATCGTTGGAGGATCAATTGGAATCGCCTCTATAGGCGTTGTTATGTCGAGAGCCGATATCGTATCAGCAACGGTGGCTTTTTCAAGACCAGCTATCGCTATTATATCACCTGCCACTGCAGTTTCTATAGAAATTCTTTTTAGCCCTTCGAAGGTGAGGAGTTTAGTTAATCTAGATCTTTCTACCTCTCCACTGTTTCCATTCCTCAAAACATGGACTGGATCATTTATATTAGCAACTCCACTTAGTATCTTGCCGGTTAAAATTCTTCCGAGATATTGGTCATATTCGAGCATAGTAACGAGCATTTTAAATGGCTCATCCTCCACGATAGAGGCGTCTGGAATATGCTCTATTATCATATCTAGGAGCGGGGCCATATCTTTTCTCTCTTCATTTTCGAGATTGCGAACTGCCCATCCACCACGACCAGATGAATATATTATCGGAAAGTCAAGTTGCGTATCGTTGGCACCTAATGCTATAAACAAATCAAAAACTTCGTTTAATACTTCTGAGATCCTGGTATCGGACTTATCTATCTTATTTACTACAACTATCGGATTCAGCTTCAGCGCCAATGCCTTTGAGAGAACAAATTTCGTCTGCGGCATTGGGCCTTCTGATGCGTCTACTAGAACAAGTACGCCATCGACCATACTCAAGATTCTTTCAACCTCTCCACCGAAGTCAGCATGCCCAGGGGTATCGACTATATTTAGCTTAGTTCCCCTCCAGCTAAAGCTGGTGCACTTCGCAAGGATCGTAATCCCTCTCTCACGCTCCAGGTCATTGTAATCCATCGCGCATGTTTCTATCTGCTGATTATCCCTGAACAAACCACTCTGTTTAAAAAGGGCATCAACGAGTGTAGTCTTACCATGGTCGACGTGTGCTATAATAGCCAAATTCTTTATATTCTTAGACATAATCCTTAATCAAAAACAAACGGAAAACCTTGACTCGCGAGACCGCAACTCGTTAAAATTACAGTCACGTATCTCCTAATATACATTCTACAATGTTTCGCAGATTTGTAAACCTTCCAGTTTTAATTTTAACACTACTTGTTTTAGTAATGTGCTTTGGGGGCAACATACCGATTTCAGTGAAATCTCAGTTTTTAGCCATAAGCCTCTTGCTAAAGGATCTGATAATCTTCGTCCTTCCGGCATTGATTTTTGCTTTCGTTGTCGGAGGGGTCTTGAGTTTCAAAGATGAATCGCTAAAAATCATATTGATAGTAGTTCCTCTGGTCTGCTTATCGAATTTCACTGGGTTTTGGGTGTCATATGCAGTCACAGCCCCGATCCTAAAAACTGGGATAGTAGCAATATCAAAATTCGATCCCCAGGAAATGTTAATTCCAGCTTGGAATTTAAAGATAGTTTCCATTATATCAAACGACAAGGCTTTGATAGCTGGGGTTCTGACTGGCATTATGGGTAATTTCCTTAAGCTTGATATTATAAGAAGAACCAGCGAATATATGAATATTGCTGCGAACTGTATTTTGAAAAAGGGGATTTGTCCAGTATTGCCGTTTTTTATAATTGGCTTTATAATGAAAATGCAGCATGAAGGGATATTGGGCCTAATGATTCGGGAATACTCCGTGATTCTCGGATTTGGCTGGCTACTGATGTATACCCATATGTTCACCGTAACATTCCTTATATCAGGTCGCAGTTTTTCTGCTGTGATTCAAAAATTTAAAAACATGTTGCCGGGAATTCTTGTTGGGCTCTGTAGTGCATCAAGTGCCGCTGCAATTCCAATTACAATAAAAGGGGCAGAGAAAAACCTTGAGAATAAGAACATTGCAAGATTTATAATTCCGTCGACGGCAAATATGCACCTTCTTGGAGACTGCTTTGCTATTCCAATGATAGGCCTTGCCTTGATGGCATCGTTTGGATACGAACTCCCATCTGTTGGGCAATATTTGACTTTTACAATGTATGGCATAATTGCCAAATTTGCAGCTGCTGGTATCCCTGGAGGAAGTGCTTTGGTTTTTCTGCCAATCTTCGAGAATGTGTTTGGTTTTTCAGCCCCTATGCTAACGGCTATTACGGCTATATACGTTCTTTTTGATCCGATAGCAACATCAGCAAATGTATTTGGCCATGGAATGTTTGCTATGCTTTTCGAAAAAGTGTACAATGCTATATCGGTGAAGAGTAGCTAAGTTTGATAAATGAAAAAGTCGCTTTTAATTCTAGAAACAGCTCTTTCTCTCTTATTTGTTTCTTGTTCATCTACAACCAGATTTGGTGAGAAGTTTGATTATGCTTTCTCAAGAGTTTTAGTGAATGAGGGAGGATACGTTAATGATCCGGACGATAGAGGTGGAGAAACAAAATTCGGAATCTCAAGGGCGAAGTATAAGGATCTTGATATCAAAAATTTGACTATAGATCAGGCGAAGAGCATATATTACAGAGACTATTGGCTTGCCATAAAGGCGAATGAAATTAGCGATTATGACCTGGCTATGAAGGTCTTTGATATATCCGTGAATTTTGGAATTCTAAGATGCAAGGAGATCGCTAGGAGAGCTTTAAGAAGTACCTATGGACAGCCATCGCTGCTATTGAGAGAAGAGAACTGGGATGTGGCGATATTCCTGATAAACCGTGTTCAAAATAAAGTGGCATTTCTCACTGCATTAAGGTCAGAGTCTGCGGGTTCTTATAGAGCGATTGTGGAAAAAAATGTGACACAGGAGAAATTCCTAAATGGTTGGCTGAACAGAGCTTACAAATAGTCTTGCCATCTAATTCAATGCTGAAATTCCATGAAGAAGATCTATAGCTCTTAGCATTACTGGAGTCTGGTTGTTTTCGGCTGTGCTTGTTTCAGGATCTGTTTGATTCTTCGGAACTTCTATATCTGGTTGGACTCCGGCATGATCTATAACATTGCCGTTTGGAGATACGAAATGCGAAGTCGTGAGCTTTATTGCGCCTCGACCAGGGATTGGGATGATTGTTTGTTGCGACCCTTTGCCGTATGTCCTTTCTCCGAGGAGTACAGCCCTTTTGTTTTCACCGAGTGCAGCTGCGACTAATTCCCCTCCGGATGCGGTGTTTGAATCTATCAGAACCGCCATCGGTAGTCCATCAAGTAAATCCACATCATCCGCGAAAACCACTTTGCTATCGTCAGCCCTCTTGGATCGAAATTCCACTATCTTCTTGTTGGCCAAGAACAGATCGCAAACCTTAACGGCTTGTTCCAAAATACCCCCTGGATTATTACGAAGGTCTATTATCACTCCTGTGATTTTTTTCTTCATCAACTCCTTGATCGATTTGGTAATGGCCAATAGTGTACCTTCGTTGAAATGGGAGATTTTAATAACTGCTATATCATCCATAAAACTCAACTTAACACTTTGAATTTGAATAACGGATTTCGATAGCTTAAATTCCAGTTTGTCGCTTTTATTTCTTAAAACTGATACTCTGATCTTCATCGCATAATCTGAGCTAAGCTTTGTTATAACCATTTTCATATTCATTTTTAGAACATCGGTATTATCTATATGTGTGATTATATCTGATACTTTAAGGCCGGCTTTAGAAGCTGGACTATCATCTACTATCGATATAATTTCGATTCCGTCGTTCTCCTGCTTGATCTCAATACCAATTCCGAGGAACGCCCCTCTTGTCGATTTGTTAAAGGCATCGAATTCATCTTGTGTTATGTAAGTTGAATGATCGTCTAAAACCTTAA
This sequence comes from Holosporales bacterium, assembly GCA_031289695.1. Classification (GTDB taxonomy): domain Bacteria; phylum Pseudomonadota; class Alphaproteobacteria; order RUG11792; family RUG11792; genus JAITPA01. The sequence continues at coordinate 11,451 of JAITPA010000003.1, forward strand.
GCATTCCGTTGATTGCGCCGATTTCAAGTTTTTCTCTTGCTATTTCATCGGCATAATTTTCTTTTATTTCATCTATTATTTCCTTGATGAGATTGTTAGAATCTATCAAATCGGCAGAAAAATCTATGGCGTTTTCATCCTTTTTCTCATCACACGCTACGAGGACAGACGCCACGAGAACAAATAATCTGAACTTCATGTAGGGCTTAAATGTTTTTGTACGAGGAACCGATGTATTTATGATACAAAGTAATTTGTATTAGCGCAGTCATATTTTGTAATTTAACGATGTTCACTTTAAAAAAGATGTTGCCGAAAAGCATCTTCTTTAGGTTTTTGCTTATACTAATAACCCCGGTTATTGCCTCACAGTTGGTTGTCAGTATAATCTTCAGCGAGAAGTATACCCAAGTGGCTCTTGGGGTAATATCGCGGCAAATGGTAGGAGAAGCCACCGCAATTACTAAATTGCTCGATATGCATCTCGATCCAAAATACGTGGACGTAGTAGCGAAAAGCATGAAACTTAATGTTGAAGTTATCAGTGATACAAAGTTAGATAAGACCGGAATATCGAAGAGTCATAAAGCTTATAGGATTCTAAGACGTGCTTTCGTTAAAAGAGGTTACGACAAATATTACATCAATGCATTGAACGACAATATGGAAGTTTGTGTACCATCAGATAATGGAAATGATGTTTACAAAATCTCGTTTCCAAGACGAAACCTCTATATGAAGGTCATACCAGTTGTTCTTGGAAGTGGGATATTGTCTGCGATCTTACTCCTTGCTATATCTCTCGTCTTTTTGAAAAACCAAATAAGGCCGATAAAAAAACTAGCGAAGGCCGCGGCAGAATTTGGAAGTGGCATCGACAACGACACGTACAAACCGGAAGGCGCGAAGGAAATCAGAACTGCTGGTACTGCATTTTGCGAAATGAAAAAGAGCGTAAAAGAACTTATGGATAGTCGTATGAGAATTCTCGCTGGTATCTCACATGATCTCAGAACTCCCCTCACAAAAATGAAGTTGCAACTCTCACTGATGCAAGAGAGTAATGAAATTGATTGGTTAATGAACGATGTTGATATGATGATCAAAATGACTGAGAGTTTCACAATCCACGCTGCCGAGCAAAACATGGAGATCTTCGTCAGGAGAAATCTGATGTCGTTTCTGAAGGAAGTGACAAATGATTATTTTTCGGGCGATTTCAATGTTCAGATTCAAGGAGAAAAAACAATAGAAATATCAATGAAATATATATCACTAAAAAGAGCATTTGGGAATATCATTTCAAATGCTAAAAAGTACGCAAAGAATCTTTACATAAAATTTGATGTTGTGGATGATTGTTTAACTGTTATATTTGAAGATGACGGTCCTGGTATCGGTGAAAACATAAGTAAAGATTTATTTGCTCCTTTCGTTAGTGAAAACACGGCAAGGACTCATGAAATAGATACCGGGGTTGGCCTTGGGTTAAGCATCGCTCGGGACGCTATAATTGCGCATGGTGGCTTTATTTCGTCACAGAACTCGAAAGATTACGGTGGAGCTCTTTTCAAAATCGAATTTCCACATTCGTCTGTTTTATTTCAATTGGAAGATTAGGTCTTATACAACTTGAAAAATATATGGTTTCCTACCTCTGAGACCGGCGTCTGGTTTTCTGCCCAGTATGGTTTCTTCCTCGCAAATCTACTGTAATAGTGATCTGCTTCGTTTGTTATATCTCCTATTTCTTCGCATATGATTTTTGAAGCCGTCTCGAAGCATAAGTTAAAAATGATATCTTTTTCTGTGATTGAATCTATGACGGCTCTATTAGGATCCTGCCTATTCCAGCAGGAAAATTGCTTTGGATGAAGACATACTTCGGTTATCTGCTTTTCAAGTTTTTTTGAACGATTCATGATGACGTTGCCTATTGCTATCAGCGATTTTATCCCTACGTTTTTTCGTGGATACTCACCTCTTGCCTCGCCATACATTGTCTTCGCCATGATTTCTATATCCTCGTTCATAATTGTTCCTCATCATCCCTTTTGAAAACGAGATTAACAACGTCAGACATCAGAGTAGTTTTCTCCACAGTTATTGACTGATAAGTTACGTTTATATCGGGGATTGTTATAACAACCTTTCCCTCGCAGATGTCGTCTTCCAAAGTTGATAGGGTTTCGGGAACAACATCCTGATTGAGCCTAACTTTTTTTGTCTGAACTGCTTTCTTAGAGGAAATAATTCCGATGTATGGCTCTGCTCTAAGGCCTGTTCCCATATAGAAGAAACACTGTTGAATATCAGAGAACGGAATTCCTTTGAAGTAATTCCCAGCGAGGAAATGAGCATTGGTTTTTGTGTGGATAACACTTGTATCTGCCACATTACGATCCACAAAGTTTTCTATATTCTTCGATAGTTGCTGAGTTATAAATCTTCTTGTGTACAGAGTTCTGTTTGACGACAGGAAGTTCTGTAATGCCGATGAAATCGAGTTTTCATAATTAGAAATAACATCGAGAAACTCTACAGAAATTTCCGATACAAGCCCAGACAAATCGATTGCAGATCCGTCGTATAGCTTGTATGACATCGTTTTGATATCTCCGTTTTGTCTTTCCTTATATCTCGCCGTAATTTCTACATCCTCGAAATTCCTTCTAGAGGATACCGAGCAGCGGAGAGTCAAATATTTCTGTTCTTCTGTTTCGAAAAAGTTATCAAGCTTACTGCTATCTCCTATGGCTATGTCTATGTTCTCTTTGTCGATTGCACTGAATCCATCAACGAATGGATCGCCATCAAATCTTGCCTTTGGAATAATACGATGTTTCATGTGAAACCTCCTTCGAGAAATATGGGGTCTTTAATGTCTATTGATTTCATCTCGCAATGTTTTGTTTTTAATGGCTTTAGAATTATCTGGATCTTCGTTGGGTTTTCATTAAGAAAATTTGTTATGAACTTTCGATAATTATCTTTTGTGACTTTATTGAGCCTTTTCATTTTTGAAATATAATCTAGTAGTTTTTCATATTGGACATCTCCTTCGTTTTGAATTGCTATATCCTGGACAATGTCGATATTATTTTCTTCACTATCATAAATTTCTATCCCAATTGGGGCTGTGTTGAAATTTACGGAAGGTCTATTTTCAAAGCCCATTGCGATTATCTTTATGCGGGATTCAGTCGGAGATACATTTCTTTCGATTTTCGTTATTTTGTATGATGTGCCATTGACGGATATCCACTTTGAGCAATCCAGTCTGTCGGAATCACCGTAATCCAGAATTTCGAACGATAAAGTGATATTTCTCATGGATAGCGTGATATAGTTACAGATCGACGTTTTAACGGCATCCAAGATTTTCTTCCCGTTTTCTGAGGCGAAAAATGTTGTTGATTCGTTGTTGTCGAGATATTCCTGGACGTTTTTTAGATTTATTTTCAGGGTCTTTTTGTTGCCATTGTCGTGAAGGTTATTGATAAATTTCATCGTTACGATCTCTGTCATAAATTGATCATAGTCCCACGAGATTCCAAACCTGTTATCGAATATATGTTTCTTAAGAACGGCCCTGGGAGTTGCGGAATCTACCTCGATTGGTGGCAGCATTACTGTACCATTGCTTATTAACTTCGACATATTGACGAAATATTTCGTTGCTTTTCCTCCGCTTGAGATCCTATCTCCAAATGTATGCCAAGAGTTTACGAGTTTTTTGGGAGTTAAAGTATTGACCTTGCCAGATCTGAACCTATTTGCTATCTTCGAAGATAACTGACAGCTACCGACTCGTTTCGATATCCAAGCTCCTTTGATTTCGAGGGTGAGATCACCAACTGGGGAATCTTTTGAGATATTCATTTTCAAAGAGCCGTCGATAATTGATGAAGTAATATTTAAGACTTCACGTGGTGTAGTTATTCCTGATTCGATTTCTTTTCCTAATCTTGTATATTCGCTTTTTGAAAGAGAAGTAAAAATGTCTGGGTTGTCATTTTTAAACTTCTCGACGACATCACTGGTTTTTGGAACACTCGGAGTAACGTTGTAGTTACACAGTGCGACAAGACTTACGTCGAGCCTCTCTTCATGTTCGGCAAAAGATTTTATGTATCCCACAAAAAATGGTTGTTCGTTTCGGCTGATTTCGCAGATATCAAAACGTTTAATGGCGTCGCATTCATCGATACGAAAAGTCGTATTGGCTACCGGAAATTCTCCTTCTGCCTCGATGATCGACAAACAAATGGCATTGTTTATAATCATTTCTTCGTTGCCGCGAAATTTTTTAAATTTAAATTGTATTTTCATAATAATTTTCCTTTCAAATAAAATTGGTTGAATTCATTGATCTTGTTAATAAGATGGCGAAGGTATACGCCATCTATTAGGATCATGATATGCCACGTATTCACCTGGTGTCAAAAAGTTTTTTAGCCCATTGTTTTTTAGCCAATTATTTTTTGGGATACCGAGAAGCTAATCAAAGAGCACTACGCACATCTTTTAATGTTGAATTTTTGGTATCTCGTGTTACACTACAGCTGAAGGGGAGGAGAATAGTTGTTTTTTGTTGTTGTGCCATGAAAAAAGAAAATGGGAATGGTTTGGCTCACTATCAGAGCCTGAAAGCGAAACATTTGGGTAATGCCAAGGATGCGATGGCAACTGGTGATATAGTTCTTTACGAGTATAACATGCAGTTCGCAGAGCATTATGGCAGGGTAATCAGCTCTAGGCTTGCCCAGCAACAGAACGTTTCGAGAAGACCGGAAAATGAGGAGAAATCAACTGTCGAGCAACTAGCTGAGAAAACTACAAGGCTTGAAACTCAGAAAATCGCTGAGGAACCTGATGTTGGTAGGCCAAATGCAAAACCGAAAAAAATATACAAGCGAAAAACAGTTGTAGATTAGATGGTAATGTTATATTATACTGTACCGTGGGATTGAAGCAGGTTTTTCAGAGTTTTTATGAAATTGGAATGGGGACGGAAGGTATGTTGTCCGGCGTGCGCAAAGCCATTTTTTGACATGCAAAAAACGGTTCTTGTTTGCCCTGGTTGTGGTAATTCGTTCAATTTAGCGAATTTATTTTTGAAAAAAAATATAGCTCCTGTGGACGATATTGGGGCCATTGACGATGATAAAGTGGCGATTACTGATTTCAGTTTCGATGATGAATCAGTGGAAATTGAATCGGTTGAAGATTCCGAGGAGCTGGCTGTAAAAGCAGGGATAGAGGAGATTAAATTGGTCGATGATGAATAGTAATAATTCAAAACAAATTGTCTTAACTGGCGATAGGCCGACAGGGCACCTTCATTTGGGCCATTATGTTGGGTCATTAAAAAACAGAGTGGAGTTGCAGGAGGAGTACCCTTGCTTAATCATGATAGCTGACACTCAGGCGCTTTCTGACCATTTTGATAATCCTAGAAAGATTACCGATAGTATCGGAGAGGTTTGTAGGGATTATTTGGCGGTTGGCATAGATCCAAGTAAGAGTACTGTATTCATTCAGTCGATGATTCCTGAATTGTTTGAATTAACGTCATATTATATGAATCTTATTTCGGTTGCCAGACTGGAGAGAAATCCAACTGTGAAAACTGAATTGCAGCAGAAGAGCTTTGCGGATGCTATTACGGCCGGGTTTTTATGTTATCCAGTGAGTCAGGCTGCTGATATCACCGCATTTAAGGCTAGTTTGGTTCCAGTTGGGGAAGATCAGTTGCCTCTCATTGAAATTTCAAACGAAATAGTGAGACGCTTCAATAGAGTTTATAACACAGAGGTTCTCGTTGAATCGAAGGCCATACTTAGTGGTAAGTGCAATAGGCTTGTTGGTATTGATGGTAAGGCGAAGGCTTGTAAGTCTCTTGGGAATGCGATATTTTTGTCTGACTCAAGCGAAGTTATAAAGCAGAAAATTAATGACATGTATACCGATCCGACTCACCTCAAAGTGTCTGATCCAGGGAATGTTGAGGGGAATGTGGTCTTTGCATATCTCGATGCGTTTTTTGAAGATAAGGACGAGCTTGAAAAACTGAAGACACGCTATAAAAAAGGCGGGCTCGGTGATTCTGTTGTAAAGTCGCTTCTGAACGATACGTTGCAGGCTCTACTCACTCCCATTCGAGAAAAGAGAGAAGCAGTAACGAAGGAAGAAGTAGGAGACATGCTGTCGGATGGTTGTAAAAAAGCCGGGGGTATCGCGAAGCAGACGTTGATAGAGGTTAGAGATTCCATAGGCCTGAGATACAATTGAACTTTTGCGAAATTGTTGTGTTACAATTCCCGTGTGCTACAATGCTAAAAGCTGTAGGCAATGACGAAAATTTTAGATAAAAAACTTCAGGTTCCATTGGATATCAATTGGCATGAGGGTATGCTGTTGTCTCAGCATCACTTTCAGCAGAATGATCTTAGGCATTTCAGAGTGCTTGCTAGCCAGCTGAGATTGCTTTCGTCATTTCATTTTGGGGTTAGGCATTTGAGAATAGATACCGTTGCTCTGACCGATGGACTCTATCGAGTTACTGAACTTGAGGCGGTTTTTCCAGACGGCTTAATACTCAATTTCTTTCCAGGGAAGAATCCAGAACTCAAGTCTCTTGGTGTTGATCTTAGATCAGCGATGCCAGATGATGAAAATGAGGTGACATTGCAGCTATCTATCGCAGAGAGTTCTGATGAAACCTCTCCAATTCTTGGTAATCCAGCGAGGTTTTATTTAATAGACGGGAAGATGATCGGCGATGAAAATATAAAGGAAAATGAAGTTAGAATTCCGAGGCTTTTTCCGAACGTATTTTTGTTTGTTGGAGATATTCCCCCAGAGTTTTGCATAGGGTTTCCGCTGTGCAAGATCATTAAGATTGATGGAGTCTATCACGTCAAAAACTGGACTCCGCCGTGTTTTTTCATAGAAAGGCATTTCCCGTTATGGAAACGATGTGAGAACCTGGCAATTGCAATCAGGGAGAAGGCAGTCTTTCTTATCGAAAAAACTAGAAATGCTTCTGAGACAATTGCTACAAATGAAACGCTCATGATGCTGAGGCAGCTTGTTACCATCCTTCCTGGGTTTGAAGCATTGATATACAGCCAAGAGATCAGACCATATGAGCTATATCAGGAACTAGCCGCCGTTCTTGGATCAGTTTCAGTTCTGATCCCTTCAGACATAATTCCTGTCATGACACCATATGATCACTGCAACATAGACGAATGCCTATATTCGGTGATAAACATGATAGAGCACTATATTCAAACAGTGGAAAGAGGTTTTTCGATATTGCCATTTAGCAGAAAGGATAACTTCTTTTACAGATATATGAGCGCCAATGAACTTGAAAAAGCAACTGGAGGGAGGCTCTACGTTGGCATTAGAACAAAGAAGGTTGTTAGTATGTCTGATATTGATTCTTGGATGAGAAATGCGATTATTGTATCTGATTTTGCAATTGATGACGTTAGAATAAATAGAGTAAAAGGAGCAAGGAGATCTGTTGCAAAACAGGAAACGGTATCGAGTATACTACCTGGAGTTGGAGTCACTATATTCGAAATAGATATTGATGCAAGATTTATTAAGGGTGAACAAAATATTCATATATTCAATCCCGGAAATACGCCGAAAATTAATTTAAGTGAAATTATTTTGTATTTGCCACATGAAGGTGAGAAGAGATGAGTTTTGATGCCAGCGATAGCGCGATAGTTCATGGATTTCAGGCGTTTTATTATGAGCTTTTAAGATATAAGGAAAAAGCTCTTAGCCGGTATTTTGAAAATGAAGTTCAGCAGGAGCAACTCGATGAAAATTCAAAGGAGAGAAATGAGGTTGAGGGAGTCGTAGTGGAAGTTCAAAAAAATCTGTTGCGGGTCATCGAAAATGTTAGCAACATAATGCTGGTGAAGTCCAGAGTTGCTCCAAAATTTATCGATGATGCAAAATACATAATGGCGGTATTTACCGATGAGATATTTTTGAATTTGAAATGGAAAGGAGCGAGATATTGGCGATTTACACTTCTGGAGAAACAGATATTTCAGACGGAAGTAGCTGGCGATAAATTTTTTTCGATACTCGATGAAGTGATAGTAGATATCAATAACGAGGAAATGTCTTTTTTGTATTTGATGGTATTGAGTCTTGGATTTAAAGGACGATACAGAGGAGTAGATAACGGTGAATCTCAGATATCCTGGTATAAGGATAGACTGTATTCCATCTTGAATTCGAAGCCGGCAAGGCTATTTTTTCCTGGAAGGTCGCATATGATTAGTTCCTGCTATGAATATACAAATACAGAAAAAGGTGAGTCATATTTGCCGGATGCCAGATTTTGGTCATGGTGTATTACATCTGTTGTCTTTTTGTATATTCTGATTTCATATATCGCCTGGTGTGGAATTACTTGGGAAATTGGGGATGTTCTTGACCAGATATCAAAACAGACTCGTCAGGGGCCGTTGATATAATGGCCTTATTAACGCAGTGGATTGATACATTAACACAAGGAGGGATTTCTCTGCCGTTGCTCATTGGTATTATTTTAGCTATTGCGTTTATTTCTATGCTCCTAGTAACGGTATTTACGCTTGTGTCTTTAAAAAGAGCGGAGATGAAGTCGAGGAGGACAATCAACATTCCTCCATCTGCCATGAAAGATTCCGCCGTGAAAGATAAGGAGGAAAAGGATGGGTCAGAGAGTGATCCAGATGCTCCTAGCCCGTGGCCAATAGGGGAGTGGTTGAACAAATATCTGATAGAAAAGGGATATATAAGGGCCAACAGCATAGTGAAGTCTTTTTTTAAAGCACTTGATTTCCTGAAAAAGTCCTTGGGAACTGGTTATAAATACAAGCTGCCTTGGTACATGATTCTTGGAACCGAGCAATCTGGAAAATCCTCTCTGTTAAGTGGATTCACAAACAAGGAAATATACGACGATGAGGAGGATTCTCCGTGCACGTGGTGGTTTTTAAAAAACGGAATAGTTCTCGATGTAAACGGAGCTGTATTTCTTCCGAAGGACGGGTTCAATTCAGATGATAAAAGTTGGAATATCCTCCTTAATATGCTGTCTCGCTATAGGGCCGAACGACCTTTGAATGGAATAATCTTGACAATTCCTGCAGATGAACTATACGGAAGAAATAAGCTTTCTCCTGAAGACATAACGAAGAGAGCTCAGTATATGGCTAAAAAATTGAATTTTGCACAGAGCTATCTCGGAATGAAATTACCAGTCTATGTGGTTGTCACAAAAACAGATGTTGTTCCGGGGTTTCAAAGCTTCTGTTCTGAGATTCCAGTTAGAAACAGGAATAATATGCTCGGATGGTCTTCTCCATATTCCATAGATGTCATCTACACTCCGAGGCTACTCGATGAAGGATTTGCGACTCTTGAAAACGAACTTAACGAAATAAGGATGGAGATTTTTGCTGAGAATTTTACGACGACAACTAGGGATGGGATTTTTGTATTTCCAAGTGAATTACTCACGATAAAGCCATTGCTAAGCATTTATATCGATGCAATTTTTAAATCGGCTTCTATAGAGGAACGATTTTATTTCAGAGGCTTTTATTTCACTGGTGATAGCAAGATGGTTCCTCTTTTGCAGTTTAACGATCAACAGGGTAACAACACTATGGCGATAATTGGTACGCCAGACGCCGATGTAAACGAAGCCGGTGAGGTATCTGCATGTCTCGGATCAGAGCAGTTTGCTCCGAAGAAAATATTTTTCTTCGAAGACTTACTGATGAGAAAAGTATTTGCGGAAAGTGGTGTTGCTACTCCGATGATATCAAAAATCCATCAGTCGAATAAATCCATCTTCATAGCAAAAGTCTCGACGGCAGCTTTCGTTCTGATTGGAAGCTACGGATTATTTAATGCCTATGACCAACTGCAGGGAAATAAAGATCTGCTGTATCCGTCTCTTTTCAAGCTATCCACTCTAATAAAAAATGCAAGTGATCTGACATACAAAAATCTTGAAAGAGACGGAAATGAAATATTAGCTGATTGCACGAACTACCTTCTATCGATGATGCAGCAGTTGAACAACGCGAGACTATCATCACTGTTTGTTCCTGCGTCATGGTTTAGTTCTATAAACAGAGACCTAACCGAAACACTGAGAGCATCTTACCAGAGAGTTGTTGTTAGAACGATATATATGAACTTAATGCTAAAGGCGAAAGAACTTTTAAATATGAATCCTGATGGCAAGTCATCGAGTATTGCTCAGGTATTAAATCCAAACAACAGTGCAGAATATAAGCAGCTCAAAGAGTATGTTTTTGGCTTAATAGAGCTCGAAAAAAATATAAAGAAATTTGATTCGCTTAGAACGTCCGGTGATCCAAAAGACCTAAATGATTTAATCGACTATACTTTCCATGGTTCGTTACCACAAGAGTTTTTGGATAGATATCAGGAGTTCAGGAAAATACTGATGAATACCCCATTTCCTCCAATAAACTTAACACCATATAAACAGACTGCATACAATGTTCTGATTTCTATTTTCCAAAATTATTTGAATGCTGTTTTCACGAATAAATCAACGACGAGCGTTATGGCTTTTCTCACGAGATTTGTTGAACAACTAACAAGACAGAACATCAAAGAGACCCCAGATTGCTCGAATGTTGTGAAGTTTTCAAAAGACTTAACTTGCGTCTGTAAGGAACTTGGAGAAGAAGGGAACACGTGGCTCGATAAAGATGTTTTTGAAGCGGACAGTGAATACGACTCGTTTCTAGACGGAGTTGAAGCCCTTTTTGGTAGAGATGTTTCCCAAAAATTATTCGATGTCACCGTAGTGAATTTTGGATATCTGAAAGCCAAACTTATGGAGTTTAATAACTTTCTGAAAAGCGACATCACAAGGCAGAATGCCAATAAGATGGAAGACAATGAAAAGGAAAGTTGTTCAAGTGGGATATACAAAATGGAGAGGTGTCTCGCCGTTTTGTGTTCCGAGCCATTTATGGAAAAGCCTGGGAACTACCAGTTGATTACAAATATTCCAAATGGAAAGATGATCTTTTGGGATGACGAATTGGTTCAATACGCCTATGAGACAGGAAGGAGGTTCGAGCAATTTGCTGCAACTATCATTAAGGATTTTCCGAGGGTTATGCAAGAAGGAATTATACTTCTGGCGAAATCGAATATGTCGTCTGTAATAGTTAGCACAATAGCCAAATCCCAAAGTTTAGTTGATGCTCCGAGCGGAATCACATCGGAGATTACATCAGAGGAAATTCTTCAGAAGCAGGTTGCTGAACTCAAAGAAGTTGCTCCAAGGCTTGTTAAGTTGCTCTCAATTTTGCGTGATGATAAACTCGGGTTTGTCTTTGGAAACCTCAGGAGTGTGTTGAATAAGATAGGGTTTACCATGCTAAATCACATAGATAAATTGCTGGAAAATCAGAAGCCATATATGCCAAGTAATTTAACTTTCAGCTTCTGGAACGGCGATAGCGGGGCTGGTCTTGATGCTTTCTCTGTCGCTGATATGGAGGAACTCTTTTTATTTATTCAACTTCAAAGAAGTATGACTATGCGGTTGGCTTTGGATTTTGCCGATAGTATAGTCGAGTTTCTGAATGCCGAAGTAGTGTTCGATAAGAATTACGGGGATCAAGCACAGCTCGCGAAATGGACGAGAGTAGTTCAAAGCGCCAAGGGGGTTCAAAAGAAGGATCCTACGAGCTCTATCACGGCAATCGAAAGATTTATAATGAGACAACTCAATGAATATACTATCGATAATATAACATCCAAAATAGAACAGAAAGATCTTGTTGGAGAATCAGGCGACTATTTTCTGAATATCATAAAGAGTATTAAAAAAGGAATTATGTCGAGAGCTGAGATCTTAATAAGGAAACGCAATATCGAGAGATATAATTCTCTTAGGGACTATTACACCAAGCATCTTGAGACGAAATTTCCATTTAGCAATTACGATAAAACGCAAAGGGTGGCGACAGATGCAGATATTGAAGCCGTCAGGGAGTTTTTCAAAATGTACGATGAATATGGCGGAACTCCAGAAAGAGTTCTTGATCAAATATATCAGCTTGAAGGTGATGCGAAAGAACTTTATGAGTTTTTAAAGAGGGTCCACAATTTTAGGCAGTTTTTCGAAGACTTCTTTAGTAACCAGTACGAAGCAATAAAGGTAAACCTGGAGGCTAATTTTACAATTAGTAAGAGAGAGGAATCAAATGCAGACTATCTTGTTGACAGAGTTTTTAAGCCGAATGATGATTCTTCCATCGAACCAATATCGCAAGATAAATCAGGGGTTTGGTATTTTGGTAGACCAATAGAAATCGATTTAAGATGGGCAACAGGCGATAATCAGGCCGATAAGCCTGTATATGACCCAAACGATCCAGATCTCATCATAGAAGAGAATATTGCGAAATTCCAGTGCGTAGGAAATTGGGCTGTTATAAGGTTTCTCCAGAAATATAAATCTGATTCCGCGAATGCCTCTAAGTTGGTGCCAGACCAAGTTTTGTTGCGCTTTGATGTTCCTCTTAGTTCTGGGAAAATTTCAAAGATCTTCGTCGGGATTACTCCGTCTATTCCAAAAAAGCCCGGAGACCCATCCGTTACAAGCCTGAAAGTTCCAACGCCAGTTGGCAAGGCCCCAGAGATGCCAAGTTCCGTTATATCCGTTGCAAATGAAGCAGTGCTCGTTTCAAAGATAAGAAGAAATCAAAATATCACGGAACCAGAAATAGAACAGGAACCAAAACCAGAAGAGTCTCCAGAGATACATTTGGTATCGAATGACAAAGCGAAAAAAACTAGGACTAATACTAAGCCAAAGAAAAAGCAAGAACCAAAAAAACGGGAACCGGATGTGAGATCCACAAGTGAAAAAAAGGAAATTCAGGATGTTCTGAAATCAGCTGAATCTCCAACGACAGACGAAATTGACCAGGTAGTCGAGATAAGCGAAGAGCCTATTACGTGAGATACTTCGGTATTTCAAGGAGGCTTTCAACAACGATGTTGGCCACTGTTTCCTTCTGTTTATTCGAAAATAATATTGTTTTTCCACAGCCAGCATTGATTCCAGCTAAAACATCTCGCTCTTTATCTCCAACCATTATCGATTTTTTCATGTCAATGCCGTGCTTCTCTTTAGCCTTCAAAAGCATGCCAGGATTTGGTTTTCTATCCTCGTGTAAATTATCATGACTTGTACAGACAAATATGTCTGTTATTTTGATATCACGCTTTAGGAACTCGTTTTCCATAAATTTGTGAAGAATAAAAACATCGCTATCAGAATACACCCCCCTGGCTACTCCTGACTGATTTGTTATAATTATAATTTTATATCTAAGTTCTTGCGCTCTGTTACAAACTTCAAATATATCATCTATAAAGTCAAAGTTTTCTTTTTTGCATACGTCTATATAATCTACATTTATTACCCCATCTCTATCTAGAAACAATGCCTTACATTCGCCAATAGTGTCGTTAATCAAAAATGTCACTTAAAAGAGAATTGCGTCGCTCATCATTGTATCACACATTGTTGCAATTCGTCGTTTTATGGGCTATTTTTATGTTCTAGAGCGCTGTTAGTTGCAGGCTATGAAGAGAGGGATACTAAATCACTCTAAAGAAGAACTAGAGAAAATTTTGGCTGAATATGGGATTGAGAAGTTTAGGGCGAAGCAGCTTCTTGTTTGGATATATAGATTTGGCAAGGCATGTTTTTCGGAAATGACGAATATCGGCAAAGAGCTTCAAAAGCAGCTTGGCGAGGTGTTTTATATATACAGGCCAAAAATCATTCAAACGGTAAAATCGACTGATGGTACGATAAAATTTCTTCTTGGGCTATCCGATGGTTGCACAATAGAATGTGTTTTTATTCCTGAAGAAAAAAGGAATACAATATGTGTGTCGTCGCAAATTGGGTGTTCTGTTGGTTGTAAGTTTTGCAATACTGGATACCATGGGTTTATTAGAAATTTATCAACAGAAGAAATAATATCTCAGCTTCTCGTTATTAAGGATTATCTGAATCTATGGAACACAGAGGATAGATTATCAAACGTGGTTTTCATGGGGATGGGTGAGCCACTGTTTAATCATGAGAACATTTTGAAGGCGGTTTATAACTTAATACTTGATGAAAAGGACGGGATCTCAAGACGTAAGATTACTGTATCGACGTCTGGAATATCTCCAATACTAAAAGAAATTGCAAAAGATTTACCATGTCGATTAGCTATTTCTCTTCATGCTCCAAATGATATTCTAAGAAACAGAATAATGCCGATTAATAAAATCTACAATATAGCATCAATTCTCGATGCATGTTTAGTCTATTCTTCGTATCACGAGTATCTAAAGATTACATTCGAATATCTGTTGCTTGGAGGAATAAATGATTCGAAGGAGTGTGCCCATGAATTATTGATTCTTCTAAAAGGCATAAACGCCAAGGTAAATCTACTTCAATTTAATTCATGGGATGGCTGTGACTTTGTGCCATCAACTAAACGCAATGTAATTCAGTTTGCAAAAATTCTAAAGGATGGAGGAATTGAAGCCCCGATCAGAAACAGGAGGGGAGAGGATATAATGGCGGCCTGCGGGCAGCTCGCAAGCAGAAATTCTGAGATTGAAGGGTCGTAGATTTTATACACAATCCTCTCGTATGGCAACCCCAAGAATGAACATTATCAAAATTAACTAAATATTAAAGTTTTTCCAATAGAGTTCAAGGTGGAAGCTGTAGCGCTTCAATGAAATATCAACAACAACGAATGTTTTTTGGGAGGAAAACTTATGAAAAAACAAGTAACGAAATTACTATTAGCCGCAGGGATATTAATGGTTGGACCGGGCACAACGTCCTTCGCCTCAATCCCAACACAAGGTTCACTTACCAGAGTAACCCGCTTGTTCGCGAGTCAATCACAAACGGAAAAGGGTGGTGCGCTGGAGATAGGTAACCACCATGAAGTCCAGATCGATGCAGCTGGGGAGTTACATAACTATGGAGCAATAAAACTCATCGGTGAAGATCATGTAAACAGTCCATGGAGTAGTGACGTAGTTGATGGTCAATATTCAACAACTATGGCGCACGTATTTACCGGTACGCTGGCATCAACAGTTCAGGGCATCGAGGCATACGTCATAAACTACAAATATGAATTTGGGAGAGAGAGTGATGTCGGGGGAATAGCCAGCGTCATCGCAGTTGACGCGTATACGGATGATAAGACGTACATCCTTTTGGACAAAGGATACGGATATGTGAACGCGAAGATACGCGATAACTCCGTAGAACGAAGTGTTGTCTTCAGGACAGCTAACCCGGAACTAATCGGAGCTATAGCTGATATGGAGGATGCTAACGCAGTGTCCGATCATACCGATGATAAATTATATGCGTTCGTATTAGCCACTGATGGAGGAGATCTCGACGAAATTCACATGGTGAATGAGAGCCAAGACGAATATCCAATGTATGCTACTTTAGCTGACGGTCAAGGCCAATGGATGAACGCCAAGCTGGTAGCGCAGAAAGGAAGAATCAGATTTTTCAGAAATCAGGTGTACTGGGGGGGTGAACTTTTAATACGCAATGCCTCCGAAGTAACCACAGTAAACACCAGTGGTCTACCAACTGGTGACGTAAGAGTTAGCGATCAGGGTAAACTTACGATTACATCTCAAACAAATAAAGAAGATAATCAAGGAACCCATAACACGAGTTACACGGAGAATGGAGATAATGAAGAGCATCCAAATGTGATAGTCAGATGCAGCATCAACATAGCAGGACTTAATCCAGCAGAACCAGCCCCCGGCTATCTCGCAGTCAACGAAGGGGTCATCGCGACAATACCTACCGGCAAATACATAAGATTTGAGGAAGTAGTCGAATATTGGCCTGACGAGGTATGGGCAGATAGGAAAGCCAGAAATCTGGAGGAAATCTTCGTATGGCACCTTGCCTTGGAAGAAATCTCAGGTATCGATCCAACTGTGGTGTATGGCACATTTACGAAACCATTGGAAGGACACGAGGGTCCAGTAACCGGCAGCGGTAAAACCAGCTATGGGCAGCCAGTAGATACCGAATGGATAACAGGGCAGGGTATGACGGTTACGTCGGAAAAGTGGTTCTATGATACCATATTCACCTACATTCGCAACCCGATCGGATTATTCGTCCGTACGCACCAACTACCATTGTTAAAATACATACCGGAGAAGCCGGATAGTTGGTCAGTTACAGCAGTAACGTTATGCAAGAACGATAGTCACCCGGGTGGCCAGCTTGAATTTAAATATAGTTCCAGTGGCATAAGTATGTACGAGAAACCGGATGGTGCAGGAGAAGTAGAGATATGGAGTACAGGAAGCGTAGTAATAAACGGAAATAACTACGACAAAATCTGGCATCCATACCAAGGAACACTGGATGGCCCTCCTGGTACCACCGATGCACACACAATAAACCACTTCCAGGGGCCAGATGATGGACCGTATTACTACCATGCTAACATGAACGATAACAAATTCTGGATGCAAAAAGAATTTGACATAAACGCGTGGCGTGACGCAGCAGGCAATTTACTCAACCCAGAGAATGGCAATACACGAACACTGACACCGTAGCCCTAAAGCAAAACAGTTGGCAAAAAAAAATACCGGGCGAGGGGAGTAACTCTCGCCTCGGTCTTTTCCCATTCGGAGAGCGGTTCTGGTCAACGTTCCTCCAGCCACTCATTTCAATAAATCTCTTTCGAATTTTGACTAAGGAAGTAGGAAGAGCTTATATTTAGGTAAGGCTCTTGACTAGCATCTTACTAAGATGTAGGACAGAAAGTCATGAGATAAAAAGGTTGAGCAAACAAAATAATTATGTGCTTTGCGGAGGATATCACAACGACGTCTTTAGTCCAGATCCAGGATGTTTAACAACTTCAATGAAGAAGTGGCAACGACGTCGTATTGACCATCATCTTTTTTGTCATATCTTATAAAACCACCGGCCTCCTGTATTAGTATTACGCCACTCGCTATGTCCCACATGCTAACTCCTTTAGCGATTACAACATCGTATTTTCCAGCAGCTAGGTAAGCTAGGTCTAAAGCAATGGCTCCACCTCTTCTAACTATCGCACCTTCCTCCATAAAATCATATTCACTTTTTACCCCATCATAAATAGATACAACAGACTCGGCTATTTGCTCTCTTCCGGAAACTCGCAACCTATTGCGATTCCCAACGAATGCTCCATTGCCAAATTCCGCCTTAAAGCAGTCACCTCTTAGTGGATCAAGTGTAATGCCTGACATCACTTTTCCTTTCTCCATAAGGGCTATGTTTATTGCAAAGCTCGGGATACCTCTTATGAAGTTATTTGTGCCATCTATTGGATCGATAATCCATACGTGATCCTTATCCTTGTTCTCGATAAACCCAGACTCTTCGCTGAGGATTGAAAATTCAGGCCTAGCCTTTGAAAGTTCATATACAATCCTGCTTTCGGAATTTTTGTCTGCTGAAGTCACAAAATTGCTATGTCCATTTTTAGAAACCTGGAGCCTTTCAAGTTCTCCGAAATCCCGAACCAATCCAATTGCGGCTTTTTCTGCAGCTTTGGCCATTATGTGCAGATATGCTGATAATATACTCACTACTCTTTATTTCGCTCGCTCTATATATTCTGCAGTAGATGTATCAACAACGACTTTCGTTCCTGCTTCTACATGTTGCGGAACCATTACTTTTACCCCATTCTCCAAAATAGCTGGTTTATAGGATGAAGTAGCTGTCTGCCCTTTTACAACTGGCTCAGCTTCAACTATCTCGAGGACAACAGTCTGAGGAAGGGAAACACTTATCGGCTCGTGTTCATAGAGACAGACTTTGGCGAGCATTCCATCAGAGAGAAAGACGATGCCGTCTCCGACCAACTCGACAGGAAGCTGAATCTGTTCAAAAGTTTCTTGATTCATGAAATGCAGGTCGTCGCCTTCTCTATAGAGAAACTGGAACTGAATTTCATCAAGGAAGACTTTTTCAACAGTCTCAGCAGCCCTGAATCTCTCATTCAATTTAGATCCACCTCTGATCTCCTTCCTTTCAACCTGCATAAACGCTCCACCCGTGCCAGGCTGAACGTGTGTGGTTTTTGTCACAATCCACAATTTAGAGTTGTGTTCCAACACATTGCCAACTCTTATATCATTCGTACTAATCTTCATAACTCAAAAACCCGTAAATTTAAATCAAGCTTTCTTTGGTGCCCTCGGGGAGACTCGAACTCCCATGTTCAGATGAACGGCAGATTTTGAGTCTGCTGCGTCTACCGATTCCGCCACAAGGGCCACTAGCACATAATACGTTTTCAGGGGTTTTATTGCAAGAAAATTCAATAAAGCCCACAACTTGGTTGTTCTTTAGACGTGTAATTTCCTGTTGAATCTACTTTTCGTTCTTTAGGCGCCGCACTTCTTCTAGTGATAATCCAGTTATATCGGAAATGTCCTCAATCAACATGCCCTTGAACAACATCCTCGCTGCGGTTTCTCTGGCTTTCTCCAGCTTACCTTCTGTTCGGCCCTTGTCTAGACCAATTGCTTCACCTTCCACTAAGCCTTCATTTTTGGCGATGGAAATACCGTTTCCATAATCGTATGCGGCCTTCTCGTAGATCCTCATCGCCTCCTGGGCTTCTGGATCTGATTTTGCCCTCTCGAATATCTCCTTAGCCTCCTTCATCTCAGGAACCTTCTCATAGACTGAATTCATCTTCTCCGAGTAAGGATCTCTAAAGAACTCTATCCAAAAGGCTAGGGGACTATTCTGATCGAATGGTTGTAGTTTATTAAGCTCTATGAAGTGTACTTCCAGCAGGTCTGTGAACTTTTCATTACTAACATCGTCTTTGAGATACCCCTTCCGCCAGTATCTTTCGTCCTTCTGGAACATCGTGAAATCAAGAATATTTATCGAAATAGTCCTCTTTAATTCACTAAATTCTCCTCCAACAATAAGCTGGGCTGAAAA
>JAITPA010000005.1 GCA_031289695.1 Holosporales bacterium
TTTTTTCATCGAAGACGTAATGGAGGATATTTTCTCACAACTATTAGACTTTCTATCACCATCAAGGGGGTTATCCTTGACTTGGGTTATACTTCTGTGATATAATTTCACCACACTGCGTGGACCGTAGTTTCCACACGAAATTGAACATTTTGAAGAAGAGAAAGAGAGACTGGATCAACATCCCTCACTGGCCGTAGTTCTTCAACTGGAACATCGCCCGATCCTTCAATAACATGCAATATTTGTTAATAGGAATTAGTATATTGTGTTGATTCTAAATTAACGCCATCACGTTAACTAAAAATTAACTTTTTTCTTTTATTATTATACTTAAGAATACTACTCTTGCAGTGTATTTAAAAGTTATGGAGGTGTAGATTATGGTTATTTTACTTATGGTAATCGCATTTATTGGATTTTTTTGTGCAGAGCTACGTGCCCAGGAGGAGGTGTGCGTAGGCACTAATACGACGATGATAATACCTCCAGGGAGAATATTTGAAATTGGAAATGGAAAAGTTTTACTAAGGAGCGGAGCTGTTGTAGACAACTACGGTGAAATCATCCTCAATCCTGAAGATGGAGCTGGAACTATCGAAGCAGAAGCGCCAGGTAATGCAACGGTAAGGAATATCATGAGTATGTTCTATCCACAGCATGGAAATAACGCAATCAGCTATCAGGACATTTCGGATGCAGATTACTACATTTATAGGGTTAGTAGAGCGCATATTGATGAGCTTTTAGAGTCTAGAGCGACAGCCAATGGAGTGATCGTACTTGACGTCGATGAAAGTATCGATGAGTTGATGGCAGGTAGTAGTATCATGCTATTGGCAATAAATATTTGCGACTCTGGTGAAACGGCAGCGATTGAGCTGGTGAGCAATGACGAAACTAGAGCTGAGCTGTATGGTGGGATTGCGAATGATCTTAACGGTGGTTTCGGAACACCGATGTCTTTGAATGTGCACGGAAAATATGGATTTCACGGTAACCTTATGCATTTCAACAATGGAATAGCATACCTTGATGGAGCAGATGTGGTATGCTATGGAACGAAATCCATTCCACAATGCACAGCTAATGTCAATAACGGAAGCAAGCTTTATGTGGAGGCAGATGAAAGTAATCCGAGCGATAAAGTGGTATTGACTGGCAACATAATTATATCCGAGGATAGCTCCATACGTACTAGTCGTAGAGTCATTATTCGTGGAAAAGTCAGATTTGATGACGTGAGGATTGACTAAAGGACCAGCCTCTTAATTTTGTTGATGCAGGAACAATTTCTTGAGACAATATCGGATTATGGATCATGGAGATTGTTATGGCAACAAGTTTTTGGGTAGTGGATACATTTTGTGATGATGTTTTTCGTGGCACTCCATCGTCTGTGTTTTTCGTTGATGAGTTTGGCGATGAGGGGCTACTGCAGAATGTGTCGATGGAAATTAATACACCGGAAACGATTTTCATTAGAGATCTCCATAATGGAAATTTTGAGTCGATGTGTTTTACCCCAAATTCCAAAGGGTTGAGCTTTGGGAATGGGTTGTTTGCTGCTGCCAAAATAATTAATGAAAAAAATCCTGATCTTAAAGAGTTTCACATCATGTGTGGGGTACGAGTTTTCGCGATCAAAATAACGGATGGTGGGGATGTAACCGTCCGCTTTTCAGCCATTACATTAGAAAAAGTTCCGATGCCGTTAAAACTGCCGGCGGCTTTAAATGGCGAAATCATAGTGTCTATTGCAAAATGCAAAAATGAACTGATAGTTGAAATAAGAAATCCAAATAGACTCACATATTTGCAGCCGAATATAGATACATTACTTCGGATCAATTATAAATCGTTTATCATCACTGCTGATACACATTATCAGACCAATGTTGAATACGACTTCTGCGCAAAAGTCTTTGCTCCAAAGCTGGGGGTGTTCTCCGATATAACAACGCCAATAGCGCATTCGAAACTGGCGGAATATTGGGCTTCAAGAATGAAGAAGACATCGTTGGTTGGCCTGCATACATCAAACCGTAGATGTGGAAAAACAAACATTGTTGTGAATAAAGAATTTATGTATGTTACTGGACGATGCGAAATTGTCACAGAAGGTGAAATGCTCGCCTTCTAGTTTCAATTAAATACGTTCTTTGGACATCTTCTTTTGCAGAGTCTGCAATGTATACATCTGTTGAAATCTAATTCGCAAACTCCTGGTTTTTCGATTTTGATTGCTCCACTTGGACAGGTATTTTCACAGATTTTGCAACCTATACATTTGGATTTATCGATGCAGAGTCTGCGCATTTCTTGATTCGGAAGCTTATCAATGTCTTTCGTAACATGTTTCTTGAAGCAACATTTCACTCCGACCAGTAGAGCCATCGCAATATCTCTCAACAAAAATGTATTAAATTTCTTTTTAAACAATGTGTCCTCATTAAAACTTTTTTTGAGCGATGGCGAGGGTGGGTGGGAGCGCGGGGAGCCGTCGCTCAAAAAGAAAATATTAATCATCAGAAATTTTTAGTGCCTCAATGAATGCTTTCTGTGGTATTTCGACATCACCGAATTGTCTCATCCTCTTTTTCCCTTCCTTCTGTTTATCCAAAAGTTTGCGCTTTCTTGTTATATCTCCGCCATAGCATTTAGCCAGAACATCTTTTCGAAGGGCAGACACAGTCTCCCTCGCTATGACTTTTCCTCCTATTGCAGCCTGTATCGCCACTTTAAAAAGTTGCTTTGGAATTAAATCCTTCAATTTTAGACAGAGAGCTCTTCCCCGTTTTTCAGCCTTTCCTCTATGGACAATCATCGATAGAGCATCAACTGGTTCGGAATTCACTAATATTGCAACTTTAACAAGATCTCCATCTCTATACTCCGTCGGTTGATAATCGAAAGAAGCGTACCCCTTCGTTGCAGATTTAAGTCTATCATAGAAATCAAATACTATTTCATTGAGCGGAAGACTATATGTCACGACTGCTCTCGTACTCATAAAATGAATGTCTATCTGTTCTCCGCGCTTATCCTCACAAAGAGCCAACACATTGCCGATATACGCTTCTGGGACTATAATTGTCGCCTTTATCCACGGTTCTTCCATTTTGTCTATTTTAACGATATCTGGCATTTCCGCTGGATTATGCAAATCCATAACGTCTCCGTTCGTCAAAAAAACGTGATAAATAACACTCGGGGCAGTCATAATTATATCGATATTAAACTCTCTATCCAATCTCTCCTGAATTATCTCAAGATGCAAAAGTCCAAGGAAACCACAACGGAACCCAAAGCCTAGTGCAGCCGACGTTTCCGTTTCAAAGCTAAAGCTCGAGTCATTCAAGTGTAGCTTCTGCAAACCTTCCTTAAGCTTTTCAAACTCAGATGCATCGACAGGAAAAATGCCACAGAACACAACCGGGATAGATGGCTTAAATCCTTTTAGAGCTTTTTCACATGGACGTTTCTCATCGGTGATAGTGTCTCCTACTTGGCAATCCGAGATATCCTTAATACTGGCAGTAATGAATCCGACCTCCCCAGTCGTTAATTTATCTGTCATTGTTTTCTTCGGAAGGAAATACCCAACATTGTCGATTACATACGTAGCTCCAGTTGATAGCATCTTCATCTTTATTCCAGCTCTAATTTCACCATCAAAAATTCGAACCAATATGACGATTCCTAAATACTGATCATACCAGCTATCCACCAAAAGAGCGCAGAGCCTATCGGATTCAGATTTCTTTGGAGCCGGTAATTTGTGGACTATTGCCTCAAGAACATCTTTAACGCCTTCTCCACTTTTTGCAGATATAGCGATCGAGTCACTAGTATCGAGGCCTATAACATCTTCAATCTGCTTCTTCGTAGCATCGATATCAGCAGCCGGCAGATCGATTTTATTCAGAACAGGAACAATTTCGTGATTGCAATCTATCGCCTGATAAACGTTCGCGAGAGTCTGAGCTTCAACTCCCTGAGAAACATCAACCACCAAAATAGATCCCTCGCATGCGGTAAGTGATCTACTCACTTCATATGCGAAGTCGACATGTCCGGGGGTATCTATGAGGTTTAATATATACTCGTTTCCATCTAGGGCCACATAATTTAGCCTCACCGCCTGAGCTTTTATGGTGATCCCTCTTTCTCTCTCTATGTCCATTGAATCTAGGACCTGAGCTTTCATCTCCCGTTTATCGAGGCCACCACATATTTCTATTATCCTATCGGCAAGAGTGGATTTGCCGTGGTCTATGTGAGCTATAATAGAAAAGTTACGTATGTTATTCATTTTCAGTTATCAGATTACGCACGCCAGACAATGATACCAGATATTAGCCAACCTATGTTGCCTTATTGATTAACGTCTAGCAACAATCCAGACGTACCTCAGTTCATTTAGACTAACTGCAGGTATCGTAGAAACTTCATTGGTTTCCCTTGAGATATGGTCAATTACCGCAACCGCGGTATCGCGCTCAAAAACTCCCCCCTCACCGGATGTATAAAAAATATCTCCGCATTTTAAATTAACCAATGCGTCATCTTTAAATTCAGCGGCAGTTAATTCATTTCTGCCAGTGCCAATTAGTATGGCATTCGCCCCAGTCTTTGTCGTAACCGGAATCGCAAATTTCGGATGAGTCACCGGCATAACCCTTGCCAATCCGTTTTTTACATCATGGATGATACCGACCAATCCATCGCTTGATATAACTATTGCCCCCTCCTTTGTGTTTTCATGAGTCGCTGAAATCAATACAAATGATTCAAATACAGATTTATCATATCCCAGAACTTTCTCAAGATATTTAAATGTATTCGGAGAAATCTTCAAATTAACTATTTTTTTTAACTCAATCAATTCTTTTTCTGCATTAGACGCAGTGATGGTTTTTATCTTTAACTGATCAAGTTCCAACTTAAGTCTGTCATTTTCTTTTTTGATGTCAATATAGCTCGAGATAATTTTTGGAATTTCGATTAGCTTATTGGCGATATGTTTCACCGGGATAACCTGATTGAAAATACATCGTTTAGCATCATTTATAAACTCTACACCAAATAAATCGGCTACTATTAATACAGAGGAAAACAACTCCAAAGTGACCAATTTCCTCTGTTGCCAAATTCCTCTTTTTACAGCAAACTTTCCAAGTAGCAAAAAGAATGATTTACTATTTGTGTTCGTCGATAACAATTACTCCTCAATGCTTAAAGCCTTAATTTTGCTGTTCAGAGTCGTCCTGCTAATTCCTAAAATCTTCGCTGACTTCTTTTTATTGCGATCAGTAGCTCTTAGAACCCTTCTTATTACGGCACTTTCAGCTTCAAGCACAATCGTGTTATACAGTCCAGACACGTGATCCAAGTTCTTTTGGACTAAAAAGAAATTATCAAGAATCGCATCCAAAGCCGAAGCAATGCCATTTTTCTGCATCATATCACCTAGCGTGCACCTACTGAACACTCAGTATAGCCATATTATACCCCTGCTGACACCATTTTTTTACGGCCTCATAAGAATTTTTAAATTTTTGATCTATTTCGCTTAGGCGGCGAAACTCTTCTGTTTCTTCATTTTTAATCAACGGATCAATACCCCTAAATTTTGGTTTGAAAGGTTTCTCATCATAAGATTGACCAGGTATTTCCTTTGTTGGTTGTTCACACTGCTTTAGACAAAGAACGATAACTTGATCTTTGCTTTCTTTAAGTTTCTTAAGAACAACATCATCCGTTGTAAACAAATCTTCCATCTGAATAATTTTAAGATGCAAAGCTCGTTTAAGAGCCATTGCAAAATGAATATTCATAGATGTATTCCACTTCGCCCCCCAGAACTTTTCCGTAAACTGTAGTGACAGATTGGCAAATTTGGCTGCCAAAAGTGGATCTGTAAAGAACCATTTGCCGTCGCTAAATCTTATATCATCGATAATAGCTTTCGCTTCAATTTTCGTTGTTAATCCGCAAATAACGCCGGTATGAATATTATATTGGATCCTGTCTGCGCACATATCAGGCAATTGTTGTTCCAACATGGGATATGAATCAGGTTTCACATTAAGGACAGAAATATCCATATCGTATTCCTTCAAAATTTTCTGAATGCCAGATTTCTGCATTTGCTCAAGATGAACCTTGTCCTGGTATGAATCCTCAACATTGTCATTTATATCTTTAGCAAAGATGTAATCTCCAACGTGGGAGAAAACGGTGTGTGATGCGTCATGGAGAAGACCAGCTATCTGTTCTTTCAACGGGGCCCCGGCTTTTTCGAGAAGTGCTGCAACTCCAACTGAGTGCTCAAACCTGGAAAAAGCAGGTATACGATTTCCCAAATATCTCGGTGGTCCAGATTGATCAACTCCCTTTAAACGTACCATTGCACCCGATTCTAAAATCTTATCAAATGCTTTGGGACAATGGTAAACCTCCCACCATGATGTGCCTACGTCGCTGGTCTGTCGTTGTTTGTGATACAATCCACAAGAAGCGCACAAAACGATAGAGGCTGTAATACATACCTTCCAGATTCTGTTACTTCGTGATTTTTTCCTGTGTGACTTCTTCTTTTTTCTGTTAGTTAGAGATAATTCTAGTGACATAAAAAACCTAATAAAACTTAAGAGCTAGGACGGGCAGTATATCAAACAAAATCAGTTTGGTCAACTAATCTTTTAAGGTCATCTAATGGATTGACAACTTAACAGCTCATACGCTAATATAAAATATGTAGAAGTGGTCTGGAAATCTATCATGGAACTGACGCCGAAGAACGATTGATATTCAAGATGATTTTCACGAACCCGCAGCATCTGGGGGTTCTGGTACATTTTCTGAGACATCTAACTTAAAGAGTTGATGCAGTGAAGCTAAGAATCTTGGCACAAAGATCCATACTGGAAGTGATATAACAAAAGCAGATACAAATCCACCATTTCCAAGCTTCTGGAAGTTATCTTGGGTCTTCGTCTAACCCTTCCTATGTAATGCCTTGCGTTGCTATTATCTTGCTCTATTGGAAATGAAATCTTTACCTGAAAAGTGTTGTTTCTCAGGGATCTCAGGAAAAAATGACTCATAACAAATTCTCCATTTTTTATCCTTGTTTCTTTTAAAAATTCCTTTAAAGTTCTACAATTACGCCTGCCAATCTTCCAGGCAATAGTTCTTTTTGATAACAGATCATAGGCTTTCCGGATCCAAATTTTGTTTTTTTCCATTAACAAAATGCCACATTTCATCTATGATTATGGTCTTGTATGATTCGGAAACTTCAGGTCTTTCAAGGCTTTCGGCGTATTTCCTGACCCACTTGTATGGCACATAGACCTAAAACTAGCTGCAAACACGGTGTGAAATAGAACGGCTAAATCTTTCATGGCTTGTGGTTTTCACGAGATTTACGATTGTTGAACACTTTCCCGCACTGCTTGCATTTGTATCTTTGATTACCACCTTTTGCAAACCCATATTTTACAATTCCAGATACACCTCCGTAAACCGCAGCAATTGCTAAGACTGAGATAGCAAGTTTTTTCATTTTATTTTTCACAAAAGTTAACCTAACCTACTATTTCAGTCTCTCATTTCTTCGTTAAAATCAAGTTAATGTCGGTCTACTG
>JAITPA010000018.1 GCA_031289695.1 Holosporales bacterium
TTGTCTCATCGCCTATGCAAGGCATAGCCTTAGCGTATCACAATTTCATTAATATTCTCCTAATATTAACCAGTCTTTAATTAGTTTTTTGCACCCCCTGTGGCACAAGAGAGACACTCCTTTCATGGAGGCTCGGGCGAAACTCCAATGAAGATTTACTCAAACTCTTCCACGCGCTTTTTCTCTGATATACGAGAGCTCTTGCCAGTCCTCTGTCTTAGGTAATACAGCTTCGCCCGCCTCACTCTACCATGCTTTATAACTTCAATTTGGATGTTCGGCGAGTAAAGATGAAACAACCTCTCGACTCCCTCTCCGCTTGCAATTTTTCTAACTTTAAACGAGGAATTGATTCCGCCATTTTTCCTCGCTATCACGACCCCCTCGAAAGACTGCATTCTCTCACGAGTTCCTTCAACAACCTTCACAAGGACTTTAACCGTATCACCAGCCCGAAATTTTCTTATCCGCCTATCTGCAGTAAGTCTTCTGATATTTTCCCTATCAATCTGTTCTATCAAATTCATAAAACCACCTTATCTAAAAAAACAATCGGTACCAGTCACTCTCGACCAACTTCGTACTTCATCCACAAATCAGGACGAACTTCTTGAGTGATCCGCTTTGCCTGTTCTTTTTGCCAGAGGGCTATTTCCCTGTGGTTACCAGACAGCAGAACAGAAGGTACATTATCCCCATTCCAAACCGCAGGTTTAGTGTACTGCGGATGCTCGAGAAGATCAACCGAAAAACTTTCATTCTCCGTGGATGCAGCGTTGTTCATGATTCCAGGAACCAAACGTAAACATGAATCTATAACTACCATCGCCGGAAGTTCTCCTCCAAACAACACATAGTCTCCTATGCTGATTTCCATCATTCCGTAATTAGTTTTCCAATAATCTATAACCCTTTGGTCTACTCCTTCATACCTTCCGCAGAGAATTACTATTCCTCTGGGGATAGTAGGAGTCATTATGTTCCTTACCACTTTGTTTGAAAATACAACACCCCTTGGAGTCATAAATAAAATTTCCGGTTTTACGTCATAGTTTGAAATCGCTGATTGGAGGGCCATATGAACTACATCTGGTTTCATTACCATTCCTGCTCCTCCACCATACGGAGAATCATCGACTGTATGATGTTTATTCGTTGCATAATCTCTTATATTGATAGTTTTTAAATCCCAAAGCTTTCCTAGTGCCTTGCCACTTAAGCTGAATTCCAATGACCCAGGAAACATCTCGGGAAAAATAGTCAATATCGTTATTAGCATCAGAACATATCTTTCGGATTGAAGCTCAACTCGAGGTCTTTCCATTCCTCGTATTTATCCTCTGGAATCGGTAGTGGATTACACGCAGGATCTAGAACAGCCCTCACTGCGTTCTCAGCTGCTATTTTGAAGTTTGAATCTGTCTTCATTCTATTGGTATCTACAACATCAGCTTTTTTGACATTGCCACTTTTATCGAGTTCCATTTTGATGTCAACGACAAGCTCTTCGGCATTTTTTAACCCAGCTGGAAAGTGCCAACATTTCCTTATTGTTTGCCTAATTAAATCGATTTGAGTTGCCGTTAGAGTATCGCCAATTTCCTCTGCTTTAATCCCGCCGTTTTCGTTCTCATCATTCGCCACTGCGCTGTTCAAGAGACTATCGAAAGACTTCTTTGCCGCCTTTTTGTTGACCTGTTTTTTCTTGTTGTTTTTATTAAGGTTCACAACAGCTTTGCCATTCGGTTTAGGATTTTGCTTGGGTTTTGGCTTATTTTCAGGTTTTTTTGGCTTCTGTTTTTTTTCGATCTTCACGGTCTTTTCATTTTTTTGCTTCGAAGGTTCTTTTTCGGGAGACTGCAATTTTTCAGGAGATTGCGACTTTTCTGGAGACTGAGATGGAGTTTTACTAACCCTCCCCTCGGTCTCAGATAACACCGGCGCTTTACTCGCCTGCCCTATATCAACGTAATCGAAGACAACAAATCCAGAATCTTTTATTTTGTGAGAAAACATATCGCCAAAATTAAGATAAGAAATAGCTATTATTATTGCATGTAAAATTAACGAAATTAATAAAGCAATACTTTTCATTTTCTCCGCTTTTTGCTACTTTGCTCTATTTTACTGTTCTGTGCTGCATGGGCTTCAGATATCAAAGAAACTTTACATGCTCCGGATGAAGATATGATTCCCATTATTTCCATTATCCTACCGTATGGCAGATCTTTATCCCCCCTAACATATATCGTATCACTTTTGCCATTTGCCAATATTAATGGTAATTTTTGAATCAGCTCCTGGAGAGTGATATTTGCTTCTTCTACATAAATCTCCGAATCCTTATCGATGGTGACGATAATTGGTGGGGTTTTAGATTCGTTGAGAGAAGCAGCTTCTGTTTTTGGGAGATCAACTGGAACTCCGACATTAAGCATCGGCGCAGTTATCATAAAAATAATAATCAGAACTAGCATAACCTCAACGAGCGGGGCAACGTTTATGCACACCGATGGCTGTTTTCTTCTCTGTTTCCTAGCGCTCATCGAATTGCCTCGATATTACAGAACCGAACTCCTCGGCAAATGTCTCTAGTCTGTTGATGTATCTGTTAACATCGTTCATGAGTTTGTTATAGCCAACGGCAGCGGGAATCGCTGCGATAATTCCAATGGCAGTCGTAAAGAGAGCTTCCGATATAACGGGAGCTACTGTAGCTATGTTCGTGCTTTGTTGCAGAGCTATCGCCTTGAAGCCATTTAGAATACCAAGCACAGTTCCAAACAATCCGAGGATAACTCCGTTTGTTCCGAGGGATGATAGAAAACCCATATGCTTCTCGAGCTCATCTATCTCTTTGCGGATTGCAATTTGCATCGCTCTATCGACTCTTCTCTCGAGAGTTCTCGTTGCGCCAGATTCATTCGGTTGACCCTTGCCAGCAAACCTTGCCCACTCCGCCATTGCCGCACAGAAGATGTTAGACATCGGATCGAAGACGGCGTCTTTTAAGTCTTTGTAGAGCGTCTCGAGAGGAGTACCCGACCAAAAGTTATCCTCAAAATAATCGGCATCAAGCGATAATTTTTTCAGTCTAAAATGCTTGCCAATTATGATTGCCCAAGACCAGATCGATGCGGCAAGTAACGTCAAAACAACTAGCTTTATTATAAACCCAGCATTCCAGAACATTGAAAAAACAGATGAATCAGCCGAATGCATTGAAGTATTCGCGACAATAGAACTTGCGGTATCCTGAACGACACCAGGCGATTGTAACTCTTCCATGATTTTAAAAATAGAAAATACCCTGTAGATACCATTATACAAGAATCAACGAATCAATCAAGAAATGGATTAGCTCACACCTTGACTTTTTTTATATATGGAAAAAAACTAACATTTTAGGATAACGACGTTTCGATCAAAATATGCTACAATCTCGAATGCTGTTAGGACTGTGCGCATTGCTAATATGAACAAATTTTGGACATCAATTGCTGGATTTGCTGTTGTTTTGCTTGTTGGATGTGGCAAAGACATTGATCTCGAAGATCTGGAAAAGAAAACTCCAGAAGAGATATATACCATTGGGCAAAAAGAAATGAATGAAAGGCACTATGGAGCAGCTGTAAAAGTTTTCGATGGACTTGAACGACTACATCCATATTCTAAGCTTGTAGCCAATGCCCAGCTGAGAGCCGGTGAATGCAACTACAATTCTAAAAAATACAGCGAGGCAAGTTCTTCATTTGAAATTTTTGTAAAGACGCATCCGATACACGAGCAGGTTCCATACGCAATATATATGCTAGGACTTATAAACTATGAACAGATGCCGATTGTAGAGAGAGATCAGGATGCCACCGTCGAATCCTTGCAGTATTTAGAAGAACTTTGTGACAGATATCCCGACTGCAAATACATAAAAGACGCCAAAGAGAAAATTGTTAAACTAAGAGAACAATTAGCTGGTAGAGAGGTATACGTTGCGAGATACTATCAGGGCAAAGAAAACTATGCCGCAGCTATAAATAGACTTAATGTAGTAATTGAACAATACAGTGATACGATCCACGCTCCGGAAGCTCTGCATCGGTTGATTGAGTGCTATGTTGCTATGGGTGAGATCGAAGAAGCGCTGCTGGTATTTGGCGTCCTGAAAAACAACCATCCAAAGTCGATTTGGACCGGACACGCCAGTGCTATTCTTCAGAAAAAATAACTAGGTCTTGTGCTGATTTATGGAACTCATGCCTGTAAGAGCGCGGTATTATCTAGGCATAATGAAATTCAGAAAATTTATGTTCTAACTGGTAAGCCATTACCAGCATGGCTAACGAAACTTCCGCAAAATAAATTTTCATATGTCAGTGAATCTGATTTAAAAAAAATGTTACCTCCACAGGCAGTGCACCAAGGAATTACCATCGAAGTAAATTCAGTTCAGCATTGCGATATAACAGACCTGATATCGACACCAACGAATTGCGTAATTGCCATATTGGATAATGTTATTGATCCACATAATCTGGGGGCAATCATAAGATCGGCTGCTGCATTTGGCGTATATGGGATAATTCTCCCCGAGAGATCTTCGTGCAAGATAACTGGCGTTGTGGCGAAAGCAGCTTCCGGTGGCATTGATCATGTCTCCATATTCATCGTTAAAAATTTATCGCAAACAATGAAGAAATTAAAAGAATATGGTTTCTGGATAATCGCATTTAGTGAATATGGTAATAGATATTCTAATGAAATTGATTTCAGTGGGAAGACATGTCTGGTTTTTGGTTCTGAAGGAGAAGGCATCAGGAAACTTCAATTAGCAAATTCAGACTTCGTTGTGAAACTTCCAACGAGTAATAAATTCTCTACGTTAAACGTTGCGACATCCGCTGCGATCGCTTTTTATGAAGTCTCAAGACAAAAATACACCATAAAATAACGGTTGCAATTTTATCGTGTATCAACTAAAATGCGAATAACAGAGCAAAAATTCAACTTTTGAGATGCATTTTTAGAATTACATAGGTGATAATTGCTGTACAATGCGTATTAAATGATTTTTTCAGTTACGAAGGTTTTTCGCATGAAAGGACAAAGTGCCCTATTAGAAATCGCGATGAAGTTGGAGGAACATCACCACGATATAAGAGGTCTGTTGCGAAATCTAACCGAAGGATCTTCAGATAAATCTGAATACAACTGCATTCTAATACTCAACCAATATTCTATCGGAGACAACAATGCAACAGAATATTAAAGAAGAAGACAGCCTAACCCTTCTTGTAAAACGAATCATTGAAATATTCTCATTAGAATTTAATGTTAATAAAAAAGAAGTGGCTCTTTTGTTAGCGCATATAGCCGGACTATCGTATACTGAGCTGTTTTTTATGGAATACATTAAAATTTCAGATAATAAATTTATTTCATTTATCAATGGATTACACAGGCTAGAAGCGAAAGAACCACTATCGAAAATTCTACAAAAGAAAGAATTTTATGACATCGAATTTGATACGACACGAGATACACTAGATCCAAGACCAGAAACAGAGCTAATCATTGATCTTTTTAAGAAGTATTATGGTGATATATCTACTGAATTGAGAATACTAGATTTGGGTTGTGGTACTGGATGCATAGGATTAACGATACTTAACCTTTATAAGAATGCATTATGCCTCTTTGTTGATATAAGCCAAGGAGCACTTAATGTAGCTGAGACAAACTCGCAAAAACTGGATCTTCGCGGAAGGAGTTTATTTCAAATAAGCGATTGGTTTACGGATGTATCTGGACAGTTTGATGCAATCGTGTCTAATCCACCATATATAGCTAAGGGATGTAAGGTTAGTAAGTCAGTTTTGTATGATCCCAAAGTAGCTCTTTTCGCCGGGAAAGATGGTATGGATGCCTACAAAAAAATTATTCCTGAAGCGAATGAATTTCTGAAGCAGAACGGATTGTTATTTATTGAAATTGGTCTTGGTCAAAAATCAAGGGTCACAGATTTTAATAGTAAATTATCTGTCCTGGAAGTCGCAAAAGATTTATCTGGAGTAGATAGAACAATTGTCTTTAAAAATGGATAGTGTTTTGGTAACCTTGTATCGCCAGATCAATTAGCTGCCTGCTTGGTGGAATGGTAGACACAACAGACTTAAAATCTGTCGCCTAATAGGCTTGCCGGTTCGAGTCCGGCAGCAGGTACCAACTCTTGAGTTTGCGAAATTGAGGCAGTGTCCAGTCTTTTTCTGGCTATTGTCTAGCTTGTCACTAGGGGAGTTATGGCTTTCACTGGAAGTGATTGCCCTATAAGGATAGTAAATTTTCATATGCAATCAGCGCAACGGAGATACGAAGTCCGCAGATTTTGAGTAGGCCTGAGTCTTCCTGCGAAGTCTGGCTGAACGTCGCCTCAGTACCGAATTGTACGATTCGACGAGGCATGCCTCCGATTTACTAACCAGATGATTTATTTTTTTCGAGCTTAGAACGTCTGAATATGACCAGTTTCCCTCTGTACAAACAGTTCCTGTTGTCTTGTTTTTCATCTTTTTCCATAACTTTTGGAATGTTGAGGTTGTGCCATCTCCGACTTCAAACGCAGCAAAACGCATCCTGTTTCTGTCAACAACAGTCCATACTCTGATTTTATTTGTTTTTTCGCACATAGCTGTACAATTCATCGAGCTCAAGTACAGAAATTGTCCCAGATTTTGAAAGCTCTCCGGAAAAGTATTCAATAGGAAATACGCTGAAGGTCTTGAGAGACCTGAAGTTTCAGAATTATGCAAGACCATAATCATAGATGAGATGTGGAATTTCGTTAATAGAAAAAAACAAAATTTGGATCTTGAAAGTCTGTGATCTGCTATCAAAAAGAACTATTGCCTGGAAGATTGGCAAGCGTAATCGTAGAACTTTAAAGGAATTTTTAAAAAAAATTGGAATAAGTTGATGCAATATCTGCTAATGGAAATTAGTGTATAACACACCCCTCATTATAAGGCGCAAAATTATGGTGGTCACAACAGGGATCGAACCTGCGACAACTACGATGTCAACGTAGTGCTCTACCTCTGAGCTATATGACCATCCAAACTCAAGCTATTGTATCAAAAATTTTTCATGCCTCCTATCAAAAGTTGTGGAAAAAAAGGCAATTCCAATATTTTTAAGAAAATTTTCTGCAAAACCATGAGTATAGATGAGATGTGGAATTTCGTTAATGGAAAAAAACAAAATTTGAATCTGGAAAGCCTATGATCTGTTGTCAAAAAGAACTATTGCCTGGAAAATTGGGAAACGTAATCGTAGAACACAGATAATTATGAGTCATTTTTTCTTGAGATTCATGAGAAACAACATTTTTCAGGCAAAGATTTAACATTTTCAATAGAGCAAGATAATAGCAACACGAGGCATCATATAGGTATGTTTAGACGAAGATCCAAGAAATCTCCAGCATGAGGTTACATGTGAAATACATGCAGAGTAAACTGCAAGGAATGTTCGTTATTATCGAGGAGCGAAGAGGTGTCGACTTTGTACTTCTTTCACAATGGATCTGCTAAAAAACCAGGTTTTTCAAGTGATACAGGAAGATACGAAGTCGGAACACTATCCGCGAGGCCCGATGATGAATAATGACTATTTTGTATGTTCCGATGTGTTAGGTTTTTGATCTTCGATTGGCCCATAGCCAAATACTTCTCGTTTCTCATTGATTGTCAAGAAATCTACATTATTAATTTTTTTCCACTCTGATTCTCTTCTTTTTGACAGTGCTGGGATTGAATCGATATCATACCATAATTTGTATTCAGTTTTGAATATGCTCCGTATCCAATTTGCAAATTCTCCTGCGATGATATTGAGAAGCGGAATCAGTGTTTCTTCCCAGAAATTATATCTTGCTTCTTTATAGTTCGAGAATGTTGCCGATGACATGCAGCCTATCAATATACTTGGGACTCCAAACGAGAGGGCTATCTCTTTCGCAGATAACTCTTTTCCTGATATGAAGTCAAGATCCTTTGGAGATAATCCCATTTCCTTCCATTCGAAATTTCCTTCGAGGAGAAGTATTTTGCCGGCATTTCGGCCTCCTTCGTAAAGATTTCGTAGATTTTCCTTGAGCTCACGTCTCTTTTGAGGATCTATCGAGGACTTATACATCAACGCTCCCGACGGTCTTCCTCCATTTTGCAGAAATGATGTATTCTGCTGTGCGATGGCGTTGTGTTGATTTATTGAATACATAGCGACCTCAACTGGGCTCATGCCATACCAATCATCCAATGGATTGAAAAGCTTGATGTGAAGAACGTCACTTTCTCCAGTCTCCTGATTGACGTTGAATAACCTGCTTTTTTGCCCAGCAGAATATTCATATCCAATCGGGATAGAACTTTTTCCAGGAATAATTCGGATTCTGTCTGGGCGAAGGGTGTGAAGTTCTTTTGGATTTTGCAAATCGTCTCTAACGACTGTGATATAGCAATTTCCAGAAAGAAGAAGGTGTGATATTGCTTCTTCAATGAATGTTGTCTGATGTTGTTTTGAATTCGGTTTTCTTAGAAGATCAAGAATTTCGTGATTATAAAAAACTTCATCGATTTCGTTATGACCAGCCGTTTTCTCAAGGATCCAATTGACCGAAGCGATTGCCCTCGAGATTAGCTGGACACACCTATATACAATGATATTTTTCTTATATCCAATTTCTGAAAGATCGTCATAATCGGTGGCTGACGATGTTCTTGCTGTCTTATAAGAAACAAGCGCCGATTTTGAATCCCCGGTTTTTCCATATACATAACTTTTAAAAAATTTTGAGAACATAATTATTTTCCTTTAAATAAAATCTAACTAAATGATTTTCGAAATTTCGAAATATGTCAAAAAGTTTTTTAGCCCATAGTCTTTATGCTTGATTTACTTCTTGAATTATGAGGCTTAATTAAATATTAACGCATGTTTGTTATAATAATTGTGTGCGGGGTTAGTAGACGTAAAATATTTTGTTAATAAGAAAACACATTGTAATGGTAATATCATTGATTTCAGTCATGACTTCGAATGGCCTAACTTTTTTCGCTCCGACCGATGTGACGAAAGAAGCTGATGGTGCGAAGGATCAAGCGGCTGTAGCGGTTACTGGAGCAACATCCAAGACAGCCGCAACTGGCGGAGTACCACAGGCGATGGCCGTTGGAAAAGGACTCATCAACAAAGGGCTCGCCCTTGCTGGTCTCCTCGCTAGTAAAGGTTCATCGAAGAAACAGTCACCTCGGACACAACAGAACCAACAGTCCACCCAAGCAACCGGCATCGACAATCAGAGCAAACCGGTAGACGAAACACAGAATTCCGATAACTCCAATACCGACGGCATAACCACAAAAGCGATCGGGAGTCCCGGCATCGAGAATACGGCAACTGAAACTGCCGGAGGATCGACTCTTAATGGCAAGGGGGATACCGAGCAGAAAGACGGAACTATAACCACAAATGACTCTGGTACCGGCAGCACAACCTCAGAAACGATCGGTAGTACTGGTGTCGGAGGTACAGTAACTAAAGCTACCAATGACATCTCCACTGGAATTGCCGATAGCTCCAATACAAGGGAAACCGTGACTGGAGTAGCTGATGGCTCCAGCCTCGAAGACACTACGACAGAGCAGCTGAAAAGCGGAACCCAAGCCACAGGTAACCACGATACTGATAGCATAGCTGATGGAGTTGATGGTGATTCGAAATTGATAAGCTCAGCTGCTGAAGAAGCCGATAGTTCCAACCTAAGAGATGTCACACTCGGGGGTACCACCTCGAGAGGAATAATGAGCAGTGAGGGAATAGGTAACGCCACCACTGAGACAGTCGATAGTCCTAGCACAGAGACCACAGGAACTACCGGCGACTCTGGCGAAGTGGACGCTGTCACGGGGGCTGTTGGAAATCCAGATCTGGGAGGCTTCTCTGATGAATTGAGGGATAGAACTCTGACCTTAGGAAACATCTCCTCCGGTATTGCCGATGACTTGGAATCAAGGGGTACAACCGCTAGAACGACGGATAACTCTGGTGGACCCGATAAAATAGATGAAATAACGCAGGTTCCGCCGATGGGGGTATCTCAGACGCAAGGAAACGATACTGTGGATGATGATAGTAGGAAGGCCAGCATCCTGAGGAGAGTCATGGAAATTTATAAGCTGTGTGATACAATGGAAGGCAAGATATTTCTAATGGAGCAGTTGGTGAAGGACGTCGCTAATCTTGCTGATCAGGCTCAAATTCCGGCGTCGAGGGAGCTACTGAAAATCATGGAGATGGTGCACGTGCTACAGGAGCGATTGAAACTGCAGAAGCCACGAAAATCCGAGATGGCTGATCGTAGTTCATGAGGAGAGAGAGGAGAACGACGACCAGCAAAGCAAAGCTTTGCCATCGTCTTTCAGAGCGATGCCACAATCTTTCTCCGAAAGATTGTGGAGGTCGTCGTTTCCTCTCTCTCCTCTTACTTCCATACCATGCCGTTTGAAAAGTTTTGAATATTAGAAAAAACAGAATCGAAAACCTCAGCATCTCTATGCTTTTGCTGTAACATTTAGTTTTCTTATGTAATCTAGCTAAGTAATATCTTAATTTTGAATTGAAAGATTCTTCATGAAGGTCAGGAGTATGTTCATGAAAGGATCTAAAAAAAATATTGACCGTGCCGTCCGACAACTGGCACACTAAATCGCGGAGAGGTGAACTATGTCGATACGGCATGGTATCACCCGTTTGGGACAACAAGTTACAAGGGGAAAAAAATGAAAATATCAGACAAGATGAGGTTTTTTTTGTTGTCTATTGCGACAATTCCAGCGTCGATGATGATCGATCAGATTGCCACCGTACATGCCGCTAGCGGCGCAGATCTATTAATCATGCCGTTGACAAATGGAGACGAAATAACAACGAAGCTAGACTCGAATAAGACATCAGCGGAAACACTCGTAGATCTGAGTAGAAATCTATTCAGCCTACGGAGAGCGACAGGTCCTCAAGTCGTAAGGGTGGGTGAGCTAGAAGCTGGAAGTGCCGACATAAAAGAGAGAAAGCTACTAGCGTACATAATTATCAGTCTGGGAATATTTGGGAATATCGCAGTCAATACACATCTCCTTGAAGGTACAGATATTTGGGTTGGTGAATTGTGCTCAGTTATCAGGATAAGGCTACTGCTTGATATTAGACATGAACTCGAGGAGTGGATTTCACAGATGAGAGCCGAAATAGGTGGGCAGATACCTGTAAGAATAGCGCTGAGAGCTATGGCGGATCAAACGCCATACCTTTTAGCGGAGTGGGTAACGAACAATACAATCAACGGGTATATTGAAGCGCTTATGTGGGCCAATGAAACTAATCGTATAGCCATGGATTTTAGAAGTGGTAATCTGAACTATAAACCGCAATTAGTGATAATATCGACTATGCTATACAGGGCAATGGAAGAAGGATTTACGTATATTACAGCAGACGGGGTTGAAGAAAGAAGATTAAAAGACGTAGGACGCGAGAAGATGCAGGAATATGCATCCGTCTTCACGATACTCGCACAAGGCGCATTAGGCAACACTTTCAATAATGAAGTATTCGTGCAGCAATTTTGTGGAGTTGAAGACATCCTGGCACCGGTATTGACTTCTGTTGAGCAGGAACGGAAACCTGATAAACACGCATTGGAGAAGATAATGGTAGCACAGGCAGCGGCAAAGGGAAAACCGACAACTCTTACCGAACTGAAAGAAAAGGTCAGAAAGAAAACAGAAAAATATCCCGAAAAGAGACAGCTCGTGATGCACGTGACGGGTACCGCCAACGGACTAGTCGATGAGTTCGAGTTACGACATGCAGGAATGTGGCAGGAAATTATGGGAATTCGCAATGAGAAAACCCAAGTCGTAGTGAATGCCGTTGTTGAAATTATGGAACAGAGGAGGCAAAATCCGCTCAGCCTCACGGAACTGGCGAATCTGAGAAATAGAATCAGAGCGGAATTAATGGAACTCGTTTATCGAGCGACGGGGAAGTCAAGAGAATGGCTCAATGCTGATATGTTTGACTCCGTGGTTAACCAAGCCCTTCACGAAATAATAACCAGAACACTCATGTATGGAGATATAGTACTCCTTGCCTTGCTAAACAGAGATATTGCACCAATTTCTCCAACCAGAATGTGTATCCAACTTTGTGTGAGAATTACACCGGAACGACCCAATGCTAGTATGTTCAACTCACCAGTGGGGGTTAACCCGGATATTCGTAGGATAATAACGGAAGCATTAGAGGACTGTGGCCAAAATGCTGATATGTTCGACCCACTGGCTGGGGTTAACCAGGATTTTCGCGAAATAATAGCGAGAATCCCAGATGACTGTGGCCGAGTAACACTTGCCAATTTAAAGAAGGATGTTGACTCTACCTTTTTGCTCGATACATAAATTGCAAAACTCACGATTTGATCTGACAGACAGTGATACTAAGCACAGCTGGGTGTCACGCAACTTGTATACGTTTTCATTAGATTTTCAATTGTAATATTTTAGCCATTTATCTATGTTTTTCTGGAGTTCTCCAACGTTTTCGTAGATCTTTTTCCTGAAAGCAACTCCATCGTAAAACTCCTGTTTCATAGTCCAGTGAAACCTCTCGGCTATCTCATTCGTTTGCGGATGACACGCATTCGTCATCGTGTGTTCAATCTCTTCAACGCTTTTTTCCTCTGTTGCTAACTGTCAATCTCTATTTCTATGGGCGTAATTTGTTATGTGGTGTTGACAGATGTCCAGTTTTCGCGATAGAATAACGTGTAGTTTTTGTTTTTATGGTTGCTCCTCGTGGGTACGTCTTTTGTAAAAACTGGAAAAGTAGAGCGGAAATGGATCCTTATCGATGCCGAGGGGATGATATTGGGAAGGATGGCCGTTATAATAGCAAACATTCTTCGTGGAAAAAATAAGCCGTTTTTTACCCCTCATGTCGATTGCGGTGATCACGTTGTGGTGATCAATGCTAACAAGGTTGCATTTACCGGGAAAAAACTTGATGACAAAAAATATTATTGGCATTCTGGGTATCCGGGTGGTATCAAAAATCGAACGATGAGACAATTGCTTGAAGAGCCTAGATCTGATCGTGTTGTCTTCAATGCAGTCAAGAGGATGATGTCAAAGGGGCCGTTGTCCCGTGATATTTTATCGAAGCTTCGGGTCTATAAAGGGCATAGTCATCCCCATGAAGCTCAGAAGCTGGAAGCGTTAGATATCTCTAAATTAAACAATAAGAATAGTCGGAGAGTGGTATCATGATTGAATTTAATAACGAGCCGGTGCAGGTAGAGATCCCAGAAAAAAGGGAACAGAGGCTTGATGCCCAGGGAAGATCATATGCGACCGGAAAAAGAAAAACGTCGGTGGCCAGAGTTTGGATTAAACTTGGATCGGGGAAAATAGTTGTGAACGGTAAATCTCAGGATCAATATTTTGGGCGAGATGTCCTCAGCATGATGATTAACCAACCGTTTGCTGTTGCTTCAAGAGAAGGACAGTACGATGTTTATTGCACCGTGAAAGGTGGAGGTTTGTCGGGCCAGGCAGGCGCCGTCAAGCACGGAATCAGTAAGGCCCTTGATACTTTCGAACCAGATTTACACAAGCTGCTAAAGCAATTTGGATTTTTGACGAGAGACTCCAGGATTGTTGAGAGGAAGAAATACGGTCATAGGAAGGCTCGCAGGAGATTTCAGTTCTCGAAGAGGTAATATTTCCATGGGAAATAGTTTCCAGAATTTTAGAATGCCACTAATCTTTTTAGTGACACTGTTGCTTCCAGTGTTTTTCTGTCATCTTATCCCGGATGTCGTGAGGTCTTCTCTGTATGCTGTGAGTTTGTCCATAAAGGAACTACTCATATTTTCGTTGCCGTTTATTATTTTTTCGTTGGTTTTTAACTCAATAACGAAGATAGGAACTAAGGCTCTTGGGTACGCAGTTGTAATCGTTTCGTTGGTATATATCTCAAATTTCACTAACACAATGTTGTCGTACGGAGTATCGTCAATTATTTCGACGTTTGAAGCTGGGTTAAAGACGACGCATACTAATGGTGGATCCAATCTACAGCCAAATTTCATCCTCAGTATCCCAAAAATAATATCAAATGATATTGCACTAGTATTTGGTGTTTTGTCTGGATTTATAGTTGGGCTTTTTAAGAACGGTACGGCAATAAAAATGTCAGTAGTACTTGATAAATTTACAAAGTTATTTTTTAAAGTTCTTATACCATTAATGCCACTTTTTATTGTTGGAACGGCAGTAAAGCTTCAACAGGATGGTATTTTAACATCAATAGTTGAAAAGTATTTACCAATATTGTGCATCTTTTTATTCGCAGCTTGTGGAGCTATAACTGTTCAATTGGTGGTTTTAGCGAAATTTCGAATTGGTAAAGTTTTGGAATACATTAAGAATACATTGCCGGCTATGATAACTGCACTTGGATCAATGTCCAGCGCTGCAGCTTTGCCTCTTTCAATTGAGGCTGCAGAGAAGAATCTGCAGGATAAAACGAATGCTGGCATTATAGTCCCATCCGTTGTAAATATTCATCTAGTTGGTGATTGCTTTTTTATTCCAATGATTGCAATAGCTGTTATGGTATCATTCAATTTGGATTTTCCTGATATATCAAAATACTTACTGTTCGCTGTTCATTTTGTTATAGCGAAATTTGCGGTGGCGGCGGTACCTGGTGGGGGAGTTTTGGTTATGCTGCCGATTATGCAGAAATACCTTGGATTGTCGGCTGATATGCTTGCCCTTGTAACGGCGCTGTATGTCTTGTTTGATCCACTTATAACTATGTGTAATGTTGCCGGGAATGCCTCAATGGCAATTGCTTTTGACAAGGTAGTTGGCCGCATGACAAAACGATAAGTTTTTGAAATTGTCTTAATTGAAAATCCTAAATCGCCTGCTTAATACCACGATTATTGGGATTACCTCGAGTCTTCCAGTGATCATATCCAATACCAACATAAATTTTGGGATATTCGAAAACTCCGTAAAATGAACATCGTAGCCTAGATTAAATAGGCAAGAAAGGACTGCATAGCAACATGTGGCAACGTCTTTTTCAGAGGTAATTCCTATCACAAGACTGCTCACTATGAAAACAATTACAAGTAGAGCAATGAAAGATACAACCGAAGCGATCAATTCGTTTTCAATTTTTTTATTTTGATACTTGGGAACGATTACATTGTTTGGATTAATTATGGATTGGATATGGTGCTTTATCAGGGCATAGATTATCTGTACACGGAATATCTTAATTCCACCGGAAGTTGATCCTGAGCAACCGCCTATCAATGCAAGGGAAATTAAGACTATTGGCTGGATATAGTTTTTTGTGCAATCATATCCGGTGGTTGAAATGGCCGACATTACTTGAAAAACGTGATCGGCAATAACTTTGACAGTCATCTCTGAATTGGTTGTGATTATGTTCCAGATAATGGGGACAACGATCATAATGATAACTACTTTTAAATATCCAATGCTCTGCTGGTTGCTTAAAAATCCTTTCCCTCTGTTTTTAAGAATTCTTGCAAATTCTAAAAAAGTAAAGCTTCCAACAAACATGGCGAATGATATAACGAATTCTATTACACCATTCTTATACCAGTTAATACCTGAATTCTTCGTTGAGAATCCGCCAGTTGAAATGGCTGAGATACTATAACAGATGGAATCGAACAAATTCATTCCGCTAATTTTTAAGAGTATTGCAAATATACATATCATAGCGATGTATATCCCAATGAAAAATCCAACCATCTGCGAAACCCTTGGCAAAAACTTTTTTGATTTATCAGAGTTTTCTGTTGCAAACAGTTGCATTCCGCCAATCCTCATTAGAGGAAAAACGAAAATTCCAATTGCGACTATCCCGACACCTCCTATGAAATGCAAAATAATTCTCCAGAGATTGAGAGCCTCCGGCAATATCTCGACATCTGGATATATCGTTGCTCCCGTCGTTGTTATTCCAGACACAGATTCGAAAATCGCCGACATGAACGAAAGCTTGGAATCTGCATAAATACAAAATGGAATTGAGCAGGCAGTTGATATAACTATCCATAAAGATGCAACTAGCAAAAACGAATCATTCCTTGAAAAAGCAAGAACATCTTTTGTAAAGCTTGAAAATATGGCAAGCCCACCAAGGAAGATACAAACTAGGATTGATGGAACGAATATTCTAATGCACTCTCCAGAAGCAAATACGATATCGAAAAGAAGAGGAATTGTCATAGCTATTGCAAGTCCGCAAATTGCTATGCCATTGATTACAGCTACAGCTTTTAAGTTTGCCATACGATTTGGTAGTAGACTATATTCCAGACTAATGTGAGATCATGGCATATTTCACAATTTTGTACACGTGTTTTGTTTTTTCGTGCTTGATATTTGAATTTGC
Organism: Holosporales bacterium; assembly: GCA_031289695.1. Classification (GTDB taxonomy): domain Bacteria; phylum Pseudomonadota; class Alphaproteobacteria; order RUG11792; family RUG11792; genus JAITPA01. Next base: position 16,558 of record JAITPA010000018.1, read on the forward strand.
AAGATATAAATTTAACGTAGTAACCTAGACAAATTTTCGAGATATTTTTATGAAAAACAACGAATCGACGGGAAGCTGTAAGCTTAGCATTGGTATTTCTATTTTGGCGTTAGCTGCGGCTGGAGCATCATATTTTGCTCCAAAGAAAGCAGGGCCAGAAGATGCATCAACATTTGACGAGAAGGTTAAGTGTATTCTTCTCGATGTAGCCAAGCAAGATCCGCAAGTATTTATGGACGCAATTGGTGAAGGCTTTGCGAAGAAAAAGGATGATGCCGTAAAGCAACTGGCTTCTGAAGTTGGAACGCATAAGGATGAAATTGATGCACAATGCATGAAGTTTGGAGATCTAGGATCTAAGAAGGTGATCATATGTTTCTTCGACCCGCTCTGTAGCCACTGTGTGGAATTTCAGCAGAATATGCTCAAGATAATCGATGCCAATAAAGGTATCTGCTTTAAGTTAATGCCGGTTGGAGTATTGGGAGACGATTCAATAAGGCTTGCTAAGGTTCTGATTACATTGTATGCCGCACATCAAGATAAGGTACTTAAGTTCATCAATGAGTTGGTTAATGGCAAAGGAGAGATGGATAAATCTGCGATTGAAGAGGCACTAAAGAAGGTTGAGGTTGACATCAAAGAGATTGAAGGCATGATGGAAGAATCTGATAAAAAGTTAATTGCGAACGGCAAGCTGGCAGAGCAATTAAAACTTCCATTTGTTCCTGGAATATTTGCTGTAGTTGGAGCTCAGATCGTTTCGGTCCAGTCAACTGATATAGACCAATTGATTGGGGTGTTCGATCAAAATAGTCAACCAGAGGAAAAGTTGGCCGAAGAACCGGCGGCAAAGGCTGGCTAGTTTGCGATAGAAAATAACTGGCTAAAAGTATTTTAGCCAGCGAATTGATGAGAATGAAAATGTTGTTAAATGAAAACGGTATCAATTTGATCAGACCACATCCGGGGAAGCGAATTGCCAGAAGGTTTTTCTCGTATTTATCATTTTTGAATTTGTGTTTTTGGAGCACCGTTACAGCTTGTAATTTTCTATTTAATCTAGATTTTTCAAATACTACATACGATGCTTATTTATTTGGAGTTTTTACAATTGTTCACGTTATTTTTCTCAAAATAATTGTTGAAAAATTATACGAATTGCCATATGGAAACTTTACTCTTGACCTGAAAGATAACTCTGAGCCTCCCTATGCATTTTATCTGAAACTGTTTTTGCTATTGTTGTCTGTTTTCATAGTCACTGCAATTGCAATTAGTGGATCAATTTATGGTTTGGCGTATGTGACTTATCTTCAAAATAATCCGCGCATAGGGGAAGTAGCCTTTGTTTTAAGCGCATGGAATTTGATGTACGTCATATCTTTATTAGCCGGATATGCTTCGTGCCTAATCTCCACAAAGTTTTTGCTGTTGCCAAAGTTTAGCGTTTATTCAGCTTCCCAAAAGAAAAAATCGAATGACAATAAAATCATTAATTTCTCCACAAAACAAAAAGCATGACAATTTCGGTTCCACCAAAGGGACAAATAATGCCGAAAAGAGCATTACAATATGCAGGTGAAGATGATTTTCTGCAACTTCAACGCAGTTTTAAGAATCACGCGCTTGGATCGCCAAGCGATTAAATTTCTGGAAGCTTGAATTATGACTTCAATTCCTGTATCATGTTATCAAAACGAGGTTGACTTTACAAATGACAACAAAGAAAGATAGTTTATTGATCGTGCCAATTAGCGGATTAGAGCAGATTGGTGCGAATTGCACAATGATTGGAAATGGGAACGAATGGATAATAATAGACCTAGGAATTGCGTTCTACGATAAGCTAGGAATTGAAATTCTGACGCCGGATATATCTTTTCCAGTGAGCATGAAGGATAGGATAAAAGGTATGTTTATCACCCATGCTCACGAGGATCACATAGGGGCGGTTCAGTACCTGTGGCCACAGTTGAAGTGCCCAATTTATCTAACTGAATTTTCGGCGGCTGTTTTAAAGCAGAAACTTAAAGAGTATCAGTGGCATGATGAGGTCGATATTCATATAGCTCAATCCAGGAATTCAATCAAAATTGGAAGTTTCGATATTGAGTTTGTAGTCCTGGCGCACTCTGTCATAGGATCATGTGGAATACGCATCAAAACAAAAGCTGGAACCATATTCCATACTGGTGATTGGAAAATAGATGCTGCTCCTCTTCTTGGTGACAAAGTAGATGAGGAAAGGCTAAAAGAGATGGGGCAAGAGGGCATAGATTGTCTATTATGCGATTCAACTAATATTTTAGTGGAAGAAGAAACAGGCTCGGAAACCGATGTTCGAGAAGCTCTAGCTAGGGTTGTGTCAAAATACAAAAGAAAGAGAATCACTGTTACTTGTTTTGCCTCGAATATTGCTAGAATGGAAACTGTATTCCATGTTGCCAAACAAGAAGGAAGAAGGGTCGCCATTATTGGAAGATCAATGCATAGGATGATGGATGCCGTGGCCGATACTTCATATTTTTCAAGCGAATTTAAAAACAGCATCGGTTCAATTTTAACGGATGAAGAGGCCGCCGACATGCCTTCTGAAAAAGTTTTGCTAATGTGCACTGGATCTCAAGGTGAAGCTCGCTCAGCTCTGCACAGGCTGGCTCGCGGAGAAAATAGAGTTATCAAGTTAGGAAAGCGAGATGTCGTTTTGTTTTCATCGAAAGTCATTCCAGGCAATGAGCTCGATATAAGGGAAATGCAAAATCTTCTAATAAGGAAAGAAGTCGAAGTTGTAACGACGGATACTGAAGATGATATCCACGTCTCTGGACACCCAAACAAGGAATCAATAGCTAAGATGTACGTCTGGCTCAGGCCAAGGTCATTTATTCCGATTCATGGCGATGCAAGGATGCTATACGCCCACAAGAAGTTTGCTGAAGAAAGCGGAATTTCGGAAACTATAATAGCCGAGTCCGGTGACGTTATTGAATGCTGTGACGGAAGACTAGAAAAGATCGATCACAAAAATTTCACGTTTAATGCAATCGATGGAGGAAGCATTATTCCAATTGATTCCGTTGCAATAAGGGAAAGAACACTGATGTCTTACAATGGATGCGTGAGCGTGAGCTTCGTTCTGTCAGGAGATGGTAAGATAATAGGAGCCCCAAGCATTGCGATCAATGGGATATACGTTGATCGTGAGAGCTACAGAAAACTGGAAAAACAGATAAGACAGGTGCTGTCAACTGAGGTATCCAAGAGACAAAAAAAATTAGAATTTGTGAATAAGGATTGCGAGTCGTCAATCAAAAGACTAATGGCAAAGAATTTCGATAAGAGGCCAATAGTTACTGTTCACATTCATACAGAGTAAGTTTGCTCCACGCGATTTTGTTTCGCCAAGATTGGCCAGCTTGCTACGATTTTTCCTGAGAGTGTTGATATCAGCTTCAGCGAGATAAATGAATTGATCGTAATGATTGATGAAAGATATCTGTTTAGTACACTGCAAAATAGATAGCTGAACTTTGCCCCGCTATCTTCGGTCGTATATACCGAGACTTCAATGCCTTTTACAAATCCACGCCATGCATCTTTTCCAAATCTTTTGACGATCTCTTTTATTTGTATATCGGCTATGTTATCGAGGATCTCAGAGGCTTTAACATTATTGTCTGATGAAAAAATATCTATAATTTTTTTAACGACTAATAGCAGATTCTGGGATTGTTTGATTGACAGATGATTTGAAGATAATTGAGATACTAAATTCCACAGAGCCGTTGAATTTTCCGTGAACGATATAGGCGATGATGTTTTATATAGCAGCTTTGCAGAATATCCAGCAGTTTCTACGCTTTCAATATGCATAATTGAGAATGTTTTGACATCCATTGGCTCGAATCTATTTGTGCAGAGAGTCTTTGCATAGACAACATTATCGTATACATCGAAAGGATTCATTTTGGTATCAACAAGTGATACATACGTATCGGATCCTTCCAAATTTCTTATTTCTGCATTTTCTTTACTGTGTACCCAGAATGTATCATGGATTACATTAGTATCTGAATCTGTTTCTAAAGAAAAATATGGCTGAACAATATTGTCCTCCTTCGTTATGCTGTCTATCATATGGAGGCTGGAAATTGAGTGTATCTCAACCGACTTGTCTTTTGCTTGGTCAGCGAGTAGGAGATATCGAGTCTTTGTGCCGTCAAATCTAAATGGATCAGATGTAACAGGAAACAAATTGACAATCGGCGTTGCCCCAATCATTATAGAGTCGTTTTTAATAATCTGAAAAATCCTGTCATTTGAAAGATCGATGTCTATAACGATAGAAATGTTTTTAGTTTCTGCATGACAAAATTTCTCTAATAACCTATCAAGATTCAGTATTCTGAAAAACATAAATTTTCGTTTAAAGTGCAAAAGTTCCTGGAATAGCTGTAGTACATTTGTTGAATATCTTGGAACTGGGCAAACGGATTCTTTATCATCGAATCCACATTGAACGATATCCTGTGCATTCATTTGTATGTAGTTATCGTTTATTTTCAAAAATACCGTTCTAGTTGGATTAGAAAAGAGGGCCGAATATATTAGGATGGCGTCTTCTTGAATTTCTGAATTTATATGAAACAACAAGTTGTCAATTTTCAATTTTTCGAAAGATTCACTGTTACTCATTAGACTGATTTCGAGGCACCATCCGTCAACACCTCCAATGACTCTCGATGTTTTTACAAGATCTATGCTTGAAATGTTGATCGGATATAAATTTACTGGATAAATTGTTTTAAATATACATTCAATCCCAGCTTTGGAATTTACAAAAAGACTCGTGTTTTTAGGTATGTATACTGTTTCTGAAATAGAAACAGATTCATTCGTCTCAAATTTAGCAATAGAGCATGAAGGAAATATATTTATTAAATTTGGATACAAAGCCGATAGCAAATATTTTGCCAAATCCTCTGAATTCTCGTCTATCTTCTGTTGAATCTTAGCGGCCATAAATGCAACGGCTTCTATTATTCTTTCTGTTTGCGGATCTGTTGACTCTCCATTTTTAATGTCCAGTTTTGAAGCTATATCCTGGTGAGCTTTAGCAAAAGCCCCTCCTTTTTCCCGTAGAAAGAGAAGTTCATCTTGATAATAACGAAGGAAGTTTTTCATAAATCGAGCAAGACACGCTTTGTTTGATAAAAAAGTTTACCACTATTAACTGAAAATTAATAATATTTTTTTATAATATTTATTAATTGGGATTACAAAGTGATTAGAGTATTGATGTGTACGATCCTATATAAAAAACTAAGCGAGTCAATCGCTATCGCCACATGTACCTTGATATCGGTCTTTTGTATGAACACGTGCTGCGCTGACGAAACTGCGGCAGAAATCGTTAGCGGTATTGCTTCTGAATCGGGAAGCGAACAAGCCGAAAATGAAACAGCACTTCCGAAAATGGATGAGGAGGGAAATATCATAGAGGAAGAGAAAGAAGTGGATGCAGGTGGAGATGGAGATGCAGAAGTGAATACGGATGCCGCTCCCGATACGGATGTAGAGGCAACTTCGGACACGAAGGAACCTGTCTCAGAAGTCAAGCTGATAACTTCAGACGGAACTGTATATGTTCTGCCAAAGGAAATCAACTTACCACCAAGCATCAAAGATGGTTGGATATATATTACTAGGGATGTTGATGGGCTTAAAGCCAAGTTAGAATCCGAACCAACCTTGCAACAAGAACAGGCACCGGAAGGATCAGCGATTGATGAGAGCGCCCCAGATCAACAATTTGTAACGGATGATCCAGCTATCCAGCAGGAGCAAGCCCGACAAATGGGACAACCAGGTATGGTCGCTAACGAAGGTATTCCAGGTCAACAATTTGGAGCGGACGGACGAACTATTCAGCGTGGACGAATGGGGCAGTCAAATGGACCTGCCAACGGAAACGCTACTACCCAGCAATACGGTCAAGTTGGCCAGCAAGGATATGGAGGTCCGATGGGACAACAATCTGGAATGAACGGTCAAGTTACTCAGCGGGGACAGATTGGATACCAGGGTGATTTTGCCAATGTAGGTGCCACTGTCCAACAATACGGTCGGGTTGGCCAGCAAGGGTATGGGGGTCCGATGGGACAGCAATCTGGAATGAATGGTCGAGTTGTCCAGCAGGGACAGATTAGATACCAGGGTGACTTTGCCAATGAAGGTGCTACCGTCCAACAATACGGTCGAGTTGGCCAACAAGGATATGGAGGTCCAATGGGACAGCAATCTGGAATGAACGGTCAAGTTGCTCCGCAGGGACAGATTGGATACCATGGCAACCCCGCCAACGGAGGTGCTACCGTCCAACAATACGGTCGTGTCGGCCAGCAAGGATATGGGGGTCCGATGGGACAGCAATCTGGAATGAATGGTCAAGTTGCTCCACAGGGACAGATTTGGCAATCAAGCGAAGCTAATCCAACTGGGCAACTTCCTGGACAACAATTTGAAATGAATGGCAAAGTTATTCAGCAAGGGCAAACCAATCAACCTGGGCAGCCGGACTCAGCACAACAGTCACCTCCATCGGACGCAAAGAAGTCGTTTACTCTTATGTGCCACTTAGTCTAAATCGGAATTAATCGCGATAAACTGTTGATAGTCCGGATCAGATGATAACTCAGCATGCGAACCAAATATGGTTTTCTTGATCCCTAAATACAAGATTTTGTCAGAGTTAATTGCTAGCATTGGTTTTCCGGTTATAACGATGACAGTCTTCCTTTTAGCCATGTGTTTGACTATGTCAAAAAATATCTGCTCATTTTCCTCCGATTCAAAGAATGCTGGCTCTTCAATGAGCACAATTTTTGGCCTTCGTATTGCTATCCTCGCCATCTGAAGCCTGAATAAGATTTCCTGTGGAATAGCAACATCTCCATCTGCATCAAAAAGTTCTCTATCCAAAAATGCCTCCAACCCAACATTGTATGCGACGTTTTGGATTTTTGCATAGTCGCCAATCAGCATAGCAATGTTGTCAAAAATTGTTCCGTCAATAAGTCCAAAATCTTCATTAAAAATTCCTATTGCACTTCTAATCGAATTAATTCTAATGTTCTCGATATGAGAGCCGGCAATATAAATTTTCCCAGATTGTGGTTTGTGAAATCTCAAAACTAAATCAAAAATATAATGTCCGTCTTTAAGGTTTTCTCCAGTGATAGCGACGAATTCCCCCGGCAAAACCGCAAAAGAAAGATCTTCAAAAACAGGCCTGTCCGACAATTTTGCCGGATCTTGAAAATAGATTCCATGGAACGTTAGAAACAAATTATCTGTATCCAATTGTTTCAGTGTTTGCTCGTTAGAATAAATATCCGTTTTATACTTAGTGATATCATTAAGTTTAATTTTCTTTATTTTGGAAAATCTAAAAATTGATATCAAAAACATCACGAAAAAGAAAATACAACAAAAAAATAATACCTCAACATTTGTAATGTTGAGTACATTTTCTGTAGCGTATTCCGAATCGACTACGTATAGAAAGCAGATGAATACGAATAGAAGACAGATATATGCGAAAGATTTCCACACACATCTGATCAATCTGTTCCGTACCAAGGATATTGCAGAAGTTTCCTGCTTATTGAGTCTGTCTAAGATGAATTTTTCAGATCCAAAGTACTGGATTCCATTTGAGGCAGAGGCAATGTTTTTTATCATGTCGCTAAATGTTGTGTCGCTGGATTTTATGTTACATAGATCTATCACTTCATTGGCTGTTTTTATCACAACAACTGATATGAAGCATGAAATTAACAGCGCAATCCAGGAGTCGCAATTATGATAAGTGCAAATACCAGATACGACAAGAAACGACAGTAGAAATGGAATTGAAAATCCAAGTAGTTCGAAACGACAATCTTCATAAAAAGCAAAATCTTCAATCGTTCTATTTGTCACAGCACGTATTTCTTCTGGCTGAACTTCCAAATTACAGGTGTTAATTACATTTTTCGTGAACTCTATTAAGTTATTTCTAGTCCAATTTTTAATAACAAGTATGGAATAGTACCAAGAAAGAACGAAAAATATCGCTGCAAAGAAGATGCATGATATTAGGCTGAAGAAATACAGAGGCGGCGATTCTTGAAAAAATCCTCCGCAAAAAATACAGTAAACAAAGCCAGACGATAGTAAAGCTGAAAACGCATATGCGACGAAACCGCTAGAGATGGACATTTAATTCACCTAAGATCAAAGATAACATGAAACGCAAACTGTAGTAAATTCTCTACTTATTGTATATAATTCTTAGTGTGGCCCCGTCAACAAACAATTTAAAAAAATAAATGTTATTTACCGGAGTGAGCGCACTAATCAGGAAAGAGCTCCTGAATTTACTGAGGGATCCTAAAAGTGCTGGGATGATATTTTTTCCTATCATAATCTTTTTGACTCTCTTTGTTTTCGCAACAACGAAGGATGTTGAAAATTCCTGTGTTGTGATTTTTAATCAAGACAGAGGTATAGAGAGCACAGAACTGCTAGATAAGATGGTTAATACAAAAATTTTCAAAGAAACCATCTATACCTATAATGAAAAAGACTTCGAGAAAAGTATAAATTCAGAAAAAGCATTTATTGGAATCTTGATACCATCGAACTTTACAAAGAATACGTTAGTCGGAAAACAGGCTGATGTACAAATAGTGACCGATGGCCGACGTACGAACGCAGCGATGATAGCCTATGGGTATCTATCTCAGATACTAACAGAATACCAAACTGCAGTCACAAGTCGATGGGCTAAAAAAATTCCAGAAATTTCAGTGAGAACTTGGTATAATCCAGATAAGGATCAAAAGTGGTTCTCAATAACAAACCTGATCTGCATCATAATCGTATCTCAGGCAGTGATGCTTACTGCCCTTTCGATTGCAAGAGAAAAGGAAGAAGGAACGTTTGATCAGCTAATAGTAACTCCAATAAAACCACTTGGATTGTTGGTAGGCAAAATAACTCCAAGCATAATAATCAGTATGTTTATGGGAGCCTGTATAATGTTCTGTGGAAATCTGTTATATGGAGTTCCAATAAATGGCAACCTGCTCCTTATGCTCTTTGCAATGACGGTATATGTAATCTCTGTTGTTGGAATCGGAGTTTGCATTGCGGCTTTTGCCAATACACAGCAACAAGCAATGCTTGGAACATTTATTTTTCAAATGCCAATGACATCTTTGTCCGGCTTAATGTCTCCTGTTGAAGGCATCGAGAATCCAATCATGAAAATTTTCGCGAAGTGCAATCCCGTTATGTATGGGAACAGACTCGTAAAAGGAATTATGCTCAAGGACATGACGATACATGATGCTCTAGAAAATATTATACCAATAATTTTCATTGGAATTATTGTTATTACTATCGCGTCTATTGTATTTATGAAAAAACATAGAATATAAAAAATATAGAATTTGATAAATTAAGTATTTTTTAAGTATTTCCTGTTATCTTAAAGTTGGACATGATATTTTTTTTTGATGAAATGCAGAAGAATCTAACAATTGCTACCGGTATCATTATCTGCGGCGGATTACTGGAAATATATGGTACAGCCATATGTAGCGAAATAGCTGCGGTTAATGAACCACGACGGACGCGCTTTATAATTGATGCGGAGCGGCTCGCCAACAACTTACGAGAGAATAATGAGATAATTGAACAACGCTACCATTTGGCAGAAATCCAAAATCCGGAAGTTGCTGCATTCTTTGGCGGGGGAGTATACATATTTCCTAAGCTCGAGATAATAAGCGAGCAGGGGTATCTGGAATACCTTTTTGGAGTTCAGCGAGAACAAACAAAGAAGTTAAACTCGTATATCGATTGCGGAATATATCTCTACGGAGAAATGAAGTAGAATGTAATAGTAAAAATCGAAGATGGCGGCAAGCGATGAGTGATCAAATTAGTTAAATTGCTAGCGGCGGTGTTCTTTGCACTTGTCACTACGTGTCATTCAGGGCCTCTAGATGAATGTGAGTTGATGGATGACGAAACCGAAAGTCTTCTGATGGAAATCGTAGTTATGATCAAAGAAGCGCTCGAGTACCACATTGACATCAACGTGTACATCCTATACAACCAGTCTCTTAACGCTGCGGCAACACAAAGCGGTGATATAGTGGTTAACGCTGGCGTGTTCTTGCAATGCGATGACGTCTATGAGCTAATTGCTATCTTGGCACATGAGGTGGGGCATATAGCAGGCGCTCATATTGCAACATTTATCGCTGGACAGGGGGATCGTGCGAGACACGGGCTTGTTGCGACGCTGATAGGAGCAGCTGCCGCTATTGCTGCCGGTAATCCAGCCCCGCTGATTGCCGGAACGGCGGGTGGCTCATCGATCATGATGGGAACCACTTTTAGGGAGCTTCGGAAAAGGGAAAATATAGCGGATACAAAAGCCGCTCAGGCCATAATTGCTTTAGGGTGGGAAATGGTATTTCCTGGATGTGTATCTCTTCATGAAAAGCTGTCTCGAAATTCTGGAGGAATTTATAATGTATACCTATCGACACACCCTCTCCCACAAGACCGAATCGATAAATACAAGAAGTACACACGGGATAGTGAGGGAAAGACGTGGACGCAAAAAGTACAAAGTCTAATGGCGAGGTTTCAAAGGAAATTTGCGATTTTGAAACACAAAATAAGAGCTCTGGTTTTGCCGGTCGATACATTATCCGCCATGTACGCGAGGGCCGAGGACTTTGGCGAACGATACGCAAAAGCGATAACTTTCTATAGAGCCCACAAATACGAGAGCGCCTCAACAACTATCGACGGTTTGGTAGAAAAAGCGGACCAAGCGGATGTTGGATACTTGATGGAAATCAAAGCGATGAGTTTAGCTTGCATGAAAAAATTAGCTGTAGCTGCAAGTACTTGCTGGACTATATTGGTGGACGATAAACCAACGAAGGTACACAGGGATCTAGGTTTGATCTACGCGCATGCCGTCGTGGAGGGCAAGTTAAAAAACCACGCCTCTCAAGCAATCAAAGTTCTTAGTAGGATCAACGCAGTAAAGGGTGACGACGTATCGGTAATCTCCGAACTTGGTGCGTTACATTTCATGTCTGGGGATACCGATAAAGCAAGCTTGTGTGCAGCGAAAGTAAGCAGTCTATTGGGAGATCCTAAAACAGCAATCTTCCATGCGGAAAAAGCAGCCAAATCAACTAATGAGGTAGTTAAACGAAACGCCAAAGATATCTCATCATCGCAAAAAGAACTGATCGATGACTAACGAAGTGAATTCTTTATTTATGCTGGTGACGGCGTGTTGTGATACAATCTAGCATCGTACCTCATATCTTACTGACTCATGGAAAAATTGACAAACGTAGTGGTAGTTCCTATCGAGGAAGAAGTCCAGAATTCTTATCTTGATTACGCGATGAGCGTTATAGTCTCTAGGGCGCTTCCAGATGTTCGAGATGGCCTAAAACCTGTTCATCGACGGATCATTTACGCAATGAATGAAACAGGAAATCACTATAACAAACCATACAGAAAGTCTGCAAGGGTGGTTGGAGAGGTGATGGGAAAATACCATCCCCATGGTGACGCTGCTATATACGATACAATGGTGCGACTTGCTCAAGATTTCAGCTTAAGGGTCCCTCTTGTCGATGGCCAGGGTAACTTTGGGTCAATGGATGGAGATTCTGCAGCGGCCCCTAGGTACACAGAAGCCAGAATGACTCATATAGCCCATGAGCTAGTGGCAGACATAGATGACGATACCGTAAACTTCAGGCCGAACTACGATAGTACGATAATGGAACCATCCGTTCTTCCGGCAAAATTTCCCAATTTGCTAGTAAATGGAACCGGGGGTATAGCGGTTGGTATGGCAACCTACATTCCAACCCATAACTTGGGAGAAGTGATAGATGCTTGCTGCGCCGTTATCGATAATCCAGAAATAACGACAGATGAGCTGATGAGCTACGTACCAGGACCAGATCTCCCAACCGGCGGGATAATCATGGGAAGCTCCGGGGTAAGATCCGCCTTTGAAACAGGGAGAGGATCAGTCGTAGTGAGATCCAAAACGAGTATCACGAAAGACCAAGGTGAAAGAGAAACAATAATAGTTCATGAAATTCCGTACCAAGTTAACAAAGCCAAGCTCGTCGAAAAAATTGCGCTTCTAGTCAAAGATAAGACGGTTGAGGGCATAAGCGACATCAGAGATGAATCAAATAAAGATGGCGTTAGAATAGTTATTGAATTGAAAAAAGATGCTATTGGCGAAGTAATTTTAAATCAATTATTTAAATTTACTCAATTGCAAACGAGTCTTGGATATAATATGCTTGCCCTTGTTAAGAATAGACCAGTTAAACTATCTTTTCGCGGTATCATTGATAATTTCGTTGAATTTAGGCGTGAAGTTATTACAAGGCGAAGTAAATTTAATCTAAAAAAAAGTCGAGAGAAGGCGCATATTTTGCTTGGATTCGCAGTATCCATTGCGAACATAGATAGGGTCATTGAAATAATAAGACAGGCGCTTGATAGACAAGAGGCAAAAGACGGTCTAATGGCAGAAGTATTTAATGCCGAGAGTATTGAATCTATGCTGAAATTAGTTGATAGCTTTTCAGACAATGCAAAGTCTTACAGGTTATCTGAGGAGCAGGCAAACGCGATTTTGGACTTAAGATTGCATAGATTAACAGGGCTCGAAAGAGACAAGATTCAAAAGGATTTAAGCGAGGTTACTGATCAGATAAACAATCTGCTGTCTATCTTAGGCTCGAGAGAAAGGATCACAAAAATTATTAAATCAGAAATGTTGGACATTAAAGAAAAATACGACACTCCAAGACTTACGCAGATAGATCAGATATTTGAAAATGTTGAAGATGAGGATTTAATTCAACGCGAAGATATGGTTGTTACAAATACTCTCGGTGGCTACATTAAGAGAGTCCCACTTTCGACATATAGAGCTCAAAGAAGAGGAGGTCGTGGTCGAAATGGAATGGATACAAAAGAGGAAGACATTGTGCAGGAGGTGATAATTGCCAATACCCACGATGAAATTCTGTTCTTTTCGTCAATCGGCAAAGTCTATAAAATGAAAGTCTACAAATTACCGATTGGGTCTGCAACGTCAAAGGGCAGGGCACTCGTTAACATGCTGCCAATAGAGGAAAAAGAAAACATTTCAACGATATTGATTGTGCGCAAAGATGATGAACTTTTGGCAGAAAAGACATTAGTGTTTGCTACGTCATTTGGAAATGTGAGGCGAAACAAATTTGAAGATTTTGCAAGCATACAATCGAATGGCAAAAGAGCTATATCTCTAGATGATTGCGAAAAACTGGTTGGCGTAGAGTTAGCTTCTCTGGATTCCGATGTATTCATCTCAACAAAAAATGGAATATGCAACAGGTTTTCAGCAGGCGACATTCGTGTTTTTGTCGGCAGATCGTCGAATGGAGTTAGAGGGATAAAACTTAAATCAGGTGATGAAGTGATGTCAATTTCGGTGCTTGATAAATGGGATATGGATAATCTCGATGATCGCGAAGAATACTTTAAAAATGCCGATAAATTGAGAAAACTTGTTCAGAAGGGCAAGTTACAGTGCAGTGGATTGATAGAGGATAAAATGACAACTCTTGCTAGAAAAGAGAAATTCGTTTTGACAGTGACCGAAAATGGGTTTGGAAAAGTATCATCACTTTACGACTATAGATCAACAAGTAGGGGAACTCAGGGCTTTACAAATATATCAATAACAGCAAAAAATGGAAAAGTCGTTGCGTCTTTCCCAGTTGATTTCGAAACACATATCATGATGATAACAAACAATGGAAGAATCATGAGATGCTCTGTTGAAGAGATCAGAATTACAAGAAGGGCATCTCAGGGAGTTATACTGCTCAGGCTAAACGCAGGAGAAGTTATTACATCTGTTTCATTGATCGATGAAATGCAAGAAGATCAATAAAATAATTTGTTAACATGCTTTTATATAACATAGAATATTTGGCAATATAAGTTCCATTATGATTTTTCGTTAACGGATTATTAATCTTTTTTATTTAACCTATACTTGAGAGCAGCTTATTGGTAGGAAACGTTATGTTACGAAGTAACAAACTTCTATCCACAATAATTGGATTCACGATCATTGCCTGGGGTACGGCTAGGCCGTGCATGGCGCAGCAAACACAATATGAAATTGATGATACACATGATGACGATTCAACTCGGAGTGATGTACTAACGGGTAGACAAGAAAAGGTAAAACATCGTGTCCATCATCGACGCACGAATAGTTCTATGTCAAGGAATATGCATATGGAGGAAGAGCAATCAGCTGAACCGAATGGAGCAAGAGAGCCCGAAATGAAAATTAGAACTGTGAGATCGTTTGGGTTTGAACCCTCGGGGAGCATATTGTTGCGAACTGGAACGCGTGGTCGAGGTTCCCAGAGGAGCAAGGAAACAACTGGATTGCCAGAGAGAACACTTGCTGACGAGATAGCGGAAAGAATGGAAGATAGATCTGAAGCATCGGAGTATCCAGAATCAAACGATACTACGCAGGGAAGAATACTTAACCATTTTACGAGACACACAGTTTCGTCTAGAGTAGTGGAGTTAACGGAAACCTTGAGAGACCTAGCTAATCAGGTTAGCAGAAGCCAGGAAGCCGATTCGACGGATGCTGTCCTACTAATCGATGCCAGCGGAAAAGGTGAGATGATAGCCGCCGCCCGTATGCTAGCAAGGATCGAGGAGAGGTGTAGTGAATTCACCGATATGATGTACGCAGGAGCTGAGCTGAATCTCTTCGCAAGTTTCGATTCGGTAGTTGGGGCAGGTAGTGGAGCCATGATCGCAGCGTGGGTTGCGCTGGGGCGAGGTTCACTGTTATCCATATTGGAACGGCTCAGAGAAATGCCGAGCAAGATCGTTAGAGCAAAAAGCGGGGGTGGATGCTGCATCGGATCCACAGCTCAGATCGTAAAGGCTGGAATGTCAGCATTCACGAATAATCCATACGTAATCCCTGTAGAGTCGTACGAGTCGGCAATCCAGGCGTATGATGCGGTACATTACGGAAATAGGATAACGAGAAGAATTACCAGACAGATGTTTGGAGGTCGAACGATCGATGATCTTCGAACCAATTTCGAAGCGGTAACGAAGGGCGAATATGGTTCGCTAGTGGAGATAATAGTTGGTGCAGACGGAGCTAGGAAAGACGAGACTAAGGCGAACGTGAAGAGGACCTTCGTTGGGAACCTAGTAGCGTCTGCTGTCAGTGTTCTGGACGCAACGCAGCAAGCTGGCGTGGAAAACGCTGTTCTTGAGAAAGCATCGGCGGCGGCGCAAGCACTGAGCCAAGTGAGCTGCAAAGTGTTTGGTGATGATGATAGAATCACAATTGCCAAGGTATGTGACAAACTGGTCAACAGACTAGATATACAACGAAGCTTAGTCGTAGTATCCGTTACAGCGAGTTCATACGAAGGGGACATGGTGATAACGACATATGACAGCAAAGTTGTTCAAGCCCGAGGAGGAAAGAAAATCGTCGCGTTAAGTTACAGTGTGAAGCTGCCAACGAGGATGTATGAATCACGAAGCCGTGAGACTGAAGTATATGATGAAATGCAACAAAGCATTGACGGCATTTTCCAAAACATAGGTGGCCCACACGAACCAGCAATAACGAGTTCAGCAATGGCTCTTGTAGAGTTTCTTAGCTCGTGCAATGTGAGGGCAATGAGGCATATAACAACGCCGTTTACCGACGATGAAACTGAAATATAGGTTGATTACGGTGTTCCATGGAGAATCGATGATTATTTAGGAGAGGTTGGTCGATGGTGGGTTTCGAGCAGGCTTCTTTGGTAGTGCGCTTAACATTTATGCTTTTGCCGTGCAGCGATGTTTGCTTTACTATACAAACAAGTTGCCACAAGGATGTTGATTCCTTCTCCATCATGATGGTTGCATTAGAAGCACACAATTAGAACAGGGGCTCGTATTCACCACCGCAATTCCAAGTGTAAAAATGGCATATGCAATACTTAATCGCATGTTGTAAAAATAACACACATTCAAAATGTTATCTTTTCGAGCTACGTCCATTTGTTTGACAGCTGATAGATCTCATTGATAGCATGGGCGACGACGGTGTTTGTCCAAAATGCTTTATGAATATACGACAGAGAGAGCTTGGGTTTTTGGCCCTTGTGTCAATTGTCATCGGTAGTCAGTTGGGTTCTGGAATGTTTGTTCTCCCGTCAGAGATGGCCCCGTTCAAGTTGTTGGGGTTTTTCGGATGGATAGTCTCCGTCACTGGAGCGATATCCCTTGCCCTTGTTTTTTCAGATTTATCTCATGAACTTCCGAAGAGCGGAGGACCTCATGTGTATGTAAAAGAAGCCTTTGGCCATACTGCAGGGTTTTTTACTGGGTGGACATATTGGTTGATCTCTTGGTCGAGTAATTCTGTACTACTGGTAACAATCGTAAATTATCTATCTGTTATGACCGGGAAACTTTCTGTATCGGCAATCCTTGGAATTGAATCACTCATACTGATCGTAGTAACGTGCGTAAACTTTACTGGGATCAGATTTTCTGGAAAAGTTGAGACTGTGTTAATATTTTTGAAAGTCGTTCCCCTTCTTGTTTTACCGCTAATATTTTTTGCGTATTTTGATCCATCAAATCTTGAGTTAAGTTCATTGTCGGAAAGCGAGAATGTTGTATCTAATATATCGACAACTGCTCTTTTGACATTCTGGGGATTCATAGGGGTTGAGTGTGCAACCACTCCAGCTGGAAGTGTAAAAAATCCAAAAACAACAATACCGAAAGCATTGATCGTCGGAACATCATGCGTCGCTCTGATCTATATATTAAATGCAGTGTCGATTGCTGGGGTCGTTGGATTCGACAATCTTGCCAACGTTTCAGCACCATATTCAATAGCCGTCAAAAATATTTTCGGCTCATATAGCAATATTTTCGTTTCGATATTGGCGATTACTGTCTGTATTGGTACGTTGAACTCATGGACACTTACCGGAGGACAGATAGCTTATGGGGCATCCTTAGACGGATTATTTCCGAAGATGTTTGGTAGGGTAAACAGATTCGGAGCTCCAGTGATAACTCTAGCAATTTCCTGTATAGGGAGCCTGCCATTTTTAGTATTAGAACAATTAGAGCACGGTGGACTTGATAAGCTGATAAATATTCTTGTTAGCGTGTTTTTGTACGTTTACATAATTTGTTGTGTTGCATATTTAAGGCTTTTGAATAGATGGAACAGAACCGCTAGGGAGAAATTGAAAGGAAGAATCCTGGCGGGCTTTGCAATAGCTTTTTGTATCTTCGTTTTACTTCCGAGCATTACGGAATCTATATTGGCTCTTTTGGTATTTATTATCGTTGGTTTCCCAGTGTTTTTGAAAATAAAAAGGGCTGATACCTAGCGCTAAAATAAGTAAAAAAGACCAGCTAAAGTTGATATAGTGAAATACTGAAGATCAAACTTGGGTGTGTTTATGGTATTTTTAGTATGGCGATTTATTTCATACCTTTGTGATTAGATGTCCAGTTTTTTTAATTCTTGACTCGGTTGTAGATTTGTGTTAAAAATGTGTTAACGGTTTAAGCTTATGTGAGGGGTTCTATGGTATCGGGAGCGGCATTTAAAATTGGATCTTGGGTAGTGTATCCGTCGCATGGTGTTGGCAAACTAGAGAGTATTGAGAAATTTGATGTTGGTCAAGATTGCGTTGAGTTTTTTGTGATTTCTTTCCAAAAAAATAAATTGGTATTAAGACTTCCAGTGAAGAATGCAGAGCAATCTGGATTGCGGCATGTAATAAGCAAGGAAGAGCTCCGAAATATTTTTGGTGTACTGTGTAAAAAAACGAAAAAGCGGCGTCAGATGTGGAACAAACGTGTCCAGGAATACGAAGCGAAGATTAATTCTGGTGATCCATGTGCGATTGCAGAGGTCATTCGAGAGCTGTACAGGAGCGGTGAAAGTACTGTCCAGTCTTTCAGTGAGAGGCAGATATACCAAAATGCAATAGAACGCCTCGCGAGGGAGTTATCTATAGTTGAGCAAATTGATGAGGAAGAAGCAATTAAGAGACTAGAGGATATGTTGTTACAAGCTGCCTAGTGAATTGAAATGAATCGAGTTAGAAAAACAAAGATAATTGCAACTTTGGGACCAGCAAGTAGTTCCGAGGTGATGATCAGGAGACTGGCGGTAGCTGGAGTAAATGTATTCAGGTTAAACTTCTCACACGGGACACATGACGTCCACAAGCAAACTGCCGAATCGATAAGGAAAATCGAAAAAGAATTATGCAAGACGTTGGGCATTATGATGGATCTTCAGGGTCCAAAAATAAGGATCGGTATTTTCGACGAAGGTCGGATAGTTCTCAGCCGTGGGGCTAAATTTGTGCTTGATCTTAAAAATGAACCAGGCAATTCTAAGAGGGTATATCTGCCTCATCCCGAACTTTTCAAGGCGTTGCAACCAGACACAGATTTGCTTCTCGACGACGGGAAGATTAGACTAGTCGTGCAGGCGAACGATGGTGATTTACTGACAACGGAGGTGGTGGAAGGTGGTATGCTATCCAATAAAAAGGGAGTTAATATTCCGAATGTTGTATTGCCAATTCCGATATTAACGGCAAAAGATAAGGTCGATGTAAAACTTGTAGAAGACATTGATGCTGATTTCGTGGCAATATCATTTGTCCAAACTGCAAGCGATATAACGTATGCCAGAAAATTTGTCAGAGCAGGGGTGAAGATTGTTGCGAAGATCGAAAAGCCTTCTGCTGTTGAACATATCGACGCAATTTTAGATAAAGTGGATATTGTGATGATTGCGCGAGGAGATCTTGGAGTCGAAATGCCGTATGAGGCGATTCCTGGCATCCAGAAGACAGTGATAAACAAAGCCCTACGTCATCAGAAACCAGTTATAGTGGCGACACAGATGCTGGAATCTATGAGATCGTGCTGTACTCCGACTAGAGCTGAAGTTTCTGATGTATCGTGCGCTGTAGCGGAAGGAGCTGATGCAGTGATGCTTTCCGCGGAATCAGCGAGCGGAGACTACCCAGAAGAAGCCGTACTGGCAATGGACCGAATAATAAGGCAAACAGAATGCGATAAAATCTCATTTATGGAAAGTACTGAGGAAACAATGACGGCGATGGCAAGTGCTGTGTCTTGTTCTGTAATAAAAGAAAATGTGGAGCTTGTGGCTGTTTTTACTGAAACTGGGAAAAGTGCAGAACTAATATCAAATGGCCGACCTAGAGCGATGATTGTAGCCCTTTCTCCGAATAGAAAAACTGCACGACAACAGTGTTTAACTTGGGGGGTCCTGTCAATCTCCGTCGATGAAGTTTTTAATTTCTCTCAGATGGTACAGTTTGCCAAAAAAGCGATCTGTGAAAATTTTGAAGTAGAAAGCGACATAAAAATTATTATAGTCGCTGGAATTCCGTTTATGGAGTCCGGCCCAGCAAATCTGTTACACATCTGCAAAATTGCTATCCCCGTAAAACAAAACAGCAATTCAGATTGACTTTCTACACTGATGTGTGAGAGCATATCTACGGTGTTGGCGGGTGTAGCTCAGTTGGTTAGAGCGCTAGATTGTGGCTCTAGAGGTCGTCGGTTCGATCCCGATCACTCGCCCCATAATGTAGCCGATTTAGCTCAGTTGGTAGAGCAACTGATTTGTAATCAGTAGGTCGGAGGTTCAAGTCCCTCAATCGGCACCATTGAGTTTTCAGTGTGATCTTGATTTGTTCGATGGTGTTGCTATAACGCATCGAAGTGATAAGTATATAAGAGTTTTCACATAAAGATAGAAAATATGGTAGAATAAAAACCAGTGATTCTATAAAACGTGTGATTTTAATATGAAATGCAAAAGATGTAGCTCTGAACTGGTTACAAAAAACGGTAAAGTACGAGGAAAACAAAGATTTCTCTGTAGAAAATGATATGAGAATGAGAGTAAGCGAAGAACCCAAGAGAGCTCTGGCAATACTCCTTGATTTTCCTGAGATATCTGGAGATATTAAGGAAGTAGAATTTGACGAGATGTGGCATTTTATAGGCTCAAAAAAAGTGAGAAGTAGATCATCAAGGCCGTTATCGTAGCACAAGGAAAACTATCGCATACGTTATCGGTGGTCGTGATACTACAACGTTTAGACGACTCTACGATATTACCGGAAAATCAGGCGTTTGGACTAATTTATAAGATGGATTCTCCTGGCAAGAAATCACCTGGACAAATAGCTATATATACATTAGTATAGTGTATATATAGCAGTTTAGAGATTTGTGTATGGATCTAACGCCGAAGAACGATGTGATATTCAAAATGATCTTCACAGACCCTGAGCACCCGATGGTTCTCGTGCATTTTCTCAACAGCGTTATTAAGCCGAAGTCT
>JAITPA010000011.1 GCA_031289695.1 Holosporales bacterium
GATGATTGAACAAAACAACAGTAACACCAGGCATTATTTGGGAAGAATGACCAGAAGAACTAAGGTAGTTACAAAATCAGAAAAGATGTTGAAGGCAACACTTGATCTTTGGGTAGCTATAGCGGAATCAGGTGGCCATAAAAAACTCCATGAAATCTTTTCATCTATCTTTATGTGAAAACTCTCTAAATTTCACGTAACTTTTTCCTCAACAAGCTCCAAAAGTGCCTTAGTATATCAACTTTTTAGATCATTTTCATAGGTCAAATTCCAATCAAGAAAATTCCTTTTTCATTTGCTAGTCTTACTGTATCTTCTGAATCAATGATTTGTGACTGCCATGCGCCTACCGCTATTCCAGAAAGCTTAGAATTTTCCGCCTCCATTATTGTGCTTCGTCCTATAGTTGGGAAGTCGATTGATTGATCCTGATTAGACTTTGGCATCTTAACTAGGACTCCGCCTTTACCGATCTTCAGTTTTAAATCCAGACATCGTGCAAGAAGAGCCCTAGTTCCCTCGGCAGCTTCTATCCCAAGTACAATCCCCTCTTCAACGACGACGGCCTGGCCCACATCAGCCTTAGAGATAGCATTCAAAACAAAAACACCACGAGCTATATCCTTCATATCGATTTCCGACGGGCGTACATCAGTCATAAGTCCCTCTGGAGCTAGCAATGTATTCAAAATGTCGATGGGACTTATTATGCGAAACCCCTCCAACTCAATGAGTTTTCTGATGCCCTTTATGAGTGAGTTATCTCCTAGTAATGCCCTGATTCCAAGCTGTTTCAGCCATTTCTTGCCAACCGAATCAAGATCTAACGAAGACAGGCTCGGACGTTTCACTGCTCCACAGAACAACAACTCCTTTGCCTTTGATGCCCCAATAAAATCGAGCATATCTCTTAGGTGTCCAAGCTTGAACTGCTTGTACTCTGGAGGACCGTAACCTTCAATCGATAAAACTACATATTGACGCTTTAATTCGTTCAATTTAGAGATAATACGAAGAGGCAAATCGCCACTTCCCGCTATTACGGCTACTAGGTTATCCACTTGCATTATTCGTTGATTACTGCCTCATCAGCATCTTCTTCTGCATTACCAGAAACATTTTCGCCAGTTAATATCTCAGTAACTGTCAATGAGTTCGCTTTAATTGCTTTTTCAATTTCATCCGCTATCTGCGGAGACGTTTTAAGGAATGTTCTCGCGGCCTCCTTACCCTGTCCTAACTTCGTTGACTTGTAAGAATACCACGATCCAGACTTATCTACTGCTCCAGCCCTAACGCCAAGATCAATCAATTCACCAACCTTAGAGATTCCCTCACCGTACATTATATCGAATTCAACGACCCTAAACGGTGGAGCAACTTTGTTTTTAACTATCTTAACTCTAGTCTGATTTCCCAGCATTTCTTCTTTATCTTTAATTGCCCCAATCCTCCTGATATCGAGCCTGACGGATGCGTAGAATTTCAAGGCATTGCCGCCGGTTGTAGTTTCCGGATTCCCGAACACAACGCCTATCTTTTGGCGAATCTGGTTGATAAAAATCACCATACAATTTGTCCGGGATATAGACCCAGTAAGTTTCCTCAGGGCCTGACTCATAAGCCTCGCCTGAAGGCCCATGTGAGAATCTCCCATGTCTCCCTCGAGTTCTGCCTTTGGGACAAGAGCGGCAACGCTATCAATGACGAGGACGTCGACGGCCCCGCTGCGAACCAACGTATCGGCTATTTCAAGGGCTTGCTCGCCAGTATCAGGTTGGGAAATTATAAGGTTATCTATATCGATATTGAGTTTTTTGGCGTATACAGGATCGAGAGCATGCTCTGCATCTATAAACGCACAGTTACCACCCTGCTTTTGGGCATTCGCAATCACATGAAGAGTGAGAGTTGTTTTCCCAGAAGATTCAGGACCGTACACCTCAATGATACGCCCTTTCGGAAACCCACCTATACCGAGGGCTATATCAAGTCCTATGGACCCAGTTGATATCGATTCTATCTCGATGACTTCCCTTTGGCCGAGTTTCATTACAGAGCCTCTTCCAAAAATTTTCTCTATTTGTTGCAGTGCTGCATCGAGAGCTTTACTCTTATCCAAGCTCATAATCTCTTCATCGAAATTTATCTGTGTGCCAACAAGATTCTACCTTGTAGTGATGGGATCGTGCAATTAAAATTATGGGTCATTCATCGACGTTGTCGTATTGATCGATTAGTCTGCTTAAATCATTTCTTTCCATTTTAGTTATGCCTTTGCTTGGAGCATCGGTCTCAGAATTTTTTTTGGGCCTTAATGTTGCGAGGTCTTCTGCAGACTGTCCAGACGTTTCGGAATGTTGTTGTGGTTTCTCCTCAATGACATCCTCCTGCTCCTCCTCTGAGGCCTTGTTTCCATCCACAGCAGTAACCTTATTGTCCTCTAAATTCTGCGTAATATTTCCAATAATTTCTCCCCTTATGAAATCCAAGAAGTTCTGTTTTTTTATTTGAGACATATGTGAAAGAAGCTTTGTCTGGATATCATCTGGCAGTAAAATGATGAGGTAATTCGATACGCCACTGATTGTCTGACGCAACTTAGAACACTCCAACCAATTTGGCGTAACGGTAACGAATTGATTGACTGCAATATCGATTACAGCCAAGATTACAACGGCTCTTGCAATACCGAACATTCCACCAAGTGCCTTGTCAGCAGTATTCAAGAGGCTAGTCTTAACGATGTTTGAACAAAAATAATTCAACACACTAAGGAGAGTTAGAAATACAATGAACAGAGCGCATACTGTCAAAAAATCGGCTATTAACCCGTGCTCGATGTAACATCTAGCAAAACTTTGAACATATGGAAAAATAGTTATAGTAAGGTAGATCCCGCCAATCCACGCAATAACTGAAAGTATTTCTTTTGTTGCGCCCCGAACCCATCCAATTAGGAAAGACAACGCCGCAACAACCACTATAAGTACATCGGCTGTAAGTAAGTCAACTGCTCTCATAGATCAAATATATAAAAAACACCCAATATTCATATTAGCACCAAGTTCTCTGATTTCAAAATTTCACGAAACTGAATGTGAAAAATACCCACAAAAGGCCAGTTAGAGTAGCAGCTCACAAACCCTCTTTCTTGTTTTCCATAAGCAGGTGGCGGTGGGCGTGAACGTTGGCCCATCGCCTTTTGTGCCTACGGAATCTGGGCTGACGGTGTGTGATACAAACGAAGTAGTTCCAGTGTCTCCTTAGTAATCGTGATGCCTCTTCCCTCGTCTGTTATGCTTGCGTTTTTAGCGAAGCCGATGAGTCTGACTTGGATAGTCCCCCCTGGATCTACTACAACTTTTGTTCCTTCTTCTATATACAGTGTTTCAGGTAGATCGACTTGGCTTAGAATCCAATTTTCGGGTTCCGGCGCCTTGTTGCTAATCTGAAAAATTGCCCCGGGTTTTAGTATGATGCTCCCGTTGTCTCCTATGTTTAGCTTTTCGGCATACAGAGCTCCGTTTTCGCAGATATTTGGTGATCCGTGAATTTGACTAGTACATGCATGGGTTTGGTGATTCGCGAGGGTTAATACCAAGCAAGCCACCGTCGCCGTTTTCGATAATGTTTTCATCTTTTAAATCCTTAAAAATCTTACCTTTTTCGGATCAAAGTCTATTTGGTAAATGTTAATTTTTGGTTAGCGTGAATCCATGTTCGAGATACCTAGCCAATTTCAATTTTGCAGATGTCATTGCCGCTTGTATGGCATCGCAAGAAGAATTAACGCATATATCATTCCGCATAAGCCCAACGGACAATTGTAGAGAGCATCGTCAAGGATACCAAATAACATCGTGAAAAACACTGGTAATTCGTATCCATAGAATCTCGAGATAGCAAGAGGAACTATAGTCAGCGGAAAAAAGTACACAACGATTTGGATGAGACAGTAATTCAAAAAACTGGTAGCGAGGCATATCACTGAGACAACGCATACCTCTACAAACCGTCTGTAATTAATTCCTTCTGTCATCTTTCTCGAATAAAATTGATATCCATTCGTCCATGTTTATCTCATTCACTTTGGCGAACCCAAGAGACTCGTAGCAACCTATGACTTCCGGAGCTTGTTGTTTGATAAACCCAGAGGCTATTATATACCCATGCGAATTTAAAGAACCATAAAAACTTTCACCCATATCTATCAGCGGCTGTTTTAAAATGTTACATAAAATTAAATCGTAGTATCGTTCTGATTCGTGGAGCCAGTCTGCAACAACAGCTTTGGCATTAATTTCATTTGCACAATAATTTTCTTCAGATATTTTTACGGCATCTTTGTCTATATCAATGCCAAGTAGCTTAGCATTTTTCCAGAGTTTCAAAGCTCCTATCCCAAGAATTCCGGTACCACAGCCCATATCTAAGACACTTTGAGGAGAAAATCCAATGTCTAATAGATGAAGCATATTCACGAGACACCCTTGGGTGGTTTGATGATGCCCGCTTCCGAATGCTAATGAAGAGTTCAGAGTAATATGGATGACCTCTGGAGTATGTTTACTCGTTATGAGAAACCTGTCGCACAAAATCGGTTTCAGTTCCCTCAGATACAATCTGCTCCAATCTTCTTCTCTAACTTCTTTGACTTGGAAATCACTCACTGCCGCTTTGAATTGGTTAACTAAACTCATATGAACATTCTCGGCTTCAATGGATGAATCAACAAAAACTTCAAAATTAAAGAATTTTACCATTGGGAAACCGAATTCATCGACATCTTCGCTACAACCAAGAGCCTGATTCTCAAAGCAAGAAAACCCGGTAATTCCAATTGATTGCAAGAACTCATCTATTGCTTTTTCAAAACTGCGTTCAGCGACGAAGTTGCAGGAAATCATTTCAAACTTCTCAAAAATTGCAAATCATTTTGATCTGCACATTGTAACTCTTTTTTCGAAACATCTAATTAAAAAAGTTAGATAGATTGGGGTCAAATCTCTTAGCACAAAGAGCTTAACTTGTTTGCGGAGCGTTGACTTAGCCAGTAAATCGTGGTATCCTTCACGCGGTATGTCGTTTTGGTTCTTTGATAAGATGAAGGTAGCTAATTCCGTAAAGACCTTGAGAAATAGGCACAGGGCTTGTAAGCTCGTTCGAAGGAAAGGGCGAGTTTATGTCATTAATAAACAAGTCCCGAAATTTAAAGCCCGGCAGGGATAATCATAGGATATTCGTTGTCATAGCTGCGTCTGGCGTCGGGAGTAGATTTGTGTCTGCTCTGCCGAAGCAGTTTTGTTTGGTGCGTGGGGTTCAGCCTGTTCGTAGATCGGTTGATCTCTTTCTTTCATGTGACTATATCGATGGGGTCGTGGTCGTTATTCCAGATGGCTTTCAAGAAATATATAAAAAATCGGTAGCTGGGATCAATGACTCTAGATTGCTTGCAAGCGTTGTTGGTGGAACGACAAGGAAAGAATCTGTGTTTACTGGATTGCGGGCGATTCGAGAACATTCTCCAGACTCCGTATTAATCCACGATGCTGTCCGATGTTTCTGTGATCCGGAAATTGTGGGTAATGTTGTTGGCCCTCTTCTAGCAGGGGAGATTGCCGTTATTCCGGCAATGGTTCCCGTTGATTCCGTCAGAATCCTCGGGCAACAAGTAGATAGAAATAAGATAAGCTTAATTCAGACTCCACAGGGATTTCACTTTGACACAATCTATAACCTCCATGAAAAATATAAAGACGTTGAGGTAGGCGACGATGCTGCGCTTTGTGACCTAGGCGGAATTGTTGTCAAAATAGTTTCTGGAAGCCCAACCAACAAAAAGATAACGTATAGATCAGATATCGATATGCGTATTATAAAGATAGGCCTAGGCTATGATGCTCACCGTTTTTCAAACGATCCAAATAGAGAATTGTTTTTAATGGGGAAAAAGATTGATGGATACATCGGCTTAGATGGTGTATCCGATGCAGACGTTGGTATCCATAGCTTGGTTGACGCTATTTTAGGAGCGCTGTGTTGTGGAAGTATTGGGGAGCGTTTCGATCCCACAGATTCAAAATGGATTGGAACAGACTCCAAATTTTTTCTTGATCACTGTCGAAGATTATTGTTAGATAAAAAAGCATCCATTGTTAACACAGATACAACTATTGTTTGTGAAAAGCCCAATATTGCTGCCTACTCTTCTGAAATGAAAGAAATAGTTGCAATGTGTTTGGGAATTGATTCTTCTGTTATAAATATCAAAGGGAAGACTACAGAGAGAATGGGATTTGAGGGAAGATGTGAAGGTATATCCGCTTACTCAATTGCAACTGTCTCCGTGGAACTGATATAATGTCCGCGACGGTTTGTGGGCATATATGCCATGTTTTATCTGGTCGATGCATTTACGGATGCTCCATTTAAAGGAAATCCAGCGGGAGTATATCTGATGGATGATTATCCAAGTGATCAGGAACTTCAGAATATTGCGGCGTATTATAATTGGTCTGAAATAGCTTTTCTAGTGCCACTTGGTAACGATCAATTTAGGATACGTTGGTTCTCTCCATTAGACGAGGCTCCATTGTGCGGCCATGCGACATTAGCTGCTTCACACATATTGTTTTCAGAAAATGTATGTACAACAGAACATGTGAGATTTAAATACAACTCCGGTGAGATTTGTGCGACAAAAACTGAAGATGGAATAACGATGGAATTTCCTGCTAAGCGAGTTTCTAAATGTAAAAACGTGCCATTTTCTGTAAAAGAGGTAGTTGGAATAAACGACTATATTGAGATTATAAAAGACGATGTCATATACGTCATTGTCCTTAACAATAGGTATGATATTGAAAAAGCTATCCCAGATTTTAGTGCCATCAAGAAAGTTGATTGCAGGGCAATAGCGATAACCGCAAAATGTGATGGTGAATTTGATTTTAGTTCACGGTATTTTGCGCCGAAAGTCGGAATTTACGAAGACCCTGTGTGCGGTTCAATGCATTGCAGACTTGCCTGCTATTGGAGCCCAATCCTTGGAAAAAATAAATTTATTGCTCACCAGGCATCGATGAGAACTGGAAAGTTATTACTGCAGTTAGGTGGAAACATAGTGAAGATAACAGGTAAGGCCACCACTACCTGCAAGCTGAATTAATGCAACCAAGACGTTGGCTGGAATAAATGTTAATTTTTTAGAATTATGCAAGAAATTATCTGTATATTGTAAATTCTTTTATTGTTTTTAAAGGAAGTTCATGTTAGACTGATGCTATGAGCGGCGTGTGTGCTGTGACTGGTTCCTTGGGGAGGAGCTTTTTTATGAAATTTTATAGGAGCGTTTTGTGTTGCGCCGGCATCTTATTGTCGTGTGTTAGTGAAACGGTTGCAACCCATAGTGGCGATGACATGGGACTTTCTGCGCTGAAGGATCAGGTTGAAAAACTACAGACAACTGTCAATACCTTGCAAGCTGAGGACAAATCGAAAAATGATCAGGAACTAGCAGCGCTGAAAGAGCAGCTCGATAAACTCCAAACAGATATTGGAGCAATACAAACGGAAATTCAAGCTGCGAAAGGAAATACTGATAGGATTGAAGCTCTGAACACCGAGGCGCAAAAAATCGAGAAACAGATTGCTGATATCGAACAGAAGATTGTAGCGCTCGAACAAAAGGCAACCCTAAATGATAAGAGTACAGCTGAGATTAAGCAGGATGCTACTACGCTGAAGCAAAACACCACAGCGCTTGAACAGAAAGTAGAAACAATTACACAAGGCATGACCGCCATCGGACAGAAGCTCGAAGTTGTAACGCAGGATACAGCTACCCTCAAACAAACGCACGCTGCGACGCAACAATCTCCCAGCGTTGACAATGAACAAGTTACATTATTAACCAAACAGGTACAGACGCTGGAGGAGCTAAACAGCCAGAAACAGATTGAAGCAGCTAGAATTAGTGCAAGGCTGGAGAGACTCGAAATGTGGAAACGTAACAACAATTCTTCGTCTAGTGGCGATAGTGGCGACAAACAGATTGGCAAGATCACCTTATCTGATATAAATAATCAACTATCGACTGGCGCTTCTTACGCTGCTACGGCTTTGAACCTATCGGAAGACGAGAGATCTCGATTAGTTGCACTGGAGCAGTCCATGAAACAAGGAATGCTTGCCAACCTTGCTCAGGAGGAGCTGAATAAAATGAATGAGCAAATTGCCGCGAGGCAGGCCGCCAAGAAAGGCAACTTTATACAGGCCACATTTTATGGAATTAACATAGACTTTAACGATTCTACGATATTAGCGCATATTCTGGAGCAATTGAGGGCCGGGAGAGTCGTAGTGGCAAGCGACGTTCTTAGTGGTAAAGTGAGTGCGGTCGATCAGGAACTTATCGATCTGATGGGTGATATGATTAAGCGTGGTGCCACAATGCTCGACATCTATCGCAATATAACGATGATATTCAGCGGAACACCAATGAAGGTGATAAAGAGTCAGCCGCCGAGTCCGCAGGACAACAAGACTTCATCACCGTCACAGAAAAAAGAACAACAGAATGCTACATCTCAACAACAGCCTATGACCAATATCCAGAATTTGCAGACTCAGCAGCCAGTTGCTAACATCCAGTACCCAATACCACAACCAGATGTTATTGCTCAGAATCAACTACAACAGCAAACTCAACAGAGTCAACAACCACTGCAGCCTGCTAATACACAGAGCCAACAGCTTCAGCCTGTAGTCAATATCCAAAATCCAATACCTCAACCTCAACCAGATGTTAATGCTCAGAATCAATTACAACAGCAACCTCAGCAGGGTCAACAACCACAGCAGCCTGCTAATACACAGAGCCAACAGCTTCAGCCTGTAGCCAATATCCAAAATCCGTTACCACAGCAACAGTTCCAACAAGTACAGCAACCTCAACAACAGCCAGTTGCTAATATTCAAAATCCAATACCTCAGCCACAACCAGGTGTTAATGCTCAGAATCCATTATCTCCACAAACTCAGCAGCTTCAACAAGTCCAGCAGCAGCCTGTAGCCAATATTCAAAACCCAGTACCTCAGCCACAACCAGATGTTAATGCTCAGAGTCAATTACAGCAGCAAACCCAACAATTCCAGCAACAGCAGCCGATTCAGCAGCAACTTGTTACCAACGTCCAGAATCAGTTACCACAGCAACAGTTCCAACAAGCCCAGCAACCACTGCAGCCTGCTAATACACAGAGCCAACAGCTTCAGCCTGTAGCCAATACGCAGAACCCATTGCCTCAACAAGTCCAACAACAGAATCAATGGCAGCAACAGCAGCCGAGCCAACAGCAACTCGTTACCAACGTCCAGAATCAGTTACCGCAGCAACAGTTCCAACAAGTCCAGCAACCACTGCAGCCTGCTAATATACAGAGCCAACAGCTTCAGCCTGTAGCCAATACACAGAACCCATTGCCTCAACAAGTCCAACAACAGAATCAATGGCAGCAACAGCAGATTCAACAACCACAGCCAGTCCAGCCGCAACTTGTGACCAATGTCAGGAGTCAACTACCTCAGCAGATCCAGCAACAGCGGTTTGCTGGTAATGTCCAAAATCCAATACCTCAACTGCAGCCTGTAGCCAATGGTCAGAATCCATTATCTCCACAAACTCAGCAGCAATTTGTGGTCAATGTCCAGAATCCGTTATCTCAACAGGCTCGGCAAATCCAGCAACCTCAACAACAGCTAGTTGTTAATAACCAAAATCCGATACCTCAACAGATTCAATGGCAGCAACAACAGATCCAACAACCACAGCCAGTCCAGCCGCAACTTGTGACCAATGTCAGGAGTCAACTACCTCAGCAGATCCAGCAACAGCGGTTTGCTGATAATGTCCAAAATCCAATACCTCAAATGCAGCCTGTAGCCAATGGTCAGGGGCCACTATCCCAGCAAACTCAACAAATTCAGCAACAGCGACCTGTTGTCAATGGTTTGCCAACGCAACCGCAACAACAAGGAAAATTAGACTTGAACTGCCATTGTGAATCGGCGACTATGCCTCAAGAACAATCCAGAACTACCGTGAATTTGAAGGGTATGCAGTTCAATCCTCTCGATGGGCAGGCCGCCGCTATACTCGATCGCTACGCTCAATAAGTCTCAATCGTAATTGTGAGCAGTCATTGCATTTCGGTTACATTTTGTAACGATCATTAATTTATTTTTATGGCATAATTTAGTTGATTTCGATTGAATTCGTAGTTGCTTGTATGTGTGGGATTGTATCTGTTTTAAGTTTTCGTGATATTGCATCAGTAAGGCTCATTAGTGCTTTAGAAAAACTTGAATACAGAGGATATGATTCAGCTGGAATTGCCTATTTGAATTCAGGAAATGAACTGCAACGAGTCAGGACGATTGGAAAAGTGCAGAAATTAAAAAATACAGTTGATTCAAAATCTACTGGAAAAATATGTATTGGCCACACGAGGTGGGCAACACATGGCGAAGTCACCGAATCCAATGCGCACCCTCATGTGTGTAATGGAATTGCAATTGTCCACAATGGAATAATCGAAAACTACAGAGCATTAAAGACTCAGCTAGTGAAGGAATTAGGATGTGAATTTGAAAGCGAAACCGACTCTGAGGTCATTGCAAAACTCATAGCATTCAACATAAGGAAAGGATATGGATTTATCGAATCTTTCCGAGAAAGCGTAAAACAATTAACAGGAACATTCGCGATATCTGCGATATGTGAAAATGAGCCAGACGTGCTACTTGGAGCAAAAAGAGGCTCTCCAATGGCTATAGGATTTAGCTCTGATAAAAGCGATTTCTACATAGCGTCAGATGCAGTTGCATTATCGTCCCTCGCCGATGAAATATCATATCTCGAAGATGGTGATATTGTCATCGCAAAAAGAACAAGTAGCATTGAATATGAAATAACAGATACTGTCGGAAAAAGTATTGTGAGAGATGTAACGCAAAACGACGTGACTTTGAGCGACATAACGAAAAACGGATATGAAACTTTCATGCTGAAAGAGATATTTGAGGAGCCCTCCGTTGCAAGAAGGACGTATGATTTCTTCAATTCGAATGTCGATATTTCACAATTTAGCGGAATCGTAATAGTCGCCTGTGGAACATCATATTACGCAGGACTCCTTGCAAAGTATTGGATAGAAGAAATCGTAGGTATACAGACGATTGTGGAAATAGCATCAGAGTTTAGATATAAAAATCCCGTATTGTCTGCTGATGCACTGTATATTTTTATAAGCCAATCAGGAGAGACAATCGATACATTAGGTGCTATGAACCTCGTTAAAGAAAAAAAACATAAAACCATTGCGATAGTCAATGTGGATAAATCTTCGATTGCTAGGAGAGCCGATACCGTCATAAAAACAATGGCTGGGCCAGAAATTGGTGTGGCATCCACAAAGGCCTTCATCTCCCAGATTTTAACTATGCTTCTTTTGTGCAGAGAGAACGTTGACATATCAGAGATTGAAAAATCAATCAATGCTGTCCTAAACGACCAACACAAGATCGCCGAAAAGGCAAAGCTCATAAAAGACAGCAGGTGCATCTTCTACATAGGAAGGGGAACAAGCTACCCAGTTGCTCTAGAAGGGGCATTAAAAATAAAGGAACTTTCTTACATAAGCGCAGAAGGGTATCCAGCTGGCGAGCTAAAACACGGCCCTATAGCAATTATCGATGAAAATGTATACACTGTAGTCATCGCGCCATTTGATAGATACTTCGAAAAAACTATTTCAAATATGCAGGAAATCCTAGCGAGACACGGGAAGGTGTTACTGATAACAACCAAGATGGCACAACAGCACATAGCCGAGCTTTCGAGAAACGCCAATGTAGAATGTTTGTTCCTAAGTGACACAACGGATCACAACATATCACCATTCGGTCTAGTTACAGCCGTTCACCTTCTTGCTTACCACACATCAAAACTAAACGGCTACGATATAGATAAGCCACGAAACCTAGCAAAATCAGTAACCGTTGAGTGAAAAAAATAAATGAACTACCTTCTATCTCCAAGCAGTCTCAACAGACTTATGAATATATTCAGAAAATCAAGATACAGACCTAGCGCGCCAATTACCGCTCTCTTCTTCAAAGTTTCTTCATCTACATTTGCGTCGTAAAACTTTTTGATCTTCTGGATATCATACGCTGTTAATCCACAGAAAACTATTACACCAAAAGCTGAAAGTCCCATCTGAATGGCCGAACTCCCCAATGCCAGGTTTATCAATGAAGTTATTATAATCGCAAATAATCCAACCATCATAAACGACCCGACCCCTGATAAGTCTTTCTTTGTTACATATCCATAAAAGCTCATACCACCAAAAAATACGGCAGCTGTGAAAAAAGACACAGTCACACTCTCTCCAGTATACAACGATATCATCGGAGAAATAGATACCCCAATTAACGCAGAATATAGCCAAAACAGTGCATTTGCCGCCTCGCTATTAATTTTACCTATTCTGGCAGACAAGTAGAAGACTATTCCAATAGTAGCAAGCATCAACACCGTAGAAAATCCACCGAATAAAAATGCAAGAACTTCCTGATTCGATGTACAGATGAAGGACACAAGCCCAGTCACACACAAAGCCATGAACATCCTGTTATAAACAAGAGTCATGTATTTTTTTATACCATCTCCGACAACAACCGGTCCCTGGTCAAAACCGAATCCACCACGCATAGCGACACCGCCTTTAAGCCTCACGTACACCATGGTATCACAGATTAATTTAACTTTCAATGCTTTAGCAAGAACATCCCTGATTATGGATTTCGTGCGCTTGAACGACAGGAGCATCTTGTGGAAGCGGAGGAGGTGGCTGCTGCCTAATGCTGCAAAGATCTGGAGAGTTTAGCAGTTCAGTAGCTATTCTTGCTGCTTCTAAATTAATTTTATTTTTGCTTTGGTTTTCGCTGACTCCGCTTTTTCTGCCATTAAATCTCCCAGGTGCATTTTTGTGTGTCTTCTGCGCATTGCCTTTCTGTACATCTTTGGGTACGTCAGACTCATCTTCTTCCCAAATTTCAAAGAATTGGTTCAGAATGGCCTGATCAGTGAAATCCATTTTTTTAGTTACGCTTTTCCCAACGCCCCTAAACTTCTCCTTACTTTTCTTTACTGCCAAAACAACTGGTAATCCTTCGATCCCTGTTTTAGCCAAAACAACCCTGCTCCCCAACATTACAACTCGTACGTTTGCCGAAAGAGAAATTCCATGATTTGTAATTTTAGTTGCTGCACTCTGATATTCAGTCATCGTTGGATCTTTCCAGTTCTTTAGTCCACCAACCGGCGGAACACATATGAAAAATATCTTGATGCCTCGAGTTGTCAGCTTACTTATGTGTGGTCCAAAAGATGCTAAGAATTGATCGCAATGAGGACACCATTCTCCGAAAAATACAATGACTGCCTTCTGTTGGTCATCAACGCTGATATCTCTTTTAACAAGTTTACCCGCTTCTTTAAAAAAAACCGATACTGAAAAATCAGTGTTTTGCCTACTGTAAAATTCTAAAAATGTGTTATCTGCTGCTGATTGCGTTTGTATAATGTTTGGACCCTGCTGTTGTGAGGAGACGCCAACAGACCCTGCATTTGCTTGATACACAGGAGCCTGCCGTTGACTTGTTTGTTCAGCACAAAATGCGACGTTCACCATGCAAACAACGGATAACAACTTAAAAACCTTCATGATCATAAAACCCCAAAATAACCGTTGGTGCGCCCAGAAAGATTCGAACTCTCAGCCTCCAGATCCGTAGTCTGACGCTCTATCCAATTGAGCCATGGGCGCCCAATATGTTTATTGTCACATTTTATTCATGCATTATGCAAGACGAATTGTTTGGATAATTTTAACAAATTGAGTCAAGCCTTCACATCCGAATTTTGATAAGATTGCAGAATACCAATCGATTCATCGCAAAAGTCAGATTTTTATGTGTACAAGTTTTTTGGTATTTGCCATCAACTCACACTCCTTCAAAACTGCTAATGTGAGTTTTCTCCTCTTTTCAAGAGCCATTAACAATAGTAACTTGTGAAAATATTTGGTATAATCATAGAATTCCTCGGGCAGTGTTTTCAAAATATGAGAAAAGGACTAGGTGTTTGTCTGCTTTGTACGTGCTTTTTAACGGACTGCTCAAGCTGTACTGTAAACAAAAAAGAAATTTATGTTGGCAAAAAGAAGGTTACAGCAGTTATGCCTTCCTCTCCAATTTCTGACAACTCAAAAAAAGAATTAGAAAAAACATGTCCACAAATTAATTTTTCAGAATGTGGAAATTCAAAAACCAATTCGGCATTTTGTACTGAATCCGAATTGAAAGAGAAAGTAACTCATTTAAAGAATGCTTTAAAAGCCCAAATAATTTGGGCTGTACGGGGCGGACATGGATCTTATCATTTGATCAAATTTCTACGAAATTTATTCAATGATCCTCAAAATAAAACCTTAATAGAAAAGAAGATATTGATTGGATATTCCGACATAACGGTATTGTTACTGGCAACTTCCATATGGTTTGGATGGAAAAATATTCACGGTGCAATGTTGATGGATTGTTTGGATGCCAACAAAGAAACCAATAATGTACTTAGCGTTACACGGTATTTAAATGGAGTGCAGCTACCAAAAATAGATAAAATAAAGCCACTCAATAAATTTGCGGAGCAAAGTAAAACAATAGAAGCCGAATTAACCGGCGGAAATTTGACTATATTGCAATTAAGTATTGGAACGAATTGGCAGGTGAATGCAAAAAACAAAATAATCTTGATCGAAGATGTGAGAGAACTACCGTACAAGCTAGATAGAATGCTCACTCATTTGGATCAGGCTGGGATTTTCGAAGGATGTCTTGGAATAATTTTTGGAGAATTTGTGTGTGAGAACAAAAGTGATAAACGCGACACTGCATTGGTGTTACAGAATTTTGCGGACACAATGCCAATACCAGTTTACCAGACCGATAAATTTGGTCATGGGAAAATTAACTTGCCATTTGCTTATAACACTCTGTATGAATTGCAAAAACATCCTGCGGGCTTTGTTCTATCTCAAAAATAAAGAAGATATATTTAACAAAAAAGTTGCAAAGATTTTTCAATCTATTTGGGAATTGATATATATCACAAAAATCATGCAATATTAGCCAAATCTCAACTGCGTTGCCTACCACAAAAACTCGAAATGATTGTACCGATTATTATCAGCCCAGCTCCAATCAATGCCGTATATTTCGGGATCTGATCAAAAAATATAAAACCAAACAGAATTGCAAATGGTAATTCTATATACCGAACGGGACTTATCGTCGATGCCGTCGTCGCTCGATATGCCAGAAATATAAATAACTGAATAACATTCGCCCCAATCCCAAGGATTGATATATACAAAACTTCCTCAGCATTTGGAGTTGTCCAATAGAATGGCACAATAATTCCTGAGAGAATTGTCGTATAAATGCCAAAGTAAAATAACATCGTCAAAGTATTTTCCTTCATGTCAATCATTTTTTTTATTATGATATTCATGATTGCAAAGAGAAAAGCTGCGATAGTTGGTATAATAGCCAGTAGATTTATATTATCCGTCCTCGGGCGAAACATTATTATGAGTCCACATAGACCGATGATAGTCGCGACCAGAGACAATGGGCTTATTTTTTCTTTTAGAAAATGGGCGGATAGAGGTATCATGAAGAGAGCCTCCGAGAAGAGAATTGTCGTATTTTCGGCGAGAGGCATAACGTTAACGCTAAGGCAACAGGCCCCAAGGGCAATCGCTCCAAGGATTCCCCTCGCGATATGAAGGTAGTGGATCGATGACCTGAAAAGATTCCTCCGCCCTATGGCGATTATAATTAACACGACTACCGTAGAAAATAGAAACCTAAAGAAAGCGATTTCTATCCAATGAAGCCTGCTTCCAAGGAGCTTTGCGACGACGTCGTTCAATGCTCCGACGAGATAGATCATCGTCGCCCAGATGACTCCCTGCCTCGTCCCTTTCGCTAACAACCAAGCCCACTTCGCTGAAAACCAACCAAACATAAAATTAAAAAAACAACCTCGAGCTTATCTATATAACACATATGGACCTCGATCACAAAATGTTTACAATACAATATTTAGTAAATCGTTTGGAAGTCTGCGACGACGTTATTAATGCGTTATTTGCTAATGGGTAGTATAAAGATGTGAATGGAAGTTCAATGCCAAAAGACTTGTGCTCATGAAAATTCGGCTTTTGCATCAGAAATTTTTATTTTTCAAGCAAAAAGTGATATGCGTCCCGCAATTTTTGAAATCAAAAAAAATTCAATTAATCCTACTGAAATTTGATCATATTTTCTGGGTTTTCCTAATTACATCTGTTAGTATTGTGATTAGGGGAGGGATGGATACGAGCTTGCTAGTGAGATTACTAATCGTGGAGGATGACAACAGTGTTGCAAATAGAATTGAGGTGGCTTGCACCCCAGAGGGGTTGTCTTGTCACATAGCCGAAACTGGCATCGATGCTCTTGAGATGATAAAGCTATATGATTATGATGCAGTTATTCTGGATCTTATGCTACCAGATATTAATGGATTCGAAGTATTATCGAGACTACGCGCCATTAGGAATAGTACACCAGTGATAATTCTATCTGGATTGTGCTCGATAGATGATAAAGTAAAATGTCTCACAATAGGGGCCGACGACTATCTAACGAAGCCGTTCAGCAAGGTTGAGCTACTGGCGAGAGTGTATGCAATCATACGGAGAACGTCTGGGCATTTTTCATCTGTAATCAGTATAGGACCGTTATCGATTGACATCAAGCAAAGATGTGTTAAAGTCTATGAAAATGAAATGGCACTCACTGGCAAGGAGTATTCTATCCTGGAATTGTTGGCCCTCAAGAAGGGAGCTGTGCTTCCGAAAGAGGCGTTTTTAAACCACATTTATGGAGGAATGGATGAACCGGAGCTGAAGATAGTGGATGTCTTCGTATGCAAACTTCGGAAGAAGATAGCAGATATGACAGGTGGGTTGAATTTTATAGAAACGGTATGGGGTCGTGGATACACACTTCGCGATTTCGACGCCGAAACTGAAGGGGATCAAGAGACCTCGCTAAAAGTTGGATGATTGAATTTTTAGAATACATTTTATTTCTTCCGGATTTAAGCTTGCTCCGCCGATTAGTAGTCCATCGAGACAGCCTATGCTCAGAAGTGATTCAGCGTTTTTTGAATTTACGCTTCCACCATATATGGTCCTAACACTATGGTATTTGTTTTTTATTTCACGCAATGCATCTTCAATCTCTTCGACCGAGGGAATTTTCCCAGTGCCTATAGCAGAAACGGGCTCATATGCAATAATTACCTTCTCAACGTTACTCTGTAGTAATTTCGTTGTTTCTTCATCTAAAAGACTTTTGTAATTTTCGCTGACGCACAAAATTGCAGTTAATCCACTTTGCAGAGTACATGATAATTTTTCGAAAACAACGGATACAGACTCGTTCAGAGCAAGCCTTCTTTCGCTGTGTCCTAGTATCACATATTCGACCCCATTGTCACGCAACATCGACGAAGATATCTCTCCAGTATGAGCTCCAAATCCACTGTAAATCGAGCAATCCTGAGCTGCTAACTTACAGCTTTTTAATTTGTTCTTCGTGTATGCTATGAAAATAGTCGGCATAGCAATTATTAATTGTGGGTATTCAATACACTGCGTCAAAAATGAATCCACAAGCTCAGTTGTTCCACTCATTTTCCAATTGCAAATTACGGACTTTGGATTCATGGGCGAACAAACCTCTACGGCAGAACGGCATATTGTATGACAGAATAGCAGATGGTAGTGAATAATTCTCTAATAGTTTTCATTATGCTCTTCAAAAAAGAAACTCGTTGTGATAGGATCAAGCTGCCCGTTGTGTTTTTCAGGTTTTGCGATTATGGCTAGAGTCACGGTTGAGGATTGTATCAAGCTTGTTGATAATCGATTTACGCTGGTTTTGATGGCATCGAAGAGGGCCAAGGATCTTTCAAGAGGGGCACAGCCTGCTGTTCCGAGAGATAATGATAAACCCACAATAATAGCCGTCAGGGAAATAGCTGAGGATGCTATCTCTCTTGAAGGGCTGAAGACGATAGCGAAACGCGAACTGGCTACTGGCGCAGAATTCGTGGCGGACATGGAGGAAGTAGAAACTAAGATAGATGTCATTTCAGAAATTGCAGACGATGATGATTTAGCTGGGGAAACTCTGAGTGCCGCAGACATGGCTGCTCTAGAAGATATCGACGCAGTTCTAGATGTAGACAACTTAAATGACGAGGAGGAAGAAGAGTTGGAAGAGGACGATGAAGAAATCGACGAGCTGGAAAAAGAATAATGTCTGTCAGGGTAAGATTCGCACCGAGCCCGACTGGTGTATTGCATATAGGTTCTGTTAGGACCGCTCTGTTTAATTGGTTGTTTGCAAGGCATAATGGTGGCAAGTTTTTGCTTCGTATTGAAGATACGGATAAGATGCGTTCCACCGATGAAAACACGAAATTGATTTTTGAAATATTAGAATGGCTAAGTATAGACTGGGATGAAGAAGCTGTTATTCAATCTGAAAGAATTGCAAAGCACAAGGAAGTCGCAGAGAACTTGGTGTTAACTGGCGGGGCCTATTACTGCTATTGTTCACCAGAAGAATTGGCTGTAAAGAAAGAGGCAGCACTCAAATCTGGAAAGTCTTACAAATATGATGGAACCTGTAGAAATGGCGATAGGATTGCCGAAGGAGTTAATCCTGTCATTAGGCTAAAATCCGAAATTACCGGGACGACAACTGTTCGCGATTTAGTTCAGGGAGATGTAACCGTAGAGAATTCACAACTAGACGATCTCGTGCTTTTAAGGTCTGATGGAACTCCGACATATATGTTGTCTGTCGTTGTGGATGACCACGATATGGGAGTTACGCATGTCATAAGAGGCGACGATCATCTTACAAATACATTTAGGCAGGTTCAGATATACAGAGCCTGTGGATGGAGCGAGCCGCAGTTTGGCCATATTCCATTAATCTATGGCCCAGATGGAGCAAAGCTGTCAAAACGTCATGGAGCTGTAAGCGCGGTCGATTATAGGGAATTGGGCTACCTTCCGGAAACAATTTCGAACTACCTGCTGAGACTAGGTTGGAGTCACGGGGATGATGAAATTATCTCACAGAGTCAGGCCATAGAATGGTTTGACCTCGCGAGCGTTGGAAAGTCCCCAGCTAGATTTGATATGAAAAAGCTTCAGAATCTGAATGCTCACTATATCAAACAGAGAGATAACGAATCTATTTTTGAATACATGCAGCTGTTTTTCAGACGCGAGGTTGATGATGCACAAAGAGAAATGATTATGCAAGGAATGCAGGCCATTAAAGAACGAGCCAAGACGGTGGTTGATCTGGCAGATGCCGCAATGGTATACGTCAGAGCCCCTATCGAATATGATGATGCTTGTAATACTTATGCTACAAAGATGCATATCGATTTGCTCGAAGAGGTTATTGGTATGATAAAAGATATACCGGAGCCAATCGGCGAAGATGAGGTGTGTAACGCCGTTAAGGAACTTGCAACAAAAAATAATGTAAAGCTAGTGGAAATTGCTCAGTCCATAAGAGGCGCCTTGTGTGGAAAACTCGTTTCTCCGAGTGTATTTCAGATCATCTCTATAATCGGGAAAAAAGAAACCGAAAAACGAATAAATTCATTTATACATGAAAAAAGAACAAATTCATAACAAGGGGCTTAAGCGATCTTCAAAGGAGTGGATTAAGCGGCAGATTAATGATCAGTATGTGCTGAAAGCCAAGCAGGAGGGTTATAGATCAAGGGCGTCATTCAAGCTTCTTGAAATACAAAACAAATTCAAAATAATGAACAAAGATTCAGTTGTTGTTGATTTGGGAGCTGCGCCAGGTGGTTGGTCTCAGGTCGCAGCAAAAATTTGCAAGAAGGTTATAGCGGTTGATTTACTTGATATGGATCATTTGGACAATGTTGAGTTTATCATCGGGGATTTTCTAGAAGAAAAAACGATTCAAAAAATTGTGGAATTACTCGATGGAAAAAAGGTTGACGTTATTCTAAGCGATATGTCGCCAAACTGCTGTGGCATCAGAAAAGTGGATCACTTAAGGATAAGTAATTTAGCAGAGATGGTTTTTGATTTTGCAAAGGTAGTTCTCAAAGAGAAAAGGTCGATAGTTATAAAGACGTTTCAGGGAATTGAATCATCAGCCTTCATAGCCGAGCTAAAAAAGCAATTTAAAACCGTTTCTTATTTTAAACCAAAATCTAGTAGAAAAGAATCTACTGAAATTTACATAGTAGCCAGACAAAATGACTAAAAGAACATCCATTGAATTTGGCAAGTCTCTATTTAGCATAACCCCAGAAGCATTTCCATCTGGCAAATTCACCATCACTCTCGTTATTCCTCCCTACTGTGAATTCGCCAAGAGAACTGCGGCCATTGCGCGTAGGATTAGTCTAGTTCCCCAGCCTGCATCAAAGTTCATTTGCATAGCTAGCTGTCGCAATTCTACACAATACCAAGATGGCAGCTCAGAATTATTGCTTAGTACACCGTTTATCTTGTCGGCCATCTTCCGCTCCACCCGTATTCCTATACTACGTAGAAGTTCATTAAACTTAATGAAAGACATTTCATAGTCAAGCGTCCCATCCTTCTTGCGAAGCTCAGCAAATTCTGGTGCATCTCCCTCTCCGTGAAGCTTAATTAATTCCATCCACTGATCTTTCTGTTTGTAAACATCTGATTCCTCGAAGATCGCCAGGGCACGATTGCGCAATTCTTGCCAGTATGTATAATCCTCCGTCCTTTGTTTTATGCCCAGTTCCATAATCGGGTTACCAAACACTGGATTTCCTCCAAGCCTCGCGATCAACTCATTGTGCGCCAGTATCCGCCATGCTCCCATGCTCATTATACTTTCAACATCATTTTGATTCCCAGACAATCGCGGATATATCTGTGCTGCCATCTGTCTTGCTATTGCCTCCGTCTGTATAACAGAAGTTGACAATATAAGATTGATATGACGGAAGCAATAGAACCCTCCCATTTTTGTT
Source organism: Holosporales bacterium (assembly GCA_031289695.1). Lineage (GTDB taxonomy): Bacteria > Pseudomonadota > Alphaproteobacteria > RUG11792 > RUG11792 > JAITPA01. Next base: position 21,263 of record JAITPA010000011.1, read on the forward strand.
CTCAGCCACTCCAGAAGTAGTCCATATATGGCTTCCTCTCTTGCCCCTTCATGCACAGCTTCCGCTAATCTCCTCCAGCATCCGTCCACCTCATCTGATAACACTTTTCTACGCTGATCATATTCTTCCACCAACAAGCCTTCTAACTCGCTCTTTGCTGCTCTTTTCTCGTCTTCCGTACCACTCCAAAATCTGATTAGTGCTTTCAAAACGAGTATGTTGTACTCATCATGAACTCCAGTCATTCTACTTTCAGCCAACATAATTAGTTCTCTCAGGTCTAGTGCGTTCATTAATCTCAATACCGCTTTTTCCCACGGTTGTCTACTATCTATCATCTCAAAGCGTTCAACTCTATCCAATTCCGGCACGTATGATTCGTCTTTCATTACAGTTAATTGGCTATCGTTCCATGTTAGGTATTCCCTTTGTACCACCGAAGAATTCGGAAAACAATCTTTTACATATAACCACGATGCCGAGGTGCTAGGAGTGAAGCAGCCATATATTGGTACCAGGACTCGACTACCTTCTTTTTCGCGGACACATTCCGTTCCTTTCAATTTTCCACTGAGGAGTATTCGTCTCAGTATTTCGGTCCTATCTTCTATCAGATCCTTAACCACTGCGTTATCCCCGCTAAAGTTACTACTTCCAGCGTAGAGTCGTCCTAGATACTCAGTCTGTACGTCTAACTTCTCAAACCAGTGCTTTGTCTTAGGGGCTACCGTTCCTGCTACCTGAATCGTGCATTCTCTCCCTAGTTCCCTCTCGAGTCCTATCAGCTGATCTGCTACCAATTTCTCCTTTTGCCCGTAACCATATAACGGGAGATATTTAATAGCCTCGCGAATTACCAATTGTTTAAGATACGACATTTCACCATTCAAACCTAGTGATGTAATAAATTGACCAACATGTCTCAAAAGTACATCATACTGGCCCAGGCCCTGTCGCAGTCCTTCCCTCAGGGACAACATCACTGGTAATCCGTGTTCATTAACACCATTTAACTTCCGGTGTAATATATCGACGCTAGCTCCTACGTTGGCAGAAACGTATTGTTCCTTAGTCTGCCTTCCGGGCTTCACGCCACACTGCCTCAGCCGACTCTCTATCCCTCTGTTCAACTCCTCCGATATCCCATGCTCTAGTTGCGCACAATCAGCCGAGTATAGCATTGTTCCCAGCACTACAAGTGTTGCTAATATTTTGCTCTTTTTTCTCATCTTGATATCTCTTATAAGATCTATTCTCCTATAGCGCTATTCTACATCATATTTCACTCGACTGCTATAACTTTAAAATATAAATCATATAGCGCATTCTAACATAATATAATCAATTGAGAATGAAACATGCCAACATTGAATGGATGGCCATACACGTGCTACAATCCACGCGTGTAACACGGAAACTCAAGACGATTGATGATCTTTTCTACCATTTGCGATTTTGTGTGGGGATGGCCCCTGATAATCGCCATCTGTTGTATCGGAATTTATTTCACTATAACCCTTGGAATGTTTAGAATTTCTAGGCTAAAGATGTCAGTGAAATCAATAGCCGGCAAAGAAGAATGCCATGGTGATATCTCTGTTTTTGGGTCTCTCTGTACGTCGATTTCATCTACCATCGGAACTGGTAATATCGTTGGGATAGCCGTTGCAGTATCGATTGGTGGACCAGGAGCAATTTTTTGGCTTTGGGTCTCTTCAATTTTCAGCTTTGCAATCAAATATGCCGAGGGAGTGTTAGCCATCAAATACAGGAAATTTGGCAAAGATGGCACAATTGCCGGTGGTCCAATGTACTACATCGAAATTGGCCTTCAAAAGAACAGATACTCAAAGGCCCTCGCTAAAGTCTTTGCGTTCTTCGGAATGATCGTCACTCTTCTCGGAACTGGAACCTTTGCTCAGAGCAATTCAATAGCCTCGGCCCTTCAATCATTTGGGTTTCCAACAATTGCAACGACGATTATTCTCGGCATCATTGTTTCTATTATAACCCTAAAAGGCATCAAGAGTATTTCTGCAGTATCCGAAAAGTTGGTTCCAATTATGGCAGTATTTTATATAGGCTCTGCGCTTTTAATAATTATCTTAAACATTAACTCGGTGCCTCAAGTATTTTGCCTTATCTTCAAGAGTGCATTTTCTCCGGAATCAGCTTTGGGTGGAGGTGTTGGAGTTTCCATCGCCCACGTTGTAAGCGTAGGGGTTAGGCGAGGTATTTTTTCTCATGAATGTGGACTTGGAAGTGCGGCAATAGCCTCCGCTGCAGCAAAAACTAAATCTCCAGCAAGGCAGGGTTTTGTAGCGATGGCAGGAGCAATCGTCAGCGTTATCGTCTGTTCAATGACAGGGATCGTGTTGATAATCACTTGCAATGATACATTAATACTCAGCGCATCTTGCCAACTAAAAGGAGCTCTCCTTACTTCTCAGGCATTTGGATATGGCCTCGGAATAGTTGATATCGGTAAATATATCGTTGGCATTGGAATCATTTTATTCGCATTCACATCAATTATCGGATGGAATTATTATGGAGAAAAATTCACGCAGTATCTCTTCGGAGATAAAGCAATAGTGCCATTTAAAATATTATATATAGCATTCGTTGTAATGGGGCCATATTTTAGTGTTGAGACAATATTCACAATAGCTGACATCTTGACTGGCTTTATGGCGGTAACAAATTTGATCGGCGTTGTTGGACTTAGGAAAGTTGTTTCCGATGAGACAGAGAAATTTTTTCGTGATATGAAAGTAGGTCAGTGAAATTTATTAAAGCACAGACAAATGGCAATGATTTTGTCATCCTAGGCGGTGATGCAATGTCATTTGATAGGCAAACCATAAGGAGTATGGCCGATAGAAAATTTGGGATAGGATGCGACCAAGTCATCTTCGTTGAAGAACATGAAAAGTCTGAAAAATACAATGTTAAGTTTTTTAATCAGGATGGTTCAGAGGCTGAAATGTGCGGAAATGGATCGTGCGCAGTTGGAAAATACATCAGAGAAATTTTAAATGGTATGGGCGAAAACCCCATATTGACAATATCTGAAAAAGATTATAGACTGAACATATCCAGTGGAGAGGTTTCCGTCGATTTTCCGATTCCAAAGATTCTGAAGAATGGCGTTATCTGCACTGGGAACAAACATATTGTTTCTCGTATGAATGAAGTTGGGTCTCTCGATGAGTTGGTTAAAAAGTTTGGAGAATGTAATTTACATTTTGCTGAATCAGTCGAAGAAGATTCTATAAGACTTAAGACATTCGAGAAAGGAGTTGGCTGGACGAAGGCCTGTGGTAGTGGAGCAATAGCTTCTGCATTTCTTTTTGCAAAAAAAAATAGAAAAATCAAAGTTATCCACGACGGCGGAGTTTCATTTGTCGATATGTTGTCTAATTCAATTAAATTGACAACGACGCCTAAAATTGTATTTAACGGTAATTTTTTTAATGGAGAATTTTTATGAACGAGAATCAACATATTGAGATCGATATAGAAAAAATATTTTCTGAAATTCCTGGCTCTCCTGATGGAGTTGGGTTTGATGTTTCAGTATCTAAGGTTTACGACGACATCAAATCGGCAAGGTTTGAAGAAGATAGCGATGTGTCCTTTGGAATTTGGGAGAGAGATCTTAAAAAAGCAAATTGGTTTTTAACTATTAAACTTTCGTTTTATGCTCTGGCAACTCAATCAAAGGATTTTCAAATTCTTGGTTGGCTCCTTGAATCATTTGTTTGCTTAGAGGAATTTAATGGAATTTCGAAGAGCATAGGAATTTTGGATGAGTTTATCAGGACTTTTTGGGAAAACAGCTACCCAAAGAACGAAGACCTATCCTCCGATGAAGAGCAAAAGTTCAGGATTCTCGATTGGATCTACGACACCTTTGCAAAAAGATCAAAATTCATCGCTTTCATTGGACATAGCCCCGATGATGAGGTTAATCTTTATAACCATGACTACGCAGTCGAATTAAAAAACATATCGATACGCTCAAAAAACGCGAGCCAGGTTATAACGAATGCTCAGAAAAGAGGCATTAAGACTATCGAGGATATAACAAACATTTTGGGAATAACTTCAAATGAACGCATAGAGAAATTGCAGAAATCTATTGATGAAATTAAAATGGCAAGAAATAAATTGGTCAGCACGATGGAATCAATATCTGAAGGAGCTGGTATAGGTATTTTTTCTGGCCTGATGAATAATTTGAGCAAGATAGAAAATGTGATAGCGCCCAGGATGTCGAAACCTGTAATTGGGATATTGGAGGAGCCAACCAATACTCCATCCCGCGCTGAAGTTCCAGAAAATAATAGAGATGAAATCTATGATCAGATTGGGTCTTTGGCAAAAAAACTGGCTTTTGTTGATAGACATAGTCCAAGCTTCCATATCCTGAATTTAGTCGTATCATGGAAGGATAGAAACCTGTTGGAAATCATGGATGATTTGAAAAACGGTAACTCAGAAGCACACAGACTTTTGAGGATCATGGCGACTTAATAAACTTAAAAGCGGAATTAACGAATTGTTAATTTATTTGCAATAAACTAAATATGTAAAACATAAAGTTCATAAAAGGGTTTATGATGCGTAAATTATATATCGTAAATGTGGTTTCTACTCTTGTCTTTCTCTCCGGCTTCCAGGCGATGTCGAGGCCAGCACCAAAAGCAGGAAGTGATGTGGCACAATATAGAGCGGAGAGTGACATAGATGACGCGAACCGGAGGATGCAAAAAAAGAAACGAAACCAGCGTGCGTCTGATGACACTGCTGAGCAGGCGAACGAAAAGCTAAAGAAGGAGAAACCACTAGCAGGACCGATACCTACGATGGATGCGGGAAAGCTAGCGACAGCAGGTAACGCAACAGGACTTCTCAATAAGGGAGTCGTTGCCGCAGCGAACCCAAAGAAAAAGACTGTGGAAATTCTAGTCAATGGAGGAGCTTTATGGAGGGCGGTAACGAACTCGAATCAGGGAGGAAGTTTACCAGAAAAGATTGCGCATATAGTATACCATGGAAATGATTTACCAAGCGAGGTGCTCCGATATTTTCTTGCGAGGAGCTTGGAAAGGAATAAGGACGCACTTCAAAAGTACTTTGAGTATCTTGAGTTAGTTGCGAAGCAAGGAGGAGAATTGGTCGCGAAGCGAGGAGGAGAGTTGGTCGCGAAGCAGGAAGAGGAATTAAGAGAAACCTACATATTAGTTTTGGCTAAGGGGCAACCAGTTGGCTTTTTCCTACGGTTTGGTGCAAAAGAAAAGCTTGAATCGATGAAGAAGCAAGCTGGACAAGAGAGTGCAGAGTTGATACAAAGAGCGCAAGATACGTTGAGAAATCAGGAAGCTATGTTGAATCAACATGAAACGGAGAGGATAGCAATAGAGGAGAATAAAAGGAAGGTTGAGACGGCAAGGTCAGGGTGTATCACTGGCTCTGCAGCAAACAAAAAGAAAGCGATTGACAACCTGAAAGATATAATAGCAGGTCTTATGCCGAACAATGCAGCAGCAAAAATAGATGCATATCTGAAAGATGCGGAAAAGAGACTTGAAGAAATTAAACAGGAAGTGGAGAAAACTAAAGCGCAGATTGATGACTTGAATAAACGAATTGAAGGGATCAAGGAAGCAGCTGGATCAAACGAAGAAAAAATGAAAATCCTTTCAGAAATTGCAGAATAAGTAAACAAAGAGAAATTAAAATCGCATTTGCGCTCTGGTAACTAGCAGCATCTAATTAGGATCCGACGATGTCTAGAACTGGCTGGGAGACCTGGATTCGAACCAAGGTTGACCGGTCCAGAGCCGGTAGTTCTACCGCTAAACTATCTCCCACAACCGTTGTAATTAGATCATAGGTGTAAAATAATTACAACAGGATAATCCGTTTATCCATGGCTCTGGTACGGATTCCCTCCAGAAGCCGCGAGTACCATATAACGCTTACGAAGCAGATATAAATTTTAAAATTCAGATATCCTAAAATCTTCCATCTTATGGTGCATTTCTTGATCTTCTATATATATTTTTGTATGTCTTCGCTATTAACATTCCCTACTGTTACAGCAAGCAACCTCTTGCCCATAGATGCGTAACATCTCAAATTCCTGCATTAACCTGCTACTCTTCCCTTTGATATACTGTACTATCTTTGAAAAGGCTTGATTAGGTGGAACAGATATTAAGAGATGAACATGGTCTGGACTCATACTTCCACTTACCATGTCTACACAGTTAGACGAGCATATCTCTCTTATCAAATTTCTGGCCCTTATTGCTATCTCTCCAGTTAGAACTCTATATCTGTACTTAGTGCAGAACACAAGGTGATACTTCATGTCATACGTACTATGTGAACCGTGCCTATATACCATGCTCCTTATTATACCTGAAGTGTTCGCCTAAAGGCGAGGGCGTTAACCCTATCCCACTTAGCTACGTAAAAGAAAGAGCGGAGAGTCTACAAATGCTTGAAATTCCAAGCTCAAAAGAGGCTAAAATCATGCTTCTCTACGAGATGTGACACTTTGTCGATGGAAAAAAAACAAGATTTGGATCTGGAAGGCGTACGGTCTGCCGGCAAAAAGAGCTATTGCTCGGAAGATTGACAAGCGTAATCATGGAACTTTGAAGGAATTTTTAAAAGAGATTGGGATAAAAGATAGAGATTTTGTAACGGATAATTATGAGTCATTTTTCCTTGAGATCCCCGAGAAACAACACTTTTCAGGCAAAGACTTAACATTTTCAATAGAACAAGATAATAGCAACACGAGGCATTATACTAGTTCCTATTAGTAAATATCGCATCAACAGCTTCATCCAACGATGCAAAATTCTCTATAATTTCGCGTAATTTTTTCTTTAGCAGGCTCCAAAAATGCTCTATGGGATTGAGATCAGGCGAGTATGGTGGCAGAAATAACACGGTACACTCACTCATACTTCTTCACTATACTAAATCACGTTAGCGCTTAGCCCAAATGCGGTACCTGGTAGAACGGCTCTGATTTTCTTGGATAAAGACAAGCTCTCAGCGCTGATGTTATCGATGCGCTATTTACTAATGAGAATCAGTATATCACTTTCAGCATGGATCCTTGTTCCAAGATCTCTCAGCTTCACTGTATCAACTCTTTAATTAGATGTCTCATACTTTTAACGTTAGAGTTAGTCCATTGTTTTTTTATGTTGCTACTGGCATAATTAATGTATACAAATTAGATATATAATGATATTATACTAACATTGGGATCAGTTAACGGCAGAGGTAGGTATGTCAAAGTTGAGAATAGTTGTTGCAACGTGTTTGCTTGGAATCACAGTGTTTCAGGATGGAAACTGTACAGCAGGGGATGGTTTAGTTGTAAAAATGTTGCCCAGGAAAGTTATAGAAGAGGAAGACTTTGGTCGGGCTTATAGAGAAGCGGGAGAGATTTTGGATGTAGATCTATTTGAGTATGCGAAGACACTTATGGAAGAGTCGGAGATGTGGTGTCAAGCGAAGATAGACGGGATAGTTGATCGTGAATGTATCCCGGGGCAGATAGATGAAATCAAAGCAGCAGTAGTTAAAACCTTTAGAGATATCCTGGAAATTAATGGAGAATATAATTCACTAACAAATATTAAGAAGAAGAAGCTCGTGAACGACCTGGAACACGTCATGAGAAACGCCGAAGTTACATTTGGAAAAAACCCTGAGGATAGCAATGTTGGTGGCAAAGCTGAAACAAGGACTACTGATGATCAGGGAAGAGAACACTGTAAAGTGGTGGGAAAGGAATTAATGTGGGTTCCGATGAGAACACCCACTAGAATCAGAGCTTGGTATAGTAATCCAGCGGAACTATATTTTATACTGATGCACGAAGGAGGGCACATGATAGCGGAAACGGTGACGTTAATGGAGGAAAAACCAAGCCATCATACAAGACTATTCCCGAATAGAGAATACGCTGCGTATGGGGATGATGGTGTGGAACAGGTTGCAACGTATTTCGAATGGTGCGCATACGATGCCCTGATGTTGAATCCCGAACTTAGGCAGGAATTGGGGGTGAATGACACAGAAGCCGAGATAGTAATAGCCGGTAGAAGGGCGTTAACGGCCATGAAAGCAATAATGGAGGCCTCAACCGTTAAATACTTCTGCGAGAAATGCGATGGAACGACCTTCGAAATACCGGAGGGGATGCAGTTCCCTGGGAGTAATCAAACTCCGCCGAGCTGGGATGCAGTGGAATTCGACCTATTTGACAAGAGAATAATCGATGGGAAGAATCCAGGTAAGGTTAAAAGGAATAACGTTATGGCGCTGGCTCGCCGAACCGACACATGTGCACTGCTGAGGATGATAGCATCCTTTATGTGGTTGGGAAAACACGATGGGCTGGATAACTATAGCGCTCATATTTTCCAGGATGAAGGGGCAATGAAAAGGATCCAGGGATGTCTGAACGGCGTAAGATTTAGCAGACGGGGTCAAGTCAGAACCGTTCAATTTAGCGGAAAACCTTCGCCAAGTGGGCGTAGTGGGGTAGTCAAACCAGCATACAAAATTGGAAATAACCAGGTATATGCAGAATTCGAGTGCGCGTATGATGACGATAGAAATCAAACAATATTTATGCCAGAAAATCCGAAAATTGTGTCAAAATTATCGGAGGTGAGCTATGAACTATTGGATGAAATTCATATAAAAGGCGCAATAACAGCTTACCAGATAATGATGCAGGGAGGTTCGATATACGATACAATCCTGAATCTGGTATATCGGAAACCGAGAATCACTAGGGAAGGACTGGTAGGGTGGCTCAGAAATATGGCAAAACCAATTCATCTCGTAACTAGAGGAGCGGAACCCCAGAGTGAATGGGTGATGGAATGGAAAAGAAATCGTAAGGGAGTGGTAGCTGAGAGAGACAGACTAGCTGAAGACCACAAAAGAGAGACAGCTGTTAGGAAGGAAAGAGCTGCAGAGAAAAAGAGGAGGGAGGCCAGTAGGGCTGCGAAGAGGAAGAGGAGGGAGGCCAGTAGGCCAGTTAAAGGAGCGGAGGGGGAGAGTATAGTCGCGGAAGGGAAGAGTAGTGAAGCCATAAAGTCAATAGAAGGAACTGGGAAGGAAATCCTGGAGAGATACGAAGCGGAAGTGGCAACAAGCAGACTTGCCGAAAGAGATGAATTACACCGAATGATGGAACAGGCAGAAAGAGAAAGTGAAGAGAACATGGCAGGAATGCTAGAGAGGAAGCAGAATGAAGTCATTGGAGAAATTAATAATGTCAAAGGAAGAATGCGCGAAGATGCTGAGTACTGGAAACGCAGTATTGCTGAGGAACATCAGAGGCTAGAACGTATGATCAGGAGAAACGAAGAACACCACAACTATAACATCGAGTGGGAAATATCGACGCAGATCACAGAACCGGCACGTCAAACGATTAGGAATGAGGCAGTAGAGCGGTACCAAAACTCGGAAATAGAAGAATACCCTGACGATGATATGATAGACACGTTAATGAAGCAAAGAGAAGCGCAAATGTCAACAGAGGATAGAGAGCGCATTGAAGAGAGGAAACGAGAGATTAGGAGCAAATGGACAACGTTGGCGGATAAAGAAAAGGCCGAAATGCACAATGAGAGAGATGAAGAAGTGAGAAAAATGACCGAGACGATGATCGAGATTGAGGAATCGTATAATAAGGACATTAGCAGAAGGCAGCAAGATGAAGAAAGAGAACTCGAGAGCATCAAACGGGAATACGCGAAAAAGCTAGAAATGGTGAGAGAGGCGTTACGCAGAGAAATCGAGCAGAGGTATTCAGAAGCCAGGGGGCAGATCGAAAGAAAGTATAGGGAAGAGATAGAAAACGAGTGCAGGAAAAAGAAATGACCGAAAGATTGACGCCGCGATGAGGAAGACACCGGAGATGTACATACCAAAGGGAGATAAGCTATACTACTTAAGATTTAATCTGACAAAGGTGGTATAGTTAGAGAAGCAAAACAGCAAAGCAATGGGTTACAGTCGAGATAGTTACTACCGATTTAAAGAACTCTATGAAAAGGGAGTGGAGGAAGCCTATTTTGAAGAACCGAGTCGAGGATAGT
>JAITPA010000012.1 GCA_031289695.1 Holosporales bacterium
TCAGGCATTTCAAATTAAGTTGCAGTGAATTTGGCGATATTTTGTCGGATGATTCAGGCCAAAAGCTCTATGATTTAACGCTTTCTTTTGGGAGAAATTGCGACAAAATCACAGAGTATGATAATGTTTCAGTCACTACTAGTGCCACTAGAATTCACGAAATTAAGAGCGCTGCGGACAGAATATACAGACTGGATTTTGCAATACTTGACGAGTCTGAACCCGATATTAATGCAGTCGAAATCGAGTATCAAAAAGCTCGAGTTTACAAAAGCAACGCATACGAGGGCCAATTTGCGGATATTAGCAAGCATTTAACTTTCGCAAAAGCTGCGATAATTTTGTCGGAAAGTTGCGTATTAGAAAACATAAATACATGCTTTAATCCCGTAGAAATTGATGAAAAAGATGCTACTTTTAAGCTTGGATTTGACATGCTTTCTGAGCACTCTTGGAGCTTCGAAACGAGGTGGATTTTAGAGAGATTTGGTAGAAGTACACCAAGCTATTCAAATGTATTTGATGGAAATTACGATCAAATACCCACGACTAATGACAGAAATTTTGCAAAAGTTATTCGAGCAGAAAACACTGCAACACAAGCGAACTCAAGGGCTTCAGATATCCACCTGACTTATGAACCCAATCCATATTGGAGTGAGCACAGACATCCTGAAACGCCATGGAGCGATAAAAATTACGTCGGAAAAGTGCACTGATCGATTCTCAATGGCAGACTTTGCCTACTTCTCGTTCTTTAGGCGTTGCACTTCTTTTAGTGATAATCCGGTTATATCTGAAACGTCCTCAATCAACATGCCTTTAGATAACATCCTCGCGGCGGTCTCTTTGGCTTTCTCATGCTTGCCTTTCTCTAAACCCACTACTTCGCCTTCTGCTAATCCTTCTGCTCGGCCTTCCACTAATCCTTCGGCTTTAGCGACGGAGATATCATTTCCATAATCGTATGCAGCCTTCTCATAGACCCTCATTATCTCCTGTGCTTCTGGGTCCAACTTCGCTCTTTCGAATATCTCTTTGGCTTCTTTCATTTCTGGAACTTTCTCATATACCATGTTCATTTTCTCCGAGTATGGATCCCTGAAGAACTCTGCCCAAAAGGCCAGGGGGCTCTGGTCTGAAAGCTGTACCTTATTAAGCTCTATGAAGTGAACTTCCAGAAGATCTGTGAACTTTTCGTTACTAACATCATCTTTGAGATAGCCCTTTCGCCAGTATCTTTCATCATCCTTAAACATCGCGAAATCGAGAATATTTATCGAAATAGTCCTCTTTAATTTATTAAATTCTTCTCCAACGATGAGTTGCGCGGCGAAGAGTTTCGACCAATAGAAAAGAGACCTTGCGGCCATGTCTTTCTCGTCTTTCTTCTGCATTTCGATGTTTATTATTTCATTTGTATCAGTCATCGCAATTATATCGAGACGAACACCTTTTTTCTCAACATATTCAGGAGTAAGTTCGGTGCCCTTTACTTCAATATTTTTAATGAGAGACTTCGGTTTAATAACGCTGTTGAGAAAATGCACGAGAACCATAGGGTGTTCATGGTCTGTGAAAATCATTTTGAATATCACATCGTTCTTTGGCGTTAGATCCATATACAAATCTCCAGATCACTACGTATATATATATTAATGTATGAGTCGCTATTTGTCCAGGCGATTCTCGGCAATTTGCATCTTTTCTTCTTCATCAACGAGATATTCGAAGAAATCGGTAAAGCTCGGCCAGATTGTTGGATTGTATTTGAACTCGCCGATATCGCAGAGGTTGTAGACGTCTTCCATATCACACCAGATCACAGGGGATGGTTTTTCTGGAGAATCCTGAGTCTCTAAAAAGACAGCCCCTCCGTCTCCTTCATCTGCGAGGACTATGTACTTGTGTGATAATCCAACTTCCCTGAAATCGAGCGTAATTTCAGTGACGCCAACTGGAAAACTGTACCACTGAAAATGATCTATATAATCGTACCTAAATAAGCTGTTTATTTCTATAAAATCTCTTGAAAAAACAATTGACAGATCATTGGATATTAACTCTAATTTTTTTTGTGAAATAACAGCATGTTCGGATAGTTGCTTTGCTCGCAAAATTAGTTTTTTTACTCCGTCAATCATTTTTTCATCTCCACGGCTCTGTCGATCCAGTATTGATTCCGCTCTAGCCTGAAAGAAGACCTATCAACTGGTAAATCTGGATGTTGTACATTTGTTCCAAACTGTCGATGTAATACCGAAGTATGAGAAGCGGCAGATACTTCAACGATTGGACCAGTGCTTTTTTGTCCAATGTGATGTAATTGAACCAAGGAACCATCTGATAGTTCAGGTGCAAAACCTACTTTTGCAGCCTCTAAATTAGTTTTACCAAGATATTTTTCTCCACCTCTTGGATTAGTCCTAATTCTGCTCCAATCGATATCACCTCTCTGAATCACTTCGTATGTCTGCTTCGTTCCGACTGTACACTGCCATTTTACTCTCCTTGTAAACGTATCCGAAGTAAATTCTCTCGTCAGATTCAGATCTTTCAGCTTGATCTGCCGCACATCCAAAAACCTGCTCGGAGTTGATAACTCAACAGCCTTTGCAATGCTCTCCAAACTTGTCGTGTCTACCCTCACTTTCGAAGACTGGGTACGCTGAAATGCCCGTGTTGCGATCGATGAAACGCTTGCTTTGAGGGTTTTAATCTTGTCTGCAATTGTCGCTTTGTTTTGAACCAACTTAGCTATTCCAACGATCGCTGCTCCGGTCGCAACTGATTCCACAGCCCAGACTGCCGTTTGCGCAAACCGAACGGCCTCCGCCTGATTTTTGCCCTGAGATGCCGCGTATTCAACGAATGATTCCGTGCCGTGTTCGATAACGGCCGCCATGGCTTCATTCGAAGCCCAAATTGTAGTGTTTGTTTTAGAAATATTACAAAAACAGGAGAAGATGAAGAGGAGAATTGGAAGGAGCAATTTAGTCATAAAGCATCTTAGTAAGATTGGACAAATGACTTCGTCTCGAAACAATCAAAACACATGAATACATATATTAATCCACAATCGGCTATACATAATTTGTCTCCAACAGAATCTAATTGGGCATAAAATAACATTTTTTTCCCACAACATGAGCATATTGGCCAATCATCATTTTGTATAAATCCTGGCTCACCTCCTATTTTACTCCTTTTTCCTATATTCTCGTCAGCCCACTTAAATCCTTGAACTATTCTTGCTTCCTCACTTGTTGGAACAAGTTCTAATTTGTATTCAGGTAGACTTCTATTTTTTATATCCATGTAATATCTCCTTATTTAATTTAAATTCATCCATTAATGAACCAGCAAATTGGTATACTTCTCTTGTTGTCGCATTAGGGAATTTTTGTATAAATTCTTCCCATCTGCTGTTCCACCTTCCTGCAAGTCCCGCAGATCCTTTCCCATGTACACTATGAAGATGTGTAGTTTGTCCTAATGATACCGTGTAGTCGTTAATTTTTATTCCTCTTTCTGCAAAAAATTTCTTAAATTGTTGTGGAAATATATGGTGATCATTCACTTTTATAGCTGCCAACAACTGCACCCGAGGACTTTGTTCGATAGCCCTCGCAATGCTCTCCAAACTTGTCGTGTCTACCCTCACTTTCGAAGACTGGGTGCGCTGAAATGCCCGTGTTGCGATCGATGAAACGTTCGCTTTGAGAGTCTTAATCTTGTCTGCAATTGTCACTTTGTTCTGAACCAACTTAGCTATTCCAACGATTGCTGCTCCGGTCGCAACCGACTCCACAGCCCAGACTGCCGTTTGCGCAAACCGAATAGCCTCCGCCTGATTTTTGCCCTGAGAAGCTGCGTATTCAACGAACGACTCAGTACCGTGTTCGATAACGGCCGCCATGGCTTCATTCGAAGCCCAAATTGTAGTGTCTGTTTTAGAAATATTACAAAAACAAGAAGTAATCAAAAACAATAAACTACAAAGAAAACGAAAAATCACTTGTTTACCAATCCTCTCAGTTCAGTAATTATCGGCCTGCGTTCATCAGGACGGTATTTATCGGATTCTATGTTGTCCAGCAGTTTTAGTAATGTTTCTTTGTCTGCTAAGTGTATGTTTTGTTTTAAGCAATTTAAGCAATCTGGAGTATTAAATATAGTGTAAAAAAAATATTTGCAGTACTGGGAAGCTTTCACAAACATGCTTTTCAACTCTGTTAGCAATGCCGGAACGTAGTCTTCTATTTCAAAATATTCTATTTGCGAAACCAAAGACTCTGATGTATATTCGCATCTCATATCGTCATCGCAAAATTTTAGTAATAAAGGAATAGCTTCCGGATTTTTTGTTAAAACAATCTTATCAACGATATCCGAAAATGGCATATCATTGTCTGGGTTGTTTAAATCACTATATTTCTCAAGTTCCTTAAAATACTGTTCTAGTAATTTGTCCATAATTCACCTATTTTTTAAAAAGATCTGGAAATTTTATTCCATTTTGTTTAATCACATCCAGTAAAGAATCTCTTATATCAGGCGTGTATACACCATCTTCCATGTATACTTTTCTGGCTCTCATAACAGATCTTGCTAATGCATCTCTTGGGGCCGTTTCTGGTGGTATAGTTCTAAATTCTTTGTGAATTTCTCTATGTCTACCTCCTACTCCAGGATTTGGGTGCTCCGTATTCATTGCGATTCCAGCTGGTTTTGAAACTCCCCTAGTTTCCATATATTGTTTGCTTGGCATATGGTGTGCAGCAAGACTTGCCCCTCTAGGATTCTGGTCTTTTAATTGTTCATACGTCCCAACTCTTCCTTCGCCTTGTAGTAAGGCCTTTTGTGCTCGTACGGTTTTAGTCCGCTCAACAGCCACCGCAATTCCCTCGAGGCTCGTTGTGTCTACTTTAATTCTCGATG
>JAITPA010000016.1 GCA_031289695.1 Holosporales bacterium
TTTTGGGCGGAGTTTTTTAGAGATCCATATTCGGAGAAAATGAACATAGTATATGAAAAAGTTCCTGAGATGAAAGAAGCCAAAGAGATATTCGAGAGGGCGAAGTTGGACCCAGAAGCACAGGAGACAATGAGGGTCTACGAGAAAGCGGCATGACTACGGAAACGATATCTCCGTCGCTAAGGACGAAGACCGAACCGAGGGATTAGTGGAAGGTGAGGCAATCGGCGTAAAGCCAGAGAGACCGCTGCGAATCTTCTGTCAATTGGATTAAGTGTAGAGCAAATATCGCTGGCGATCGGATTATTGCGGGAAGAAGTACATTTCCTGGAGAACGAGAAGTAGATCCAAGCGTAGATAACATTCCGTACATTCGTACCTACGCAATCCTCAATAAGAAAGAGTACGGAGGTTTTGGTCCAATGGATTATTGTCCACTTGTGGGGCAAAATTTCCAGCACGTTTAGATGAGAAATTAACTGAGTATTACATTCAGAATATGGGCTTGAATCCTGGAAAGACTTATAAACACCACGTAAGTTTCATACAGATGAGTGGTGGAGGAAGATGGGATTGTGATGTTTTCTTCTTGCAACACAGGTGATCCTGACATACAGGCACTGCTGCAAGATTCGTATTTCAATGCACTGGTAAATTGGGATAACACTTCAGATATGAAGCAGGAGAAATTACAGGCAAAACACCCAGAAACAGTTGATCTAGATGAGCAATAGCGCTAGCTCCATTAGCCCTAGTTCTCGGAAGAGCAGCTGTTGTTATCGGAGCAAGGGCCGTTGCTGGGTACGACAGAATCAGAGCTTTTTCAGTGAAATATCTGGAGGTGATATATAACCAGGCGGACAGAAACTGGCATATGGGTAGGCCTACGCACGAGGTAATTTGCTAATAGAATCGGTTAAATATGGTAACGACAAACTCTCCAGAATTTACTGCTTTTGCAGCCGTAAATCATCTAACAAATTATCTCATGCGTAGGCCCTGATGGGTACACTCTCTCTAGTTGGCAGCTGGCAATAGTTGTGGTATACTCGTGCTCGGAATTGCCTTTCAGGAATTTTTACGTAGCTAGGTGGAATAGGGTTAACGCCCTCGCCTTTAGCGAACACTTCAGTATAATAGGAAGACAGATATATAGGCACTGTTCACATAGTACGTATGACATGAAGTATTACCTTGTGTTCTGCACTAAGTACAGATATAGAGTTCTAACTGGAGAGATAGCAATAAGGGCCAGAAATTTGATAAGAGAGATGTGTTCATCCAACTATATGGATATAGTAAGTGGAAGTATGAGTCCAGACCATGTTCATCTCTTAATATCTGTTCCACTTAATCAAGCCTTCTCAAAGATAGTGCAGTATATCAAAGGGAAGAGTAGCAGGAAGTTAATGCAGGAGTTTGAGATGTTAAAGAAAAGATATTGGGGACAGCATCTATGGGCCAGAGGTTACTATGCTGTAACAGTGGGGAATGTTAATAGCGAAGACATACAAAAATATATAGAAGATCAAGAAATGCACCATAAGATGGAAGATTTTAGGATATCAGAACGTCTAAGCAAACGTGGTAAAATTGGAAGAATCTTGATGTTGCTATCCGTTGCATGTAGTATGTTGTACGTGGCGAACGCTTCTTTTGCAGTAGTTTCAGTTGGTGATTTTTCGACGCATGAAGCAACTTTTGATAGCGAAACGCACAAGTATGCTGTAACGAAGCGGGTGATATGTTATATCGTATCAATGAGACTGAACATCTTGCAAAAAAGGCTGGACTTGCTCGAGATTTGTATGCGCATGTTTTCTTTGGACAAGAGGATTCTTCCTCTGGACTTAAGTCATTTGTCGCATCTCTAGTGGGGACAATTTATCTGCAGTTAGAAGAGAATACGGGGAATGATGACCCATAGAAATTAGTTCAAAATTTCGTAATTCTAATGTGTTTAATTTTGAGATATAACGCCACCGGAATTTCAAGTGAATGTCTTGATGCAGTTGGATTATATTTACACGCGCTACGGTTAATGCAAAATGGGAGACATCAAAGCTAAGAGATCTTGGAACAAAGTCCCATGCTGGAAGTGATATAACAAAAGCAGAGACAAATCCACCATTTTCAAGCTTCTGGAAGTTATCTTCGATCTTCGTCTAAACCTTCCTATGTAATGCCTCGTGTTGCTATTATCTTGTTCTATTGGAAATGTTAAATCTTTGCCTGAAAAGTGTTGTTTTTCAGGAATCTCAAGAAAAAATGACTCATAATTATCTGTTACAAATTCTCTATCTTTTATCCCTATTTCTTCGAGAAACTCCTTTAAAGTTCCACGATTACGCTTCCCAATTTTCCAGGCAATAGTTCTTTCTGATAACAGATCATAGGCTTTCCAGATCCAAATTTTGTTTTTTTTCCACTAACAAAATGCCACATTTCATCTATGACTATGGTCTTGCATGATTCGGAATTTAGGTTTTTCAAGGCCTTCGGCGTATTTCTTAACCCATTTGTATACGGCAACATCTTACCCCAAGTATTTTTCCTATAGACCTAAAACTAGCTGCAAACACGGTGTGAAATAGGACGGCTAAATCTTTCATGGCCTGTGGTTTTCCACGGGATTTACGATCGTTGAATACTTTTCCGCACTGCTTGCATTTGTACCTCTGGTTACCACCTTTTGCAAACCTATATTTCACAATATTCTCAGAATTACATTTCCGACATATCTTTAACATTTTCTTAACACCTTAACTAAGCTTTGTTCAAAGTTTAGACTTTTTTCTCAAATTTATCAACCACTTAATTAGATGTCTCAGATTTTAAAAGTTACGCAATAATGCTCTTGTATCAATGATCAAAGACATAAGTATTTGGCTTGACAATGAATATCTAAATTGGTACCATCCACAGCAGTTGACATGTAATAGTTGGTGTTGTTATGAGAAGAGTTTTTTGTGTTTGTTTAATTGGGGTGTACACTATTGTTACGCATTCGGCGTTCGCTAATGAAAATTTTAAAAAACAATTCGCTGATTGTTTATGTGTTATTGAAAAAGCAACGCCTGATAATGATGGCTTAGATGAAATAAATGACTCGCTCACTTTGTGTAAGAATTCTGCTGGCAACGATGATAGACGCCTCGAGCGAGTAGATTCGTTGGAATTCCGCGTAGGTTTGGCTTCGACTATATCCAAGATTTGCAATAATGAGGAAGTTTCGAAAAGCGACGTTTTAAATTTGCTTTATTGTCCTGATACTACAATCATTTGTGGAATTGGGGATAAGCACGCTTTTTTGAGGAACCATAGACTTATCTAGGATAGAATATAGGCAAAAAAATGTGAAATTAACAAGCAATTGTTAGCTTATGGAATAAGTCTGGAAACTCAAGGCTTTAGAGCGATTTTTTATGTTATTTGCCAATCCCCACGCGCTGAGGGCTTGTTCTCTATAGTTACGAATTGCTGTTAATGTATTAGGGGATACTCAAGGTTTAATCCTTGATATTCTAGCGTAGATGCGATTAAAAGCCAGATAGCTGCTTTCAGCCTAAAGGTATTACTTGTAGAGCTCACGATTTGATCTGACAGACAGCGATATTTAGCACAGCTGTTTGTTGCGCAAATCGTGATCGTCAGATGCATCTTTATACTAAATCACATTAGCGCTTAGTCCAAATGCGGTACCTGGTAGGACGGCTCTGGTTTTCTTGGACTAAAGACAAGCTCTCAACGTCGATATTATCGATGCGATATTTGCTAATAGAAACTAGTATAAAAGTTTGCATCGGTGTTTTGCCAATGTTGTAGTATCACGACCACCGATAACGTATGCGATAGTTTTCCTCGTGCCACGATCAACGGCCTTGATGATCCACTTTTTACTTTTTTTGAGCCTATAAAATGCCACATCTCGTCAAATTCTATCTCCTTAATATCTCCAGATATTTCAGGAATATTAATG
>JAITPA010000024.1 GCA_031289695.1 Holosporales bacterium
CAAAAGCTCGAAAATTTCGTGCATTTTCGTCTCTAGTGTTGAAGCCATCTGCCATATCCTTAACTCCCATCAGTTCTACTGGGGTTTTCCTTATAACTTCCACGGCTTCCTTGACGAGAATTGACCCAAACGTTGCCGTGTTGCTTATGATATCATTTTTCACCAATATCTCTTCCATGCATCGACTTGATCTAGTGAATTCTGCATCCTCCCTGTTTATATCGATTATTTTATGTACCGTTTGATGAACCAAGGCTTTAAATTCACAGCAGTATCGCACAATTTCATCGGCTCTAGTTACCTGTTGCTGCTTTAATGTCCGCCGCGCATCTCGAGCTCATTGCTTCAGCATTCTAGGATGATCTGACCTGCTATCTCTCTTAGGTACGTTTGATCTCATTCTATTGTTCCTGCGATCGCTTCCAGCGCCTCCTCTTCGCTTCTGTCAACGGGCTCCTTCGTCATCCTCTTTTCCTTATTGTCTATGCTATTGAAATCGATATACTACACATCTTATCATCATTTCCGCGCTAATATTTCTATTATTAATTTAAAAATCTCAGGTGTCAGCCCATTTTATTTTTTTCCCATTAATAAAGCCTCCTTTGCTAACAACCTACTAGGGCCAATCGTAATCTTGCTGTTTTTAGTTGTCAATCCCATTCCGGAATTATATAGCTCTAAAAATTAGGCTACCGTTCGTTCCGCCGAATCCGAATGAGTTACTCATCACATAAGACATCTTTTTTTCCTGAGCAACGAGGGGAGTTAAATTGATATCACACCCATCATCTGGATTTTCAAGATTTATCGTCGCAGGAACTATTCCATCCCTTATTGCCAATAGACATATGATCGCCTCAACCGCTCCTGCAGCTCCTAAAAGATGCCCCATATGCGACTTCGTCGAAGAGACATTCAGCTTATATGCGTGACTTCCGAATACCTTTTTGATCGCGTTGATTTCCGCGATGTCCCCGGCTGGAGTCGATGTGCCGTGAGCATTGATATAGTCTATCTTCGAATAATCTATCTCTGCATCATTTAGGGCATTTGTCATCGCAAGAGCAGCTCCAGATGCATTCGGCAATGGAGCAGTAATGTGGTAGGCATCACATGATGCGCCGTATCCAATGATTTCTCCATAAATAGTTGCCCCTCTTTTCTTAGCAGATTCAAGCGTTTCTAGCGCAAGGATTCCGGACCCTTCCCCAACCACAAACCCATCTCTCGCCTTATCCCATGGTCTTGATGCTGCCGTTGGATTGTCGCTAAAATTCGTTGATAGAGCTCTGGCTGCTGCGAAGCCGGAAACGCCAAGCTTACAGACAGCGTGCTCTGCCCCACCTGCAACTGCAAAATCAACATATCCATCCCGGATAGACCTAAATGCTTCCCCCACGCTATGTGTTCCAGAAGTACACGCCGACACAACCGCGTAGTTTGGTCCATTGATACCGTGCCTCATCGCAACGTGGCCGGATGCAAGATTGATAAGCACCGAAGGAATGAAGAAAGGGCTAACCCTTCTCGCGCCATTTTCTCGGAGATTAACAGAAGTTTCGTAAAGTCCTGAAACTCCGCCGATTCCAGAACCTACAACAACAGAAGTCCTCATTTTCTGCTCATCTGTTAAACCATCAAATCCCGAATCTTTTATAGCCTGATCAGCAGCTGCTATTGCATAGACTATAAATTTGTCGACTTTTCTCTGCTCCGATGGAGCCATATAGACATCTGGGTTAAAGGCATCCTCTCCAGATTGGACAATCCCAGCCACCTTTACTAAAAGATCTGATGTATCAAAGGTGCTTATCAACCCGACACCACTCCTCCCCTCAACGACCCCCTCCCAGGTTGTTTTAACACTATGGCCAAGAGGAGAAACAGCCCCGATTCCAGTGACGACAACCCGCCTTTTCAATTTGCCCTCTTAAATTGCTTTTTTCAGCGAATCAAGATATTTAATGGCGTCGCTAACCGTGTATATCTTTTCGGCTGCTTCCTCAGGGATCTCGCAACCGAATTCCTTTTCGAATTCCATAATCAACTCAGCCTGCTCGAGACTATCCATCCCGAGATCGTCTTTAAAACTAGCATTCTCCGTAACCTTATTAGCATCGATTTTTAGATTATCAACTATTATCTTTTTGATTTGTTCAATGGTGCTCATATCACACTTCTCATTCGCAAAAACGACAGTGTAATTCTATCAGCGTAAGTTGAATATTTTCAAGCCTATTTTTCTGTTTTTACTACAACTGCTATGGTTGATAAATTTCTTACAGAACTATGTTTCTCCATGAGGAAAGCAAGAAACCGATTATTACCGATACAAAAAATGTCGTGTGCAATAGTCCAAATGTGTTCATAAGCCCGCTATTTCCAACCTTTTTTGTAGCCAGAAAAGCTACCGGGTATGTCAATAGAGTGAGTAATGTACCTCTTGGGACAATCTCTAACAATACAAAAATTGGCATCGAGACAAGGGTAACATACGTCATTGCAATAATAGCAGCATACGAGAATTTCAATCCAAACTCGGTTACTATTGTTTTAGTCTTCCCACGATCGAATTCACAGTCCCTTATGTTATTTGCAAGCAGAATAGTTGTCGTAAGAAGACCAAATGGAATGGAAAAGGCAACATCACTCATCGATAGTGATTTTGTCATCGATAATATGCAAGATGAAAATAAAAGTGGTCCATATGCGAGAAAAACACATATTTCTCCAAATGCTTTGTATTTCAATCCAAATGGTTTCTCGCTATAAAACAAAGACAATCCCGCCCCGATGATGCCAGGCATCAACAACCACAAAGTCCCACAAATCAACGCTAAAACGCCGAGGATACCAGCCAGACAAAACGAAACAATTCCCATCGCAAAAACATGCTTTCTCGGAACTATTCCAGTGATAAGCCTGTATTTCGTATCTGGCGAATGCACATCATCCACTCCATTTTCGCAATCTCTATACTCAGAGATTGTATTCGCCGCTAGATGGAACAGTAAAATCGTTCCAGCTACAAGCAAAAACGCTTTGAAATTTAACGGAACATCACCATACCTAGATAAAGTATATAGGTATGAAATCACAACAGACAATACAGACATCACAAGGGCGTGAATTCTCGCAACTCTGGAGTATAATACTAAGGTCTTGAACATATCAGATTCTAACATTTGCATGAGAAAGCTGGAAGAAATTTTTAAGGTCATAAAGGAGACGGCGAAGATGGCTGGGGGGGCGCCTGGTGTATATAAAATGATTGGAGATGGTGGGGTTGTTATATACGTCGGTAAGGCTAAGAATTTGAGGAATCGATTGCTTTCATATGCAAATTTTGATGGATTATCGAATCGCATAAAGATGATGATAGCCCATATACACGACATAGAAATTACCGTTGTGAACTCGGAGGTTGAGGCACTCCTGCTAGAAAATAATTTGATAAAAAAACTTAAACCGTTCTATAATATATTGCTGAAGGATGACAAGACTTTTCCATATATAGTTTTTGGTTCGTCAATTGACTTCCCAAGGATCTTTAAGTACAGAACTCTGAAGCCTAAAGGAGATGGTTTTTACGGTCCCTATCCATCAGTTGTTGCTCTTGATGAAACCATCAAGATTATACAAAAGATATTCCTCCTTAGAAATTGTACTGATAACTACTTCACGAAAAGGAAAAGACCTTGCCTGCAGTATTTCATTAAACGTTGTTCCGCCCCATGCGTTGGGAAAATTTCAAAATGTGAATATCTCAAAAACGTCGAAATGGCAAAAAACCTCTTAGAAGGAAAAGATGAATCCGTCAGAAAAAAATTGGTTGGGCAAATGAAGGATTTTGCGACTTCTAAAGATTTTGAGCAAGCTGCGCTCATAAGAGACAGGCTGAAAGCTCTATCAGAAATTCAATCAAAACAATACGTGCAGATAGACAATGTGAATTCAATTGATTTCATCGCAATCGCTATGGACGACGAAAGCGCCGTTGTTGGAATAACCTTCTTTAGAGTTGGCAAAAACGTTGGCACTGAAAGCTTCACTTTAGGCAACATAAGTGGTGCCGATGATTCAGACATAATTGAATCATTTATAACTCAATTCTACAATGATGTTTCCCCCCCATCCCGCATCATCGTTGACTGCGACCTCGCCAATTCTCAGCCAATAACAGAACTTTTTGAAATACGCAATGTTGACACAAAAATGATCTATGCTAAGCATGGCACGTATAAGAGAATACTGGATACATGTCGTCTCAATGTAAAAATGAAGCTCAAAAAAAACGGAGAAAGTCAATATGGAAAGCAGATACTAGAGTTAAATAATATGCTTAAAATAGACAAAATAGATAGAATCGAAACATATGACAACAGCCATATTCAAGGAACCAATGCCTGTGGGGTTATGGTGGTTTTTGAAAAAGGAGCAATTCAAAAAAATAAGTTCCGGAAATTTAACATAACGGAAAAAATCGCGAATGGCGGAGATGATATTAGCATGATGAAATTCTCACTAGAGAAAAGATTTAAGTCGCAACATATTCCTGAAATCCCCGACGTAATCGTTATAGATGGCGGGAAAACTCAGGTTGCCGCCGTAAAAGAAATCGTTGAGAAATTCGAATTATCTGGCAAAGTGAAAGTAATCGGAATTGCCAAACAAAATAATAGACGCATTGGAGACGAAAAAATTGTTTTCGAAAATGGGGAGGAACGAACGTTTGAACGCAGTAGCAAGTTACTCGCATTTCTGATAATGTTAAGAAATGAGGCTCACAAAAGTGCAATTAGATTTCACAGGCAAAAACGCCAGAAAATTTTATCAAGGTCTGTTATTGATGAAATACCGTTTATTGGTAAAATAAGGAAAAGACTTCTTCTTGAACATTTTGGTTCAGTTGATTTCATAAAAAAGGCTTCTCTTGAGGATTTAAAAATGGTAAAAGGAATCGATAACAAGACTGCAGAGTCTATCTTCGAGTTTCTCCGTGAAAGAGATGAGTAAGCTTTTGACAATTCCAAATCTTTTGACGATTTCAAGGATATTGCTTTTGCCAATTTTTGCAGTTGGATTTTTGGTGGGCTCTAGAAATGGGCTAATTGTTTCGTTGTTAGTATTCGCTTTGTGTTGTATAACTGATTATCTCGATGGATACTATGCCAGAGCGTACAAGCAGACTACGAAGATTGGTCAAATTTTAGATCCTCTGGCCGATAAAATTGTGGTTTCGATAGCGATTTTATTTATGGCTTGGAGCAATATAATTTCAACGCTGTCGATGATTCCAGCCTCCATCATATTATGTCGAGAAATTATAATATCAGGAGTTCGGGATGCTGAAGAATTTTCCGGTAGCGAAGTTCAAACTTCACGTCTATCGAAATGGAAAACTGCAACGCAAATGATTGCAATTTCAGTGATGTTGTTTTCTGCGGTTCTAAAATCTGGATGTATTCTAAAGATAGGCGAAATAATATTTTGGGTTTCCTCGGCCATTGCAATAGTCTCCGGGTTTGTGTACTGCAAAAAACATGTTTTTTAATAAGGAGTAATAAATTGATTTATAAGAATTTAGAAGAGGTTTATGAAAGGTATGATTCTTTCTTAGTCGATGTTTATGGGGTCTTATATGACGGAAATGAATTTTATAAGGGAGCTCTCGATACGCTTGAGATGGTAAAGGGATCAGGCCGGAGGATTGTTATCCTATCGAATACATCGACTCCGGCCGACATATGTAAACCATATTATGCAAAGAGAGGGTTGAGTGATGAGATCCACTACGATGAATTTATCAGCTCTGGGGAAGCCTTTAAACGGACTGTCTCGCAGCATCTTCCTGATGCAAAAACGTATTTTCAGATCTTTAGGAGAAATGAGAGCATCTTCGCGGAGAGCAAGTTAGTTGAGGCCAAAGGCATTGAGGCGGCTGATTTGATTTATGTCGGCGTACTAAACAGATTCTATGCAGCTGATGAATTACGAACTAAAGGAGGACTTAAGCTAGAAATGGATGCTATCTCATCGGTTGATTGCCACGATATCAAAGGGTTTGATGAGGTAGCAGATATGCTTGATACCTGCCTCAAATTCAATAAAACTCTTGTTGTTATAAACCCAGACATATTCGCTATGGAAGCATTTGAGAAAGATGGAGTGATCACAAAAAGACCCATGGTATGTCAGGGAGCCGTTGGCGAATTCTATGAGAAGATGGGTGGCAAAGTTCTGTATTTTGGTAAACCATACCAGGCCATCTATGATTTTGCCAAACAGTTTATAAAAGACAGCAAAAAGACAGCCATGATAGGAGATACCCCGTGGACTGATATACTCGGCGGAAACATGGCCGGAGTGGATACGATACTAACACTAACTGGAATCTCCGGAGAGTTTTTTAAGCTCATGGAACACGAATCATTGGAAAAGAAACTGAAACAATTGCTCGAAGGCATATCTTTAAAAATGACTCATAAATCCTTAGCCAATATCTCTCAAGAACCAACAATTGTCATTAAAAGCTTGGCTTGTTCGATCGATATGCCGCCGAATTGAATGAGGCCAGACTTACCGTTGAATTTAATTTTTTGTTCTCCAAGATAGCCGTTGAGCTTAGCCACCAGTTCCTCGGCTTTCTGCTTCTGTGAAAGTTCTTTGGAAAAGAATATGCTCATTGCTATTTTCCCGCTTTTTGAGCTTTCATTTCCTATCACTAAACAAACATCGTCCAAATTTTTATAGCTATCCACTATACTTAAAATCGCCTTATGATCCACATCCTTAACTAATGCATATTTAAATATTACCCCATCGACAATTTTGGATTCGAGTTTAATGTCTGCTGTACAATTACCTATTTCGATTTCTGCAATCTGTTTCTCCAAGCCTCTAATCAAGGTAGTCTGCAAAGAAATTTTATCGGAACTCTCCGCTAGACTACTATTCAAAAACTCGACCAAGGCCATCCCGGTTGCGGCTTCGATTCTTCTGACACCTGACCCTATAGATAAAACTGCAAGAATTTTGAAAACACCAATCTGGCTTGTGTTCGAAACGTGAGTTCCTCCGCAGAGCTCTTTAGAAAAATCATCCCCTATTGAAACAACTCTCACAGTATCTGGATATCTTTCTCCAAATAAAGCGGTAGCTCCAGACGCTTTCGCCTCGGCAACAGACATCACAGCCGTCTCGACATTAATCGCCTCATCAATGGCGCTACGCACAATTTCCTCAACTGCGTCGATCTCAGATCTTTGAATAGTGTTGTTATGTATGAAATCGAATCGCAATCTTTCATGAGTCACTAGCGAGCCTTTCTGCGCCACATGCGGTCCCAAAATTTTTTTAAGAGCCGCCTGAAGGACATGAGTTGCCGTATGATTCCTAGAGCAGGATAGTCTTCTTTTGTAATCTATTTTTAATGTGGCTTTATCTCCAACTTTGAAGTCTTCGAAGACTTTGCATTCATGAACTATCAGTCCTTCAATGGCCTTAGTGCCAACGACCTTAGACGAATTAATAAATCCACAATCTCCAATTTGACCGCCAGATTCAGCATAAAATGGAGTTTCACGTGAAACAATGAACGCATCATCTCCTTTGAAAGCATTTTGAACATTTGTCGAATCTTTTACAATTGCAACAATTTCTGAATCTAACGACTTTGTGTCTCTGACGAATCGGCTTGACCCAGCATCGCTCGAGATATCAAACCAAATTTTATCGGTAAACGAATCTCCAGTTCCTACCCACGCTTTCTTCGATGTTTCTTTTTGTTTCCGAGCTATCTTATCAAACTCTTCTTCATTGACCTTCTTTCCTTCTCCTCTTAAAATATCCTGAGTTAAATCGAACGGAAAACCATAGGTATCGTAGAGCTTGAAAGCAACATCGGCAGGAAAAGTTAAAGAGGCTCCAATCTTTCCGATTTCAGTCTGAAGCATCGACATTCCATTATCAATAGTCTTCATAAAATTTTCTTCCTCATTTTTCAAGACTTGGACAATTAGAGATTCATTTTCAGCAAGTTCTTTATAATAGGCTCCCATTGTGTTTTTAATACTTGGAACAATCTTATATAAAAATGGTTCTCGCAAATTCATCATGTATCCATGCCTTAGAGCCCTCCTTATTATCCTCCTCAAAACGTAACCCCTGCCTTCATTGGACGGTATAATGCCATCGGTGATCATAAAAGAGATTGCCCTCATATGGTCGGCGATAACATTGTTATGTGCCTGCATAGATGGATTATCACTTCCTGTTAGGTTTTTGATATCTGTTATAATCTCTCTGAATAGATCAATATCATAGTTATTGTGGACTCCCTGCAACACGGCAGCTATCCTCTCGAGCCCCATCCCTGTATCGATGGAAGGTCTCGGGAGATCTACCCTCGAACCATTTTCCATTTTTTCAAATTGCATGAATACAAGATTCCAGATCTCTATAAATCTGTCACCGTCTTCATTTTCAGATTCAGAGCCAGGGAGACCTCCTTTAATGGATGGGCCATGATCATAAAAAATCTCAGAGCATGGGCCACAGGGGCCAAAATCTCCCATAGACCAGAAATTGTCATTTGTCGGAATTCTAATTATTTTCGAATCCTCCAAACCAGAAATCTTCCGCCATATCGAAGCAGCATCTTCATCACTTGAATGTACAGTGACAATCAGTTTCTCCTTTGATATTCCAAGAACTTGGGTAACAACATCCCAGGCAAAATTTATTGCATCTTCTTTGAAGTAATCTCCAAACGAAAAATTACCAAGCATTTCGAAGAATGTGTGATGCCTAGCCGTATAGCCCACATTTTCAAGATCATTGTGTTTTCCTCCGGCTCTTAGCGACTTCTGTGCCGTAGTTGCCCTTTTGAAAGGCATTGTTTTCTTTCCGGTAAAAACATCTTTAAACTGGACCATCCCAGAGTTGGTAAACATCAAGGTCGGATCGTTATCTGGAACCAATGAACTCGATTGCACATTGGTATGCCTATGTTTTATAAAAAAGTCCAAAAAAGCAGATCTAATTTCAGAGACGGATGTGGTCATGTTGCATTGATTGAATACCTACGAGCATGATGGAGATTGTAGCATGTCACCTACAATCGCACAATAAGTGCGCTTAATAAATCTTCCGACCCGCCTTGGAAAATATTTTACAAAGTAGATTATTCTATCGACTCTTGTCTCCGATTCTATCGTATCGCAAAACGGGGTCATTTCTGCGTATTTCAAGAAAAACGTCCCAGTTTTTCTCAGGGTAGGATCAATCCATGGCTTATGCTTCCCCGTAAAGTGTATTATATACGGCGGCGAATCAAAGGGTTTATCTTCAAAGAAATTCCATCTCTGATCCAAAATAAGAGTCCTACCATCGAAGACGACGCTCAATGCATCTTGATCCGGATACTTTATCGCACTACTTTTTTCATTTAAAACCGCTATGCACTTTCCAAATATGTCTTCTCCTCTCGTTTTCTTCAGGTCAAAAACAATGACTCCTGAATTAAAATAGGAGCTTGGGTCTTTGCTCATTCCGATCCCTCGCTTATGCAAAGCGCCGTTAATCGTATTCCAACAACTGCATGCCGCAACGACCTTATCTCCGATATCCACATTAAACAAATCCGCAACGTCCCTATTCACGACTAAATCAGAATCAAGGTATAAAACCCTATCGAAAGATGAAAATATTTTAAAAATAAAAAGCCTCGAATAAATATCTACGCTATAATAAAGTCTAATAAAAAACGACTCCTTATATTTAGCTAATTCTTTGTCTATATCGATAAACCTTATAGAAAAATTATCGAAACCTTTTATTAACCCAGAAACCATATCCTTTTTCTTCTGAGATATCTTATTTCCAAATATAACTATATCGTAGTTATTTTTATCGCTTGAGTTGGCGATGATCGACTGAATCGCAACCCCAGCATATAAAGCAAATTTGTCATCACAACACAAACATACCGCAACATTGTTTTCCTTAAACGCCGGCTCCAGTTCAGTATCTTTTTCTGCCGCAGCAAAACCATTAGTAAAAAACGAAAAAAGCACAAATAAAAATGCTGCGAATGTATTGCGTATCATTTTCACCTCATCGTCGAAATATATTTAGCTAGGTCAAGCATTCTATTAGAAAATCCAAATTCATTGTCATACCAAGATACAACCCTACAGAACTTATCTCCAACCACAGTGGTTCCAGTTGCGTCAAAAATTGAACTTAACGGAGAGTGGTTGAAATCACATGAGACGAGTGGCTCATCGTTGTATCCCAAAATATCTTTCAATTCACCTTCAGCTGCGTTTTTCAGAACGTCATTGACGTTTTCCTTAGAGGTGGATTTAGACAGCATGCACTTCAGATCCACCAGCGAAACATTAGAAGTTGGGACTCTGATGGCAGTTCCATCGAGCTTGCCTTTTAGTTGTGGCAAAACTAAACCGACAGCCTTAGCGGCACCAGTTGTGCTTGGCACCATGGACAATGTAGCCGCCCTTGCCCTTCTTAGATCCTTATGAGCAGTGTCTATTAACCGCTGATCACCGGTATACGAATGGATCGTCGTCATAAATCCACAATCTATTCCGAACTCTCTGTCGAGTAAATATGCAATTGGAGCGAGGCAGTTGGTTGTACAAGACCCATTGGAAATCACCAGATGTGAACCATTGATGGCTTCATGATTTATGCCATAGACGACTGTTATATCAGCGCCGTTGGACGGGGCTGAGACTATGACTCTTTTTGCTCCAGACCTTATGTGTCTCTCGGCATCGATCTTTTTTGTAAATACGCCGGAGCATTCAAAAACAACATCAACACCAACTGAAGCCCAATCAATATTCTCCGGCTTGGACTCCGAAATCATTTTAATTTTTCGACCATCAACAGACATTCCGCCGGATGTTTCTTCTACATTTTGACAAAACGTTCCATGAACAGAATCGTATCTTAGCAGATGGACGTTCGTCTTCCTGTCTGTAAGATCATTGATGCAAGCTATCTCAAGGTCATGATACCTACTCGATTCCGCATAAGCCCTTAGAACCATCCTTCCGATCCTGCCAAACCCATTTATTCCTATTCGTAACATTTAATAACAACAAGTGAATCCACTACTGGGAGGCAGTATACCATATCCCTGTTGAAACACTAAATTAAAAAAAAAGCCCATCCATCTAATAATTGGTATACTACCGTGCCGGAGAGTCGCGAGCAACTTTGAACCCTATGAGCACAGAAAAACGAGACATCTAATTGAAGAAAGGTGTTAAGAAAATGTTGAAAACATGAAAGATAGAGAGTTTGTAACAGATAATTACGAGTCATTTTTCCTTGAGATCCCTGAGAAGTAACGCTTTTCAGGTAAAGACTTAGTGTTCCCAATAGAGCAAGATAATAGCAACACAAGGCATTATATAGGTAGGATTAGACGAAGATCCAAGATAATCTCCAGTATTAGTTAGATATCTCGGGAGCGGGAGGCCAAATTAGAAGGAGCGGTAATTACTTAGCGGAACATCACGGCTTATTAAATCAAACCATGAACTACCGCACCACTGCAAAATCAAGGGTACCACCATCTGCAGAGCGAGCACAGACATCCTAAAACGCCATGGAGCGATAAAACTACGTTGAGAAAGTGCACTGATCGATTGTCAAGGTAGACTTTGTCTACTTCTCGTTCTTTAGGCGTTGCACTTCTTTCATCGATAATCCGGTTATATCTGAAATGTCCTCAACCAACATACCTTTGGATAACATCCTCGCGGCGGTCTCTCTGGCTTTTTTCAGTTCGCCAATTGCTTCACCTTCCTCTCGACCTTCTCTTTTAGCGACAGAAACATCATTTCCATAATCGTATGCCGCTTTCTCGTA
>JAITPA010000022.1 GCA_031289695.1 Holosporales bacterium
CCGTTTTTTGTAACCAGTTCAGAGCCACATCTTTTGCATTTCATATTAAAATCGCATGTTTTATAGAATCGCTGGTTTTCATTTTATCATATTTTCCTATCTTTATGTGAAAACTCTCAGATATAAAAACAGAAGGAAGAGATTCAACTTAATTGCGAGTCTATACAACTGAGAGTTGATTTTGCAAGATTCGAAAGAAGCTTACTGTACACTATCTCAAGTATCTTTAATACCTGAGTCAGCACTCCCTTCGGCAATGACTTTTTCAAGATGAGAGTTGGAAATGTTTTCAACGAACGACAACTGAAAATGCGATGAGAGCGAGGATGGCAAATCGGATACGTCACTTTTGTTTTCCTCAGGAACCAGTACTCTGATAATTCCCTTACGGCGGGCAGCCATGAGTTTTTCCCTAAGTCCGCCTATTGCTATGATATCTCCGAGTAGCGTTATTTCTCCTGTCATTGCAATGTCAGGGCTAATTGGTTTTTTTGTGAGGGCAGATATAATTGCAGTACATACCGTGATGCCAGCAGAGGGACCATCTTTTGGAACTGCTCCTTCTGGAACATGAACGTGAATATCGATCTTCGAAAATATATCCTTCTCTATGCCAAACTCATCATACTGAGATTTAATGTAGCTGTAAGCTGTTTTAATCGACTCCTGCATAACATCTCCCAATTTTCCTGTTGAGATGATATTCCCGGATCCTGGAACTACTACTGCTTCAATTTCAAGAATTTCTCCGCCAGTCGCAGTCCATGCCAATCCGTTTACAACTCCTATCCTTGGTTTCTTTTTATCCTTAGCGCGAGAGTATTTTTCGATGCCAAGAAACTCAGATACATTAGAGTCGCTTATGTCTACAAATTTTTTCTCAGTTGATAATTTCCTGACTGCCTTCCTGGCAACTTTTGAAATTTCGCGCTCAAGATTTCTAACTCCAGATTCCATCGTATAGTTTTTTATGATCTTCAAGATTGCATCATCGCTGATTGATATCTCCTCTGGCTTTAATCCGTTAAGCTGCATTTGTTTTGGAACTATATACTTCTTTGCGATTTCAAGTTTTTCTTCTTCCATGTATCCCGTTATGTTGATGATTTCCATCCTATCGAGGAGGGCATGTGGGATATTTAATGTATTTGCTGTCGTTATAAACATAGTCTCAGATAGATCATATGGCACCTCCATGTAGTGATCTACGAATGTGCTATTTTGTTCTGGGTCCAAAACTTCCAGCAATGCCGACGCTGGATCACCCCTCCAGTCAGAGCCGAGTTTATCTATTTCATCTAGCATGATAACCGGATTAGTGATTTTTGCCTTTTTCATGGCAAGTATTATTTTTCCAGGCATTGCTCCAACGTAAGTTCTTCGATGTCCCCGAATCTCGGCTTCGTCATTAACTCCACCGAGTGATACCCTTACAAATTCTTTTTTCGTAGCTTCCGCGATGGCCTTCCCGAGAGATGTTTTCCCAACTCCTGGTGGGCCAACAAAACACATAATCTGCGCTTTCATTTTATGGACTCTTTTTTGGACAGCCAAATATTCCATGATTCGCTCTTTGATTTTTTCGATTCCAAAATGACTCTTGCTCAGGATTTTCTCTGCTTCTTCCATGGACGATTTCTTAGTCGATGGTTCCCACGGTATCGATAACAGACAGTCAATATACGATCTTATGATTCCACCCTCCTGTGAAAGACTTGGCATATTTTTAAGTTTTTTCAATTCCTGGAATGCTTTCTCCTTTGCTTCTGTGGACATATGCGACTTCTTTATTTTTTTTTCTAAAGTCTTAATTTCTTGATTAACATCAACATCTCCGAGTTCTTTGTATATAGCCTTCAATTGCTCATTTAGATAATATTCCTTTTGATTTTTTTCAACTTGTTTTTTAACTCTATTTTTTATTTTTTTCTCAACAATGAAAAGTTCAGATTTTT
This sequence comes from Holosporales bacterium, assembly GCA_031289695.1. Taxonomy (GTDB): domain Bacteria; phylum Pseudomonadota; class Alphaproteobacteria; order RUG11792; family RUG11792; genus JAITPA01. The sequence goes on from JAITPA010000022.1 coordinate 1,956, forward strand.
CCTCAATCATGTAGATGAGTTTTTTCAACCTTGTCTTTACAGAAGAAGTTTTGAGAATGGTTTGCCGTTCACTAATCTTTAATGGCAAGTAAGAGGCAACGGAATCGCAAAGTTTTGAAAGATTCTCAATTGAGGAAATTGAGCTCAGAATGTCTGAAGGATATCTTTTACTCTGCTTGAAAAAATTTTCAAAATTAGAAATCATGGCCATAGCAAGTCCTTCAACTTCTTTTGAATTACATTCTTTTTCTTTGATTTCGACGACATTTCCAAACATCATTGCATCATCATCGATGACAGATTGTATCTTTGCTCTGTAAAGTCCATTGGCTAGGATTTTTACAGTTCCATCTGTTAGCTTTATTATTTGTTCGATATAACCGACGGTGCCAACGTCATGCAAGTCATCGGAGCATATAAAATCTGCCACTGGATCATTTTGAGTTACAAAAATGACATTACTGCCACTTTCAATTGCAATTTCAATAGCCTTTATTGATTTCGGTCTTCCTATGAAAAGCGGAACTACAAACTCCGGAAAAACGACAACGTCACGTAACGCAACTAGCGGAAATCTGATTTCGATATTTGTTTCTAACATACAACATGCTAAGGTTGGCCTGATTGATGTTATTCTACCCCATCTTGCAATCCGAATGGAATATATTGGTTACAATTCCAGTTTAGTAGTTTTTCCAAGGTTCTCTCGTCACGCCAATAGCGGAATCAGTGATGCGTGTTTTTCCAATCTCCGTAGTTGGGAGGAAGGTTACGCCAGGAGCTACTGTTTGCAATATCCAAAATACAGCGTTATAAACTTGCGATTGTCTTCGGCATTGCGCCCAACTGTCCCATTCTTACCTGGCAAATTGGGCTCCATTCCCATAATCTGTTCAATATATCGTGTCTGTGCTGCATTCTATGTGCCTCAAAACATGAATCATACAACAAACTAATTGACGACAATCTCTAATTTGGAGCGCTGTGTTTTCTCCGTCCAATAACGGATTGAATCAAATGTATCTATTTGTTCAAGTTCTTGTAAACTGAACCGTCCGATTTCAGTACATTCTCTCTCTGACATCGAGGAATTGCCCTACAATTGCTGGTAAACTCATGAAACAAATCAAGAAATCCAAGGCTTTGAGAGTGATGTTTTATAAATCACAATTCTCTCAAGGCAACTCTGGTTTTTCAATGCCTTTATGGCTGTTTTTGCTATTACTGTTTGTCAATTCCAAAATTTCATAAGGCATCTTGGCTTTGGATTGTACCTGCTTCGGTTGGCAATTTCGCGCATATGGTGAAGCAAAAATCTGTCCAATTAGTTGGCGCTACACTACTTGCGAACTATGGAGTCCAGTCTATTTGCGAACTCTACGTTATGTGTCGCCATTATAAACGCCGTATTTTTATTTCTCACGAGACTCGTAAATAGTTCGAAGATTACTTCAGCTGTTGATGGATCAAGGTTTCCTGTCGGTTCATCTGCTATTATTAATTCTGGATCATTTGAAAGGGCTCTTGCGATGGCGACTCTCTGCTGTTCACCTCCGGAGAGTACCTTCGATGTATAGTGAATTCTCTCTGCTAAGCCGACCTGATTCAGCAAATCCTCTGCCCTCTGCATGGCTCTCTTTCTGGGATAGCCATCGACGAGGCACGGCAGCATCACATTTTCGAGGGCCGTAAATTCGGGGAGAAGGTTATGGAACTGATAGACAAATCCTATATTTTTTCTCCTGAGCATTGTCCTCTCATTGTCCGATAGATTCCCAGTGACCTTTCCATTGATGATAACATCGCCACTATTTGGTCTGTCGAGAAGTCCGGCTATGTGTAGGATAGTTGATTTTCCTATTCCGCTTGGGCCAACGAGGCCGACACTTTCTCCTTTGTCTATACTTATATTGAAGTTTCTCAATACTTCAACTGACGATCCTCCCGATCTATATTTCTTACATATATTTCTGAGTTCAAGTATCATGGCAGTTTTGCAAGCCCCAAGAGGTATTCATAATAACTGCTACCATTATATTGCGATATAGACTTGAGTAGCAGTTCTTTTGATATCAGTCCTGCTTCTAGCGCTATCTCCTCTGGGCTGAAAACTTTTCTATTGAGACGTAGTTCAAGTTTGTTTACCATATTACTGGCTTCGAGCATCGATGCCGGTGTTCCTGCGTCGATCCACAACACGTCGTCTCCGAGGAATTCAATTTTTAATTTCCCACGCTGAAGGTATGAATTATTTAGATCTGTAATTTCTAATTCACCTCTATTCGATGGAGTCAAAGATTTGGCAATTTCACAGACTTCTTTGTTGTAGAAATACAATCCAGTTACTGCGTATGAAGATTTTGGATCCTTTGGTTTTTCCTCAATGGAAATCACGTTCATATCTGAATCGAATTCAACGACTCCGAAATTATTGGCATCTTGGACTTTATACCCGAAGATCGTTGCTCCGTCGTTTTTTAGATTTACATTGCTGAGGACAGTTTTAAGCCTCGGAGAATAGAAAATATTGTCACTTAATATAAGCGCTACTTTCTGTTTATTTATGAATTCTTCTCCTATTAGAAATGCATCGGCAATTCCTTTCTGCTTATATTGAATTGCATACTTCACTGTAATTCCAAACCGACTTCCATCTCCGAGCAATTTTCTAAAGTTCGGAAGATCAGACTCATTCGTTATGATGAGGATATCATCGATCCCAGCCAACAGAAATACCGACAGTGGGCAGAAGATCATTGGCTTGTCGTATATCGGCAACAATGCCTTCGAAATGGGAGTTGATGCTGGATACAACCTTGTGCCACTTCCAGCTGCTAAAATTATACCCTTCACGTAAAACCCGAAAAATTAAATCTAACAGTGGATAACAATTTGGATTGTCCGAAATCATTTCCGGAAAGTCAATCACATTCGTAAGAGGAACAACAGGAATTACTCTATAAAGATAGCAAGTTTTCATATTAATCAAATTTAGAATATTTCTTGCGATTACCGTCTTCTACTTGATTTTTTTGCAACCGCTGCAAAAATAACGTTGTTTTTCTCTGTTTAACCCATTTTTCATAAAATTACCTGAGTCACAATGCTTACAATTTTCATTATATAAATCTATCTTTATACTGAATAAACGGGTTATACAATATCTCTTCTTACAGGACAATTTCCGCATTTTCGAGCAGAAACTATAACGGTATTCCTATTGACTAACCACAGCCAATTTGTGTAAACTGGGATGCATGGTTGGTCGGAAGGGTGGCCGAGTGGTTAAAGGCAGCAGACTGTAAATCTGCCGACGTTAGTCTACGTAAGTTCGAACCTTACCCCTTCCACCAGAATGCGGGTGTAGCTTAATGGTAAAGCCCCAGCCTTCCAAGCTGGTTACGTGGGTCCGATTCCCATCACCCGCTCCAAGAGTCCTTTGTTTTGTTCGCTTAGGTTGTACTGTGTTAAAGTATTTTAGATCACCGAAATTTTGGAGTGCCGAGGATAGTAAGATCGCTAGGTATCTAAGCCCTTTGTCTAAGCTTTTTTCTATTTGTGCGGATATAAAAATCAACTCTATTGCCCCAGAAAAAGCTGCTGTACCAGTAATCTGTGTTGGCAATATAGTTTTAGGAGGAGCAGGAAAAACACCAACGACTCAATTAGTTTGTAATCTGTTGAAAGAGAGATCATTCAATCCACATATCATATCCTCCGGATATGGTGGATACTTAAAAAACGTAGTAAGGGTTGATCTTGCTTTACACTCTTATCTCCAGGTCGGGGATGAAGCGTTGCTATTAGCGGACTGTGCACCTACTTGGATTGGCAGAAATAGAATTAATTCTGCGAAAGCGGCAGTCTCTTCTGGTGCAGATGTACTTGTTATGGATGATGGTCTCCAAAATAATGCACTAATGAAAAATATCAGTATGTTGGTTGTCGATTCATATCAGGGCTTTGGGAACTGTAGAATCTTTCCTGCAGGCCCTCTTAGAGAGTCCGTTGAATCTGGAGTATTAAGATCAGATGTCGTTTTGATAGTAGGGCACAAAAATGAGAGTATAGAGGAAAGGATTAGGTTGGTTAACCCTGATATTCCAATTTGCTATTCCCATATGAAAATAATTGAGGCCCCTGAAGTTGAGAACAGAAAAGTTTTAGGATTTTGTGGATTGGGATTTCCAGATAAGTTTAAAAAAACGTTGACCGAATGTGGATATGATATCGTTGATTTTGTGGTGTTTGGAGATCATCACTCGTATACTATAACTGAAATTCAGAAGCTTATAACTGCGGCTTGTAATGCGAATGCAAAGCTTGTAACGACGATGAAAGATTACGTAAAAATTCCGGTGGTGTTTAAAAAAGATATTGCCGTTGTCAAGGTCCAATTAGAACTTGATGATGAAGATTTAAAAAAAACGCTATTTAAAAGTTAGAGTGAATTTCAGTTTAGCAAAGTTATTATCATCAATACGTTTTGTTTTATTTTTTGTTTTTCTTCTTCTTCTTCTTGCAACTGAGTCTAGTGCTGGAATATCAATGTTCGCAAATAGAGTTTCTTATGATCAGATAAATGAAATAATTTCTGCGAGTGGAAATGTTTTAATATCACAAACACTGGATAATCTGAAAATACGAGAATTGCATGCGGAAAGGATTGAATACAACAGAAAGACAAAGGAGATAAAACTTATTGGAGAGGCAGTTATCAAAGAGCCAACAGGAGACGTGATGTCTGCAAAAAATATTAGATTAGATCAAGATTTTAAAAATGCAATAGCCAGAGCATTGGTGATAATTTTGGCCGACAGCTCAAAAATCAAGGCGCAAAAAGGAACGAAAAAGAACGATATGTTTACATTTGAAAATGTATCATATTCTCCCTGTAAAGAGGTCAATTGTAAGTTGCCACTTTGGGATCTAGTTGCTGATAGAGCTATATACGATAAAAAGGAAAAGAAGTTTATTTACAAAAATGTTAGACTCAGGCTGAAGGGTGTTCCAGTTTTTTTCTCACCATACTTTACTCATCCATCTTCAGAAGTTAAACGAAAAACTGGCTTACTGTCACCGATTTTAAAACACAACTCAGATATTGGATTTTACGCGGGTTTTCCATTTTACATAGCTCTGGCAAATGATCGAGAGCTAAAGCTGACGCCGTTCGTAAATTCCAGAAGAAGAAAATTGGCGTCTGGTGAGTACCGTCAGAAATTTGCAAAGGGAGATTTTGATGTATCAGCAAGCATATTAACGAAGGGCAGAGCTCGCAAAGCGAAAGATGAAACTGATAAAACGCCAGAAGCCGAAAAAGCGCGAGATGTTGATAGACACACAAGATGGCATATAGACTCGTCATTTAGCTCACATAACCTAGATCACAAACGACTTACCGTGAGGATAAATCGATCAAGTGATGTTACGTATAAATCTGTTTACCCAGTCGATCTAATACGACATCAAAATTCCATATTTAGGGAAACATTTAATGATTCAAAAATTGTTTTCGATAAATACGATAGAAGTTATTTTATGACTGCAGAAACGCACCTCTATCAAACTTCCGATAAAAAGACAGTTCCAACAGTTTTGCCACATGTCAATTTCAATTATCGTAAAAATGATTTTACGTTCGACAGCGATACTTTATGTATATCCAGAAAAAAAGAAAAATCAAAAATGTTTGCTAGAGATTTTTTCAGATCAACAAACAAATTGAGCTGGAACAAGTCGTTCAACGTAAGCCACTTCCTTTTCGAAATGAATTCGGGTCTTAGGACGGATTTCTATAATATCAGTGAGTCGGAGGAAGCTGATAATGCAAAAGGCAAGATATACCCAATTTTGGAAAATCAATTTAGTGCCTCAATGCCATTCACTAGCAAAATAGGAAAAAGTGGTCAGAGAGCAATATGGGGCCCAAAAGCAACATTTACTAGCACTGAGACATCAAACGAGCGAGCAAATATAGACCAAAATGAGGATTCTATTTTTGATAGCTGTAATGATCTTAATCTGTATTCAATGCACAGGTTCGGTGGATATGACGTTGTAGAAAACGGAGAAAGGGTTGCTGTCGGTTTTGAGGCGTCCTGTTATAATTCAAAGCGCAGATGGATAAACGCATTTATGGGCAGATCAAACAATATTGGCAAAAGACAAAAAATGAAATTCGCTGGAAGAAACTCAGTTGTTGGCAGATTTGTCATAAAGCCACTTGAAAATATATCATTCAGATTTAGATTCGTAGGCATGCCAATAGCCGAAAAAATACAGCTTTTTGAAACTGGAATTGACTACAGATACAAAAATGTCTTTGCTGGACTCGGATATCACTTCGATCGAAAAATAAGTCAAGTCCAAGAAAACGGAATCGATCAAATCGGAATAAATTGCGGAGTTGATGTGAATGAATTTTGGAGTATCACAGGGTTTGAAATATTGAACTTAAAAATGAAAGCAAGAAAAAAAAGTCTTGCTCATGGAATCTCGGCAAACTATAAGGATGAATGCTTTGATTTTGCGATTGGCGTATTCAGAACAAATTTCAGACATAGAGACATTAAACCAAAAACAGGAATCATTTTATCAATCGTTTTCAAGAACCTCGGAAACTTGGTAAAGTCAAATGCAAACAAATATCACAGTGAAATTGGAAGGGTTGAATAAGATGCCATTTCGTGTAATCGATAAAATTCTAGCAAAAAGACCTCAATACAGCGAAGAACTAAACATCGTCGATTTATACATCGAACACTTCATCTCAAAAGATTGCAATATTCAATTTGCATCTAATTTTATCGTTGGCAAAGGAAAACGTATCCGATCCATTTTGTACTTTCACTTCTGGAATAACGACCATGATATTTCGGAAGACATAAAATATAAAACGATAGCATTAATCGAAGTAATCCATTTCGCATCGCTTCTTCACGATGACGTCGTTGATAACAATACGGTTAGGCGGAATGAAGATTCCTTCATGGTGAAGTACGGAAAAAAAATTAGTATCTTAGTTGGAGATTTGCTTATCAGTAAGGTCATCAATGAATTTTTAAAACTTCACTACCAAGACAGAATTGTTGTTAATCAGTTCCTTAAAGCTTGCTCATCGACGGCCTACGGAGGATATTTAGAACAAACATTAGATAAAGAATCAACGCTAGATCAATACATCAGAGCATCGTCTCTAAAAACTGGATCCCTTTTTAAGCTATGCTGCTTCCTGGGAACTTACCTATCAACATCGGATTTTGCAAAAGCCAAAAAATTAGCTACCTACGGCTTATGCTTTGGGATCATTTTTCAGACCCAAAACGACATCAACTGCTACAAGTTCAGAAAGTTTGAAAGCTCTGAAGACTACACACAAGGCACAATCACCTTCCCGGTTATCGTACTCCGAGACCATTTCGAAGTCAAACAGGAACAGTTAATTTGTCCCAATCAGAAAAATTATGAAAAAATCCAAACCATGATAGACACCGACGATTTCAGTGATATCACGAAATTCATCTTGAGCAAATACGTTTGTGGGGTTGACTTGGCATAATTTATCGCTCACACTGATTGTATGGAGAACAAAGAATTGGGGAACTCAAATGAAAAAACTGGGAAATATATGGACGCGCTTTCTATTGGTCGGGCTATCGATCGGGGGATATCAAGCGAATGCTAATGTCGACACCAACATCGGCACAAGACCGGGAGATCAAGTCGTTGGAAATATTAGACAGCTGATACTAGTTGCTGTCATGGGACGTCAGGCGAATGCCAACATCGCCCCAGGTCCGGAGGAGCAATACGTCGCAAATAATGGATGGCGAATATTGGATACTATTGTCACGGTGGACAGAGCCCATGCTCGCGTAATGAGCGCTGAGAGAGCGGCCGAGGCTTGGCGCGATTATTATATGGATGGTGAAGTACGTTGGAATATAGTGGATAGGCTGGATGAACTTGAACCATCGGTATGGCACTGGTATAATGGCACAAGCGGTTATGACCACACTCGCTTCAAAGAATTCCTGGAGGATGAAGAATTCGCGGCTTCACTGGACGTATCAAATGCACTTGGTCCATTTTGGAGAGTGGCAAGGGCACGTGGGCTTGATATGCCCAAAGTCCGCAGGCTTGTAGAACAAGTGAACGAATATGTGATACATGGCTGAACGCATTAGTTGGCTCGGAAGTTCTGGATTGCCTCATCTCTATAGGGCATCCCCAGTGCAACTGACCCATTCAATTCATCCCCCATTTTCAGAAACCTGATCGTTGTTTGGAGACACCTAATCAGTAAAACTTAACCAGGATTGTCACCAGAAGAGGTGCCGCGCCTAAGGAAATTGTACGTAAAGTTAGATGCCAATCCCAATCATTGTGGTATAATCACCTTGTTAATTAATATGGGTGTGCAATGCGTAAACTAGTTGATCGAGAAAAAAAAGCTAAAGGAACTGAAAAGACTGTTCCGCTGTCTAACGTTGGGATAGTAACTCAAGTTATTGGCGCAGTTATAGATGTGTATTTTGAATCTGAGATTCCATCTATTTCACATGCACTTAAGATAGTTACTGATGGAGATAATAGTTCCCCGTCTAGAACGATATGGCTTGAGGTTATGCAGCATATCGGAGAGAGGACTGTGAGGTGTATCGCGATTTCATCAACGGATGGTATCGCGAGAGGAGTAGTTGTTATCAACACTAAAGCTCCAATCACTGTTCCAGTTGGCAGAAACACTCTCGGAAGAGTATTAAATGTTACAGGAGATCCGATTGACAATTACCGACCAGTGGAGACAGATAAATATCTACCTATACACAGAGATCCACCAGCCTTCTCCGAACAATCTACAAATACTGAGATGCTCGTGACAGGGATCAAAGTGATAGACCTTCTGATGCCATATGTAAAAGGTGGAAAGATAGGGCTTTTCGGGGGTGCTGGTGTTGGAAAGACTGTTCTAATTATGGAACTCATTAATAACATAGCAAGGAAGCATGGTGGTTTTTCGGTCTTTGCTGGAGTCGGAGAAAGAACAAGAGAAGGAACAGACCTGTTTGAGGAAATGATAGCATCTGGTGTTAATAAAAAACCTGGGGAAGACGGGTCTAAGGCCGTGCTTGTTTATGGTCAGATGAACGAGTCTCCAGGAGCTAGGGCTAGGATAGCTCTAACTGGCCTTACTATGGCTGAGTATTTTAGGGATACCGAAGGAAAGGATGTATTATTTTTTGTCGATAACATTTTTAGATTCACACAAGCTGGATCTGAAATTTCGACTCTTCTCGGCAGGATCCCCTCTGCCGTTGGATATCAACCAACCTTGGCAACTGAAATGGGAACACTCCAAGAGAGAATAACATCGACTGTTAATGGTTCGATTACCAGCATTCAGGCTGTGTATGTTCCTGCCGATGATCTAACGGATCCATCTGCAGTAACCTCGTTTATACACCTCGATGCTACGACAACCCTTAGTCGACAGATATCTTCGTTTGGGATTTTTCCTGCGGTTGATCCTCTGGAATCAAATTCTAGAATGATGGATCCGGAGATGATTGGCAAGGAGCACTATAAGGTAGCGAGGGACGTCCAATATATCCTTCAGACATTTAAGTCGCTTCAGGACATAATAGCGATAATAGGGATGGATGAATTGTCTGATGAAGATAAGTTGATCGTTAATAGGGCAAGAAAGATTCGGCAATTTTTGTCGCAACCGTTTCAGGCAGCCGAAAATTTCACCGGTCAAAAAGGCGTCTTTGTCGAGCTAAATGATACGATTGAGGGATTTAAAGCAATAGTCAACGGAGAGGTTGATCATATTCCTGAGATGATGTTTTCATTTAAGGGAACGATCAATGATGTCATTGGTGCATACAAAAAAGCCGGCAAATGAATATTTTAAGGAAACTCGGCACGAGCTTACGTGGATATTATAGCAGATTTGATAAATCAAAGGCCTGCTTTTCATTCGTGTATTTTCCACAGTCCTTATTCGGATAAATTGAGAATTTTCATATAAAAATAGATGAAAAGATTTCATAGAGTTTTTTGTTTTACTATGTTTTTCTACCTTTATATGAAAATTCTCCACTATATTATTAAGTCTTCTGATGAAAAAAAAGACTTTCATGATTGCGCAATAAAGCGATATAATGAAAAATAGAGGAATTACGGTGGTATGAAAAATGAAACTACGAATGAAAATAGCGATATGTATGGCGTTGTCATGCACAATAACTGGATATGGGGTAACAGCACAAAGACAAGTAGATCAAAGCACCGAGCGGTCGCAAGATGGCGAGCAGGAGCTACGATGCTCGATAGATGTCATGGGTGCCGCCCTAACGTCAGTGGACCATGGCGGTGCGGTCCGTGTACTGTTTGACTCTCCAGGGGAGGAGGTAGGAGCCGATGCGCTGGAAGACCGCCGGCGAGCGTTAAGTGTCACAGATAGCGGGGAATGGTTGTGGAATAGTGAGGCGTTCAGAGAGATGAAGGAGGGTGGAACGGGCCAAAATGCAGCAATGGACTGGAAATACATGGGAGAAAAGGAACTGGTGGAGTCGCTGAAGGAGCTGGAAGCAGGAATAAGCAAGAAGGCAAAGGAGGTCGTCGAGCGAGCCAAGCAACACGGCAAATTCATTCCGTGGGGACTTGAGGATAAACTGGTCGATGAGTGGAGTAAGTTGAGTGAGATAAGGTTGAGTAGCATGGTGAAGAGAACAGGCGGGACACATAAAGTGATAACTGACACAGGCTTGAGGTGCTCAATAACGCTTCTTCGAAAAACAATTCCCGCACTTGACCTGCTAACCACGTACGAAATGGGGGATTGCTTCTCTGCACTATGGAAAACAAGAGAACTACGGAGGTTGATCGAAATTACAGCAGCCCAGATTGTTGCCAATAAGGCTCTGCAGATCGTGTACGACATGGAAAAGGGAACAGGAATGGAAAGGCAGGTGGTGCTGTGCAATTTGTTGCGGGCGTGGAATGTAGTGTATCTGCTCGAAATGGAGGTCGATCTGGAAAATCCGAGGCATACAGTGGCATACCATGAACGATTATTGAGTGGAGAGAACCTTAAGAAAGTGCATCGATGGATGAAGGCAATGAAGCTCACAGAAGACGAGATAAACGCCTGTGATAGGCTAGCAAGAGAATGCCTAATATGTGCAAGAGAAAATGAGGTGGATAGCAAGAAACACAGAATATGGAAAGAACTGTCGAGATATACGCAGGAGGACAGGCGATATACAGGTGGAGAAAGACGTGTACAGAGAGCGCGTGCAGCCGTAGAGGACTATGAAAACAGCATCGGCTTAAGAAAAGAAGGGTTGAGTGAAGATGAGATAGCATGGCTGAATCAAGCCGATAATCGGGGACCACCAATGATGGGTAGGTCGGTACTCGAGGAAACTCTGAATGAGGCAAGGGCGTTAGCAAGATATTTCGTAGGGAAAAGATCAGAAGCATCAGCGATACCGGTAACCCCACATACAACACTAGACAGCTTAGCTGTCCTGGCAGGGGTATGCATCGGCGGATATGAGCACCCAGACCTAGTGGGCGAACAGACGGCAGCGCGGTGGATCGCTCAGAGTAAACCGGGAGATGAGGTAGGTCTGACGATAATAAATTATGTACTGCAACTCAGCGGAATCGAAGAAGACGATCCACGACGCAATATCGAATGGGCGAGGCTGGTTGCAGGGGCTAGCTGGAGAACTCCAAGGGCAGGCAGCGCAGTGGGAGTTGGAGCATTTCCGGTTGTGAGAGTCTCATCAGTAATACCAGGGATTATACACACCAGAATAAATGCACTCGACAGCATGAGGAGAGTTGCCGCTGGGGAAGCGTTGAGAAACGTTGGCTCTGAAGAAACTATGATGGAAGTCCTAGCAATTGTTGCTGACACGCCAACAGAGAACCAAACATGCGTAGCACTGAAAAGGATGCTGATGAAGAAGGCACCCCCAGAGGGCAATGGAAAGGAGATTGAGGAGATATTACGAAGTGGAGACGGAGTAATTACGAACATACTTAAGTGTAATACACTGAGCGAATTGCACGAGGCGCTGCTCGAAGTGGAGTTCAAGTCGGAGGCGGAGGTGCGACAGGCTATGGTGAAAGAGGATTCGATCGTCTGGGAAGTGATGAAGATATTAGATGAAGGAGACTACAGCGATAGAGAGGTTGGAGCTGCGGTAGGGAAGGTCAGAGGTTGGTTCGGAGGATCGGAGCTGTTGAAGTTACCTAAACGAGAGCAAGGGCTGCCGAGCTGGCTAGAATATGCAGACATGATTTTACAAAGATACGTAGCAGCTAGTGGTGAAGGATGGAATAGCGAATTAACAACGGATATACTGACAAAAGAACAGGATAGAGACGACAATAGAATAAATCTATTCATGCTAATCGATGAGATCAAGGGTAACGTGGCCGGTAGAATGGACCCGGCGGAAAGAGCCGCGAGGAGGTATAGTGCTAGAGGCCGAGCCAGTGGCAGCGGAAAAATAACGAGTGAGATGGACAGAGCTAATTTACTGGTGGCCTGGACAATAGGAAAGAAACAACCTCAGGTTGCGGAGATCTTACCATGGCTATGTGGCACAGAGAACGAAGTGTATAAGCAAATACTGATGAATGTCGTGGAAGAAACTAGAAAGAGAGAGGTGAAAAATGACCGGGGTAGGAGTATGACCAACGAGCGGGACCTACAAGAGAAAGAAAGTAGATATAACAGCAGAATGAGGATGGAGAGGGGACGGCTTAAAACGACGATGGTGCGGTTGATTAATGAGGGATGCAACAGCGCTGAGAAAATGCGTGCGAGTATTGAAGACGAGATCAAGGAGATAACGGAGGGTTTGACTGGAGTGATAGCTGGTGGTATCCAATGGGAAAGCGAGAAAAGTTGGGTACTTAAATTTATAAGAGGCAAGATAGGCGGACTATAGTGGGGGGGATGAAGTAAAACGGAGAGATGCCAGAGCGGATGAATGGAGCGGTCTCGAAAACCGTCATACGAGTAAAATCGTATCGGGGGTTCGAATCCCCCTCTCTCCGCCAGAAAAGCCGCACTCGAGCGAATCTTCGTTGTTTTTTATGGCATTAAACTAGTGGGATTCCCAGGGTTTCTGG
>JAITPA010000001.1 GCA_031289695.1 Holosporales bacterium
TGTTGCCAATATGTTACAATCTTGGATCAAATGTCGTTATGGTACGATTCGTAAATGAGTCTGTTGAATGGGACACACAAGAGAAGGATGTACGGGAAAAAGGATTTAATCCGCCGCACCATGATAATATCATCCATTTCCGCATTCATCATAACGTGCGTTCTTTTGGTTTTCGGCAAAGAATTTTTGAGCTCGGGTTTGGTCTTGTGGTTAATATCAATTGATATAGCGTTACTAGTAGCAATATGTGCATCAATATTTTCTAGGATAAAACGGATCTTTGGGTTTCGCAAGAAAAATGAAAAAGGAAATCGTTTTCATAAGCAAGTTATAACGCTTTTTTCATGTGTAACAATTTCGCCGGCGATTTGCGTATTCATTTTTTCGATGTTGTTTTTCAATGTTGGAATAGAAAATCTTTTTAAGTCTCCAATAAAAAATGTCATAGATAACGCCGAGCGTGTGGCATCGATATACATAGACGATATGAAATTCAATATGGAGAATTTTGTAAACGGATTGTTTGATCAGATAAATTCTTGTATCAATGGAGTCTCAATTAACAAGAATCAAATGAGCAAAATACTAGAAGAAGAGACATCCTCTTTGAAGGTAGATGCCGTTGTTTTACAGATAGTCGATGGGCAGAATATAAATGTTATAACAAGTACTCCGTTTTCAATATCTTTGCAATTCGAAGAACTTCCAGCAGAAGTTTCATATCTAAATGAAGGGGCTGTTATAGCGTGGGAATCCGACGATTTAGTGTTATCTATCACCAAAATCAACAATGACCTTGGAATCTACCTACTGGCGTCAATTCCTATCAACAGCATCATTTTAGATCATAAGCACAAAATTAAAACTGGCATTGAAGAATACACAAACCTAGCTACAAAACGCACTGGCATAAAGGTTACATTTATGACGTTTTTTTCGGTCGTAACAATCCTCTTGTTACTTCTGTCTTTCATCATAGGAATAGTCTTTGCCAACTGGATTTTGAAACCCGTTAAAAAACTTATTATAGCAACAAAGAATGTCACGTCTGGGGATTATAACTCTCCGATTAGAGTTGGCCATTTTAAAAATGAGTGGGATGTTCTGATATCTACATTTAACGACATGATTTTGAAGTTGGATCAACAGAAACGTCAATTAATTGTTTCCCAAAGGCAAAATGCATGGAGGGATATAGCTCGTAAAATTGCTCATGAAATTAAAAATCCTCTGACGCCAATTCAACTCTCAGCAGAAAGATTAAAGAGTAAATATCAAAATGAAATAGTAACGCAACCAGAGGTGTTTAATTCTTGTATTAATACAATAACGAGGCAGGTTTCTTGTATTGGAAAACTTGTCAAAGAGTTTTCTGATTTTGCTAGAATGCCACCGCCTAAATTTGAAAATGTAGATATTGTCCACCTGCTAAGGGAAGCGGTGTTTATGCAATCCAACGCTTACAAAAGCATTTCGTTTCATCAAACCTATGACAGAGACTCGTGTATCTGCGAAATAGACCAGGATCAGATTAATCAAGTTTTAATCAATATTCTTCAGAATGCAGTGAATGCGATTTCTGAAAATCATTCCTGCGGCGCTGAAAAAATAATAGGCAGCATTACACTAGATTTTTGTGTGGAGAATGACCTAACTCATATTATAATCGAAGATGATGGTCCAGGGTTCTCAGACACTGCTATAGAAAAGGCGTTAGATCCGTATTACACTACAAGGGCTGATGGCACAGGGTTGGGTTTGTCTATAGTTCACAAGATAGTAACTGATCATTCAGGAGAGATAAAACTTGGCAAATCAAAGTGGTCGGGAGGAGCGAGTATTGCGATTGTGTTGCCACGAATTCAGGAAATAGGCGGAAAAGGCTATGGCGTTTAATATTTTGGTAGTTGATGATGAGAGTGACATAAGGGATCTCGTATCTGGAATTTTGAGTGACAACGGATATGATGTGGAAACAGCTGGAAGTTACGTTGATGCACTAGAAGTAATTCAGAAGAGAAGACCAAGTCTTGTTGTCTTAGATGTTTGGTTGGGAGATGGGGATAGGGATGGCATTAGGCTTTTAGAGGTCATAAAAAAGGATTGCGATTTTATACCGGTCATCATGATGAGTGGGCATGGAACAATAGAAACAGCGGTGTTTGCAATTAGGAGGGGGGCTTATGATTTCATCGAAAAACCGTTTGATTCGAGAAGGCTGATAACCTCTATAGAAAAGGCAATTGATGCTTGTAAACTCCAGACGGAGAATGCTGAGCTTAAGATTAAGGCAAAGGTATCGGATAGCCTCGTCGGGCAATCCCACAATGTGATAACCATAAAGCAGATGATAGAGAAAATAGCCCCGCTAAATGGTAGATGTGCCATAATAGGGCCTTTTGGATCTGATAAAGAAATTGTGGCGAGGGCAATTCATAGATTATCTCCCAGAGTAAAGAGTCCATTTTTAGTTCTGAATTGTAAATCCGAGGCAATAATCCAGCTTGAGGTAAGTCTGTTTGGAATGATAATGAGAAATGAAGACGATACATCGATAAGAACAGGTTTGCTTGAAAGGGTAGGGGATGGAACTTTGTTCATAGACGAACTTGTAACTACTCCGTTGGAATTTCAGCAACAGGTTTTAAGGGTATTAAAGGATGGAACTTTTTCAAGAATTGGATCAAATTCTAAGATAGAGTCGAAGGCCAGAATCCTGGCGAGCTTTCCGCCGAATATATTGAACATCATCAAGGATGGTGGATTCATAGATGAATTGTATTGTCGGATTAGCGCCAACGTTATTAATATCTTACCGCTCAAATCAAGAAGAGAAGATATATCATATCTTCTGGATTACTATATGGCTCAGACTGCAAAGGCAAATAATGTCACTCCCAAAAGGTTCTCAAATGAAGTTCTGGGATTGTTGAATTCATATCATTGGCCAGGAGATGTGATGCAGATGAAGAACATGATGGATTGGATATTAACGGTATCTTTGTCTGAAGACGAAGATACGAGCGTTATCATGTTGGGTGATTTACCTCAGGAAATAGTTGACGGCAAGCAAGCGAGCAATCAGAATGCTCAGTTTATTTCAGTTGTGTCGGAGATGCCAATAAGAGATGCAAGAGAGATTTTCGAAAGAGAGTATTTTATAGAGCAGTTAAATAAATTCAATGGCAATATATCTCAGACTGCGAAGTTTGTTGGAATGGAGCGATCGGCTCTCCACAGGAAATTACGATCCCTGAATATCATTGATTCCAAGTCGTCTAAGATCGAATACGAGGACTAGCGATGAAAGTGCTAGTCCTAGGGGCTGGGAAGATAGGATATGGAATTGCTAAGGAAATGTCATTAAACGGCCATGACGTTGTTGTCGTTGATCATGATCAGCTAGTTCTCGATAAGGTTGCCGAGAAGCTTGATGTAAAACCGGTATTTGGACATGCATCTGATATTGGCGTATTGAAAGAATCTGGGCTTGAAGAGACTGATATATTGATATCAGTTACCCCATTTGACGAAGTAAATATAACGGCTTGCCAAATAGCAGATGTTATGTCTGGAACAGAACTAAAAATAGCTAGGATAGATAAGAGATCATACTTTGATAGCAGTATCTTTGTGAACAGCAACAAGTTTCCAATAGATTTTACCGTCTCACCATATATTGAAAATTTGCATCTCATCAGACGGAGTGTATCAATCTCAAGTGCGTTGGATGTTATTTCTTGCGTGGATGGTAAATTAAAGGTCATTGGAGTTACATGTAAAAAAGGATCAGCTCTTGCAAATGTTCCACTGAAATACATTTCATCGATTGATGAACAATCTAAAATTGCGATACTTTACATCAGAAAGAAAAATGAGATTCATGGAATATTGCCTGGGAAACGACATATTATCGAGCCGGATGATACCATCTATTTTGTCTGTTCTGAAAATGATACCAAGTATGCTATGAATTTGTTTGGGTATGAAGCAGATGAGACCAACAGTGTTGTTATAGTAGGTGGCGGATCAATCTGCGAAGAAATTTCTAATTTGATCGTATCGTTGGATGTTGACGTTAAAATTATAGAGGAAAATTTTAATGTCGCAGAAGTACTCGCCGAAAAATTTGAAGCAATAAACATAGTCCATGGGAACCCACTTGATTCGGATGTGTTGAGGACGGCAAACATATCTGAGACAGGAATAGTCATTTCTATGACTGAAGATGATAAGACGAATATACTGGCTTGTCTTTTAGCTAAGAAACTTGGAGCGAAGAGGTGTGCGGCAGTGTTGAATAACATATCGTACTGCGATCTTTTATACACCCTTGGAATAAACGCTATTTTAGATTCGAGATCTGCGATTATCTCTAAAATATTGCATCATATCAGAAAAGGAGGAACTGAGGATGTGTTGAATTTGGAGGGCGATGAAATTGAAATTATAGTGATAGAGGCACTGAATAATAGTTATATCATCGGAACATTCGCAAAGAAATTGCTTTCAAAAAATGAAGTTTTAATTGCGGCAATTGTAAGAAATAATGAGATATCCATGCTGCCTAAGAAAAAATTAATTAACGCTGGAGATAGAATACTTTTAGCGATTAGAAAAAACGCGACCAATAAAGTATTAAATCTATTTCAAGCTAAACCGAAATATTTGGCATAACACATTACTCCATCATATTTTTATTTTTTAAGTGGCCTTTATATGTTCTTGAAAAGTAATGTCCTATGCCGTTCTTTTTAGCAACGAAATAGAAATGGTCCGTTTGAGCTGGTTTCATGGCTGCAAGTATCGCTTTCTCCCCTGGGCAACAGATTGCAGTTGGAGGTAATCCATCCGATACGTATGTATTAAACGGGGAATCAAATTTGAGATCTTCAATAGTTAAATCTCTTCCGATTTTACCATACCCCTGTGATACTGCATAGATCACTGTTGGACAACTTTGAAGCTTCATTTTTTTATTTAGTCGATTATGATACACAGAAGACACTATGCTCCTTTCACCGTCCAATGCAGTTTCCTTTTCTATGATAGATGCAATTGTCACGATTTCATCGATTGATAGTTTTGTATCATTCGATGATGCTAGTTTAGCCAGCGCTTTTTTCATTTGATTTTTCATGAGATCAACAACAAACTGTTTTGTATCTCCGAAATGATAGAAATACGTATCAGGCATAAGAGAACCTTCTTTTGGAGATTCTTCTATTTCTCCGAACAACAGGTCATTTTGTTGAAGTTTTTCGATAATCATGGCAATGGTGTAGCCTTCCGGAATCGTCAATTTCCTTCTAACTCTTTCCTTTGTAATCATGCGTTTAACAACATCAATAACTGTATCTCCGCAATTGATCATGTATTCTCCAGTCTTGATTTGGCTTTTGATATTAGAACAATTGTCGATTACAAAAAAAACACCATTGGCAAGATTGAATGCACCATCATTCTTGACGATCTCGTATAGGTTCTGGTCACTTATATAAAAAACAGAATGATCTTCAATCTTACTTGTTTCAAACAACGCGAATATAACGAAAGCGAAAATTACAAAAAGAAATGAGAAAATCTTAAATATCATTGAGTGAATGGACCAACGGGAGATCCAGCGAGAAATTGCCTAATGTATGGATTGTCTGTTGTATCCAGTTCTTCGTTTTTTCCTTCCCAGATTATTGAGCCGTTGTATAAAAGCCCAACGATATCACTAATACGTCTCAAACTAGATATATCATGGGTGATTGAGAGTGCTGATATTCCCATTTCTTTCGTGCACTTTACGATTAGCTCATCTATAATGCCTGTTGTAATTGGATCTAACCCAGTCGTCGGTTCATCAAAAAAAATTATATCGGGGTTAGTCGCTATAGCTCTGGCTAACGCAACCCTCTTTTTCATTCCGCCAGACAATTCAGCAGGAAAAATCTTCGCAACTTTCTCATCAAGATCAACGGCATTAAGTTTCTCTAGAGCTATCCCATATGCCTCCTTCTGCGACTTACCATATCCATAAATCAAACCAAACGAAATATTATCTATAACATTCAGACTATCAAATAAAGCACCACCTTGATATAATACTCCACATTTCAATAATGTTTGAAACATAGCCTTCTGCGATAATTTTGATGTATTTTGTCCGTTGATCTTAACAATCCCAGACTCTGGTTTTAAAAGACCAAGGATACATTTAACTAGAACAGATTTACCTGAACCAGAGCCACCGATGACTACATAAGATTCTCCTCTTCTAATGTTGAGGGTAACGTTTTGAAGCACATCTCTTCCTCCGAAAGATTTAGTCAAATTTTCAACTTCAATAACATATTTCATGCGCATCAATCCTTCAAAATAATACGAAAGTCAAAATACAATCGAGAAGAAGTATCAGAATGGATGACGAGACAACTGAGTTTGTTGTTGCTCGTCCAACTCCTTCCGCTCCTCCATTCGAACGATAACCATGATAACACCCCATGAGGCAAATTATAAATCCAAATACAGCCCCTTTAATTAATCCTGAAACAACATCCCAATTTGACATTGATGAAAGCGTGTTGTGGATATAGTTAGTTGGATTAAAATCAAGGTAATATACCCCGACGACATAGCCACCAAGAATTCCTATTATGTCGTATATAAACACCAAAAACGGCATCAGCACGATACTAACCAGAAGCCTTGGAAATACGAGATACTTGTATGAATTTACAGAGAGTGTCATCAATGCATCGATCTGCTCTGTTACTTTCATTGTTCCGATTTCAGCGGTCATTGATGCTCCCAGCCTTCCTGCAACCATAAGTGCCGTTAAAACTGGGCCAAGTTCTCTCGTCATGGCGATCATAACAACCGATGGAATCGCTGTTTCAGCGGTAAATTCCGAGAAACCAGCATAGCACTGGAGAGTCAACGCCATGCCTGTGAATATTGCGGTCATTCCAACAACCGGCAAAGAAAAGTATCCAATTTGAATCGACTGTTTAGCTATTTGTTTCCAATAATATGGTGGAACAATTCCAGACGAAACGCTACTTACTGAAAATAACGTTACGCTTCCAATGGAAGAAAGAAATTTTATAAACATTCTTCCTATTTTAGACAGAAAATCCATCGGCAGTTATGCAATAATTGTGTCCATACTTGGATGATACAATAAATCGGTATGCAATGCCATAGATCCACGTTAGAAAATTTATCATAGGACTAAAAGTCTCTGCATCAAAAACTTCAAATTTACTAATTATTAATTTTATCTTGATAGTGTATCTATGTGAGACAGCCTTTTTTGCAGTTATTAATGAACTATAGAAAGCTAAGAATTCATATCGGCAACGGGCTGATAATTTGGGTTATAGCGCTAAATTGGTGTAATTTCGAAGCCGCAGCGCTTATAACTAAGAATAAAGCAAACGCAGAGAAAACGGCAGCAGTAAACAACGCGGTTAACGCCGAGATACAGAAGGCGCAAACGCGAGAAAACGCATTAAAAGCCCAAAATAATACACTCAGTATGCAGGCTAATACGCTTAATGTGCAAAATCAGAAAATCCAAGCGCAGATGAATACACTTAATGCAGAAAAGGCGAACCTTGATACACAATACAAATCATTGCAGGCCTCGAAGCTTGTTGCTGACAATGCAATTAAAGAGCGTGATGCGTCGATTAGCAGAAACGCTGAAGAAACCAGGAAACTCAATGAATCTATAACGAATCTACAAGCTCAGATAAGTCAGAAGGAGAACGAGAAGACCGAGCTCAGTGCGAGAGTAACTCAGATCGAAGCGGAGATGAAAAGCTTCGAAGAACAGGCCAACAGAGAGAGAGAAGAAATTGTGAGGGCTAACGAGAGTGAGCAAGCCACTCTGAATGCGGATATCTCTAGCAAGGCGAGTCAACTCAATAGCAAAACTGAGGAATTAACCAAGCTGAAGGCAGAAACTGCTGCGATGGAAGCTAACCGCAATAATGCAGAGATGGCGTATATGCTCAGTGAAGATCTACTAAGAAGCGAAGTTAGTGGGCTGAAAACGGAATTGCAGAACCTACTCGTCAGGGCGAGGAAGCAGATTACCGAAGCCAAAGAACGAGAAAAAGCATCTGAAGCGAGGTACGAAGCGGAAATATTGAAGTTGCGGGGGATGATAGTGGAATTTCAACGTATGGAAGCCCAATATCTTAATGAAATCGACCATCTAAAGACTATGTTGATAGATAAATCGAGGCAAATGCAGGATTTTGTGAATAAAGCGAAGCAGATGGAAACTAGAGCAGTTGCGAAAATCACTGAGCTAACCCAGCAGATGGCAGCACAGCAGGAGGAATACGAAGACAGACTGAGAGCGTATGAAGCCGCCGAAAGAGAGGCAATGCTGGCTGCGGACAAACTAGGGACGAAACTCTTCGAGGCGAAGGCAGTGAATAAGCGTATAGCTGAAGCTGCAGAGGCGGCAAGAACAGCTGTGGCAGAGAAGACGAAGCAAATCGAGCAGATGAGGCAGAGAACCTATGTGTTGAGGAGGCAAGAGGGTGTCCTTGATGCCGATGAGGTCGCCAAATTATTTAGTAACCGCGAGGTTGGCCTTTCTGGCAAACATGGTAGTAGACGCGAAATTATGGATGGCAATAAACGAAAGCGTTATGCTGGTGGTGAACTCCCAAGGACTAGCAGGGAAATGCGGAGGTACGAACCAACGAGGGCAGGGACTAACAGATACAACAACTCTGCATCCAAAAATAGTCGCAGGAGAAAAACACAGAAAGTCAGGGCGATGGAATATGAACCCCCTCCTGATGATCAGGTGTATCCCTACAATTATCAGCAGGCATATGAATATGAAATGGACGCACCTCAGATCCAGAACGATAGGTCGCTAGGTTGCACGTGGAGCATACCGCAGGCTTACATACCAGGCGATAGCCTGTTGGGTTATCGGGTAGACGCACCACAGGATATACCAACCACCGATGGTAGCCAGCAGGGTTTAGCTATGAGTACACCTCAGGGCGGTCAGAGCACTGGTAATGTACGGAGATTTCGGGTTACGAAGGGAAGTCATTTCGCAGAGGGTACGCAGCAAGCAGTCCCGAATGCTGGTAATATACAAGTAGTTCCAACTACCAATAGTAGTCACTTCGCAGTAGGTACACAGCAAGTTGCTCCGATTGGTGGTAATATGCAAAGGGTTCCGGTTATAATGGGTACGCAGCAGGTAGTCCCGAATGCTGGTAATATACAAGTAGTTCCAACTACCAATAGTAGTCACTTCGCAGTAGGCACACAGCAAGTAATTCCGGTTAGTGATATGCAAGAAGTTCCGGACGCGGTAAGTACGCAACAGGTGATGTCCAATCCCAACGGGGGTTTGCAGTTGGATAAACCTGTCATGATACGGAACCAAAATGCAAATCTAGCTGTGCAAAAGGATCGTGAGGATGGAAATCGTGCCCCAATGGAATATGAACAGCTAGTGGAGCAATTTCGAGTACGACGAAATGCACAACCTCAGCAAATTACTGAAACAGAAGTGATCAAGCAGCTGCAGGGAGCGAAAACCAATTTAAATAAAGATGACGAATTAGTGGAGCTTGCGATTGAAGCGCTAGTTGGTGCAATTTCGAAAATTACAGACCACGATGAAGAGAAGGTTAGTTCAGCGATGAACTTATTGGGAGCAGGAATGGAACTTCCAGATAAATTAGACGCAATTGTAGAAGTAATTCGCGAAAAATACAATCCGGATATATTGCAGAAAGCCGTGGTTGAGCTAACGAGAAGATATCGGCAGCGTAGCACATTCGTTGAGGAATCGCTGAGACATCTGTATGGTAACAATGGAAAGAAACTTTTGTCTTGGCAGTAATTGCGTTGGTTGTGAAGTCGTCATCAAACATGGTATATCACAAGACACTTGATTATGGACGCCCCTACCGGCTAGAGCCGTGAGTACCATGAACGCTTACGAAGCAGATATAAATTGTACTACTTAAGATTTAATCTGACAAAGGTGATATAGTTGGAGAAGCAAAATGAACGAAGCTTTCATTAGCTCGTTCGTTCGTTTTGCGATAAATGAGGCCATAATTCTAAGGAGAAGTGTTATGAATTTGCAACAAAATAATAAAACCGAAGGTTGGGTTATTGGAGTTAGCAAAACAGCTTGGAAACGTATCAAATGCCTGTAAAGCAAAGGGTTGCAGTCGAGATAGTTACTACCGATTTAAAGAACTCTATGAAAAAGGAGTGGAGGAAGCCTATTTTGAAGAACCGAGTCGAGGATAGTGTCGAGAGAGCAGCCGTTGAAATAGCCCTTGAAAACCCTGCATTTGGCCAACTTCGAGCATCAAATGAACTAAAAAA
>JAITPA010000006.1 GCA_031289695.1 Holosporales bacterium
TTCATGTGCCTTGTCACGATGGTAGAGGATTCGGATCTGCTCCAAAATTCGAAACTGAAATTTATAAACAAGGTGGTAAAGGACGAATATACTTAGTAAAAGACCCAATGGATACCGTAGCTGCCGCTAAACTTCTTTACAAAGCAGATGACTATAATTATGACATCAGGGATTACAACGGAGCAGCTTTGATTTTAGCAAAATTGGGCTGTAACGATATAAGATTGCGCACGGATAGCCGCAAAAAGGTAAACTCTTTGTTGTTAGCCGGCATTAATGTAGAAAGGGTGCCAACAGAAACCAATAAATTAACATGTATGCAGCATATTAAGGCGAAGAGAAACAACCCTCTTTTTTTTCAGTAGTTTTTTATAGGAGATATTTTTATGAGCAGTATACTTATTGCTATGTCTATAGCGACAAACATTATTACAAACGGAGCGATACTAGATTCAACAACAATGGACCCTATTTATAGGTTATCTGACGTATATTATGAACGACCAGATGTTGGTTGTAGCTCTTTTATGAATAAAGTTTTAGTAATTTGCAATGAAAGAGGAATGATACCTGCTTGCGTGGGAATTTTCACAAAAGGTGAAGTTATGGAAGGGACAGTAACATCACAACATGGAGCTGTTCCATTAAAACAAATATTGGAATCTCAATTTGCAATTCCAGTTATAATACTTAATAGATTCCAAGCTTTCTCATTTGGAGCTTTTTGTTTGCTCAACAAAACCGTAGCTGATTCTTTAGGAGTTATAAATTTATCTAATGGAGTTGGCTGCGGAGTTATAAAGAATGGTCAATTAATTCAAGAATATGACAGAGACATAGGAATGGGCGGACTGCAAAGAATCAGAAGATCAAGCGATGGAAACTCGATGACTATCGCACAGATAGCCGGAGTCGAATCTTTGCGAGCACAAGCTAGACATCAAAGGTGTAGTATAGAAAAATTGTTTGAAGATGGTGTAAATGGTAGAAACGGCAGGAGTTCAGCTTTCATAAGAGATATTGCTCACGCAGTTGCACTGTTAGCAGGAAATACAGCAAGAAGGTATGACATATTTGACTTCTGCGTTAATGTTTACGGCGACTGTGGCATAACCCCAGAAAACAAACAAAGATTTGTTGAAATCGTCAGAGCTGAAATTGCTTCAACATCAGAGTTGCCAATTAATTTGGATTTGTTTGCTCCTGCACTTAGAGAAGATGATGTGAAAACTTTTGGGATCGCAAGATTTGCATCCATGGTTTGTTTGCCAGGAGAGATGAAATATATACCTTTCAACAAAGTTTTTGTTATAACAGGCTTGCCATCGTCAGGTAAAAGCACATTTATGAAAAAACTCCTGGCACTTTTGAGGGAGAAGCGAATTAATGCTGGAGGCATCATAACTGAAGAAATGAGAGGCGCAGATCGTAAGCGCGCTGGTTTTGTTGCCACATCTTATTCTACAAGATTTGAATCTGAATCTCGTGAATTTGCCATTTTGAAAACTCAAATTTCTGGCAGTCGTCGTGATTACACACCATTCAAGAATACGCAATATGCCATCAATATTGCAAATATACGTCAATTCGTAATCCCGAGTTTGCAAAAAGCGTGTGTAGAGGAAGATGTTGTTATTATAGATGAGATTGGTGGAATGCAGTTATTTTGTCATGATTTTCAAAGGGAAACAAACAATATTTTTCTCAATCTGCAAAAGCCTGTCATATTTACTGTTCCTTTGCATAATAACAGTCCATTAGTGAGCCAGATAAAAGCAAAAGCTCAAACAACAGTTGTTTTAGAGCCAGGAGATCGGGAAGGCTCTCAGCAACGAGGTATTGAGGTGCTGCTTCCGAATTTAATCCCAGTTTCCCCGTCCCCTGTTTCTAAGTAGAGGTGAATATAATGTTTAATATACAAAAGAAAATTTATGTGTTCGTTTTCATTTTTGCTCTGTTTTTGGCAGAGTGTATAAGTTCTTCTTTGCCAAAAGTTCTTATAGTGGTTGGGCCTCCGGGAAGTGGAAAAGGATATCTTGCTGATTTTTTCGTCCGCAATTATCAGTGTGGTCACATAAGTGCAGGAGATCTCCTCCGAGAAGAAGTTAACAAAAAAACTCCAATTGGGATTTCAATCGAAGACACTATAAGACAAGGAAAACCCGTTGCAAATGAAGTTATGCACTCTCTTCTTCGTGCAAAAATTATTGAAGGAATGGAAAAATACAGCTTGCTCATAATAGATGGGTTTGGTGGACAAAGTGACGAAGATGCTCTATTTTTGCGAAATCTGTTTGAGCAAGGAAATTTAGGTGGTCGAGTTATTGCTGTTTTTCTTGAATCAGCAGACGAAGAATGCCGGAGGCGTATGGAGAAACGATTGATTTGTAACATTTGTTTTCGCATTTATAATACAAATACATCACGGCCTAAAAAAGAGAATTTTTGCGATGATTGCGATGAAGAATTAATTCAGCGTCCTCAAGACACAAGCGAAACAATACAAAAAAGAATTATGCGATATAGGACTGTCATGGAGCCAAATTATCACCAATTTTCACAAATGTTTCCATATATTAGATTTAATGTTGATTACGGCAAATGTATCGAGTTTTATCAAAAATTAGCAACAGCAATGCAGCACTTACCTGAGTCTATAGATCCAGATTTTGTTAAAGCGCCAGGAGAATGAAAATAATTTTACAGGGTCGTCCTGGAATAGGAAAAAGCACCATACTTAAGAAAATTTATACCCTTTTGGAATCGAAAAACGCAAAAGGGTGTATCGTCGAGGAGGAAAGAGAAAATGGAAATAGAGTAGGATTTAGAATAAAATATCTACCTGAAGGCAACTCAACAAAACTTGCAAGTGTTAATGAGAAACTATCAGATGTTTATCTTTCGAAATATTCGATTAATATAGGCGCAATCGAAAATGAGATGATACCTTATATGCTTAACATGAAAAGTGAGTCTCCGCATGGAGTATTCATTTTTGATGAGATAGGCAGAATGCAACAAAAGTCAGAAAAATTTATTCAGGCAGTTGATCATATCATGTCAATCTCTAAACCGGTTATCGCAACGATTGTGTATGATGACGAAATTTGGGCGAGAAAATATAAAAATAATATTGAGAATTTTGTTATAACAGTAACTGAATTTAATCGCGACTATATAGCTGATTTAATAAAAACAATGCTCGATTATTATGAAAAATACAAAGCATTTCCTCAAAACCTGAAAAACGAACTTATACATATTTCTACTACGTAATTATGTGAGAGTTTTAAGGATCAAGTGTTGCCTTTTTTTCTGATTTTCTATCTTAGTTCTTCTAGTCATTCTTCCCAAATCAAGCAAATTATAGCGAAAATCCAGATATTCTTATAAGAGAGATAGCGGAGAAGCTAAATGCGAGCATAAACACGGAAGAATAGGGATAGT
The DNA here is from genome assembly GCA_031289695.1 of Holosporales bacterium. Lineage (GTDB taxonomy): Bacteria > Pseudomonadota > Alphaproteobacteria > RUG11792 > RUG11792 > JAITPA01. Next base: position 3,448 of record JAITPA010000006.1, read on the forward strand.
TGCTGGGAAATGCGGAAAAAATCTAGGGGCTGACGAGATTTTTAAAAAAACTCTTTTAGAACTACGTTTAGAAAATAGTGCTTTGTATCTTTGGTTTGCTACGCCATTTTTGTGTGTTGAAAAGTAATTTGACCCTCGTAAAAGGAAACATCTAATTATAGATGTCTCAAAATCTGAGATCTTGACGAGTTTGTAATTTTATGATAGAATTGCTCGGTTCGGTTGTTACCAAGGTATTGTTATGATAAAAAAAGTAACCGTTGCAGGATTAGCAGTGTTCTCCATGCTGTTTGGGTCGAGCAATGTGGTATTTCCAATGATCATCGGAAAAAAGTTTCCGATTGATTGGGGGCTTGCTGATATTGGGTGGCTCATTGCAACGGTGTTGATTCCAATGATTGGGTATTATGGGGCTATGCTTTTTGAGGCCGATTACAGAAAATACCTTTCTCCAATTGGGAAACACTTGTCTGCTATCCTGATGTTTATTATCATGATGATGGTTGGACCATTCGGCGCAATCGCTAGGAACATAAATGTTTCATTTGGCGGTATCAACGTTGTATCCCCCGATGTTTCAAATGTCATTTTTAACGCCATTTATTGTGTAATTATGACGCTATCGGCTTGGAATCCCGGAAAAATAGTTCAGGTGATTGGGATCATTTTTACTCCACTTAAGTTTGGTGGCGTTGGAATCGTCATTTTAGGTGCTTTGTATTTTTGTAAATCCAATGTACCGCTGGAAATACACCAGGACGTGGGCAATGCATTCTTAGAGGGGTTTAAGACTGGGTATCAAACAATGGATTTATTAGCAGCATTCATACTGTCATCGTCCATATATCTGTATATCAAGAATGCACTTCCAGAAGAGAAAAAAAACGATAAGAAGACTCTTCTAAAGTTTTGTGGGTATTCTTGTGTAATAGGCGGAGTAGCGCTATCAATTGTTTATACTGGGCTTGTTTTTGTCAGTTCCAACTGTTCGACTCTATTGGGAAATACTCCTGATGAAGGACTATTTGCAAAGGCTGCCGAGATATCGATGGGAAATTACGCATCTTGGTTTGTCGCTATAGTCACGGCAATTTGCTGTCTCGCCACAAACATTGCGTTAACATCGATTTTTGCAGACTATGTGCACGAAGAGATTTGCCGAAAAAAATTCAATAGACAAATAATTTTAGTTTTTGTCGGTATTTCAGCATTTGCAATGTCGCTTTTAGGCTTCTCGACGATATGCAACATTCTCGGGTTCGTCTTGGAGAAGGTTTATCCAGCGATTATTGCATTTGTTATGTTAAGGGTGCTGCTGTACTACTGCAAAAAACCATCTTAGTAGGCTGAAAATTTTGCAACAGCAGTGGGGTATTTTCTGATATCATTCATTTTGTGGTTTGGTAATTTTTGATCGCGAGCCTTGGTTGTTTCTTTTTTGGGAGATGATATTTGAAATATGAATGAACCGTTGGAAAACAGTAGTAGCCCACCTTCTAGGCCGATTTCTCCGCTGGTGAGTTTTGTTCCGCCAAAGCCTGTCGTATTAATTGGGCTTATGGGTTGTGGGAAAACTAGTATTGGAAAAAGGTTGGCGAAAAGACTTGATTTGCCGTTTTGTGATTCTGACTTCGAGGTTGAGACTGCAGCTGGGTGTTCTATAGGTGACATAGAAGATTTTTTCGGAGAAGGGGCATTAGAAGCCGGTGAGTATAAAGTTTTGCAGAGGTTGCTTGGCCAACAGACGCAGGTTATAGCGACTGGGTGTTTGTCGTTCATAGGAGAAAGTTCCAGATCCTTAATAAAGGAAAAATCGATCTCAGTATGGTTGAAAGCCGATTTGCAAACGTTATTAACTAGAGTCACCGGTCGTAAGGATAGGCCGCTTTTGGAGTGTGGGAAAGAGGAAGAAACTCTGACTCGAATGATGGGTGATCATTACCCGATTTTTGAACAATCCGATGTTTGTGTGCAAACGTATGACGAGCCAGCAAATATAACTGTTGATAGGGTCATAATAGCTATAAGCGAATTTATCAGAAAAGAATACCCTGACTACCACGTTTTGAAGTCAGTATAAAAAATGACTGATCTTAATCTCTTTATTCCGGAAAAACGAAAGACAGCGAGTCGGCGAAATGACAAAGTTGCCGTTCAATTGCGAGAGATCTTTTCTATCGCGATTTCTAAAGGTGATTTTCCAAGTTTACCTAGCCATAGAGAGGCTTCAAAATTACCGTGCCTTATTACAATAACGTATGTAGATATTTCGCCTGATTTAAGAAATGCCACGGTTTACTTTAGTCCTCTTGTTGATCAAATGGTTGAAGAAACGTTAAAGTTTTTTGAGCTCCAGATACATTATTTTAAGGATCTCATAGCAAAAAAAATGAGAATGCGATTTATACCAAACATACGTTTCAAGCTCGATGAGTCAGTGGCATATTCGCAAAAGATAGAAGAACTGCTAAGGAATGCTGAATAAGCACGACGATGTTTATGAGTTAAATTTTGGCCCTCACCATCCGTCTACTCACGGTGTTTTAAGATTGAAATTGAGATTGTCTGGTGAAGAAGTATTGTCGTGCGAGCCAGAGATAGGGTACCTTTGTAGGAACGTTGAAAAGATCGTCGAGTCCAAAAAATTCCTGTCGATTATTCCATATATAGACAGATTGGATTACCTTTCTCCTGCGATCCAGGAACACGCTTATGTTCTCGCTATCGAAAAATTGCTTAAAGTTCATCCACCAAAACGAGCTGTTTTTATTAGGACTATCTTCGATGAACTAACAAGAATTTCCAGCCATATAATGGCAATTGGATCGATGACATACGATCTCGGATGCCTAAGTCTTTTTCTCTACGGCTTTGAAGAAAGGGAAAAAATAATGGAAATCTTCGACGAAGTAACTGGTGCAAGAATGCATATTTCATATTACGTTCCTGGTGGAGTTTTTGCCGATGTGTCACAGCAGGCGATTCAGATGATTAGATCATTTTTAGGTGGAATTGATCAATATTTACAAATTGTTGATAGGCTTGCATTAAACAACAGAATTTTCATCAGAAGAACGAAAAATATTGGAAATATTTCAAAAAGTCAAGCGATAGAAAATGGCTTATCTGGGGTAAATTTAAGAGCTTCTGGAATAGTATATGATGTTAGGAATTCAATAAGATATGGGGCATATAAATTTTTAAATTTTACACCCATAACATTGACTGGTGGCGATTGTTACGATAGAATGAAGCTCAGGACTCTCGAAGTAAGACAGAGTGTCTATCTCATAGAAGAATTGTTAGAAATTTTGCCTAGAGGTGATTTTTGTATCGAGGCGCTGTGGAAAAAAGATATAAAGATTCCAGAAGAGAAAGTGATTTTTTCTTCGACAGAAACGCCGAGGGGGGAATTCGGAATTCATATGTTTGTTGCAGAAAATTCGATGATGCCATTGCGTATGCATTTCAAATCACCATCATTTGCCCATATACAATTTTTGAGTAAGTTGTTAGTTGGTTGTAAACTGCCAGATATTCCGGCAATCCTTGGATCTATGGATTTTATAATGGGTTGCGCCGACAGATGAAAGGCTATAGCTGATACAGATTTTAACGAACAAAAATTGCTTTCTCTCGAGGCTATCTTTAATCTGATATGCGTAGTACAATAGCATTAGCGGGGAAGTAGTTGAACTTTTATATGGATATTTTCAAACCGAAGACGGCCTACTTTATTGTGTTCATCCTGGCAACATCTCTTGCCTGTTGCTCGATTGTTGCGCAATTGTTTTTTGAAGAAAAGCCTTGTCAACTGTGTCTAATTTCTAGGTATATGTATCTCACTGTTGGAGTCATTTCAGTTGCCTCTATCAAGTTCGATGTGATGAGGTACATGTTATTGTTAACTGTTTTCCTTGAATTATCATTTGGACTTTACCATCTAGGAGTTGAAAATCACTGGTGGATAGGACCGCAGAGTTGTGTTGCCGAACTTCCGACTTTAGAAAGTTCCATGTCATCAAATGTTTTCGAAAATACAAAGACGTATTGCGATAGGGTCAACTGGACAATATTTGGTATATCATCGACCCTTTGGAATTTTTTGTTGTCTGCCTTCATTTTCTGGCTTGTTAGCGTATCATATATCCTTGATCTATACCTTAGGAAAATCAAAAATGAGTAAACATAAAATCAATGCTCCGTTTCTCTCTAAGTTCAACAGGCCATTTCAGTACTTCTCAGGCCATTCGGAGCTCTGTAAATCTATCATAGATGAGATTGGAAATATATTGTCAACGAAGCTTAAGCTTCCAGGTGACTACAGGAGCAACGTCTTTATGGATGTTCCTTTCTCTTATGGGGTGAGAGACATTCAATCTGTTGGCATCTCTCTTGAAGACCTCGAGAGCTTCAAGGAGCATTGCAGATTGCAGATCTTAGCATTTGAATCCAGAATCTCTGATCTTGAGATCGAAGACATTTCATTCAATAAAGAAAAACAAAATATAAAAATGACGATAAATTGCAAGTTGAAAAATTCAGAACAAAGATTTACAACAAATATTGGAATCTTATAAGTGATTCAAAACTACAACATTGCCGTTCTAAGAGATTTAGGTAATTTATATTCATATGAATACCATGGCTCAATTGATGTAGGCCAGCTAGTCGTTGTCAATTTCGGAAACAAAGAAACAATTGGAATAGTTGTTAACTGTGATCCACCCAATTTTAAAGGAAAGATAAAACGGATAGATAGCGTGTTGCCATACAAGATATCGGAGACGTACATCAAATTCGCGAGATTCGTTAGCGACTATAACCTAAATAACATTGGCTCAGTCTTTAAGCTCATGATTCCGTTTTCAATAGATTTAATTCTTGCCGCTGAAAAGAATATCAAAAGTTTTCATGTTGTGGGAACTGAGCAAACAAAGTTAAATGAAGAACAGACGAAGGCGCTACATGATATCCTAAAGTTTAAAGATAAATTTAAAACGATCCTATTGCATGGAATAACAGGTTCCGGAAAGACAGAGGTTTTTCTAGAGTTCGCAAAGAGCATAGACAAGCAGGTTCTGATACTTATTCCAGAAATAGCTTTATCGAGGGAGCTTACAAAAAAAGTTTCAGAGAAGCTTGGAATAGAAGCCTTTATATGGCACAACTCGATCTCTAAAGCCAAGAAAATTGCGATATGGAAGAAGGCCATCAATGGGGACAGAATCGCCGTTGTTGGAGCTAGATCCGCTCTTTTCATACCTTTTAGTAACCTTGGGGCAATAGTCGTTGATGAAGAGCACGATACGTCCTTTAAGCAAAATGAAACAACTATCTATAATGCCCGAGATATGGCTGTCTATTTGGGATCTTGCAGTAACATCCCCATAATTCTTTCTTCGGCTACCCCATCTGTTGAATCGTATAATAATGCCAGAGTTGGAAAATATGAATACGTGAAATTATGTTCTAGGTATTTTGAAAATGCAAAATTACCATCTGTCATAATCGACGATTTAAAGAGAGAGAAATTGTCGGGTAGTCTAAGTTCTGTTTCAATTTCAAAAATCAAAGAATGCCTGACCCACAAAAAACAGGCACTGATATTCGTTAATAGACGAGGACATACTCCGAAGGTACTCTGCAGATCTTGTGGATGGAAAGTATCATGTCCTGGATGTTCATCTTGGCTCTGCTATCATCACAATACCAATGAATTTATGTGCCACTATTGTGGATTTAAAACAGTAGCTAAACACGAATGTGCAGAATGCGGAGAGAAGGCTCTCATAGGAATTGGGACTGGAATAGAGAAAGTCCAAGAAGAATGTCAGACGCTTTTCCCAGAAGCAAGGTTACTAACTTTATCGAGTGATACCGTTGACACTCCAAACAAAATTGAAAAAGCCATCGAAACGATTAAAAGAAACGAAGTTGACATTATTCTTGGGACCCAAATCGTCGCGAAGGGGCATAATTTCAATAACCTAAATCTCGTAATTGTAACGTGCGTTGATGCAATGTTATACGGCGAAGATTTTAGAGCCATTGAAAAAGCATTCCAAATGATTTATCAGGTGTCTGGAAGAGCGGGAAGAACTGGAGATACGGAATCAGAAGTTGTAATTCAAACCTACAATCCAAACGATGAGCTGATGGTGATTATATCAAATAACTACACTGAAAGACTCTATGAAATTGAGATTAGAAACAGGAGACTTATGAAAGTCCCACCATTTGGGAAAATGGCGAATATAACGGTTTCAGCTCTATCGGAAATGGAGGTTGAAACCTTTGCGAACGAATTCGTTATGAGGAGACCGAGGGTTAATGAAATAAATGTCCTAGGTCCAATCCAACCGACAATTTACAAAATCAGATCGAGATATAGATTACGTATCCTGGTTACCTCCGCCGCGCAGCCACTTCAAGAATATATCTCAAAGTGGCTTTTGTTGCAGAGGATACCGAACAATATTCATTTATCCGTAGATATCGATCCATACGATTTTATGTAAACGTATTCTATAGTTGCAAATCTCAGTTATTATTATCGTCCTGGAGACCTTGTATGGTCGCCTGCAGTGCAGCTAGCGCCATCTGATCATCCCAATTCACGAGAACTTGTCCTACCCTGAGAGCACTATTGTCAATTTCAGTATATTGATGACAGCAGGCGTCTCGCCAAGATCTCGCATAGCAAAAAGCGTCTTGCATTCACGCTCAAACCGCACTTGATGCTCCGCTGCTTCTCCCTTTACTGCTTTCACAATCATCTCTCTCACACTTTTCGACAATTCTGTCGAGTGTGGTAAAAAACACTCCTCTGGTAAAGGTCTAATCTGGGTTAACGGTTTTGGCGGAGGACCACCGGCTTGTGACACATCCATAACCGCAGTCATTATGCTAGCTGCGTAACACGGAGCTGCGCAATTTCCTTTACAACTACAGACACACAAAAGAACCACTAATAGTGCTAGAACTCTCTTGAGTTCTTCACTTACCTTAACCGCCATACCATTGCAGAGAAATCTATGTTTTCCTCGCACTTTACCGTTTTTTGTAACCTGTTCAGAACCACATCTTTTGCATTTCATATTAAAATCGCACGTTTTATAGAATCACTGATTTTTGTCCTACAATATTTTCTATCTTTATGTGAAAATTCTCAAATTAAATTATTTATAATCGATCCTCCTCACCACTTTCGCGCGTTATAACACCACTCAGGAAAAGTGGTAGCTTCTTCTTGATTCTTGAAGCCCCACTTCTTCGTATGATGAGATTAATCCTTAATGAATAACCCGTCGCATATCTTCGCAGACATGCAAAATAGCAGCTCCATTCGGGAGTGGTGGCCAGCATACACCACACTCGCCTACCTTCACCAGGTCATTGGCGAACACGAACAATCTTGGTTCTTCTCTAAATATCAGAATTGCTACCATCATCAAGCTTTCCAATGTTCTACGATCATTTGGCATTTCCGTCATTGAAGCAATATCGGTGAACACCCCCATGACTGAAAACCAAGATGATTCCGGTTCAGTTGGCGTTAGCAAGGACATGATTCGAGCTGTTTCGTAACACTGTTTAGCCAACCAGAGTATGGTCCTATATGACTCGTAAGCCTCTCTTACCGTTATAGCGTCCATCCCTGTTTCGAGATGCAATTCCGTTAAGTCTATCTCATCACACCCATCGACCGTCAGCTGTTTGTATACACTACACATTGCAGCGAGAAGATCGCACAGCGATTTTCTACGTCTAACATCATTTCCAATCAATGTATCAACTATTAACCAAACCCTACTCATAGTGTCAACTCTCTCAGCCCAGTCCTGTTCGTCAGTGCGTGTTGGACACAGTGTTTCACTGGTGACATCTATATCAGCTCGCATGAGAAATTTTTTCCTGTTTCGACGCTCTATTTTAGTCATCTTTGCGCCACGGCCACGAGGTTCGTGCCTGCTCCCTTGTATATCAATGGCACTCCGCATTGCCATCCTCGCTCTGCACACCGCATCAACATCCACAGGGAGCGCACGTTCTTCTACCATATTTCCAGGTATATCGCGCAGACTGTCCCATCCGTCAACAGCCAGTGGCCAAACATTAGCGCTCGATAGTGTACTCAGGCACTGCATAAATAGCACTATACCAACAACTGTATCAGTAATGTCTTCCTCCATATAACGACCATCCGGCGTAAAACCAGCGATGGCTAATAGTATCGCCACTTTTTCGTTGTCATTCGCAGATGCTAACACCTCAAATACGCCTATCTCCAAGTCGTTCATCAGCAGATCAGGCATAGGCGGCAAAACAACTTCTGGTAGTATACGAAATCTCGTAATACCTATAGCATTTTTGATTGCGTATTCTTGAAGTACTCCAAGTGTTCTTGTTACTACCTCCTGATAAAAAGGACCAAAGAAACTAGTTGCATTGATTACCTCGGCCTGGACCGAATGATCCGACATAAACTGAACTATCTTAATTTCAGGCTCTTCATGTCTCGGCGAAGGCGCCGCTGCCCTTGCTCCGAAGCTAGCAACAACTGTAAACACTACAGCCATTCCAATTAAAATTTTCTTTTTCATCATATTCATCTCCATTTAAATTAAGTTATTTGCAGTCATCCTCCTCACCGCTCTCTCGCATTATAACACCACTTAGGAGAAGTGGTAGCTTCTTTTTGATTCTTGAAGCCCCACTTCTTCGTATGATGAGATTAACTTAACCCCTAACAAGTAACCCTTGCAAACATGCAAAATAGCAGCTCCATTCGGGAGTGGCGGCCAGCATATACCATCGCGTACATCCACAGTGGCTTCGGACTCAAACATTTTCATTTCTTCTCTCAATATCAGGATTGCTATCATCATCAAGCTTTCAACTGTTCTACGATCATCTGGTATTCCAATTGTTGAAACGAGATCAGCAAACGCCCCCATGACTGGAACCCAAGATGATTCCGGTTCAGTTGGCGTTAGCAAGGGTACAACATGAGCTAATTCGTAACATTGTTTAGCCGACCAGATTATGGTCCTATACGACTCGTAAGCCTCTCTTACCGTTATGGTGCTCTCGTTTGTTTCGAGATGTAGTTTTATTGGATCTTTAGGTGGTATCCACTTAGGGTCCCGTCCGTAGATTAGTCCGTGGTCTAGCTGTTCGCATGGGACATATACTGCAGCGAAAAGATCTCTCGCTACTATGTTGCGTCTGAAATCATTTTCAATCAACATGCCGAATATTTGCAAGACCACATTTATAACGCCAACTCTTTCAGCCCAGTCCTGTTCATCGGTGTGCGTTTGATGCAGTGCTGCATCGGTAATATCTATGTCAGCCGCAGCGAGAGCTCTCCTCCTGGTTTCCCTATCTGCTTTCGTTATCACCATTCTACACTCGTGAACTTCACTGTTGGCTGTTTGTATTGCCACGGCACTATCCACTGCCATTTTCACCCTTTCAAGCATGTCATCTTGTTCAACATCTCCAATAAGATCACTTTTCACGGCACTACGCACTGCCATCCTCACCCTTTCAAACATGTCATCTTGTTCAACATCTCCAACAAGATCACTTCTCATAGCTACACTTCTCAACATGCGACGCAAATCGTCCCAATTATTTCCACACATGCGCAACAAATAGTTCAAATTACCTCCACAAGTCGATTGAACGTTAATCCCCGATATTACGCTCATATACCGCATAAATTCCACTATACTCATACTGTTTCCACAACATCTTCAATCACCATACCACCATCATCCCGCTGGCAACCAGCGATGGCTAACAGTAGGCCTAACCTTTCGTTGTTATTCGTAGATGCCAATACACGAAAAAAGCCCTCAACAAAATTGTCCAGCATTTGCTGAGGTACATCTCCCAAAACAGTCCCTGACACTATCATAAAGCTTACTATATCAACAGCATTCCCGGCCATAAATTCCTGAAGCACTCTAAGTCCCCTTATCACTATCTCCTGTTTCTCTTGACTAAAAAGCCTAATTGCCTGGCTTACCTCAGCCATGACCCAAGGATCCGACATAAATCGAACTATTTCCGGTTCTGTATATTCTTCTTCCTGCTCTGTATGTTCAGGCAAAGGCTCTGCTGCCTTTGTTTCGAAGTTCGCTACAACGGCAAACATCGCTGCTATTCCAATTAAAATTCTCTTTTTTTCCATATTTTCTCCATTTAAGTTGAGTTGTTTTTGATTGATTCTCCCCACCGCCCCCCGGCATTGTATCACATTTATTTGCTTTACGGATATCTATTTTTTTCGTAAAATATCATATGTTCTTGATTTATATGAGAGAAGTGGTAGCTTCTTCTTGATTCTTGAAGCCCCACTTCTTCGTATGATAAAATTAATCCTCAATGAATAACCGTCGCATATCTTCGAAGACACGACAAAGTTCTGATCTATCCGGTAATGGTGGATAACATCTACCAGACTCGTGTAGCTCCAACGTGGCATATGGCTCAAATCCACCTCTTTCCCTCAATATCAGGATTGCTACTATCATCAAGTTTTCTGTTTCACGTCTATTATTTGTAGTATCCAGACGAGCCAATTTGTAACATCGCTTGGCAGACCAAATTATAGTCCTATATGACTCGTAAGCTTTTCTCACCGTTATAGTTCTTATCCCTAGATCTCTATTGAAAAGCAGTCGTCGCCCCCCTGATCCATTTATGCTACCAATTGCAGCGAGAAAATCGCACAATGCTTTTTCGCGTCTAACCTCATCTCCAATTAATACACCGTACCTTGACCAAACCCTAATAGCGTCGACTCTCTCAACGTAACTGTGATTCATGTGCATTAGGTACCGTGTAGTGACGTCAGCGTTCATTATGCTCTCCATTTCAGTTATCCCCGTGCGCCTATCTTCATGTATCATTTCTGCACTCGATATTGCATCCATCACCCTTTCTCCTGCATCAAGTATCTCAAAAGCTTCAGCCACCTCAAGCCTACGTTCATAGGCCACATTTTGGGGTACAAAGAACAATTCGTCTTCTTCAACCGGAGAAGTAAAACCGGCCCTCGATAATATACCCATATGTCGCATAAATTGCGTTATGTGCCTAGCTGTTTCCGAAACATTTTCCTCCACCGGATGATTTTCCGGTTGACAACCAGCAATAGCTAACAGTAGCTCCACCTTTCCGTTGTCATCAGCTGACGCTAACTCCAGAAAGAAACCTTCAACCAAATTAGCTCTTATCCGCTGAGGTATAGCTGCTAAAGCCATTCCTGGTTGCACCAGATAGGTTCTCACACCAGTGGCATTTCTATCCATATATTCCTGAAGTGCTCTAAATGCTTCAATTACTACCTCCCGATCCTCCGAACGCAAGGACCTAGTCGCCTGACTTAGTTCAGCCATGAACCAAGGATCCGATGTTAACTGAACAATCTGATTCTGTTCATGTAAAGGCGCTGCTGCCTCTGCCCCGAAGCCAGCCACAACTGTAAACATCGCAGCCATTCCCATTAAAATTCTCTTTCTCATCACAACCTCCTTAAGGTTAGATTGTTTAAATTGACCCTCCTCGCCACTTCAAGGTATTATACCACATTTATTTGCTTTACGAACATCTATTTCTTCATAAAACATCTCATATTCTCGATTTATATGAGAGAAGTGGTAGCTTCTTCTTGATTTTTGAAGCTCCACTTCTTCGTATGATGAAATTAACCTTCAGTAATGAATAACCGCCGCATATCTTCGAAAACACGACAGAGTTCTAATCTATCTGGAAGTGGTAGATGAAATGCATCTAACTTGTCTAACTCCACCAGGTTGTCGTCGAACACGAACAATCCACGTTCTTCCCTCAATATCAGAATTGCCATCATCATCAAGCTTTCCATCGTTCTACTGTCACCAGACATTCCCATTGGTAAAGTAAAACAAGCGAACGCATCCTTGATTGGATGCGAATGTGGCGTAAAAACTGATTTGCAACATTGTTTAGCAGACCAGATCAAAGTCCAAAATGACTCGTAAGCCCCTCTCACAGTTCCAATGGTCCTGTCTGTTTCGAATTGCAGTTTGGTCAAGTCTCTAGGTGTCCACTGCATGTCCAGTCCAAAGGTTAGTCCATTTGTTAGTTGTTCATGCGTGACAAACATTGCAGCGAAAAGATCGCTCTTTGCTACGTTGCGTCTGAAATCATTTCTAATCAACGTACCAAATATTCGCCAGACCGCATCTGTAACGTTAACTCTTTCATTCCAGTCCCGTTCGTCTGTGTACATCGGATGCAGTGTTTCATCAGTGATATCTATGTTAGCATCAAAGAGAGCTTTCCTCCTGGCCTCCACATCTGCTTCCGTCATCACCACCTTTTCGCACCCGTGAACTTCACTGTGTCGCCTGGCTATCTGTACTGTCACTGCACTACGCACTGCCATCCTCACCCTTTCAAACATGTCATCTTGTTTAATATCTTCAATAAGCCCATTTGCCTTAGCTACATCTCTTGGTATTCCGCGCAAACTTTCCCAATTGTTTTCACAAGTCAACTGAGCACCAACTCCCGATAATATACTTATGTACCGCATAAATTCCACTATATTTATAACAGTCTCTTCAACATCTTCAATTACCGGATCATCATTCAGCTGGCAACCAACGATGGCTAACAGTATGCCTACCATTTCGGCGTCACTCGCAAATGTCAACACATGAAAGAAGTTCTCAACCAAGTTGTCCTGCATTTGTTGAGGTACATCTTTCAAAACAATTCCTGGTGGTACCTGAAAGACCATTGTATCAACAGCATTTCTGTTTATAAATTCCTGAAACACCATAAACAATTTCGTTGCTACATCTTGATGCTCCGAATCCAAGGGTATGAGCGCCCGACTTAGTTCAATCATGAACCAAGAATCCGATGTTAACTGAACCATCTCCGTTACCGGCTCTGCGTATTCAGGCAAAGGCTCTGCTGCCTTTGTTTCGAAGTTCGCTACAACGGCAAACATCGCTGCTATTCCAATTAAAATTCTCTTTTTTCCCATACTTTCTCCATTTAAGTTAAGTTATTCTTGATTAATTTTCCCCACCGCCCCGCGACATTGTATCACATTTATTTGCTTTACGGATATCTATTTTTTTCGTAAAATACCCTACATTCTCGATTTTTTGATGTGAGAGCAATGGTCGCTTCCATTTTCGGATATGTCGTATTTTTAGCATTGGCGTTTGTTCTGCGAGATAGGAAAATCACTGTCAGAAATTGGAAACCAGTGGGATATGGCATCTTGTTCCAGCTGCTAATTGCCTTTGCTTTAACAGGCCTGCCGTTTGTAGTTGGTGGCTTAGAGGTCGTAGCAAATGGGGTCATGAAATTGAAAGACGTAACCCTCGAGGGGACGAAGTTTGTCTTTGGATACGTCGGCGGCGGAGACCTACCATTCAATCTAAAAGAAGGTAGTATTCCATTTGTCTTTGCATTCCAAGCTCTTCCGACTGTGATAGTCGTGAGTGCCCTCGCTGCCATCTTGACTCACATAAGGGTTCTTCCTGTCCTTGCCAAATACATTGGATCTGTTTTTAAATCTGTCTTCAATGTGAATGAATCAGTCGGAATAGTCTCAGCAGCAAAGATATTTCTCGGCCAGCTTGAGGCCCCACTTCTCATAAGACACAAGCTTGAATCGTTACCGAGAGCCGATGTACTCGTTATTCTGTCACTTGCCTATGCCACCATTTCTGCATCGCTTATGCCGATATACGCCGGCGTCTTAACGGATGTCTGTCCTGACGCAATGCGCCACATCATAACGTCAAGTGTTATTTCTGTTATCTCTGTTCTGATAGTATGTCAGATAATGATCCCATCTGATGCGAAGGCGGACTTAAATGTCGGTGAAGATAAATCCGAGCAATCCCCATACCCTAGTTTCATCGGAGCAATGTCAAAGGGGTTATCGGATGGAGCATTTGTGTGGTGGTGTATCGTTGGGTCTCTGATAGGAGTCGTCTCTTTGATAGCCATCGCAAATTGTATTCTTGAATTACTACCATCAATTGGTGGAACTCCAATAACCCTTCAGAGGATCTTCGGGATATTTATGTACCCATTTGCTTGGCTGATGGGAATACAGTCACAAGATATAAGCGCAGTATCTCAGATACTTGGTTCGAGAATAGCAATAAACGAAACGATTGCGTTCTTCGATCTAGCGAAGACTCAGATATCAGCCGACAGCGTTGTTAAAACAATTTACGCAATTAACAATTTCGGAAATTTTGCATGTATAGGAATAACAGTCGGAGGACTCAGTGCAATAGCACCTGGACAGAAGCATATTACCGAACTCGCATGGAAATCATTTTGGGCTGGCCTGCTAGCAACGGGACTAACATCGACATTAATGAGCGTGTTCCTTTCTTTTTAATTAGGATATAAATATGAATATAAATAAAGAATTTTTGTTACGAGATGATGCCTGGAGAAACGAGGAAGTCTACAAGAAGATATATGATTTCTCCATTGAAAACCAAGAGGAATACTGGAGAGTTCAGATGGATAGACTATCGTGGTCTAAAATTCCAGAGACCGTCGTTTTAAAAGGCCACAATGGATCATCAAAATGGTTCCCAGACGGCAGGATAAACGCCTGCTATAACTGCGTCGATAGGCATGCCGAAAGAACTCCATACAAAACAGCAGTCATCTGGCAGGGTGAAGATTTTGACGATTTCGAGTATATATCTTTTGCGAAGTTAAAACGGGAGGTTTGCAGGTTTGCTAATACGATAAAATCTCTCGGGCTTACGAGGAAGGATTATATCACCGTTTATATGCCGATGGTTCCTGAGGGGATATATGCCTGCCTGGCATGCGCTAGACTTGGGATTCCATATTCTGCAGTGTTCGCCGGATTCTCGCCAAACGCAGTCTCCATTAGAATGGATGATTGCAATTCAAGTTTCATAATATCGTGTGATGCAAATAAACGCGGTGGAAAACTATTTCCACTTAAAAAGAATGTCGATGATGCAAGGAAGATCTGCGGAAGAGATATAAGGGCGCTTATAGTAAACCGCCAGAATGTCGATGTAGACTGGAATGATAAGTTGGATCTTGATTATTACGAGATCTCAAAGGATCAGCCAACAGAGTGTGAGGTAGCGGATACCTGCTCACTCGATGAACTGTTCATTTTGTACACATCAGGATCGGCCGGGAAACCAAAGGGCGTTACGATGGGGACAGGAGGGTTCCTGCTGTTTTCAATGATAACCGGCCGATACTTTTTTAACCTGTTCGAAAACGAGGTATTCTGGGGCTCCGGAGATATAGGATGGATGGGCGGCCATGCATATCCACTATACTCGTCCCTCTGTAATGGAACGACGTCTCTGTTTTTCGAAGGTATTCCAACTTATCCTAGAAACTCGATCTTCTGGGAAATCATCGACAGACACAAAGTAACAACATTTAACACAGCCCCAACTGCCCTCAGAGCAATGATGAAGCATTCCGAAGAAAGCCTATCGACAAGCTCGAGGAGTTCCCTGAAATACCTAGGCGTCTTCGGAGAGGTGTTAAACAAGGAAGCCTGGAGCTGGTATTTCAAAGAGGTCGGAAAAGAGAGATGCCCAATCGTTAATATGTGGGGACAAACGGAACTCGGCGGAGTCCCAACTGCACCTCTTAGCAACCTAAGCGAGATGAAGTCTTACGGTCATATAGGAAGGCAGTTCTTCGGATGTGAACTCGTTCTAAAAGACGAAAATGATAATACGATAACAACACCAGAGACGAAGGGAGCTATGTTTATAAAACACCATCTGCCTGGAATGTTGATCGGAGTATCCGGAGATAAAGATGCAATGAAGAAGTTGTATTACTCACAGTCAAATGAGGATATATATTTCACTGGTGATGAAGCATACTTTGATTTTAATGGATACCATTGGATAACAGGTCGAGCAGACGATGTCCTGAATGTATCTGGTCATAGGATAAGCCCAATCGAAATTGAAGAAGTTATTGCGAAATCTGAGATTGTTGCAGAGGTGTCTGTCGTTGGATTCCCACACGAGCTAAAAGGCGAAGGAATCTATGCATTCGTCGTGCTGAAGAAAGACATAACCGAAGAGCAGCGCCAAAATGCCGAGAAACTGATTTCAAATAGGGTCAGGGAGATAATAAGCCCAATAACAAAACCAGATGTAGTCAGCATAGTTAGCGACCTTCCTAAAACAAGATCCGGAAAAATCATGAGAAGAATATTAAGAAAGATAGCGGCGAATGATGCGGATGACTTCGAGGATCTAACAACGATATCAAACCCAAAATGCATCGAGGATATCATTTCGCAACTTCGGAAACGTTAGACCACTTTATAAAACGAATAATCTCTGGTACCATGTAGTCCTGTCTTCCGAACGGCTTCGTCTTTTGGATGGTTGCATCTTCCGGATGTTTCTTTGGATTGGTACGTCCTTCGAATGGCCTCGTCTTTTGGATAGATGGATGGACGGATGGGTGGTCGAGTGGTTGAAGGCACCGGTCTTGAAAACCGGCAAGGAGGCAACTCCTTCGTGGGTTCAAATCCCACCCCATCCGCCAAAAAAGCCGTATTCGAGTGGGTCTTCATTGTATTGAACCAAGTAAGGTTCCCAGGGTTAATTTTTATGTTTTTCTAAAAATGTTCAACTTTTGGACAAAATGGTCTCCAAAACGTCCGTACTTCGACTTTTTAAAGTACGGAAGCCGCAAGCCCTGATATTCCTAGGTCTCGAAGATCATACCTAAAAAGTTCGTGTTTTCATTTGTCGCACATCACAAGGGATTCGAACTTATTTCTCCATTTTATAAATAATTAAAAAAATATGGTTAGGTTTTTTCGACAAATGTTGAATATATATAGTTGGTTGGGAGATATTTTTCAAAAGACGGCGGCGTGGCGGTATTAACGAAAAGTGGTAGGAGTGCAATTGCGAGCAGCATCAAAAGTCAGATGGTACATCTCGCTTGGGGTGATGGCCTGGAAACCTGGGCTTCCGAGCTGCCACCGGAGGATGTGATCGCAACTGGGTTGGCCCATGAAATCGGACGCCGTCGAGCCGATGAGATTTTGTTCGTCGAAGGGGATGACGATGGTCCTTTGATCACACCAACTGGCAGGTTTAGCGCGGTTAATTACCCGATGAACAACCTTTTCATGCGATTCACGTTTGATTTCGAGGATGCGGCCAACAGGACAATCCGCGAGCTTGGCGTTTTTATCGACACAATTACGAACCCGGAACTGCCGGCTGGCCAGAGATATTTCGAGCTTGCCGATGTGGTTGAGCCCGGGATTCTCTTGGTTTTGGAGCACACTGTGCCGCTCATTCGAACCGCCGCCACGCGAGAATCCTTTTCATTTGTAATTACTTTTTAAGGGAATTTGGTATGAATTTGCAGGGATATTACAGCAGATTTGATAGATCGAAGGCCTACGAAAAAACCATGTTTTTAGCCGGCAGAGGGCTTCAATCCGCCGAATTGAACAAGATTCAAGAGTACGCGGCCTCGAGAATTTCAGGGATTGGCGACGCAATTTTCGCGGACGGAGACATTATAAACGGCGCAGATTGCATCGTCGATTCCGATACCGGAGCCGTGATTATCGAGTCAGGCAGGATCTATCTTCGTGGCGCCGTCCTGGAAATTCCAGTCGCGAACCTTGAAATTCCAACGGATAGGTCGGTTGTAATCGGGCTTTGGTACGACGAAAAAACAGTGACGGAGCTTGAAGATCCAGCTCTGCGAGATCCCGCCGTTGGAACTCGAAACTATCAGGAATCAGGGGCTGCGCGGCTGAAATCCGTTCTTATTTGGGATTTCAAAGCAGCCGGAATTTCCTCAACAAATCATGGAGAATTTTACCCTGTTTACAGCGTTGAAAACGGAGTGCTTATCCAAAATGCGCCGCCTCCGCAGCTCGATGCAGTCCAGACTGCGATTGCCCGCTACGACAAGGAATCCAACGGTTCGTACGTTGTGAGTGGCTTAAATGTCACATATTTGAAAACCGA
>JAITPA010000017.1 GCA_031289695.1 Holosporales bacterium
GGAGGGTTTTTGTCTCATCGCCTATGCAAGGCATAGCCTTAGCGTATCACAATTTCATTAATATTCTCCTAATATTAACCAGTCTTTAATTAGTTTTTTGCACCCCCTGTGGCACAAGGGAGACATTTCTTCCAATGACTAGCTGGACAACAGCCAGAGAAGGATTGGGTAAGGCTCCAGTTGTAAAAATATATTTAAAATTTTAACTTTTGATATGGACTCCATCACTTTAATGATCTACAATTCCGGTGATGTCTTGCGTAATTTTTGATGGGATTTTTAATGAAAAAGTTATTGATAATTGCTGTGATGGCGATGGTAACATCGTATGGTGCCTTTGCAGCCGAGGCGTTGAAGCATAATCAGGCATACGAAGGTAAAAAGCCAGTGTCCCCTCCTAATCAAGTTGTAACACTGGATGAACGTGATTGTGATTTGGTAGATTCGTTGGACTCTGTGGTTTTCCCAGGTGATAGTGAAGATGATGAGTTAGATGATCTAGGAGAAGAAAAATCGGATTCAACATGGCCCGTGATTTTCATACCAGGATCTCCGCCGGTGATAAAAATGAAACCAGTGATTTACTCAAGTGATGATGAATATGTGCAGCTACATGCATCTAGGAAATCGCCAGCAGAAAGTAAGTAACCAATATCGAATGAACCAATTCGGAGGAGTCATGCTTCCTTCTGGATTGGTTTTGGCTGAATCAGTGTCAGGAACTTGATTCGCAAGAGTGCCTGCTAGAATCGTCGTCTGATGCAGAGACGTTGCAGCAGCGCCCCCCACGTGTACTAGTTCCCATTAGCAAATATCGCATCAACAGCTTCGTCTAATGATGCAAAATTACTTATAATTTCGCGTAATTTTTTCTTCATTAAGCTCTGAAAATCCTCCATAGGATTGAGATCAGGCGAGTATGGTGATTAGAAATAACCGGTACACTCGCACTTCTCCGCTATCTCTGCGAGCTTTTCTGTGAAATTCGGCGTTGTCCATCACTATCACGCTTCCCTTGCCTACCTCCTTCATCAACATTTCTTCAAACCATCTTTCGAACAATTCGCCATCCATTGTTCCTTTATGTCAACATAGTGCATATAGATTTTTTCCGCATTTCCCAGCAACTATCCCTATTCTTCCGTATCTTCGTCCACTTAAAAGAAGTACGGCACTTAAAGAACAACTAAAAGTGTCAATCCCCTAATTTTAGAAGAATATCAGCTATATAAACAGAAGGCCTAGCCTCTTGATTCTGAACGAGTTGACCAATTTTTTTAAACGCTGATAACTGCTTTTCTGGATCTAGCCCATCTATTTGCTCTAATATTTTTTTTGGTTCACAGTCGGACTGGATGAGCTCTGGGACAATCTGTTCATTAAGCAGTATGTTAACAAGCGAGATAAACTTAATTTTTACGAGTGGTCTTACAAGTGAGTATGTGAGCTTAGAAATTCTATAGCAGACAACCATTGGACATCCAGAGAGGGCAAGCTGCAACGTGGCTGTTCCGCTGGCAACTATCGCAAGTTTCGCCATTCTGTATAGTTCGGCCTTCTCTGTTTCATCAATTACAATGTCAGCTTTAAATTCATCTGTCATTGACCTCACAAACCCCTCTAAATTTGGCAATGTCGGAATCACAACATTCTTTGCGCCAAGAGATTTTGCAACGTCGATAAAGATCGGCAGATGACTCTTGATCTCCTGGATCCTACTCCCCGGCATTAGGAGTAGTATTTCTGATTTCTCCTTGTCTGTTGGGCTAAATACCTCAACTGCTGGGTGTCCGACAAACGTCGTCTTCAGTCCGTATTTTTCGAAATACTTCGGCTCGAAAGAAAAAAGAGTTAGGAGAGCATCGTAAAGCTCTGCAATCGCGATTGCTCTCTTCGATCTCCATGCCCAAACACTTGGAGCAACAAAATGGACTAATTTTATCTCGGGAGCAATATCTCGGACTTTCTTTGCAACCCTAAAACAGAACCCAGGAGAATCGATGGTAAGGACCACATCTGGCCTCTGGTCTATTATATCATTCGCCGTCATGTTGATCAGGCGCTTTATGCGGAGGACGTGTGGAATGACTTCCATTATCCCGCCAACTGATATTTCACTGATGTTGAAGAGACTCTGAAACCCCTGGCGCATCATAAGGTCTCCACCAACACCGCAGACATCAACGAACCCATTGAGCCTTTTCAGGATGGCAGCTCCGAGGAAATCTCCAGATGCTTCTCCTGCTATCATGTAAATTTTGCTCATTTTCTAATGAGTATTCCGTCAACGACAATCATCACGCTAATGATATCAACATCTGAACAGACATAAAACGAAACGATGTTGTTTTTCAACTTTTTCCACACTTCTGAAACGTGGAAACTATGCCATCTCCGACCTCAACGGCATTCCATACCCTGATTTTATTCGTTTCTTTTGTACGTAGCTATACAGTTCATCGAGTTCAAGCGTCGGAATTGTTTCAGATTTTGAAAGCAACTTGTTCAACAATTTTTCCAATTTTCTTTACGATAAAGTTATTTTTCAAAAGCCTAAATGCTTTTTTAATCTTCTTTTTGTCATTTGTTTGTATAACTATTACAATTTTATGATTAGCTAATTTCTTGACACATAATGTATCTTTTTTTCCGATAGAAAATTTACATTTCTCGTTATTACCAATTACGTAGATATACGGCTCAATTGATTCTTGTGTAACAGGACACTCACTTAGCCTACTAACTTCGATGCTTTCACAGAAAAATCCAGATGATCGTATTGCATCTATTATATAATTTTGATCTTTTATATTTGTGAAAACATTTATTTTATACATTAAAATGTCCAAATTATTTTGAGAATCTGGAATAATTTTATTGAATATTTCTATTGACTTATTGAAAAATGACTCATCCATTGATTTACCAGAATCCATATATTCTTTTACTAAATGTTTAAGCTCTTTGGAAAAATCATCTATATAGGAATAAGCAAAAGAATCCTCATCCTCTATTTCATCAATTTCTATTTTCAGAAGTCTGTTTCCTATAGCAACCGCCAAAGCTTCATTCATAGCATTAAAAACCAATTCACCAGTTCCTGATCTGTGATTCAAATAGAACTGTTTCATCTTTGTTTTATCCATTTTGTCATAGACTACATGCGAACACTCGTGAGCTATAATTCCAAGATGAGTCGATATAGAGTATGGCATCGGCTGTATAAAAATCTTGTTATCACCTCCATAAAATCCGAAATTTTCTTTTAGAATTGGGAATAAATAAACCTTCAATGAAAAATTCTCTGGAGGCATTATTCCAAAAAATTTATATAATTTTATCAGATATTTTCTTGTAAGATATTTATTGCAATACTTTTGAATTTCATATTGTTTGTCATAAATAAAATTAGCATTTTCCTTCCAAACAAATTTCGAGTACTCTGCCAATCCTTCACTGAAAATCTCACTATGATTCTGTTCAACAGAATCTATAAAACTTGAAAAACGCCAATCTCTTTGGTCGTGATAAAGGGTTTTAATCATTTTGGAAACATTTCTAACTTTAGGTAGTTTCGTAGGTTCGCTAAGATCTGTGTTGAACTCGGAGACAGCAAGAGCCACCTCTTTACTAGCTTCTACACTAACGATTTTTGCATCTTCTTGTTTAAGATTCTGACAAGCAGAAACGACAAACAATAAAGAACAGATAAATGCTTTCCTATTCATTTGTTCAATTCCGTATCAAAGTATATCAATTCACGATAGAGCCTGATTGATGTCATTATCTCTACTTGTGTATCTCTCCTGCAATCTTTTGGAGGTAATCAACGTCCTTTCGTTGGTCTCTGTAGTTTGGCAGGATGGCAATATGAAGCTCTTTCAATTGCTTTTCTGTGACATCTGCTGGGGTTCCCATCATAAGATCCTGAGCCTGTTGATTGAATGGAAATGCGATAATCTCTCGTATGTTGGCTGTATTTGCCAGCATTGATACAATTCTGTCGATACCTGGGGCGCATCCACCATGAGGTGGGGCTCCACACTTGAACGCCTTTATCATGCCACTAAATTTGCTATCAACAAAGCCGTTATCATACCCAGCCATCTCAAACGCTCTATACATTATCTCGGGCACATGATTCCTTATGGCTCCACTTGAAAGCTCTATTCCGTTGCAGACAATATCATACTGGTATGCTTTGATTTCGAGGGGATCCTTCGCATTTAGCGCGTCAAGCCCTCCCTGCGGCATCGAGAATGGATTATGGGAAAACACTATTTGCTTTAGATCATCATCGTATTCAAACATTGGAAAATCAACAATCCAGCAAAACTTATACGTATTTTTTTCGATGAGGTCCAAAGACGTAGCGATCTTTGTTCTAACGGTTCCCGCGAGGTTTCCTGCGTTTTTATCACACACGAAAAATACAACATCGCCGTTTTTCATGCCGTTGATTTTAGCTATTCCTTGTAGTTCTCCAGGTTTTAAGAATTTTGCTATAGGCCCCTTGAATTCATTTGTATCCGTTAGTGAAATATAACCAAGTCCCGGAAGACCAAGCTCCTTTGCCCAATCGTTCATTTTATCGAAAAAACTTCTTGGTTCCTTCAAACAATTTCGAACGTTGATGCTTCTAACTTTCGAACCATTTTCTATGCCATTTGCAAAGGCACTAAACTCGGATTTTGAAAACAGATCAGTAAGGTCCTGGATGATCAGTGGATTTCTGAGATCTGGCTTGTCACTTCCATAATGCAACATAGCATCATCGAATGTTATTCTTTGAAATGGAGCAGTCGTCACAGAATAGTCATCTGTCGCAAATTTCGAAAATGTATTGTAGAGTACAGACTCTATTACCGCAAAGATATCCTCCTGAGACGCAAAGCTCATTTCAAGATCGAGCTGGTAGAATTCTCCGGGTGAACGATCAGCCCTTGCATCTTCATCTCTAAAACACGGAGCTATCTGAAAATATTTATCAAAGCCAGCCACCATCAGAAGCTGCTTAAATTGTTGCGGAGCTTGAGGAAGGGCATAAAATTTACCGGGATGAACCCTGCTTGGAACGAGATAGTCTCTGGCCCCTTCTGGGGAGGAGGAAGTTAAAATTGGAGTCTGAATTTCTAGAAATCCAAGAGATATCATTTCGTTCCTAATATAGGATATAATATTCGATCTTAAAATTACATTGTCATGCATCTCTTTTCGCCTCAGATCTAAATATCTGTATGTAAGCCTAGTATCTTCTGGAAATTCATTTTCAACATTTACTTGTAACGGAAGCTGCAAGCTTGGTTGAGATAGGATTTCAATACATGATATATAAACTTCGATTTCCCCGGTATCCATTGCTCTATTGATCGTCTCTGGATCCCTTTTAACCACTATTCCATCAACTTTAATGACTGATTCATCTTTGAGCTCTTCAGCAACCTTAAAAAACGGATCAGTTTCTTGAAGGACGCATTGAGTGATTCCATAGTGATCTCTTAGATCTATGAAAAGCAATCCGCCGTGATCTCGGATACGATGGACGAAACCACAGAGAGAGACTTCTTCGTCTGCATTCAAGGTTGACAGATCATTACAGGAGTGAGTACGAAAAGACGTTTTGTTTTTAGATGACATAACTTGCAAAAAACCAACAGAGTGCACAATGCGTATCGTACACCAAAAACCATAGTTTGTATATGACGCCCCTTTGAAACTTGATGAGAAATTTTCTTGGTTTTCGATGACATGTTTAGGTGGACAAGATGTGTCACATCGTGTATCATACCCAATGTCGCTTTTGGATTGAAGCCCAGATAGCTCAGTCGGTAGAGCAAGAGACTGAAAATCTCTGTGTCGATGGTTCGATTCCGTCTCTGGGCACCACTTAGAAAGTGCTCACCGGTGTGGACTTTAAACGCTGCGGTGCGCTGTGTCTGTGTTCAAAACGAATGGTCATGTTAATCGGCTTTTTGGAAAAGTCTTGTAAAAGCTAGCACGTCTTGTTACGATAGGTAGAATGATATTTGAATTGGAGGGTGTGAGTTGGTAGCTAAAAGGTTTCATTTTTTAAGTGTTGGTTTATTGGTTGTTGCTATATCTGTTGCTCTGTTCGATTACATCGGGTACGATAAGGCACCTCCCGTGCAGGATATTCAAGATGGAGAATGGCCGTTTCAAGCGGAGGAAGATCAAGAAGATAAAAAGGACATTGTAAACGACAATGAGGATGTTAATCAACAAGCCTCTACTGAAAAAGAAAAAGAGCCAGCTGCAAAATTCGATCAATCTGGTGAGCAGAGAGTAGTTATCCCCCTAGGCGGGACAATTGATTCGGTTTTAACAAATTTAGGATTCGATAAGGCTGATATCTACCTCGCGTCAAAGGCACTGACAAAAGTATTCAACACAAGAAATTTGAAAGCTGGGCAGGAGATAGTCGTGAAAGGAACGTACAATGATTCCGATGTACTAGTTCTAAATGGATTAGAATTTCAAACAAATTATAATTTGAAAATTTCGGTTGTTAGGCGAGAGACTGGATTTGTCGCTGAGAAAATTGCCATTCCAGTTAAAAAAATCGTGAGGAGTATTTCCGGGATATTGATGCCGAAGTCTGTTGATGGTTCGCTAAAAAAATGCGGAGTAAAACAACAAGTTGCTCGAGATGCGCTTAGGGCTCTATCACAAGTAGTTAATATTAGATCTTCGGAATCTCCGGTGGATTTTGAGTTTTTGTATAGGGATTTCTACAGAGAAGACGGAAACGTTGCAAGAAGTCCGGAGTTAATGTACGCGTCAATACTAATTGGCGGAAAAATTATCAGAGTTTATAATTTCATTGATGGAGGGAAAAACGAATATGTTGATTCGAATGGTGTATTGCTAAATACAGTGAAATCATCAAAATCAATGCTAGCTCAGCCGCTTGGTTGTATGAAAGTTACATCGCCATTCGGGTTCAGGAGGATCCCTGATGGTAGAGTAAAAAAGCACACAGGAGTTGATCTCCTAGCGCACACTGGAACTCCAGTTAGGGCCGCCGCTAATGGCACTATAGCTATGGCAACATACAACGCTGGTTATGGTCGCTATGTCAACATAAAGCATTCCAGCTCTATAAACACGGCTTACGGTCACTTAAGCAGAATAGTCGTAAGAAATGGGCAACGTGTCATGAAGGGACAAATAGTAGGATACAGTGGAGCATCTGGAAACTCGAGAGGAGCGCATCTGCATTATGAAGTCTTGCGAAATGGAAGACCAATTAATCCGATGTCTTTCGTTAAGTGTGAAACACAGAAATTAACTGGCCAGAAATTATTGAAGTTTAATCAATTCAAAAAAGAAGTAAATCTTCAAATTGTTGGATTAACACAGATCGGTAGACATAAAAATTCTGGTAAAGTTGCGTAATTAACTAAATATTAATATATTTTCCATAAAATATTCAATGGGTGTTTGTATCAGTTAAATACACAGAAAACCTGCAGGGGGCCGGTAGAATGATTGGATTACGGAAAAGAAAACTATACATAGATATCTTAGCAGTATTTTCTGTATTAATATGTCTAACTGTACTCTGTGAAATACTGTACTCCAATTATGCTAATACAAAAATCGTGCTTAAGTTCGAGCAAGATTTCTATTCGGAACGAATAACAACAACCTCAGTAAACAGCATTGATGCATACTTCGAAGAGTTGGAAGATCTAATCAACATATTAGCCCAGATATATAAACACGAAAAGGAAGACGTGAGGGTAAGCAATATAGCGAAATTTGACAGGCTCTTCCTAGAAAGCGTTAAACGTATGCCATTTATTACGAGCATATACGTTGCACTTAGCGATGGCTCCTATATGCAAGCGCGTACTCTGGAAGGGATATCTACATATCAGAAAAAGAAAAATAAGTCACTGCCATCATACGCTAAGTATGCGCTGAGGAAAATTCATGGAAGCAAGGGCGGGAACGGGAAGGAAACCTGGGAATATCTTAATGAAGACTTTGGAAACGTAGACACCGAGACACTGGAAGCGATATCATATGACCCCAGGAAAAGAGACTGGTACGTCAAAACTGAGTTGGCACATAGAATGGTGTGGAGCGATGAGTATATCTACGCTACATCGAAGTTACCTGGTATAACGCTATCTATGCCGCTCGGGTATGATGAGAACGAGATGACCGTGGGGAATATAGCAATTGACTTCGCCCTATCACATTTCAAGCCGATATTGGAAAATGTAAAAATCAGTGAGAATACTCGGTGCTATTTACTAAACGCGAAGAACGAGGTTCTGTGTCAAGTTGGTGAAGGCGGGGAAGACAGAGCCCTATATAGCATAATGGAATCGAAAGATCCTGTATTAATGAATGCAGCAAAAATTCTGTTTCAGGCCAAGACGCAGCATACAATGTATGAAGTAAAGGGAGAAGCCTATTTAGCGTCGCTACGGCAATTACCGCAGAAACGTATATCACTCCTCCTAATAACTCCGCAATCCGATATTCTGACGGAGTTCGATAGTGTCCAGAGCAGCATGCTGTACATATCATTCTTCGTATTTCTTCTATCGTTTGTTGTGGTATTTCTTCTATCGAAGAGAATTTCGAAACCTATTGGCCAGATATGTCGAACTGCGAGAGCGATCGGTAACATGGAGCTGGATGATGTCCCTAATGCACCGAAATCTAGCATCCTCGAAATTAATGACTTAGCCAATTCCATAGAGAAAATGAGAGTCGGCGTTAGTACATTCGCGAAATATGCCCCTAAGGAGCTAGTCAGGAAAATGATCACAAGCGGAACAACACCGGAATTGGGTGGACGAACTGAGCAGATAACTATCCTGTTTTCTGACATTGAGAAATTCTCGACAATCTCGGAAAACCTCCCAGCTGAGTATCTGATATTACACATGTCAGAATACTTCAGTGAGTTAACAACAACCATAATGGATAACTCCGGCATGATCGATAAATACATTGGTGATTCGATAATGGCAATATGGGGAGCCCCAATCCGGGATGATAATCAGGTAGTTAACGCCTGCTATGCGGCGCTAGATTGCCAGACGGTGCTCGAGGAGTTGAAAATTAAATGGGAGCCAATGGGAAAACCACCACTTCCTACGAGAATCGGATTACACACTGGGCATGCTATCGTGGGCAACATTGGATCTCCGGATAGACTGAGCTTTACAGCAATCGGAGACTCGGTGAACGTTGCTTCGAGACTAGAGGGGGTAAACAAAATATATGGGACGAAGATATTGGTCTCCGAAGATGTTGAAAGCATCGCTCATGGAAAGATCCTATTTAGAGTGATAGACAAGGTCGAAGTCGTTGGGAAGACTAAGGGGATAATCATCTATGAGCCATTGTGTTCGATGAAAGACCAGGAAAACAGCGAGTATTACGGGTATATAGATTTGTGCGCGAAATCCAAAGAGGCGTTCGAGCTATATCAGGCGCAGAAATTCAAAGAAGCAAAGAAGATCTACAGCGAGATCAGAGGGACATACCCGCATAAGTCGTCCGCCATATTTCCAATTATGAATAGATGCGAGATGTATATAAAAGATCCACCAATTGAGTGGAATGGAACGCTGAAATTAACCAGTAAATAACGGTTTGGAGAAATATAGAGTGAGTATTCAGATAAAAATATTGAAAAACAGGAGGCAGATTCCATGCGCCTAAACACATTTAGAGCAATTCGTTTCAATCAAGCGCAGTGGAACTCAGGTGAACTTTCTCTGCTAAATGGAGAGTATACCGCAAATAGAATACCTAACACAGAAAGTTTTATGAAGTTTATAAATGACAAAATTGCGAAAGGCATAGCGAAAATCGACAATACGCCTGGCTACTACATCATAAATGTAGGTATAGACAAGAAAGATATTACGTTAATAGTTGGAGAAATCGCGTATGATGATTTGGCTGTTTTTCAAACGAGCGAGGAGCTCTATATCGAGAAATTAAATTTTTACAAAAATATCTTCAGTAAATACAAACTTCAAATAAATCCAGCATTAGCATTTTATGATAGTGATATTTCGATTAAAACATTAATACTCGGTATCACCAGTGCAAACCCAAATATTACAACCGAAATAAACGGGATAATTTACAAACTTTGGCAGGTGTCGAATCCAAAAGATATCTTGCGTATCAGAGACGGCCTAGCGCCAATCAAGAAACTTTATATAGCGGATGGGCATCATAGGTATGCGATGTTCAATGAGTCAACGATGAAAACTTCGGCTAGGTTAATTGTTTCTATAACGGATATGAATTCGATACTTCTCAGAAGTTGCCATAGGGTCGTAACTGGAACGGTATCGCCAATGTGGCGTGATAATTTGGGAAAAAGCTTCAAAATCTTAGATGCAAATTGTGATACGGAGTGCGGCGGCAATGTTCAGTTGGTATTCAAATCTGGGAAGATTTATGAACTTATTCAACTCGAGAATAGTCGCGCACCAATTCATGAGATAGTTAAAAAAGAGATTATCAAAGTTGGATTCGAAATTGATTCATATAACGAAAATGTGTTTCCTATTCCTGGCAATTTGGCCACAAAGGATTCGGCAAAAGTTTTTGATCTATATCAGAGCTGCTCGGTAATTATCTTCGTTCCAAACGTAAAAATGTCAGACTTTTTAAATGTCGTTAGCGTCGGAAAAAAGCTACCTCCAACATCAACTTGGTTTGAGCCGAAGCTTGTCGATGGGTTTCTCATTAGAAAGTATGACAGGTAGGATATTTGGAATATCAAAACATTCCGCCATTGACGTGAATTGTTTGCCCAGTTATATATGCAGATTCCTTCGATGCCAGAAAAGCACATACGTACGCAACATCTTCTGGTTTGGCCATCACGCCAACAGGAATTTTGCTTAAAAACACCTGCCTAGCCTGTTCGCTCAATGCATCTATCATAGGCGTTTTTACGGCACCTGGAGCAACGCAATTTACAGTTATGCCTCTCCTGGCATATTCCAACGCTATAGCCTTTGACATACCGACTAGCCCTGCTTTGCTTGCGCAATAATTAACCTGCCCCGGATTACCGGTAAATCCGACAACCGACGACATGTTGATTATTCTGCCATATCTTCTTTTTGACATAGCCATAACCGCTGCTTTCGATAATATAAAAACAGCTTTAAGGTTAATATCAAGTACTTCATCGAAATCATTCTCTGTCATCTTCATGAGTAGTTTATCTTTGTCTATCCCTGCATTGTTAACGAGGATATCGACTTGTCCAAGTTTTTCTTCAACCCTAGAGAACAAACAAGCCGTCTCATTACTGTCTTTTAAATCACATTCGAATATCTCTGCTTTTTGTCCTGTCTTCTCTAACGCATCATCAGCTGTCTTTTTAAGAGCTTCTAGCCTTGTGCCTGAAATAGCAATCCTTGCTCCTTGCATCGCCATCATAATGGCAGTTGACCTCCCAATCGCTCCACTTCCTCCAGTTATCAATGCATTATAACCTTTCAACGAAAACAACACAGATTCCTACTCCGATTGGACAAACTCTTCAACTTGAGATACCGTTTCCAAAGAAATGACATCCACATCTGGATAAGATCTCTTGATCATCTTAGAGAGAGTCCTTCCAGGGGCAACCTCTACAATTTTCGTAATCTCCGGATCGTCAACAATTAGCTCAACGGTCTCTCTCCAACGAACCCGATCCGTTATTTGCCGAATCAAATGTTCGTGTACCAATTTCTTCTCTGTTAGTGGCCTGGCGGTTGTATTCATTATTACAGGTACCTTAAAATCATTGCAGTTAAAATTTTGTAAAAGATATTTATCATATTCGATGGCGGCTTTGCACATAAGAGGACTATGGAATGGCCCACTAGTATTTAGTTCAATTGCTTTCAGTAAATTGAATGATATCTTCACTTTCTCGACAACTTCTTTGACGGTACGTTTTATACCACTTATAACCACCTCCGATGGTGAGTTATCATTAGCTATAAC
Source organism: Holosporales bacterium (assembly GCA_031289695.1). Classification (GTDB taxonomy): domain Bacteria; phylum Pseudomonadota; class Alphaproteobacteria; order RUG11792; family RUG11792; genus JAITPA01. Next base: position 12,013 of record JAITPA010000017.1, read on the forward strand.
ACACATATCCCGTCCAACGTTATACGCAGCAACGGTATCTTCCACGTCGGACGCACAGACCCCCAAAAGAGCAACCATGCAGCTCTCTTCGGCATCTCCAGATACATTAGCCATCAATTCACTACGACGTTTCACTATCTTTGCTCCATCGGTAATCGAAAAAACACCCGCCGAACATAGTGCGGCATATTCACCAAGAGAGTGTCCCGCCAAATACTTGCACTTTTTTTCAATGATGTATCCGTATTCTCTCTCCAGTATCCTGGTACAAATTGCGCTTATTGCGAAAATCGCCAGTTGAGCATTTTCAGTTTTTGAAAGTTCTTCAATTGGCCCTTCATTAATTAATCTCGAAATCTTGAATGATATAGCTTCCTCAATCTCCCTCATCACCTCCATTCCAGAACTATACCCATTGACGAAGGCCAAACCCATACCAACTTTCTGCACACCCTGCCCTGGAAAAATGAGTACGCTCGCCACTTTATTTTCGCAACTCTAGCCTGCCTATCAAGCTCTGATATCTGGTTTCACTGATATTTTTTAGATAATCCAAAAGCCTCCGGCGCTTTCCTACCATGGCAAGAAGCCCCCGCCTAGTATGGAAATCTTTTTTGTGAATCCCCAAGTGGATTGTTAAGTTTCTGATGCGCTGAGTCAGGACAGCCACCTGAACTTCCGACGACCCAACATCTTGTTCATTTACCGCATAATCGCGTATAATCTCTTGCTTCCTCTGTAGCGTTGTTGACATTAGCAAAATCCATTAAAAAAAACGAAGGCCACAAGAGCACCGTCTAACGCGCCTTCAATTGCACCGGTACACATTACACTATCCGTTTTCGATCTTAAAGTCAAGTCAGAACTGCGCTTCATGCAATTTCCGAGATTGACGACTAACAACTCATGCGCTGTATCTTCCAGTATGCCAGTTGACAGTGCTCGATGAAATGTGGTAATATCTGTTCTGGAATGTAGGGGGAGTAGCTCAGTTGGTTAGAGCGCCGGCCTGTCACGCCGGAGGTCGCGGGTTCAAGTCCCGTCTCTCCCGCCACCTTGTTATCTGGTTTTTGTATATGTACTCCCAGAAAATTATGGAGTTCGTGGTTTTTGAGGCAGGTAGGATGCGTGGCAGAGAAGTTCCTGTTTTTGCCGTCATTGCCATCGATGATGATATTGTTTCGATCGGAAGGAACAGATCCGAAGAAACAGGGCGACCGTGGCATCATGCGGAGTTCGTCGCGGTGGAGGCTTTTTATGACAGGCACCCCGATAGGAGATATTTAGACGATGCAAGTCTATATGTCAATTTGGAGCCGTGTAACTTCTGTGCTGCCCTTTTAGAGAGGGTTAGGATCAAGGATATATTTTTTGGAGCGTATGATCAAAAATGTGGAGCTATCGTGAATAACGCCAGGATTTTTGAATATTCACCAATAAAGCCAAATATCATCGGTGGATTCCAAGAGCATAAGTGTTCTAGAATCATATCTTGTTTTTTTGAAAAGCTTAGATGTAATGGAAAATAACGTCAGAATAAATAAGGCGATTTCTATTTTGGGAATAGCCTCAAGAAGAGATGCCGACCAGCTCGTCGAAAGAAGTAGGGTCTACGTCAATGGTACCTCTGCCGCAATTGGACAGAAAATAAAAAATGGTGATGAGATAATCGTCGATGGAAAATCATATATCTTCAGAAATGATAAGTCAGTCAAAGTGTGGATTTACAACAAGCCAACTGGAATTATTACTTCTCACAAGGATCAAAGTGGCAGACAGACGGTCTTTGATGTTGTCAGGCAACATGTTAACGAGAGGGTTGTTTCCGTCGGTAGGCTCGATATAAATTCAGAAGGACTCCTCCTCCTCACGAATAGTGGGGATTTTGCTGGATATGCCGAATCTCCAAAGACTGGCTGGTCGAGAAAATATCAGGTTAGGATTTTTGGACTTTTGACCGATGAGATTCTGGGGCAATTAAGATCTGGTATCAAAATTGATGGTACGTTATATTCTTCAATGTCAGTTAATCTAATAAGAAAAGCGGGTGGTAAAAATTGTTGGATAGAATGCGTTTTATACGAGGGAAAAAATCGTGAAATTCGGAAAATTTTTAATTACTTCGGGATATTGGTTAATAAACTCATCAGGGTGCAATATGGTCCATATTATCTTGGAAATCTAGGGCTCGGGGAAGTCAAAGAGGTTGATGCATATCGCAACTAAAGGTGGGATATAGTGAGGAAAAGTAAACATTCCCGTTTCCATAATCGTTACGCCACCTTCTCGTAGATCCTCATTGCCTCCTGTGCTTCTGGGTTGGACAATATACTCGGATACAACCGCTGATATTAGCGTTTCTGGATTTCATATGGGATACGGGCCTGAGGTTGCAGGAGAAAATGCGTATGATTAGAAGCGATGCGTGGTAGTCAGAGGTACAAATGCAAGCAGTGCAAAAAAGTATTCAATGAGCGCAAACCCCATGGAAAACTATAGGCCATGAAAGATTTAGCCGTTCTATTCCCACAGTGTCTGCCTAGATACAAGTGTTGTTAGGAAATACGCCGTGCGATTTGCGCCCAGCTGCCTGTCAGGTCAGATCAAGTGCGTTGGAACTCAAAAATGCTTCGTTCCAACTTCAGTTTTTCTAAAACTTCCTCGATAGACATGTAGTCTCCTTTCTCTCTTTGTTCTGGCAAATTATCAACTAGTACTGGATCCATGTAATGCGCAGTAGATCGCCTGAATTGCACATAATTACCACTAATCTTCCTGTCAAGAAAATCGTGCATCACCCTGAATAAATTGGTGAGTCCTCTCAGTGAATCACTTATAACTGTTCGTCCTTCAGAACAAAATCTCTGGATCGTTTCTACATTTGGATAGTCCAGATCAAATAGCGTAAATACACCATCTCCGATTTCGCCGTTAGGAAGAGAGACACACCATCCAAATTCTATCTTGTTCTCATTCGGAAACAACGTTGACTGAACCTCAATTTTGAGACCGAGTCTCGTGGCTTCAGCTTGTTTATCGGCTATCCAAATTAGCTGATCAGCCATCGCCTGCCGCGCTTCTGGAAAATATCGTAAAAGTTCCTCGACAGCTGCTGCATTTGCTTCCATAGTCGTAGGAATTGCCGCTCCCTGATCAAATATATCCTCTGTTTCTGAGGCTATACAGCCCACAGAACTGCACACAGCGGCAACAACTGCCACCGTTAATCTAAATAACTTCATTGCTTAAAGCTCCCCGGCCGTACATATCGTCAATGCTATGTCCTAGGACAACAAATGTCAAACAAAAATCGTGGAAACAATCCTGGCAATAAGAAGCACAATTTGGTCGGGAAGAGCGGATTCGAACCGCCGACCCCTATCCCCCCAGAATAGTGCGCTACCAGGCTGCGCTACTTCCCGTTTTTAGTTCAGCCGATATTCGCAGCTGTAGTCCCGCTTGAGTTCTTTTTGATTTTATCAAACTTATCTCTTCTAATGTTTAAAAACATCAAAAGAGGTGATGCCACGAATATCGACGAGAACGTTCCAACAACTATGCCAACCATTATCGGCAGAGCAAATGCAGCAATAACTTTGCCTCCAAAAAGATACAACGACAGAACTGCAAGAAGAGTTGTCGTCGCCGTCAGAGTCGTCCTCGATAACGTCTCATTCAAACTAAGATTTATAAGATCCCTCATTTCCATTTTGTGATACTTCCTAAGAGTCTCTCTAATCCTATCAAAAATAACAACAGTATCATTAATCGAATAACTAGCCGTCAAAAGCACTGCAGTAATTGACGTCTCTGAAAACTCAAGTGGAAATACCGAAAACATACCGAATATAATGGCGCAATCATGAAGAAGTGCCGCTATCGCACATATTCCGAACTGCCACTCAAACCTTATGACTATGTACGTCAGCATAGCAATAAGAGCGAACGCAACCGCCTTTATTGCGTTCATAACCAACTCGCTTCCGACCTTAGGACCAACCGTCTCGACCTTCTTGTATACAACTCCTTCACCAAGTGTATCCTTTACTTTCTGAATCGCAACCTCCTGTTCTTTCCCTTCTTCAGATTTTCCGAGCCGTACCATCAGATCCTCTTTGGCTCCAAACTGCTGAATCGAAACCTCTCCAAGTCCAAGCGATCCTAGCTTGTCTCGCAAGCCTTCTACATCTGGTTCGTTTGGCATTCTGATTTCGAAGATATAACCACCTTTGAAATCAATGCTATAGTTCAATCCTTTGAAAGCTATAAAAGCAAAGCATATCATAACGATAATTGCAGCAAGTGACAACATATACTTACTCTTCCCAACTATATCGAACTTAGTTCCATGTGGAATTAGATGTAACCGAAACATATCTCTACCGCTCCTCAAATAACAAATTCTTTTCCCTTATGCCGTCTCATCCAAAGAGCAATCATAAGTTTTGTAAGGGAAAATGTTGTGAATAAAGAAATGATTGAACCAAGTGCTAAAGTGACTGCAAACCCTCTAATAGGCCCAGAGCCAAATTCATAAAGAACTATTGCTCCAACTATCGTTGTTATATTGGAATCGAGGATAGTTATCATTGCCATTTTGTATCCCTGAGCGACAGCCATTGCCGATCTGATACCTTGCCTAATTTCTTCTCTTATACGTTCATAAATCAAAACGTTTGAGTCAACAGCCATCCCAATTGTAAGGGTTATTCCAGCAATACCTGGAAGCGTCAATGTGGCTCCTAAAAGGGTCAGAAAGGCGAAAAGGAGCATTATGTTTGTAAACAAAGAAGCAACCGCAAATCCACCAAATTTCCCGTATGACGCAATCATGAAGAATGCAACCAGAATGAATGCACAAATAGTGGCATTTTTACCGGAAGTTATAGAATCAGCGCCGAGGCTTGGCCCAACGTTCCTCTCCTCGACCACGTTAAGCGGAGCCGGTAAAGATCCAGCTCGCAACAGAAGAGCCAATTGAGTTGCTTCCTCTATTGTGAAATTTCCGGTAATTTGAGCATTTCCATCGTTTAGCACTGCCTGAAATACCGGGGCACTTAGGACGACTCCATCTAACACCATAGCGAACTGCTTATGAAGGTACTTTGCGGATAGTTCTGCCATTTTCCTCGTACCATCAATTGAATCAAATTTGATCGAAACAGCCGGAAGACCCATCCTTCCATCCATTGAAACCTGAGCGTCCACGACAGATTTTCCGGTCAACGCATGCTGTTTTTTAACTGGGACATAAACTGTAACTCCCTTGCTCCTCGATTCAGGGAGGTACATAACTCCCGGCTTCGATGGCAAATTAACTTTCTCGCCTTCCTTGGAAGGAATCGACTCCATCTCTTCATCGACTGCATGGAACGTCAAAAGAGCAGTTTTGCCTAAAAGTCTCTTTACTTCTCCGGGATCTTCGACTCCAGGTAGTTGAACAACTATCCTATCCCTACCTTGCCTTAAAATGGTCGGCTCTTTCGTTCCAGATTCATCTATTCTGTGTCGTATAACCTCGATCGATTCTCCGACTACTCTCCTTGCGAATTCATCCATAAAAGATTCTGATATAACGGCATTAACTTCGTTGCCATTAACTGTGATCACCAATTCTTTTTCCACTTTTAAAAGTATTTTGCTGACGGCTTGTGTATCCTCCTGATTTTTCAGTGACACAACAATTGACGAGCCATTATTAACCGATAGAACGCTAATCTTGTTATACTTTATGTTCTGCTTTCTAAGTTCCTTCCTTGCCTCATCAACGATGCTTTCCTGGCGTTCCTTTTCGACTGTTTTAAGGTCTACCTCAAGCTGGATGTGTGATCCACCACGAAGCTCCAACCCTAAATTTACTGTATGTTGCAAAAACTCTGGTAATCTATCGAAAATTTGTTGATTGACAAAAGATGGCAGAGCGAAAAGCAATCCAAGCAAGCAGATCGCTATTGTATATGTAACTTTGAACTTCGAAATCGCAAACATAGCTACTTTTCGGCTGGGGTTTCTTGTAAAACACTGGCTATCGTCGATTTAACGAACTTACAGTGTACGCCATCGGCTATTTCCAAAACAACTTCTTGCTCATTTGGGATTTTAGATACCGTTGCTATGATACCGCTGTTTGTTATAACCTTATCCCCCTTTTTTACTGAAGCAACAAGCGCAAGATGTTGCTTTTGCCTTTTCTGCTGCGGGCGTATTAAAAGAAAATACAAAATAGCAACGAATGCAACCATCGGAAGGAATGACATCCAATTACCAGATTTCGATGCAGTCCCTTCTGCAAGGGCCGTACTAATGAAGAATAACATACAAATCACGTATGAAACAAAGAGACACCTGGTATTGTAACAAACTTCAATTTATTTAGAAAGAAGTTTTTCTGGATTTACGGCTTTTCGCCCATTCCCTGACAGGTCGCTAATTTCAAAATAAAGCTGTGGCTTCTTCGCGATTGTTCCGCTTCTCCCAACCTTTCCGATGATATCCCCCTGCTTAACCCTCTGGCCAACGGTGACTCCTGTTTCTTGTAACATCGCATAAATTGACATAGTTTTTTTAGATACATGCTTTATGACTACGGTAGTGCCATAGGCTGCGGCATCTCCCTTTGGTGTTCCGGCTATCATTACCGTTCCGTCGGCTATTGATTTGACTGGTGTCCCTGCGGAGGCATCGAATATAACCCCTCCATCTTCATCGTTATCGCCAAAATGCTGTGAAACCTTCTGGGCTCCTCCGTCGATTGGCCACACATAATCAAAGGCTGGAGTGGGTAGACTTGCAACTGGCTCCCGCTGCGGAATATCATCAATCGTGATATCTTCTTGCGGTAGCCGTGTTTCGTCTGATTCTTGGGGCAATTCTGGGGGTAATTCGATTAGAGCACTCGCCTTTACATTTACGATAAGTCTTTGCCCATGATACAGCTGATACGGTGGTTCCAGGCTATTGAGTTTGATGACATCAGCTCTTGTCATTCCATATCTTTTGGAGACCGATTCGACTGTATCACCCTCGCTGACGATGTGATATGGTTCAACCCGCTGGACCCGGACTATTTCTGGCGGTTCCTTATCCCCACTGGAACACCCGCTCAGAAGTAAAATCGAAAACAGTAACGCCGATAATTTCATTCAAAAATCTCTCCGAGGATCTTCAGCTGATCTCTGTCGGTCATATCGAGGGAGATTGGCGTTATAGAAACGTACCCACCATGAATTGCTCCGAGGTCTGTATCGATATCTTTATTGTCATCTCTGTTTCTATAATCAGCCGGCCCTATCCAAAAATATGGGTTGCCCCTTGGATCAACTGACTGAATTACGTGATCCTCTATGACGCGGGTTCCCTGAGAGGTTATTCGAATTCCCTTGACATCACTCACATTCCCGGATGGAAAATTAACATTTAGAAAAACACCACTTGGAAATTTGTATCTTTCGATAATTAGTTTCAAAACGATCGGGGTATACGTTCTGGCAATATCCCAGTTTACCGAACCATCTCTGTTGATTTTTTGACTGAATGCTATGGCGGGAACTTCGAAGAGACATGCCTCCATTGCCGCAGAAACTGTGCCTGAGTATGTTACATCCTCCGCCAGATTTGAATCAGTATTAATTCCAGAGAACGCAAAATCCGGTTTTTCCTTGAGTACGTGACGAAGGGCTATGACAACGCTATCCGTCGGAGTTCCATCAACTGAAAAGTGTTTTTCATCCAGTTCGTTCAGACGGAGTGGCGACTTTAAAGTTAGGGAATGTCCTGCTCCACTCATATTCGAATCAGGAGCAACAACGAAAACATCATCAAAAAATTTTGAGGCTATTTCCTCTAGGACACAAATGCCGGCGGCCCCTATTCCATCATCATTACTTATTAAGACTTTCATATTACTCCAGAATCAGCCAGATACCGAATTATGAGGTTCAATCTCAAAATCCCAGTATAAGTAAGAACCACTCTATCTCCATACATTACAATATACTCATTCTTCAAGAGTTTTTCCAACTTATTTTTTATGTTGAATCTCAATTTGATATCATCATCGATGTCGAACAGATTGACTCCGCAGATGTTTGATCTCAACCCCATGAGGAGTCGTTCCTTGAATTTATCTTCTCTTGAGAGATATTCAATTTCAAAATTGTTTTTAGTCTGCATTATTGCAAGCTTTTTGCCGTTTTGTAGTGTAACCCTGGAGTGTGCCCCAGGACCTATTCCGAAATAGTCTAAGTACTGCCAGTACGATAGATTATGTTGGCTAACTTTTGAGGGAGGGGGCGAAAATTTTAGATAATTTTTATGTATCTCGTGACGAGATACATAAAAATTATCTAAAATTTTCGCCCCCTCCCCGAGAGTTGTCCTTACGAAATTTGAAACCTCATACATTGTAAAACCTGCATTTTGCGTAATTTCTAATGTCCTCTCAAAAAACTCACTCGAATTGTCGGGAGCTGGTAGAATTCCGTTGTCTATCATCGTTTTCATTGGTGTTCTATCTTCGATGATCAACTCATAGAGCGATATGTGATCAATCGGAAAACTTAATACTTCAATTAATTCTTCTTCCCAATCTTCAACTTTCTGTCCTGGTCTGTTATAAATTAGATCAATCGAGATGTTGTTAAAAATCTGTGCCATTTCAAAAACACACTCCTTCGCACTATGCGAGCCATGGGTTCTTCCCAGCATCATTAGGTCTGAATCAATGATTGATTGTACCCCGATTGACAGCCTATTAATGCCGGATTTTTTGAATTCTTTTGCCTTCGATGGATTTATTGCATCAGGATTTGCTTCCAATGTAATTTCAGCATTTTCCGACAGGTTAAACAATTTCTGTATCTCATCTAGAAGATTATTTACAAAGGAAGAAGGTAACAGAGATGGGGTTCCTCCTCCGAAATATACACTGGTCACTAGATCTCCACGGTAATACCTGTTTCCAAATGCCAGAAGAGTGCGCCTGTATAAGTTAAGCCACTCGCGAAAATCCATTTTATTGCCGGCACATGGCACACTGTTAAAGTTGCAATAATTGCATTTTGATATGCAAAAAGGCCAATGAATGTATATTGAGCTCATAAATATTAATGTTCCAAATTTATAACAATATGCAAAAAACGACAACTACAATGATAGATTTTATCAAAAAATTTCGCAAAATTGCTTTTTGCTGAAAAATGTGTCTTATATGTCACACTTTCATAAAAACATCTAAAAAATTCTTCACAATTGTACTTATTCATGTTGGAACCCGTTGTGATAGTCTGATACACTAGAGTATATAGGCTTAGTTTTTTGTTTTTTTCAAAAAGGATGGATAGGATTATGGACAGAAAGATTTTATTAGCGACATTTGCGTCGGTGGCTGTTATGTTGGCCGCTTGTACTTGCCCATGCGGAGTGGATAGCGGAAGTTCGACTTCTGGCTCTGCCGAGGATTTCAACGCGAATGTACCGCACACGGTGTATTTCGATTTCGATAAGGCGGCACTCTCGCAAGCTGCGAAGCAACGTGTGGTTAGCCAGGCAGATTGGCTTAAAACATACACAGCAACAAAGGTAACGGTTGCTGGTAACACAGACTCCAGGGGCACGAGTGAGTACAACATGGCTCTCGGCCAAAAGAGGGCCGATGCCACCGCAAAGGAGCTAGTCGATAACGGAGTTGGAAGCGATAGAGTTACAACTGTGTCATACGGCAAAGAAAGACTCGTTGATACCGGGACGACAGAGGCGGCTCATGCAAAGAACCGTCGCACAGAAACAAGCTTAAATCAGTAAGTTTCGATGCCCGGATGCCTTTGTAGTCAAGTGGTTTCCGGGTGTTTTTTTGTATGAATTTATCTTCGAAATTTTCTGATAATGCTAGCCTTGTTTTAAAGGTGTTTCCTTTTGCCCTCGTTTTCGTCTATCTTCTCTATCACGCGTTTAGCGGGAGGAATGGCATGTTTTCTTACGTAGAAATAAGGAAACAGCTTGTGAGGCAAAGCAGGAAACTAAATTCCATAAAAGTTGAACTAGATGAGAGAAAGCGAGATGTCAATCTCCTGTCGAACGACTCTATCGATCTCGACATGTTGGAAGAAAGATGTCGTATTGTGCTTAATTATAGCTATCCGAACGAAACAATTTCTACACGTGACTAGTTAGAATATCAAAATGTTTTCAAAATATACAGATAGTTTTTCGGCCTTGTTAATGCGACGTATTTTAGTCTTATTAGTTCCTTTTTTTCCTCAATATATTCTTTTTCTATAATATTTTTAATCTCTTCAAATTGTTCTTTTTGCGAATGTTTCACGAGAAACATGTCATCTATAAAAACGGTAGTGAGTTTCTTCTTATTGGCTTCCTCTTTGAAATCTATTAGAAAAACAGTTTCTGCCTCGAGGCCTTTGCTGCCATGAATTGTAGATAATCTAATTTTATTACTCGTAAACCAATTGTCAGAAACTTGTTTATTTTGTTTTTTAAATGTTTTCAAAAACTCCGAAATATCATCCGAAAACTTATTTGAAAATCTCTTTACTTCACTGAGGAACGAGCAAATCATGTTCTTATCCTTCTGAGAGGTACATCTGATAAACGTCGTGATGTCGTAAAAAAATTCAACCAAATTGTTTTCGCAATAATACCCTGTTATCTCTCGCAGAATCACGTATTTTTCTGGATAGAGCCTTCTTAAATTTTGAAACACGGACGTAGTCCTATTGTAACACAACGGCAATAAACCTTTGTTTGTCAGTGGATTTTCGAATACATATTTGCTTTTCAGAAACGTGACAACTGCATAATCGTTATTATTATCGATGCAAATATCGGCAACCGCAAGGATGTCTTTTATTAGACGATATTCCTTGAGTGGCTTGTTATCTGAGGTTGCAACTTCAATCCCAATTTTTGTTAATTCATCAACTAGTTGCTCGGCTATCGTATTTCTGCTCCTCGTCAATATCAGAGTATCATTCGTCATATGATCTTTCACGAATTTTGCCATTCGTTCTGGCTGATCTTCCTGAACGATTTCGACGATTCCTCGCGCTTCTGTTCTATAAGGAACATGTTGTTTATACGAAATTATTTCTTCATCAAATGCCTCCTTTGCAAGACTTTCATCAAAGACTTTATCGACATAATTTAATATTTCTGGAGTAGATCTATAATTTGTATTCAGATAAACGGTTTGTAGCTGTTTTCCTAGTTTTGCAAAAGCATCTTTGCAATTTTGATAGAATTCAGAAAATAGCTTATAGTTTGCCCCTTGAAATCTATAAATTGATTGCTTAATATCGCCAACTACAAAAATTGTTTTGTCATTATGAGGGTCTGAAAACATATCACTTGCAAAGAGTGAAATCAGTCGCCACTGAATGTCGCTGAGATCTTGCGCTTCGTCTATCATTATCGATTTAATTTTCGAACAGATTTTAGACATCACAAAATCTTTGGCATAACTCTTAGTGAACAAGTATTCTGTTTTTGTTAGTACATCGGCAAAGTCCAAAACATTTTTTGATACTTTAATATTTTTATATTCATTAATAATCATTTTCGCTATCCTTAAAAATAAACAAGTTTTTCTAATAAATTTTTCTTTTGATTTTACAGCCTTTGATTGAGAAAATTGAGAGAATCGCGTTTCCAGAATACATCTATATTCATCTAGATCTGCATGCAAATCAAAGAATCGCTCAAAACTCGAACACTGTGGCTGGATCAGATTTACGAGGTCCTCGAACTGATAGATCGACATCACCTCTGTTAAATCTCTCAGTAGGATCTCATCGTTCGCTAGAGACGTCAATATTTTTTTTCGCCCACACTCAATTAACTCCAAAGAATCTGATTTATCAATGATTTCAAAGTTTGGGCAGATCCCCGCTTCAAACGGAAATTGTGTGAGGAGCTGTTGACAAAAAGAATGGATTGTTAATATCTTGGAATTGTGGATAGTATCTTGAAAATTAAAAAATAATGACTCGGCAGTTTTTATGTCTGGATCGGAAATTTGCGTTAATCCAATTGTTTGCTTCAGATAGGTTTCTGTGAATCCATTGGTATTTTTGTATAGATTTTCTAAAAGTTTTGAGATCCTCGATTGCATCTCAAATACCGCAGCGTTCGTAAACGTTATACATAAAATTTCACTAGATTTGATCCCGAAAAACAGGGATTTTACGTAGCGATCTACAAGAGTTTTGGTCTTTCCTGAGCCTGCAGAGGCGAAAACAAAACACGAAGATAAAGGACTGGCGCTTTTAGCCATACACAACAACATATCGAAAAACGCTAATCAGCACTTTAATCTAATTGTGATCTTTAGTAAAATGGTTTGGGCTTTATGAGAGTTTAATGTTCTTGAGGTTTTTCAATGTTAGAGTGGTTGAATTTTGGAGTTATTTCGTGCGGGGTTGCCGCAATTGTTTTTGCTATATTTAAAATCGGGGCTGTCTTTAAGCTTCCTTGTGGAAACGAAAAAATGCTTGAAATAGCGAAGGCTATACAAGTGGGAGCTAAGGCATACCTGAATAGACAATATTCAACTATTGCTGTAGTTGGAGTGTTTGTCGTAATTCTTCTTGCGATATTTTTATCCACCTACGTAGCGATGGGATTTGTCATTGGCGCAGTACTTTCTGGTGCCGCCGGATATGTTGGGATGAATATCTCGGTGAGGGCAAACGTTAGGACTGCGGAGGCAGCAAGAGTTTCGATGGCGAAGGCCCTTGCCGTTGCCTTTGATTCTGGATCGATTACTGGTCTTCTTGTCGTTGGGGCAGGATTGCTTGGAGTCGCTTGTTATTACTTTGCGCTGACATCGTTCGATATTGAGTCAAGACTCATAACAGAGTCTCTTGTGGCCTTGAGTTTTGGCGCATCTCTCATTTCGATTTTCGCAAGACTTGGCGGCGGAATATTTACTAAAGGAGCCGATGTAGGAGCAGATTTAGTCGGAAAAGTTGAATCCAACATTCCAGAGGATGACCCAAGGAATCCGGCGGTTATTGCCGATAATGTTGGAGACAACGTTGGAGACTGCGCTGGCATGGCTGCCGACTTGTTCGAGACATATGCCGTCACCATAGTTGCGTCAATGGTGTTGGCCAGCATACATTTTTCAGGGGAATCAAAAACCTTGATGATGATGTTTCCTCTGGCGATAAGCGCTGTCTGTATTATAGGATCAATTCTTGGAACGTTTTTCGTTAAGCTTGATTCTTCAAAAAAAGTAATGAAAGCTTTATATAAAGGATTAATTGCCTCTGGGGTATTCTCAATGATATTTATATACGTGATAACGAAAGTTATGTTTAAAGATCTTGATTCAGAAATATCACTGTCCTCTGGTATGACGTTTACCCCAGCGAATTTGTTGCAGTGCTGCGTTGTTGGAGTTGTTGTGACAGGTCTTTTAGTGTGGATCACGGAGTTCTACACGTCGACTTCTTATAGGCCTGTGAAAAGTATTGCAAAGGCTTCTGAGACTGGTCACGCAACGAATATAATCCAGGGGTTGGCTGTGTCGATGGAATCGACGGCCGTTCCAACGCTCATTATTTGCGTGGGGATTGTTTGTTCATACATATGTGCTGGACTTTTTGGAATTGCAATATCTGCGACAACGATGCTGGCGTTTGCTGGGATTATAGTCGCTTTGGATGCATATGGTCCTGTAACCGACAACGCCGGAGGTATCGCAGAAATGGCCGAATTGCCAAGTGAAGTTAGAGTTATAACTGATGCATTAGATGCCGTTGGGAATACCACGAAGGCAGTTACAAAGGGATATGCGATAGGTTCGGCTGGGCTTGCCGCTCTTGTTCTATTTGCGACGTATGTTGAGGACCTGGCGCATTATTTTCCCATGCTATCTGTTGATTTTAGTTTGCAAAGTCCGTACGTCTTAGTTGGTCTACTAATAGGAGCTATGTTACCGTATTTATTTGGGTCATTTGGCATGAAGGCAGTCGGAAGAGCTGGGGCAGAAGTCGTTGTAGAGGTTCGTCGACAATTCAATGAAATTAAGGGAATCATGACTGGAGAAACAAAGCCTGATTATAAGATGGCAGTGGATCTTCTGACAAAGTCAGCAATAAGAGAAATGATAGTGCCATCGATACTTCCAATCTTAGCGCCAATCGTTGTGTATTTTGTCATCAATGCTATAGCTGGACAATCTGCCGCTTTTTCAGCATTGGGAGCGACTTTAATAGGAACGATAGTTTCGGGTCTTTTCGTGGCTATTTCAATGACATCTGGTGGAGGGGCTTGGGATAATGCGAAGAAGTATATAGAAGATGGTAACTTCGGTGGGAAGGGATCGGAAGCTCATAAAGCGTCGGTTACTGGCGATACAGTTGGTGATCCGTATAAGGACACGGCAGGTCCAGCAATTAACCCGATGATAAAAATAATAAATATCGTGGCTTTATTGCTTTTGGCGATTATATAGCTACTTTAATATCGATCGTTTCACCAAAAGTTAAGCAAACAGATCTTTGAGCTTCTTAAAAAATTCAAATGAATTCGGACTATTTGTTTTATCATCCTTCTCATTGGCAAATTGTTCAAGAATCTCCTTCTGCCTTTTGGACAGAGCAACCGGTGTTTCGACAACCACCTCGACGACCAAGTCCCCTTTTCTCGACGAATTAACGACCGACATTCCATGACCTCTAGCTCTGAACTGAGTGTTTGACTGGGTTCCACTCGGTATTTTTATTACACAACTTTCACCGCCTAAATCAGGAACTTCGATTTCTCCTCCGAGAGCGGCCTTGACCATCGAAACAGGAACTACACAAAATAAATCGCTATCCCGACGCTCGAACACTTTGTGGGGCATCACGTTGACAAAGACATATAAACTCCCAACCTGAGCGCCTTTGAATCCGGCCTCCCCCTCCCCTACTATTCGAATTTTGCTACCTGTCGCAACACCAGCCGGGATATTAACCTCAAGATTCTTTTCTCCTTTAACGCGGCCACTACCGGAACATTTCTTGCAAGGATCCGATAGAACGCTTCCACTACCCCCGCAAGCTTGACATGGTTTCTCAATCGTAATGAACCCGTGATTATAACGGACGCTCCCTCGCCCACCGCACGTCTGGCATGGGGCCGGTTTTTTGTTTCCTTCGCTTCCAGTTCCGCCACAAACCTGGCACTTTACAAATGTCATGAATCGTACTTGGGTCTTGACTCCTTTATACGCTTCCTCAAGTGAAATCGAAATATCGTATCTTATATCAGATCCAGGTTGACTTTGATGGTCCGTCTTGGCACCTCCAGGCGAAAAAGTCGATCCAAACATCTCTTCAAAAATATCCGAAAAACTTGAAAAACCACCTGAGAAATCAAAACCACTATTATGTCCACCATCTCCTCGACCAAACCCTCCGTTTTGAGATCCATCGCTTCCATAGCGATCGTATGCCGCTCTTTTCTGATCATCTTTCAAAACTTCGTAGGCTTCGTTGATTTCCTTAAACTGCTCCTCGGCTTGTTTATTTCCTGGGTTTTTGTCTGGATGATATTTGACTGCCAACGTGCGATATGCCTTCTTCAGATCATCCTTGGTGGATGATTTACTCACACCCAATATCGAATAATAATCCTTCGTCATTTCTTATCGCGAATATACAACAACAGGATCCATTGTACACGATAACTCGGATAACAGAAAGAGTCATCTGTCCGCGTGCATTACATTTAAGATAGATCTTTCAATGTAACGTAATTTGTAATACAATACACTTGTACAGGAAACAAAAAGGGACATCGGTAATTATGGGCGTAAGAATACTATCAATTGTTTATCTGATCTTTGGAATATGCATTCAAATAGCAGAGGCTGGAAAATACAGTGACATCACTTTGCATAGCGAAAATGAGTATATGCTGCAATGTAAGGACGAAAAAATGATCGCAAGAGTCCATAGTGAGATTGATGTCATAAGGGCAAGGCTTGGCGGAAATGCAAGCATAGCTGAGATTGTGATGAGCAAAGAGTTCTCCAATGAAGCGAGGATTCTTGTAACTTTATTTGGCGCCCTCCGAGGCGGAGTGATCATCAGGAAAGTCCACGAAACGGAAGATGGCGGTGTCCCTCAGAACGGGGCAATTCACATGAATCAGCTAACCGGGATGGTGAAGAATGCGATGGATGGGGGGAGTGAATCTGCAATACGCCCTTCTGATGGCAGGGATTGATCAATGGCCTCTGGGCAAAGCGCTAAATATCGGAGAACTCTTATATAAGAAGGTAATAACGGAACGGCTGAAAAGACCATTTCCGGAAATAACAGTCAAAGGCGAATATTCGAATGGTGGTCGCCTGGGACAATGTGAAATTCCAGCCGGAATTTCAGCTGTGACGAGTGCAATAGCTCGCGCAGCAGTAGAGATCGCTGTCCAAAACGACGAGATAATTGAACTCCATGAGGGGATAATGAGTAGCCAAATAGCATTTGCGGAACGTCGAAAGAAGAAAGGGCTAGAAATACTTCCGGATAGAGATGGCATACTTAGTGTAGCCTTTACGGACGATAAGTGGCTGCAATATGAGTTTTCAGATAGTGATAAAAGGCAGGATCGGTGCCTAACCCCTGGAGAATGGCAGGAAGGGCAAATGGAGATATGTATCAAAGACATAAAGACCTTTCAGGCTACGCCAATGAACTGTTTGTCAGAGTTGATGAGAGAGATAAGATACGAAAGAGTACCGAATATTCTGATAGGCCTAAGGCGTATGATGCAATATTGGGGATACTCGTTTGATCTAGACTTAAATGGCCAACGTCCAGTGATAGTTGCTCCTGGACAACCTGATGTTGAACATCCAGTCAATAATGAAGTACGAGAGAAAATAGAGCAGTGTCTCGATTTCACAGAACTGCCACGACTAGCGAGTGCATTGAGAGAGATTGGGGAAGAAGGAAAAAAAGTAATAGATTGCTTCAAATAAGGGAGATATCGCGAGATACTTACTTCCTTTTTGTATTTTTTCGATAGATAGTAATAGAGTAGATTTATCATTTAACAAATTATTAATAATATTGCGATACAATGAATACATGAGGTATGTAAATGAGGGTTGGTAAATCAAGATGCGTATAAGCATTAAATGTGTTGTATGTTTGATAAATCCTTTTATAATCGGCCACGAAGCGATCTGTAGTGAGGTAGATAGTCAGGTGCCATTGTCCAGTGGTGTAGTAATTGGGAAAATGGGTGGACGACAAACAATAAAGCGGCCGTGGATGCAGGGAAAAAACGGACGAGCAAGCAAAGAGGCTGTTGACGAGTGTAACAATAAGCGGATTCCAGTCTTGGATTTCGGTAGTGTTAGTGACTTTCAAACAAATGGTGACGCGGCAGTAGCTGCAATATTAGCAAAGCTTAACGAAACCAATTCATACGGAACGAATTCTCCCAACATATATATCAACTTGTCGAATACTGGAATCAATTCTAGTACACTCCTAAATTTGGCTACGAAGCTCGGAGATAATGAAAGGGATATACTCTTGAATGTGTCGTACAACGGTGGTATTGGAGATGATGCTATTGATGCAATTATCTCTTCATTACTCCCGAATATGTTTGCATTGAACATTGCTGGAACTACGGTTACTGATGTTGGCATACGGAAGCTTGCGGCATGTATTGAGCAGAATGGTCTCGGCAAACTTAGAAGCATCAATATAAAAGGAACGAGGATAACCAAGCCAGCAGCGATGGCCCTGCAAATGGCATATCGAAATGCATTAGGAAGATGGCAAGCCGAAAATCCGGGACAAACTCTGTATATAGGTGGGGGTATCGAAAGTGATTTTATAGACCAGATCGAGACTCAACCAAGTGCAGTGATTCCGGAGATGACTATCGAACAGAAACCTCTGGAGTCTGTTGGTAGCATCGTGGAGTTTAATACAAACGAAGCGGCTGTATCTATGCCATTAACAACTGGCGCTCCAGATACCGAAGAGATCAATTCAATTCTTGCGCAGGCTGAAGCTGCAATACAGCAATAGCGAGCAAATCGGCAATACACACTAATTCCTATTAGCAAATTCGCATCAACTGTACTACTTAAGATTTAATCTGACAAAGGTGATATAGTTAGAGAAGCAAAACGAACGAAGCTTTCATTAGTTCGTTCGTTTTGCGATAAATGAGGCCATAATTCTAAGGAGAAGTGTTATGAATTTGCAACAAAATAATAAAACCAAAGGTTGGATTATTGGAGTTAGCAAAACAGCTTGGAAACGTATCAAACGCCTATAAAGCAATGGGTTACAGTCGAGATAGTTACTACCGATTTAAAGAACTCTATGAAAAAGGAGTGGAGGAAGCCTATTTTGAGGAACCGAGTCGAGAGAGCAGCCGTTGAGATAGCCCTTGAAAACCCTGCATTTGGCCAACTTCGAGCATCAAATGAACTAAAAAAGAAGGGGATAATAATATCGAGCGGAGGAGTTAGATCC
>JAITPA010000004.1 GCA_031289695.1 Holosporales bacterium
AGTTCGCGAATCACATCAGCCAGCCCCCTTATTGTCCCCGAATTAATCTTCGCCTCATATTCCTGCGCGCGCCGACTCCACATTGCTTTCTTTTTTTTCGTTTTGACAGAAAGTGTTTGAAGAGCAGAAAGCATCTCGTCCCTGTCTGCAATCTTGCGCAACCCTGCGGACTCAGCCTTTTCGACAGGAAGCCTGAGTGTCATGTGATCGCGTTCGAAATCAATAACATACAAACTAACGCTAGTGTTGCCAACTTCATGATCCTCAACATCTACCAACCTGCCAACACCATGGGCGGGGTACACCACAAACTCTCCCACTCTAAATTGACTTTTCGTGTCCATCTAATCTTCCTCCACTCTGGATCCTACTAGCTTTATAAGTGGCAAATACTTACCTTCAACAAAAATCATCACTGCCAACTCTAAACACCGCGAACACTGCATTCCTTCCTACAACAAACAAAAGCCAAACAACGCAACAATGCTGGGAAGAGGGATCGAACCCCCGACCTACTGATTACGAATCAGTTGCTCTACCAGCTGAGCTACTTCAGCATCTCTCTGCAGCATCACAAGTGCAGTTAATTCTACTAATTTTGGTTATTTTAGTCCAATGAAAAAAATTACATGGGTTGTTTTGTGATAGCCTACATTGGCAAAAAAAGTGATATAATCACCTCTGCACAGCGATAAGAACCAGTCACAAATGTTACTAATAAATAGGGTACAAGATGCAAGGTCCTGGCCTTTTGGGGAAGCGAAAAAGCTACTTCTAAGAATTGAGAAAATTGGGAAAAGCGAAGTTATTTTAGAAACGGGCTATGGGCCATCCGGGCTTCCGCATATAGGTACCTTCGGAGAAGTCCTAAGGACAACGTTCATAATGAATGCCTTCAAAAAGATGTCTAACATACCATCAAAAATTATAGTATTTTCCGACGATATGGACGGTCTCCGAAAGGTTCCATCAAATGTCCCGAACCAGGAGCTTTTGACTAAACATTTGGATATGCCTTTGACGAATGTTCCAGATCCGTTTGGTGAATATCTGAGCTTTGCTCACCACAACAATTCAATGCTTCGAAGATTTCTTGATTCGTTT
This sequence comes from Holosporales bacterium, assembly GCA_031289695.1. Lineage (GTDB taxonomy): Bacteria > Pseudomonadota > Alphaproteobacteria > RUG11792 > RUG11792 > JAITPA01. The sequence goes on from JAITPA010000004.1 coordinate 1,105, forward strand.
GGATTTGAATATGAATTTAAAAGTTCAACGGAGATGTATAAGACTGGTGTATTCAACGATCATCTTTTTAAACTCTTAGAACACTTCAATGATGTTATGGACATAATGCTTCCATCACTCAGAGAAGAGAGGCAGAAAACTTATAGCCCATTTTTGCCTATCTGTAAAAGGACAGGAAAAGTGCTCCAGGTGCCAATTGAAGAAGTAAATATACCAAGCAAATCGATAGTCTATAAAGACCCAGAGACTGGAGCTCGTGAAGAAATTTCTGTGTTGGATGGTAACTGTAAGCTTCAATGGAAAGCAGATTGGGGGATGCGATGGGCGGCATTTGGAGTAGATTATGAAATGAATGGCAAAGATTTAATAGATTCATTTAAATTGTCTTCCAGAATATGCAAAGCAATCGGTGGGCTTCCTCCTGAGAATTTAACGTATGAGCTATTCTTAGACGATGATGGCAAAAAAATTTCGAAGTCTAAAGGGAATGGAATTTCAATGGATGAGTGGCTGGCATATGCTCCATCGGAAAGTTTGGCCTATTATATGTTCCAATCTCCTAAAAGAGCGAAGAGGTTGTATTTCGACGTTATCCCAAATGCAATGGATGACTATCTGGAATCTATCACAAAATTTCAGATGGAAGATGACGATAGGAGGCTTGATAATCCCGTGTATCATATTCACAATGGTAATCCACCAGATTATGGAGATGTTCCAAAATTTTCTATGATCTTAAATTTAGTGCAGGCATGTAGTACATCCGATGAAGAAATCCTAATGCGGTTTATAAAAAAGTATTCGTCAGTAACTACCAAAGAATCTCTGAACTTCATGAGTGAAATGGCAAAATTTGCGGTACGTTATTATAATGACTTTATCGCGAATACTAGAGTCTCAGTAATTCCAACAGAATTGCAAATGAACGCTTTAAAGCATCTAGTAAATGAACTTGAAAAGATGGATGATATTTCGAGCTCTACTGATTTTCAAAACGCTATCTTTGAATCAGGAAAAAAGTTTTATTCCAACGAGATACGTGATTGGTTCGTAACGTTGTATAGTGTCCTATTTGGGGCAGAAAGCGGACCGAAAATGGGATCGTTCATATCCCTCTATGGCGTGAAAAATACAATTAATTTAATAAACAAAAAGCTAGGAAAAGAAGGAAGTTAACATGGAAAACAAGGTGCTTAAATTTGTTATAAAAAGGGATGGAACATTTGCTCCGTTCGAAATAGAAAAAATTGCAAATGCAATAGCAGGGGCTGCGATTGAAACAGAGGCGTTTGGTATATCGGAATCTAGATTTTTGGCACATAGTGTTGTTGTAAAATTAATGAAGCAGTACTCAAAATCTGCTCCAACTATCGAAGCAATCCAAGATATCGTTGAAGAAGTTTTGATAGAAAATAATCATCTGAAAACTGCGAAGGCATATATCCTCTACAGAGAACAACATGCGAAGCTGCGTACTGAACAGCAGTCGTTTGTTAATGCTGTTGCAACTGTTGATGAATATATAGAGCAACTCGATTGGAGAGTTAAGGCTAACGCTAATCTTGGTTATTCTCTAGGTGGACTAATTTTGAACCTCTCAGGGAAGGTTGTTGCAAACTATTGGCTTAACAGAATTTACACATCCAAAATATCGGAAGCTCACATAAACGGATTTATGCATATCCATGATCTCGATATGCTGTGTGGTTATTGCGCAGGTTGGTCTCTTCGAACTCTCATTCAGGAAGGGTTTAATGGAGTTGGTGGGAAAGCCGAAGCAGCTCCCCCTAGGCATTTATCAACGGCTTTTTCTCAGGTAGTTAACTTTTTGGGTACCTTGCAAAATGAATGGGCTGGGGCTCAGGCATTTAGTTCATTCGATACATATATGGCCCCGTTCGTAAGACTAGATAATCTAGATTACAGTCATGTTTATCAAGAAATGCAGTCGTTCATATACAATTTGAATGTTCCAACACGCTGGGGGACCCAAACTCCGTTTACGAATCTGACATTTGATTGGGTTTGCCCCGAGGATCTGAAAAATGAACATCCAATTATCGGTGGAAAAGAAATTGATTTCACGTATGGTGATTTACAAAAAGAAATGGATATGATAAATAAGGCGTATATAGAGGTCATGACAAAAGGAGATGCTAAAGGAAGAGTTTTTACATTTCCGATACCAACGTATAACATTACTAAAGACTTCGATTGGGATGGTGAAAATGTAAATATCCTTTTTGAAATGACTGCCAAATATGGTATCCCATACTTTCAGAATTTTATAAATTCAGACCTGAGCCCAAATATGATAAGGTCCATGTGCTGCAGATTGCAACTTGATCTAAGAGAACTTTTAAAGCGTGGAAATAGCCTCTTTGGTTCTGCTGAGCAAACCGGGTCTATCGGTGTTATTACGATAAACTGCGCAAGGCTTGGATACCTCCATAGGGGTGACGAATTAGGATTAATGAGTCACCTTGGAGATCTCTTAAATGTAGCGAAAACAAGTTTGGAACTCAAAAGGAAAGTCGTTTCAAGATATCTTGAATGTGGCTTATATCCATTTACTAAAAGGTATCTCGGAACGTTCAAAAATCATTTTTCAACTATAGGCGTAAATGGAATGAACGAGATGGCTAGGAATTTTTCAAATGATGAATACGACATAGCATCAGATGAAGGCAAAAATTTGACTATAAAAATACTTGATTATATCAGGGCAAAACTCGTTGAGTTTCAAGTCGATACCGGACATCTTTATAACCTAGAGGCAACACCGGCTGAAGGTTGTATGTATAGATTCGCAAGAGAGGATGCAAAGAGGTATCCAAATATAATTCAGGCAGGATCGCGAGATGCTCCATACTATACAAACTCTTCACAACTACCTGCTGGATATACAGATGACTTATTCGAAGCTTTAGATCATCAAGAAGAGCTGCAAAGGAAATATACCGGAGGAACGGTTATCCATCTGTTTATGGGAGAAAGGATCTCTAATTACTCTGTCTGCAAGAAGCTCATAAAAAAGGTGTTAACAAAATACAAAATTCCATATGTAACTGTAACTCCGACATTCTCAATTTGCCCAATACATGGCTACTTGCAAGGTGGGTATAGGTTCTGCCCGAAGTGTGATGAAGAGTTGATGAAGCAAAAGGTCCTTGCCGCTAAAGTTATCGGCGAAGGGAACGTGTGATGAACGACTCGCAGTTTGATATAGCTAAATTTTCTGTTGCAAAAGTTTGTCATGAAATGGCGAATTATTTGAGTATTATAAAATTTATTCAAGAAGATTTAAATAAAATCAATAATCATGAATTGGATGAATTGTTTGTTAATATTGATCTTCTGACGTATACGATGGATTTTTTTCGTGGTATCTATTCGGCTTCTGGATCAGTTATAAATCTGTGTGACGTGCTTTGTAAAATTGCTACATTAAAAAATGTAAATTTCATTGATCTTGACAGGGCTTTACCTAATATATCATCTGACGATTCTAAAAGCTTTATTGTTGGAATAATATATCTTATATTAAAGATAAGCAAGACTGGAGATACGATAACGATTTCCAAATTTTCTAGCGACTCTATGGAAGTTCGAGTCAATAACGGTAGAACTTTTCCTAAGACTGTTATGTCAGTTTTTAATGGCAATCAAATTCCACATGATATTTTCAACGTCTTTGCTATATATGTGTTTTGGTTGGCTAAAACAAATGGATTTGAATTTTCAGTGACGGCAGATGGTGGCGGAGATTTTGTCGTTAAAACATGGAAAATATGATAGTAGCAGATGAAAAGTTTTATGGAAGACTGAAGGCAAGGAAGCTTACTCAAAGGCAGCAATGGTGCTTTGATACGCTCTTGTCACAAGTAAAAATTGCATCATTTGCAGAAGTTGATTTTGAAAACTATCCGATGATATTTTTCGAAATAGGATTCGGATCCGGCGAGCATATTGCTCAGATGGCCCTCAACAACCAAAACGCATTATATGTTGGATGCGAGCCATTCATAAACGGTGTTGCTTCGTTGCTGACGAAAATTGATGATCTGCAAATTAAAAATATTCGTATCTATCAAGGGGACGCTAGATGTATCATCAAGGAAATTCCAAGCGAATCACTTGATGGTGTTTTTTTACTCTTTCCCGATCCATGGGCAAAAAGACGACATATAAAGCGTAGATTTTTACAAGAGAGCACAATAACCAATATTTATGCAAAACTGAAAAGTGGCGGGTTTTGGAGAATTGCTACAGATCATAAAGACTACGCCTCTTGGGTTTTGAAATTGTTTAATAATGAAAAGTTTAGGTGTTTGTTTGATGGACAATTTTTTGACAGAGAAACAAGACAGGAAGAACAGGTGTGGCCTAAAACCAGATATGAACAAAAAGCTACTGGAGAAATCTTATATGCATCTTTCGTAAAGAATGCTCATATCTGTAGTTCAGAACACATGTCTGCGAAAGCGTCAAGCATTTCTTCTTCAAATTCATCAAGATAACTTCTTGAAATTTCTACTTTCCTTATGTCAATCGGCTCCGATCCATCCTTTGCGATTCCCCATATTTGAATCTCCTTGACCGGCAACTTAAGTTCTTGAAAGCCGCACCTTTCAGCCATCAGACAAATCACTTTAAGTTGTTCGGTGATTTTCCTATACGACGACGTACTGTATACAATGATTCTCGAAACACCATTGTATTCTTCGATTCTATCGCATCGTCCACAGATCGTCAAATTGAATTTTGGGACATTGATTTTGCCAGTGATATCATTATGTGCAACAACTGAATTATCGCGACAATCGAGCCATTCCAATATGTTGAGACACTTCCGATATCTGAAGAAATCTATTTCTTTAATGTCATTTAGATATTGCTCGGCAAGGGTTGTATCAACAAAGTAAGATCTCATGAAATTTTTAAATGCTATTGAGAAGTCCTTTTTCGTTGTGTCGATTTTATCTTCTTCAATCTTTAATATAACTCTTTCATAAAATCTCTGTCGATCAGTCATCAGCAATTCGATATCCCAAGCTGTAATTTCACTAGGTAAGTTGAATATCTTCTGTTTTAATGTTTTGTTATAAATTGCTTCAAATTTGGCTAATATTGCGCTTTTTATTGTGCCTTGTGTAGATCTAGTTAAATATACTTCTGCGTTCTTATCAAAGCTTGAATAGAACATATCTTCTATATCTGTTTGCGACATATATTTTAATCCCAATTTTTGTTGGAGGGTTCCGTGTAACCAGTATTCCCCAGCTAGAACTGGTCGCCAAAATTTATTATTTAGCTCAGTCAAAATAATAATGTCTGCATCCAAAAATTTGATGTCCCTGATGCCAACGATCATCACATTTGATTCTGTTTTTTCGACTATGGCAAATGGAGCCAATTCCCTGATTAAGCGTGTTCTTTCAGCTGTTTCAATGTCTTGAAATTTCAAATCAATTTCTTTTAAAAAATCCGCAGGAAGAGATCTTACTGGATTGTTCACATATGTCGTAAAGTTAATGTGATGCATATTTAACCTGTGCGAAAGTAGCTCGGAAAAATCGGGATTAGGAGAAACAACTGCGATGCGTTTTGAAGTACGATGTCGTTCTATAACTTTGGCAACGAAATCAATTTCATCTAAAATACTTTCTGTTTCAAATATATAAGGCTTATCCTTTATATCTGATATATTTATACGATTTCGTAATTCTGATTTTGCTGGTATATCTGCAATAGCCTTGACCGGGACCAACTTTAACTCAGCCAAAATTTCTGGTAGATATTTTGTAACGATCAACAGAAATTGAGTACGTTCTTTCCAATGCTCTGGGAAAAATGTTGTAAAATCACCGATAAATCTTTGAGTATCGATGTTAGATAAATTGATCTCATCTATTACACCTGCAAGATCTTTTGCCAACTTAACAGAATCAACAATATTTAAATTTATACAATATTTCCTGATAAGCGTCGCAAGTATAGCGATATAGCGAATGGAATAAATATTAGGCAAAGACATCAAGAATTATATCTGGATTGGAGTTCTCAAAGAGTACTTTATATACTCGATTGCAAATTGGCATTTCAACGTTGTTGTTCTCGGCCAATTTTATTATCTGTTTTGCGGTATCATACCCCTCGCATGCCGCCTTTGAATTTGCAATTGTTTCGTCTATTTTTTCCCCTCTGGCAAGTTTTAGACCTAATGAAAAATTTCGAGATGTTTCATTGAAAGCGGTTAGCATCAAATCCCCAAGGCCACAGAGACCATAGAACGTTTTTTCTTCAGCTCCAAGTTGCTTTCCCAGAGATTTCATTTCTTCAAGAGCGTATGTCAGAAGTGTTGCCTGAGTGTTCTGGGAATTTGTTAATCCATTAACGATGCCGCATGCTATTGCCGCGATATTTTTGATGGCTCCACAGATTTGAGAACCTACTAGATCACGACTTGGATAGAGTTTGAAAGTTTCAGTGGATAAAGTTTCTGCATAGAAATCTGCATCAGAAGACTTTTCAAAAACTATATCGGCGGCCGACAAAGTTCCCTTCGCTAGATCTATTGCAAAATTCGGTCCAGCGATGTACCCGATTTTAGAATCTGGCAACATCTTTTTAAATCTGTCAGACATAAAAGTTCCATCATTGAGAAGCCCCTTTGCGCAGATTATAGTAACTGTTCCATTTACTTTACCTGATATGCTCTCCAAGATCTGAGAAGTTGGCTTTATTGGAAACGCCCACAGCAGACAGTTGAATTCATCGCGATTTAAATCGCTTGTAACTTTAATGGTCACATCTTTTGGAATTTTAAAATCACTAAAGTACGCATTGATCCTGCTGGCATTCATGGAATCAACATGATCCTTAAAGCAAGAAAACAGCGTCACATCAAATTTTCCAGAATACACAAGCGCAAGTGCCGTGCCAAAAGCCCCAGCGCCCAAAATACCTAACTTCATTGTGTTTTGGCTTTTTTAAGCTGTTTTTCTAGAGATATCATACACCCTTACTCCCTTGCGATAAAAATAGTTTTTAAATAGCTTGTCCAGAAGTTGAATATTACATCTCACTTGCTCATTTAATCCTTTCTTGACAAGGAAATAGTTTTTTAATACTGGCCCACTAATTGTACATAAAACTCTTTCAACTTTGTTATAGTCGTAATAAACATCCTGACGATCACTTATCGCTCCGATTCCTGCTCCTTCTGAGGTCATTTTTACTATCAAATCTCTTGATTGCGAAAATACAGCTGGTTTTATGAGTGGAAGACCATATCTGCCGTACAAATGCCAATTGCTTATTTCTGCGTTATTGTCTTTTCCGGAGTAGGCGATAAACGTGTGTTTATCTATTGTTTCAAGAGTCGGAATACCATGCTCCTTGATGTAATCACTGCTGGCATACAATCCGTATTTAAACTCGATATACCAATATACATCGTATCCGTCTGGAATTTTAGCTACAGACCAGAATATGATATTTGAGTGCTCCAACATTTCATCGGTAAGTTTATTTTCTGCAAGCAATATAAGCCTTAGACCAGGATGACGCTTGTTGAAATCTTTTATGCAATTCATGGCCCATGTTGCGGCACTATCCCTAACAAGTCCAAGAGTTATCTGGTTATCAAGGTCATAGATATTTCGTTTATCTACGGTAGCTATGCCTTCATCGATTGCAGCAATGCTTCTTTTAGCATATGACGAAAATTCTCGGCCGAACTCGGTCATCGCAATTTCTGAACGGCTTACCCTGACGACGATTCTATGCCGCAGTTCCTTCTCAATAAGTCCTACTTGTGAAAGGAAATGCTCTTGAGAAATATTAATGCCAGCCATGCCTCTTTCAGCAAATTTTACAAAATTTCTTAATCCCTCAAATATGAACATCAGTAATATGTAACCTCTAAGTTTAATTCACTCACAATATCCAAGATTGCGGATTCTATGCCTGCAACAACCTCCTTGAACTTATCAGGCAAGAATTTCCGTATAGCAAAATCTATATCAATTTGAGGTCCTTCTATGAACGGTAAAATTCTCACCAATTGCTTAGCGCTGATTTTGTTATGATATCCAACAACTGGACCAATTCCTAAATCAAATTCAACAGCCGTTATTAAAACATCTTTAGAATTTATCATAATTGATGGTTGCAGATGGCAGAGACCGTATTGACCAGAGAGATGCCAATTGGTCAATTCTGTTGTTTCACAATCAAATGAATCGCCATACCCAAGTATAGAATGGGTTAACAGATCCTCTGGATATTCTGGAATTTTTCCAACATCTAGCAGATAACCTTCACTGGCATATAATCCCTGATTCATTGACACAAACCACTTCCTTTCAAAAAATAAACGATCAACTCTACTCATATTGCAAAATAGAACATGCGAATTTATTAATTCCGAAGACATTTCATCTTCTGACGTGACAAGTTCGATGTATGAATCAGGCGTATTATAGTTTGCTTCTAATTTTTTCATGCATGGAAGAATGAAGTTTTTTCCATGTAGGGCACTGGTTCTAATGACGACATTATCATTGGATGCGGAGTTTTCAGTAAATAATGCACAATCTAAAATGTCTCTTATGATTCTCTTCGCACGTGGCAAAAAAAGTTTCCCACTTTCAGAAAGGCATTTCTCTGATTCGTAGTTTTTTCCCTCAAAAAGCTTAAAATTAAGGCCACCTTCAAGCCTCTCAAGAATTGCTGTTCCTTCGTCTGAATGATAAAAGAATTCACTGCACGCTGTTTTAAAGTTAGTATCGCAAACTTTAATGAAAAAAACTAAGTCCTGGGAATTCAAGAAAAATCATTCGACGTCAAACAATCCTTAGCATTATCAACCAAATTTCTAATAATATCAAATACAAAATTAATGCAGATCTCAATTTCTCAAAACACAAACAACAATAGAACAAGGAAGTACAGCATCGTGCTAAGCTTGGGGAGGATTACAAAGAGACGTCCAAAAACGAACTCTTTTACGCACGATGCTGGAAGCTCTGCTGAACTTCAACTACTATACTGCCATATATTTTTGATTCTGTAAACACATTTTTTTGGCAGTTAACATTTTTTTAGTAATTTTCACTTTCACATATCGATTGTTGAGATGTTGTAACTGCATTCTTTGTCCTTTAATTCGGAAATTGCCCAGACCAATGCATCCACTCTGTCTGGAGACCCATCCATTTTACCATCGTATGACAGGTTACACATTTGCTCCTCCAGTTCAGTAAATTCTTTAATATGAAAGACTCTTCCTGCTTCGTAGAGAAGAGATATTGGCTCTGCCCTTGCTATTTTTCCCTTTATTGCTCTGATCTGTTTGAAGGGAACGTTTTTATAGATTGTTGTTATCATCTCGCCGACAAGGTCACCACCGTTGTTTGTTTCTGCGACGATTCTTCCGGCTTTATAATCTAGGCAAGCTCTGCATACTATTTTCGCCCAATCTGGTGGTTTATATTTTCCGCTTAAATCGGCGAGAACGTAAAATTTTTCATCATACCCAATGCCGGCTACGATAATTCCTGTCTCATCCGATTTTTCCCCGGAAGTAACAGCAGGATCAACTCCTATTACAATTCTGGCAAGTTTGTCCATCGAGATATTCCTGTATATTATGTCTTCTCTTTTCCAGACTGCATTTTCTTTTTCCATAAGAAGTTCACCTTCTAGCTCCTGTTTTCCTATTCTTGTGTTCTCATATGAAGATTTTATCGTTTCAATGAACCTTGAAGAGAGGTTGCTTGAATTGTCGAATGTAGAACCTTTTGTAACATGTGTTCCTTCAGACTCTGATATTTTTTTCAGGATCTTTATTGGTTTTGGGGTGGTTGTTATTACACATTTTGGATCAGGCCCAAGCCTTAATGTAAATAATGCCTGCTGCCAAAACGCTTCTGGATTTTTGTACTTCGCAAATTCATCGAGCCAAATGAGATCGAACTGATATCCCCTGAGTTTTTCATAGTTGTCTGCTCCAAGAAGATATGCCACTGCGCCATTTTCCCAAGTGATAACGTTTTTGGATGGATAGTATCTAAATTCTAATTGGCGGCGGCCCCCGCGCTTTGCGCTCCCACCCACCCCACCGCCGCCAGTGATTTTTTCAGCAATTGTGGTTGACAGAAGACCGCTTATCCCTTCAACCATAACATCTTTTGTTTCACGTATGTTTTTGCCTATTATTCCAACGCGTTTATATTTCCCGCTATGAACCATTTCCATAACTGATTCAGCGCCGGTTCTTGTTTTTCCGAAGCCTCTTCCCGTTAATAAAAGCCATATCCACCAGTCATTTTCGCGTGGTATTAATTGTTCTTTTCTGGCAATTTCATGCCAAGTTAAATCTGTATTATTGATCATTTTCATAATTTCCTCATATAAAAAATATTTTGTTGTTAGTTTAAATTTGTGTTGATTAATTTGCCGTGTATCAAGTACACTTAAATATGTGGGGGGTGTTTTATCGTTATTGACATTGTGATTAACGAAGTTGTTTTAGATTGGTTTTGCCTGATAAATTCAAAGGGCGTTGGTCCGAAAACGTTCTGGGCAGTGATGCGAAGTTACAAAACCGCGAAAGAATCGCTGAAGCACATTTCAGATCCATTTCCAAAGGACAAAGCGCGGAAGATACTAAAGTCTCTCAACTGCGATGTAATTCTTGCGAGTGAGCCAATTTTTCCAAGGCTGCTTCGTAGATCGAGTTCATGTCCACCAATGCTATTTTGCCAGGGTGATAAAACAATTTTAGCGAAACGCAAAATCGCAATCATAGGGGCCAGAAATGCATCAATTTCCGGAAAATCGATTGCCAAAAATCTAGCGTATAATCTGTCAAACGATTTCGCAATAGTTTCTGGCTTGGCCAGAGGAATAGATACCGCCGCCCACCAAGGGTCCATCGAAAATACCCAAACAAAATCAACAATTACGGTTTTGCCTTTTGGCTTTGAAAATATATATCCTCAAGAAAATGTCCAGCTTTATAAAAAAATTGCAAAAGATGGATTAGTTATTTCGGAAACCCAACATAGGAACCTTAATGAACAAGGCGCTTTTTACGCGAGAAACCGAATAATTACACTTCTATCTGAAGCTGTCGTAGTCATTGAGGCTGCATCCAAATCTGGGACAATGGCAACTGCAAAAATGGCACTTGATCTTGGTTGTGAAGTTCTAGTTATCCCGGGGTCACCTTTAGATCCACGCTATTACGGATCCAATTTTCTCATCAAGAACGGCGCTATGTTAGTCCAAAATCATTTCGATGTACTAGAAGCTATCGGATACCAAACGGAACACAACCAGATCTCTGAGACCCAAGTATCTTCGCAAGTGGAGCCAACCGGCAATCACAATAAATCCGAAGAAATTTTATCAATGTTGTCGGAAACGCCAATCTCTTTGGATACGTTGGCACTCAATGCAAATATCAGAATGAACGAGCTTCTTTGTCTAATTTCTGAACTAGAGATCTCTGGTAAAGTTATCAAACATTCTACAAACGAGGTAACCATATTTAGAGGTTAGCATATGGTTCTCACATGTAAAAGTAAAAAATTAGCCCATACAGAAGGGCATAGAAAACGAGCTTGTAATAGATTATTAGCCGCTGGCCACGAGAATTTGTTTGATTATGAAATCGTAGAATTGATGCTGTTTTTGATACTAAAAAGAAAGGATGTGAAACCTCTAGCAAAAGATTTAATTAACAAATTTCGTTCAATAAATGGAGTTCTTGGAGCCTCAATCAATCAGTTACTTGAAATTAATGGAATAGGAGAAGGAGTTGCTATGGCTATAAAAATTGTGGATGGCATTGTAAAATCTTCTATTTCAACGAAAATGATAAAACATAATCCAATAGAATGTTTTGAAGATGTTTTATCATATTGCAAAATCAATATGAAACATCTAACTTCAGAAGAGGTTAGAATAATATTTCTAAATGATTTAAATAACATCATCTCCGATGAAATTTTGCAATGTGGAAATATAGATTCGGTTGAGATTTCTCCAAGAGAGATAATGAAAAGATGTATCGAATCCGGAGCAAGAGGAATTATATTAGTACACAACCATCCTGGAGGAGATCCAACCCCATCTCCAAACGACATATATGCAACAAAGAAAATTCAAGAGGCTCTGAATATTATTGATGTCTCAATCTTCGACCATATTATAATAGGTGGAAACAGACATATTTCGTTTAGAGCATTGAGCCTTTTGTGCTAGTTTTCAATAATTATGTATTGCAGTATTCCTGTGCTCTGCCATCTCTATATGGTGTTACTGTCATCGTTTCTCCTGTTGGGTTGAATGTAACTCTATCTCCCTCCAGCAGACCCATTTCATAGTACGACAACTCAAATATCCCTCCTCCCTGTAACTTCGGATAATACATCGTATATCTCCCATATTTTTGCCCATCGATGTAGTTACACTCTTGAACGACATCGCCGAATTCATCGTATGCGGTAAATTTCCCATTCATGTTACCATCCTTATAAGCCGTCTGAATTTGCATAACTCCATTTTCACTAAATGAAGTAAATTGGCCATTCTGGATTCCATTCTCATAAGAAACGATCGATAGGAGCTTCCCACTTTTATAATATTGCCTGAGCTCACCGTGGATTTCGTCGTCCCTGTATGGGATTTCCGATAGCACAGTTCCATCACTCGCTGTAAACTTCGTCGGCCCATGCTTCTTTCCGTTCACGAATGAAACGGTCACCATCCCACCTGACACCTCCTGCGTGATCTCTCCGGTGAAATCAGCTTCCACTTTTTTTATTTTGCTTTTTCAGTGGTAACTTCCTTCAAAGCTTCGGCGCAAACCTCAGCTCTTTTGTCAGGAGTAAGCTTGTTCATTTTGACACCTTTTTTCTCGCAATATTGACTCACAATAGTCTTCACACCACGAAATATCGGTATTCCAGCAACAGTAATTTCAATTACATTCAACTGCCCATCATATAGAACGGCAACCTCTATCTGACTACCATCTTCATCTGATACAAGGAAAAATTTGCAATAATATTCAGTACCTTTTTTAATAACGTTTATTTTGTCAGAAATGGTAGAGTTATTAGCTTTTTCAAGGGCTTCTCCTTCAAACTTACTTGTGACATACCCGACAACAGCGGCCTTAAATCCTTCCAATACCACCGGATCGAGTGCATCTAACTTTCCTCCACAGAGCATTCTGACCAGACTAATCCAGCTTATATAATCGGCAATCAATCTAGATATATCACCATCTTTGAGACCAGAAAATATCTCCTTGGTCTTTTTGGTAACCCTTTCAACATCTTCATCTGATTTACCTGCGCCACTTTGTGATTTTTCTTTCCCAGCTGCAAATGTTACTTCACAATCTATGGCATAAAAAGCAGCGACCACAAACATCACCGAGACTATATTTCTGTAAAAACTTATCATAAATCAATCAACAAACACGCATCAGTTTTATTGTATCACATCCATCTCGCTGACCGCAAGTTTAACAGCCAGAAATGGCCCTTGCAATTTCGAGGACATCCGTCGTTCTTTCAGATATGTTTCTCCAATTTTTCAAGATAACGATTTTATTGTCATTCCTAACTTTTGCAGTCTTGAATAAATTTAAAAGAGCGGGAACATCGTGGTATTTATTTTCAAAGAAAGAGAAGGTTAGTCCCTTCGATGCCACATCCAATTTATCAATGTTTGCTCTGATACAATTTATCTTCACCTTAATCAGAGTTAATAAATTTTTTGTCTCTTGGGGAATCTGTCCAAATTTATCAATTAAATTAAATTCCATAACATCGACGTTTTGTTCGGAATCGATGTTTCCTATTTTCCTATAGATATCTAATCTCACACTGGGATCTGGAATATAGTTATCTGGAATAAATACCGGAATTCCGAGATTTATTTGTGGATCATTTTTCTCAGTATTTGAAACTTCTTCCCCGGACTTCAACATTAAAACGGCTTCCTGTAGCATTGATTGATATAGATCAACTCCAACGTCTCTGACATATCCAGACTGTTCCTCTCCAAGCAGATTTCCGGCTCCCCTTATATCGAGATCATAGCTTGCTAATCTGAAGCCAGATCCGATGGTATTAAGTTTTTGCAAAATCTCCAAACGCCTCTGAGCACTTTCTGTTAGTTTTCTATTTTCGTCTAACAGAAGATGGGCGTACGCCTGCCTGCTCGATCTACCAACTCGGCCTCTCAATTGGTATAACTGAGATAATCCAAATAAATCGAATTTGTGAATTATGATAGTATTTGCGTTTGGAATATCTATGCCTGAGTCTATGATATTTGTTGAAATCAGCATATCGATTTTATGATTACAAAAATCAATGATTGTTTTTTCTATATCTTCTGCTTTTCCATGAACAATCCGGATACTAACGTCTGGACATATCTTTGTTGCCAATGCGTATAGATCTCTCAAAAATTCAATTCTTGGTGTTACAAAGAATATTTGACCACCCCTTGCTTTTTCAAATTCTATTGCCGCTTTAATGTTGTCTATATTGCATACATCGGTCTTTACAGAAAGCCTATCTGTTGGTGGAGTTGCTATGAGGCTGAAATCCTTAACCCCAGATACAGCAAGCTGGAGAGTTCTCGGAATTGGTGTTGCACTTAGTGTCATAAAATGAGTTTTGGCATTTAAGTCTTTTAGGGCTTCTTTCTGCTTAACGCCGAAATGTTGTTCTTCATCAATAATGACAAGTCCTAGGTCAAAAAAGTTTATACGCTTAGACAGAATTGCATGTGTTGCTATTACGATCTGAACGTGTCCACTTTCTATGTCCTTGATATTCTTGGTCATTTGAGCCTTTGAAATGAATCTCGATAGTTCACAAATTTCTATTCCAAATTCACAGAATCGTTTCTTGAAACTTCTGAAATGTTGAGAAACTAATATAGTTGTTGGCGCTAATAAAACCACCTGTTTCATCGAAGAAGCAACGATAAACGCAGCTCTTATAGCAACTTCTGTTTTTCCAAAACCAACATCCCCACAGACCAATCTATCCATCGGAGTATCGCTTTGCAGATCACTCAACGCTGCATCAATAGCCGTATGTTGATCTGCCGTTTCTGTATGTTCGAATCCATCACAAAATTGCTCATAATTTCTTGGAATTTCATATGGCGCTACTTTTGTGAGTTTCCGTTTGGCGGCGAGCCTAAGAAGATCATTTGCCACTATCAGCAATTTTTTCCTGACGCTAGCCTTTCTGTTTTTCCAGACGTTGCTCTTTAAAGAGTCAAGCTGAACATTCAGATCATTGCTGCCATACCTCGATATGATTGATATATTCTCAACCGGCACATATAATCTGTCATCATTTCTATACCGAAGTGCGAGAAAATCACGATGAACCCCAGCAACATCCAGGTTCACTAATCCTTCAAACAAAGCAATGCCGTGAACTTCGTGAACGACAAAATCGCCTTCATAAAACGCCAGCGAATATTGCTTAAAAAAATCCAAATGCAACTCCTATATTTTTTTTATTAATTCTTTGCAGATTGTTGAGAATATAACGGCTAGAGGAACTGCTATAAATATCCCAGATATTCCCAAGATAGATGTCGTTGCACATATCGAAAACAAAAGCCAGACAGGCTGGATCCCAGTAACCTTTCCTATCAATTTCGGAGTTAGAAAATTCGAATCCACAAACGGAGTAACAACAAACAACCCAACGGTAGCTATATACTGATACGCCGACACAAAATCGTCAAACGACATTACGAGAGAAATCAGCAGGCCGAGAAGCGGTCCAAAAAATGGAGCCACAGAAAACACTCCGGAAAAAATCCCGCAGACCACATACTCATTTGTTCCAATAAGCATCAGCCCGATTGTGTACAAAATTGCTAAAATCATACATATAAAAATTTGCCCCTTCACATATGCAGCAAGCTTGAAATTTACAAGCTGAATTGCCGTAAGCACAGAATTAGATGTTACCTTCTCCAGTAAAGTTTTTACAGCTATTTCGATTTTATCCCAATCCTTTAGTAAGTAAAAAGTTATGGTTGGTGTTATGAATGTAAACATCACTGCGTATACTACCGTTATCCCAGTATTAATGAAATTAAGTACGTAACTTGGAAAGTAAGTTGTTATTTCCGAAAAATACTGTCTAAATGATTCTCCAACGTCGAAGGTCTTTTCGACACCACAAGACTGAGATATGTCATTTAGAAAGTTATTCAGAAATCTCGGGAACAACTGTAGAAAGGTCGGCAATTTCTTAATTAAAACAAACATTGCATTTTTCAAGAGCGGCACAAAGAATACGGTAAAAAAAGACACAACAGATACAAGTAGAATCACTACGCATCCGGCCGAAAGTGATCTATTTAATCGAAGAGATCTGGATATGAAATTAACGGGAACGTGGAAGACATACGCCAGAATTAATGCGATAACGAATGGGATCAACCACTGCCCCATGAAGTAGGTCAAAAAACACAACGACGCTGCAACAGTCACCCAGAATGCAAACATCGCTTTCTTTTCATTATGGAGCGGAAAAATCATCAGCCCATCACACTGCAAGGCATGAGTGCATTCTAACATCTAAAAATTTTTTCCACAATAATATACGAGATAAATGCCAACGACCTAATTTAGGTTTCACGAAAGTTCTGTTGTGCCGGCGCCGAAGTTGACTTCAATAACCCTCTGTCCAGACGGTGTTAATTTATTTCCAGTGGCTTCTTGCGTAAAGTACCTCGTTGTAATCTTCAATACGACGTATGTAAATTGGATCATCACCCATCTGTTAAATATTTCCTGCGCTATAATGATCGCATTGATATACTCATACAACGTTTCGACTTCTGCCTTAGTTTTTTGCCCAGATTGTGATGCGATTAGAGTGGCCATCATTATCACGTCAATAGCTCCCGATATTACGCTAGCCATAATGCTGGCAACTACTGGATTGTAGGGTATTATAACCCAACCAGGGGTTGCTTTCACATTAAATTGCCTGTTGACATTCGAAAGCCTATTGTTTCCTGTCATCGAATCAACTGCTTGCCCGTGCGCGATTACTTCAAGGATGTTCTGCCCGTCGAAATTTCCGAATTGTTCCACTTCGGCATTAGAATTTGTAGCGTGTTTATCTCCAAGGCTAATAATTACTGGTGAGCACGAAGCCTTATTTACCTCATGATCCATTGCGAGATACGCCCAATCTGGAACTCCTCCCTTTGTTATATACGCCTCCGCTCGATCATACCGCCGCATCTTTCTCTCCAAGCTCCATATGTTTTCACTTCCTACACACGAATTTAAGCATATGCCAAAATAGTTAATTTTCAGTTAATTTGTATGAATGGAAATTGCAGTATGTGCTATGAATCGAACATGGAACCCGTATAGTTTCCAACAAATATTTGTAGGTTATCGTGAGAATGACATCGATCCTAAAAGTAGGGAATAAGTAGAGCTGAAGCACAAAGACGTAAAATGTGAATTAAGTATAGATTTCGAAAAAAACCGACTCAGAGGAGACTCCACCGGTCGGTTTTTTTACAAGTGTTTCAAAAAAAACATCGATTGCTACTAGTATTGTGATCCACTGCCGCCGCCTGGTACGCCTGGTCCGCCTGGTACGCCCTGTTCGCCTGTACCGGGTTGAATAAAGTCGCCGCTACTACCCGGTACAGCCCATCCCTCTGGGTCAAGTTCATCATACCAAGGTTGAGCGCCAGGCTCTACCGGCTGAACACGCATATAGACTTCTGGGTGCCCTTCTGTCCCGAGGGTCTGTAGTGGTACCACGCGGCTAAAAGTTGATTGTTGAAATGTATCCGACCACGAAGATTCATCGGTGAAGTATTTGCCGTATCCCATCACATCGTCGTCAAGCTTGATTGCATATAGTGCCATTGTATCCGGGACTCCAAGGTATACCAGCTCGAGTGTATGGGTGCCAAATGTGTTCACATAGAATGTTTCGTTCGAATCCACCTCGGCTCGTGGTGTGGGTGGTATTCCGTTCATTACTACAACTTGATGTGTGCGTACGAACTTGCCATTCACATCCTTAATGTATGTGAATATACCATCTGTGTACCATTGATCGCCCCGACTATCATCTGGATTCAGCCAGCCTATATCCGGATAATTCGTCAGGTGCAGTCTCCTTAACGGCTCAGTGAACCAGTCCGATCCCAGTTGGTCGTAAGGACCATTGTTCGATACGTATGTCCAGCTCATGACTGCTGGTTCTCTGCTTGGGCCAACTAATACGCTATCCTCGAACTTCAGTACTGCACCTTCTCTTACAACGAGAGATGTTCCCTCAGCTACCGCGATTTTCCCGGTGTATGGATTATCCGCATTCCTACCATGAACTACTACTTTGCCCGTGATCGTTTTCGGTGTTTCTCCTCCAAACTGTAATGATCCACGACCGTATACATCAATCCTACCAGGTACACCTCGATATGGGTCCGCAAATCTTACGACAGAGTCAACTATTTCCATCCGCCCACTCCATTCTGGTTGCGACCTCGAAAGTACGAACTCGCCCTCCTCGAATCTCACTGGTATACGGGTATATCCCGTACTTGGACTACCGAAATTCACATTAATGAAGTATGGTTCAGCTTCCCTGTTTCTAACGTGTATCCTCAAGTCGGCTGCTGGTTCAGGTAACAGGTCCAGGTCCGCACTCGGGTCGAATGCCGCAATCACCATAATCCTGTTCGCCAAAGCTACCGGATCGTTTCTAATATCCTCTGGTATACACGGGTCCTCCTGCAGTCTCGCTATGGTGTGTCTAAGTTGCAGGATGAGATCATCATCGATGTCTACTGTGTTAACGTCCAAATCTGCTGACCTCTCCCTAATCCCCTGCTCGATGTGCGCTTGCTTGCCCACTTTTAGGACCAAATAAATTTTACCACACCATCCCTGTATCATCGACTGGGCCCCCAATCCTTCCGCATCTAATTCCTCATATATCCTCCTGCAGTTCTCCAAATATGCTTTCTGCCCTCCTCTACTCGATGCAAACGTACCAGTTTTTTCTCCTTGACCATTGGTTGGTACTATCAGCCCGTGGTTTTGTATTGTTCTGCCTTCCCTTATGACCACTACGCGGTCATTTCCCAGGATGAGTTTCCCCTGGTTGTCAAAGCGCTCTAGCGGAGCCTCGTTGGTTCCGTATCGTACGCCGTGGCCCGATCCATGCTCACCAGAATTACCCACTGATGCTATCCGTTCTACACAGTGGCTTCCGTTAGCACTTGTTCCTCCAATTATAGCTACCGCCATTGTCATCGTTGTTACACTTAGTAATTTTCTTAACGTTCTTCTTTTCATCATAACTCCCCCTCAACTGTTCAAAATTATTTTTCCCCTCTCCACTAAGTTTACACATCAAGACTTAATGTTTCGTTAACCGCCAATTTTGTGGATAAACAGTCTTCGATGTAATTACGTTTTATTGAACTAAAACTTTAAAATATAATATTGTTTTTATTGTTGTTTTTGAAATATTGCGTTATTTTCATCAAAGCAGGATAAATATAAAGAGTTTGTATTCCCATATTCATCTTTGAAAAACGAAGCATATTCACTTTCATCAAATGCTACGAAGCACATATCCTTGCTTGGAAATTCAAACATGCTTCCATTTATATGAGCTAGTTTTGCTGATTTAATTCCGTTCGAAATGTACAATTTCCCGTCTGCTTCTGTAACTTTTATTTTGCCATACATATCTGATTTGTACGTTCCAACATATTTCTCTGGTTTTTCCATTGGAGTTGGGTTTTTCTCTGAAAGATCTGCTCGATACGATCTCTGCTTTTGTTTGTAGTAGTCTTTTCTTTCTATTTCTTTTTGAACCCAATCGATTTTTGAAAATCCAAAGCATAGGTCCAAACACTGATTCACCATATATTCTGGAAACAGAGTTATGGCGGTGCCGCCAAAATTAATGATAACTCCAACGGAGAAATCGTCTTGTGGAGCAACTGCAAAGAAAGCGCATGCACCGTAAATACCGCCCATATGGAACAATATTTCTTTGGCATTTTTACCTTCGTCTCCGTATTTTGTTTTGAACATTCCAGAACAATATGAAAGTCCTTCTCTAACATATCTTGATTTAATGAACGTATAATCATCATCCTTTACCTTTTTCATTGTTACTTTAGGAGTCGCTAAAAATTCGAAAGTTTTTTGCGACACAATCTGCTGGCCTCTGTATGAGCCTTTACTAATTAGCATCTCAACCCACTTTGCAAAATCCTCAGCCGAAAAACTGATACCTGAAGTAGCAGAAAAAGTGTGAAAAATTCCAACTTCCTCGAGAGGAATCACCTCATCAACATACCTGCTATGACTAATGACTTTTTTCTTCGGAGTGAACTTAAATGGATCTAAGATCAAATTCCAGGCGGCTTTGAAAAAGCCCAGTCTCACTTTATCATGAGAAAATCTCGAGAGCAAATATTTAAAATGCCCAACCCTACTTGTTTCGAAATCAAGCCTTATGGCGCTCGATGTCTTCATGTCCATCTTGTCGAAAATATATTTTTTAACCAGGTCCTCATATTTTTCCCCAGTTGCTTTTTCGATGACATCGCCGACTACGCCAAATATGACGTTCTGATAGCCGTAGTATTTTCTATATTCTCCAGGTTTTTGTTTGAGGTATTTAAAGGCATCTAAGCACTTTTGTTTTCCATATCCCGCCCTGAATAATGAGTCGGCGGAAAAATTTTTAAATCCAGATCTGAAGGAAATTAAATCAAGAATAGTGAACTCATTCGATAGTTCCTCATTTGTAACGAAGAAATCCGGAAGGTATTTTCTAACTTTATCATCGAATGAGATAATACCTTCATCGACCAGAGAGCCAACCAATATGGCCGTTATGTTTTTGGTAATTGATGATATTGGGAAAAGAGTCGTTTTCGTTATAGGCTCTGGATTGTTTGAATCTAAGGTTGTCTTTCCTAAAACAGCCATGTGTGTCATTTTTCCATTCCTAGCAACAACCAGAGTTGCCCCCGGGATCTTAACTTTTTTTATTCCGTCAGCTATGATTTGTTCCATTGTTTTCGCCTTTTCAAGAAGCTCCGCATCAGTGAGCTTCGCGGAACACAGCTGTGAGAAGGAGACAAGGGAGGCGAATAACGCGAAAAATTTCAAAAGACATCTAAACATTTTTGTTCGCAAATTTACGATTTGTTAACTGTTAGATAGTATATCTGGAGAGAACACAATGTATCAAAACTTTTTTTTGGAGAGAGCAGCATATATGTTCGGAGGCGTGAAAATTACACTCATAATAAGTCTGACTGTATTAACAAGTTGCATTTTACTTATATCATATAGTGAATATGCTAATAGATACAATATCATAGGCAATAGCGATAATAGTATTTATATATTTGATAAAAAAAGCATTGTTTTAAACAGGTGTTCAGAAAATGGATGCAAGGTTATAGAAACAAAGCTTCCGGTTAATGGTCCATTCGGATTGGTTCAAATGTTTTCCCAAAGCAAAATGTTTGAAGCAGATAAACCGATGACAAAGGAAGTAGCCTCAGCAAAGATTGAGGCAGTAGAAGCTACTGCTACCGCGGCTCCAATTGCTCCCGTTGATACCCAAGAGAAAAAAGAAGAACCAGTAATAGGTGAGGTAACACCACCGGCTGGAAGTGAATCCACAACACTAGAAACTCCTTCGCCTGAAAATATTACGACTCCACCTGTTATCCCACCGGAACCATCTATGGCACCGGTGGAACCAACGGCCATAGAACCAGCACCTGAAGAAAAGAAGGAAAATAGTGAATTTGTTGAATAGTTCAAGATCAATATCACTGCCTGGTGGTTTGGATGTCATACCAAAAAGTGTAATCTTGATTTATCTTCTGTTGAGTTTGTAACGAGGCTGGAGTCAGGGGGCTTCTTAGTTCATTTGCAACATATCCCATCTTTGATAAGATGTATTTTGCTGGGATTGGATTCGATTCAACAAACAGTGCCTCGCTCAATTTTGCGAGCTTCTTCCCGGTTTCCTGCATAGTTTCTATGTCTCTATACTGCCATGATGTTATTAATTTTTTCACGAGAGCTGGAGCGATGTTAGCAGTGACAGAAATACAGCCGTGGCCTCCATGTGCTAGATATCCAGGAAGTGTTGGATCATCCCCAGATAGTAATTTTAAATCTGGGACAACTTCTGCTAGAACAGTCACTCTGGCTAGATTTGGATCAGAATCCTTTAGAGCCATTCCACCTAGCTTCGCTAAGTTCACTATCGTATCAATTGACATATTAACGGCGCACCTCCCGGGGTTGTTATACAT
>JAITPA010000025.1 GCA_031289695.1 Holosporales bacterium
TCGTCGATGTTTAAACACATTACAAATCATGGGCTTTACCCAATTGTTGAGTATCCAATTGTTGGAGGCAATCGCAATCAAATGGCGCATATAACAAATGCACGTCGTGAGCCAATTGATGCTCCAAGTGGTAATCCCGATCGTGAAACTCCTCTGCCGGAGGCAGATGCACAAGTTTTACGTGAGCGGATTGGGGAAGGACAATTTGATAGAGTTGGAAAAATAGGTTGGGTTGATACTAAACCTATAACTATAACCTTAGTATTTGTTAGCATTGGCGCAAAGCGCGGCAAAGTTAAACTATTTATTAATGTTATAGATGGTGTAATATCTTTGGGCAAAATAATATTTATGCCTTTGCGAAGTCATTGACAATGTCACGAAACAATGAGATAATATAATTATAGTTGAGCCTTGGGGAGGGTGTTATGAAAAAGTTTGTTATTGTTGCGTTGTTGGGAGGAATTGCTTGTGGTAGTTGCATGTGTACTGGTGTGGGATCCAGAACAGAAGATGGTAGGCCCATTGTCCCGGCTTGTTATGATAAAGCGTCTCTAATTTTAGAATGTTTGGTCACGATATATCAAGAGTTTGATGTAAGGCCGGGAAATCCAGATGCAATGGGCATAGTGGACAGAGAGATTTACGAATTAGCCAGAATGGCTGATCCGCTAGAGGTTCGTTGTGCAATAGATCTTTACTTTAACCCTGCACATTACTTCTGCCCTAATCCAGATGATATGGAAGAAGAACAAAAGATTAAAGTGGAAATTATCCAAAGATGGAAAGATCTTGGGCTTTCATCGAAAGCTAAAAATCCGTAATTTTTAGGCCTTTGCAGAGTCATTGACAATGTAACGAAACAACGAAACAATGAGATAATATAACTATAGTTAAGCCTTGGGGAGGGTGTTATGAAAAAGTTTGTTATTGTTGCGTTGTTGAAGAGATAAACGCAGGTTCCTTATATATCAGATGTTTCATGGTATGCTTCTGTGTTACAATGAGGATCTTAGGTAGGCTATGTTTCTGGTGATACATGTGGCGATTTGCAATTAGGTTGTTTGTAGCGTTTTTTTTTCACTACATGCACATATGCAGCTCTTCCATCAACAGTTGGGCAGAGAGGAACTTTCGAAAAAGTAGTCGGAGAAGTTGTTAGTGATACATATAACGGATACGAACAAATAAAGAGAAATCCCGAGGCTTTAATTGCCCTCAGGAATATAGTGGGCGATAAAACTGAAGTATGTGAAAAAGTAATGGCATTCCTCAGGCAGTACGATTTGCCAACGTATCAATTTGTAATGAAGTGGGTTGTTCAGGATTTGATAATATACGATAACTGTTTCGGTTTAGGAGATACCAATATTGTATATACTTTTAATGCAATAATTCACGACATCGATTCGCAGGCTGTAGCTATAAAAACCTTTGTTACTCCCGAAATAAGAGATGGCATTCAGCAGAAAGAAAAACTGGCCATCGTTGCGTTGAATTTACACAACGAATGCCGAGGCATCAAAAGTGGATTAGATATCGGAAAGGATGGTAACTTAATTGCAGAACTTACCGAGATGCAAAGGAAATTCATTCGACTTATTGCGGAATACTGTGGCGTTCCAAAGTGCGTTAGCATAATAGGCCTTAATGGGCCGATGATATACACAGACCAGTCAACATCAGAGTATTCCGACTTGTTGTGGGATAATTCTGACAGAAAAGGATTTGTGCCGAAGATTGTAAAAAATGAGTCGTTATCTGGATTTTCGAATACAGGAATCCAAAATTCAGGTATGACTTGCTATGCAAATAGTACATTTCAAATGTTGTACATGCTACCAGAATTTAGGTGGCTTGTTATGAATTACGGTGGTAGAGATGAGCTCATTTTGACAGTTAAAGGATTGTTTGAAGAAATTCAAAAAGGAAAGCAACCAAATACGGAAAAACTCTGGAAAGCTATTGGATCAATTCCAGGTTCAAATGAATTTAAAAGTGGAAATCAAGATACTGCACTTGCATTTTTTCTATTTATTGTTGGCCGAATTGAAGAAGAACAAAGAAATTTATTCAGTTCATCATTCAATACTATTGTGAAAGATACAGCACGTGTTGTTAAAGAAGGTACAGAGTTTTACCGGTTTAATTCTGTGGGCATTGTTCGATTGAATGATACAAGTTCGATACAGGAAGGAATATCTCTTTTCTTCAAAGAATATGAATCAGTATGGCATCACGCTGGGCAAATAAAAAACGTAGACAGGAGAAACACGTTTGAATATGTCCCCCCTCTCGTACTCTTCTATATATCACACGAGCGCGAACATGAAGTCAATAATGAAATTAAAATCAATGACAAGGATTACACTTTGCAGATGGTGGTTCTTAGAACACCTCTCGGAGGAGAAGTACATCATTTTCGTTATTATGTAAGACATCCAAGTGAATGGCTCGAATTTAATGATTCATCGCGTAGTTTGATAAATGAGGCTAATTTCAGACGCAATCTGTCAAAACAAGAGCATGGGACGATTTTAGTGTATAAAGAAGTTCCACGTGAAACATCGTAAATTACTTTAATGAACCGCCATTAGTAGTATAATATGTTAGCTTCTTTTCGAGTTTCCTAATCGGGCCATGTCTGCAATATCTGTTTTATCTCGCGCCAGATTAGCGGCCGTACAATTTTGTTATCAGTCGCTGTTTACAGATGATTCTCCGCCTAATACTGGCTCATTTATCAAGCATTTCATAGAAATCAACAATGACGATGAAATTGAAAAAAAGTTGGATTTGTCATTCTTTGAGCGCCTGGTCGAGCATTGTGAGCAAAAAACAGAGATCGAAGAGATCATTCAAAAAAATTTGATAGCTGGAAAAAATCTAGATAATGCTCCTATGATGATGCACTGCGTGCTTATTGTGGCTGTATCGGAAATGCTATGTGAAAATACTGATATTCCAATTATTATCAACGAATATATCGAGATCGCAAAGGGGTTTCTTGACGGGAGCTATGTGCGGTTTATAAATGCAATTCTCGATAAAATTTCAAAACAAATTGAACGCAAATGCAAGAAAAAAGCGTAGTATTCTATTGTGCAAAATCTGACTTTTTTTCAACAGCCTGCAGGTTGATTGAGAAGATGTATGCCATGAACGAGAGGGTACTTGTCCTTTGTAGCAATGATGAAGAAGTTGACTTTTATAACTCAAAACTTTGGACTTTTTCAAGGTTATCATTCATTCCAAGTGGCAACAGAAAAAGCCTTCCAATAGAAGATGCCGAGTTCTGCCACACCTGGTTTTCGACGGATATCGATTTCTATAACAAGCCGATAAATCTTCTTCACAACGGCCTCACAATCAGCAACATCGAAAAACTGAAGCTATTCAACTGTATATTGGATGTCTTTGCAGCTAATGAAATTGACCAGGCAAAGAGCAGATCACGTAACTACAAAGATATCGGATTTGACCAGCAGAAATTTTGGGTCCAAACTGATTCATCATGGATCATTGGGCAAAATCTGTCATGAAAGTACTCGCCATAGAATCTAGTTGCGATGAAACGTCTGCTGCAGTTGTTTGTGATGACCCAAAGCCAGAGAGCAGGATCTTATCTAATGTTATTAAATCACAAATAGATTTGCATACGAAATATGGTGGTGTGGTTCCTGAATTTGCGGCGAGGAGTCACCTCGATGCAATTGATATAGTCATAACGGAGGCCTTGAATATTGCCGGAGTCACGATGGATGACATCGATGTTATTGCCGCAACGGCTGGCCCTGGTTTGATTGGAGGACTTATAGTTGGGACCGTCACTGCGAAGGCCATTGCTCTTGTGAAGAATAACCCATTTGTTGCAGTAAACCACCTAGAGGGCCACCTGCTCACAACGAGACTCTGCTACGATGTTGAATTTCCATATCTCTTGCTCTTGGCATCCGGTGGGCATTTTTTCTTTGCTGAAGTTTTGGGGGTAGGCAGATATAATATTCTGGGAGAGACGTTGGATGATGCTGCGGGAGAAGCGTTTGACAAAGTCGGAAAGATGTTGGGGTTTGGATATCCAGGCGGGATAGCAATCGAAGAGGCCGCTCGCTCTGGAAATGGGAATAGATTCAAATATACCGTACCACTCCAAAAAAGACATGGTTGTAATACTTCATTTTCCGGGCTTAAGACAGCAACAAAAAACCACATTGGTTCTTTGGAAATGCTAACAGCCCAAGACAAGGCCGATATTGCAGCCTCTTTTCAGGATATCGTTGTTCGCTTCATTGTGAAACAACTTGGAACGGCATATGAGATGACGTCGTTAAAACCACGAAATGTTGTGGCATCAGGCGGGGTTGCAGCAAATATTGCACTTAGAGCTGGCATATCAGAATTTTCACAAAAAATGAATCTTGCATTCTTCGCACCTCCTACGTCCTTGTGCTCCGATAACGCAGCAATGATTGGTTGGTGCGCTATAGAACGCATAAGGGTAGGATACGGATATTCCGACCTAAGCGCTAAAACATTTCCATGTGGACTACCGTAGCGATTATTTAGTAGACTATATCTCTGTGCTGTTTGTTGTATATTGTGAACATGTTAACAATTGATGGTTTGAATAGGATATCTGGGCTCGCGAAATTAAAAATTCCCGACGATGAAAAGGTGAAGTTTTTAGAGAAGTTAAACCAGATCTTCGGATGGATGGATCAGCTAGCAAAGATAGATGTCTCTGGTGTTGATATGAATGATCTTGAGAATATGGAGAGCACTACAGAAAGAAAGGATATTGCGTCCATTGGTAATTCCAAAGAGGATTTATTGTCGAATACTGAATACAAGCAGTTCGATATGTTCTGCGTCCCAAAAATAGTTGAATAAAGAAAGCTTATGATTATTTTCTTAAAGAACAATGACAAGTTTGAGATTGAAGCAAATTCATCGGCATATGATCTTGCTTGCAAACTTGGAATTTCTAAAAACGCAGTAGTTGCGAAAATAAATGACAGATTAGTTGATCTTTCGACTGTGCTTCAGGAAAACGACACAGTTAGATTGATAACCTATAAGGATCAGGAGGGAATAGAAGTCATTAGACACAGCTCTGCTCATATCCTGGCAAAAGCTATATTAGACATTGACCCAACGGCAAAATTGGCAATAGGACCTGCCATAGAAAATGGATTCTACTATGACATCCTCTCCGAGAAAGTATTCTCCGCAGAAGATCTACCAATTATCGAAGAGAAAATGAGAACTATCATCAAACAGGATCTTAAGTTTGAAAAATCGACTCTAACAAAGGGTGAGGCAATTGAGTATTTCAGAAGCAGGAATCAAAAATATAAAATAGAATTAGCTGAGAGTATAAGCGATGAAACAGTTGGAATATACACGATCGACGATCTTTCAGATTTATGTAGAGGCCCACATGTTCCAAGCACAAAATATGTTCCACTTGATGCATTTAGACTAACGTCTGTGGCTGGGGCATACTGGAGAGGAAATAGCAAAAATGATATGCTTCAAAGAATTTACGGAGCGGTGTTCTCTACTAAGAAAGAAACAGACGGTTACTTCAAAATGCTTGAAGAAGCAAAAGCAAGAGATCACAGGAAACTTGGGACTGAATTAGAACTGTTCCATCTGGATGACGTCGCTCCGGGCAATGTGTTCTGGCTTAAAAATGGGTGTATTGTTTTTAACTTATTGAAAGAATATATAACGAAAGTTATAAAAAAGCATAAGTATTTCCTTGTCCAGACTCCTCAATTAATGAACAGGTCTTTATGGGAGACATCTGGGCATTGGGAAAAATTCAAGGAGAATATGTTTATAGTGGACGATGAAGATACTACGATGGCCATAAAGCCGATGAATTGTCCGGGACATATAATCTGTTATAAAACTGGGGCAGTTAAAAGCTATAGAGACCTTCCTATTA
The DNA here is from genome assembly GCA_031289695.1 of Holosporales bacterium. Lineage (GTDB taxonomy): Bacteria > Pseudomonadota > Alphaproteobacteria > RUG11792 > RUG11792 > JAITPA01. The sequence continues at coordinate 5,954 of JAITPA010000025.1, forward strand.
GAATGGCGGAATTTGGTCTGTGCCATAGAAATGAATCTTCTGGTTCGATGCACGGCCTGATGAGGCTTCGAGCGTTTATGCAAGACGATGGCCACATTTTTTGCTCCGCGGAACAAATCGTTTCAGAGACAATTGACGTTTGTTCGATGATTAAAGAAATCTACGCAACATTCGGTTTCACGGAGATAGCTGTTAAATTTTCAGATAGACCAGAGAAAAGAGTCGGCTCAGATGAAGTCTGGGATATAGCTGAAAAATCGTTGCAGGAGGCGGCAGAAGCCGCTGGATTGACATATACTGTCAACAAAGGGGAAGGCGCATTTTATGGCCCAAAACTTGAATTTGTATTGAAAGATTGTTTGGGCCGAGATTGGCAGTGTGGAACTCTCCAAGTCGATTTTAATCTACCAGAGCGATTTGGGATTACATATACCGACAGTGATGGGAATAGAAAGATTCCTGTTATGTTGCATAGAGCACTTGTTGGGTCCCTCGAAAGGTTTATGGGGATTTTAGTTGAGCACTACGCCGGAAAATTCCCATTCTGGTTGGCCACAGTTCAGGTTGCCATAACGAGTGTTACAGACGAAGCAATAAATTATGCGAAGGAGATTTTGAGAGTTTTAGAGGCTTCTGGAATTAGGGCTATTCTCGACATTGAAAATGAAAAAATAACTTACAAAATTAGACGCCATTCCGTCAGCAAAATACCTGCCATCATGATAGTTGGAAAAAAAGAGATGGCCGATAAAACAGTTGGGATTAGGCTTCTTGGAACGAATGATACCAAGCTCGTTGATTTCGTCTCGATCGTTTCGATCGTCAAAGAATTAATGGACGCACAACAACCCAAAAGTTAGGAGCTACATTTTGATAGCGTGAAAGATCTGATTTTAGGTACAATGCTTAGTGAAGAATTTTGAATGAAGTGATTATAAGATGTCAGTTACTTTTCTTGAATCTATCGAACCAGGCAATGTTGGATCTGTAGTTGTTTTGGTTGCCTTTGAAAATGATAAAAGTTTTATTGCTGAAAAATTAGAAGAACTACTTCCTTGTAGAATTCCAGATACGGTTGCGTTGCTTCTTGATGATTTGGGATACAATAAGATTTCCAGTTTTAGTCTAATACTAGATGGCTCTCTCAGAGAAATCATTATCGTTGGGGCTGGTAGCATGAAGTTTTCGACTAGGGCCAGTCTAGAAAAACTTGGCGGATACATATGCGATAATATTAAAACCAATGAAGCTAAGGTTACTATATTTAGTAATATTGAATCCGATGACCTAAAGACTGCATCTGCTTATATAACGTCTGGGATGCAACTTAAAGCCTGGGTGTTCGACAAATATAAAGCAAAAAAGCAAGAGCCGAAAGTTGTAGCCATATCTTGCCAAACTCGATACCAGGATGCCAACAAAAAAGAATTCGACTGTTTGTCGGCCGTAAATGAAGGAGTTTGTACGGTGAGACGTATGTCAACGGAGCCAGCCAATGTCATGACCCCAGATCAAATGGTTGAGGAAGCAAAGGATCTAAAACATTATGGAGTTAAGGTATCCGTCCTGGATAAAAAAGATATGGAAAAGATCGGGATGAATGCACTCTTAGGCGTTGGCCAAGGAAGCGAAAATCCATCCTATCTAATAACAATGGAATACATGGAAGGTGATAAATCAGATTTGATTGCACTCGTCGGAAAAGGCTTGACGTTTGATTCGGGAGGGATATCGATTAAACCTGCCAATAAAATGGGAGAAATGAAAGAAGATATGACTGGAGCGGCAGTTGTTATTGGTGCCATTAAGGCATTGGCATCACAGAAGGTAAAAGCTAATGTCGTTGGCGTGATAGGCGTCGTGGAAAACATGGTTTCTGGAAAAGCCCAGAGACCGGGCGATGTCGTTGTTGCGATGTCGAAGAAGACGATAGAAGTCGACAACACAGACGCTGAGGGAAGGCTTGTTTTGGCCGACGCTTTGTGGTACACTAAGGAGAAATTCAGTCCGAAAATTATAATCGATTTTGCGACCCTAACTGGAGCTATTCAGGTAGCACTTGGGCATGAGTTTGCTGGACTCTTCTCAAACTCAGATGATCTATGCGCAAGGCTTTTTGATTCGTCAGACACAGTTGGCGAGAAGCTATGGAGATTCCCTCTTCACCATTCATATGAAGACGATATTAAGTCTTGTATAGCTGATATAAAGAATGTTGGAAGTGGAAGGGGAGCCGGCAGTATAACCGCAGCATTATTCCTGAAGCATTTCGTTGATCCAGATGTGAAGTGGGCGCATATTGACATAGCCGCCGTTGCTGCAGATTCAAAGAATAGGGCTCTCTCACAAAGAGGAGCCACAGGATTTGGAGTACGTCTGATCGATAATTTCGTAAAGAATTACAAGGAGATCGTATGAAGTTAACCATCAACAAAAAGGTTTTAGAAAAGGCGTTGGCTCACGCTAATTGGATTATTGAAAGGAAGCAGGTTGTTCCTGTTTTGGGGTACATTCTGTTTGATGCTTCTATCGAAAATGGATTAACAATTACGGCCACGAATATGGATATGACCGTTGTTGATTCTTTGGAATGTGAGGTTTTGGAAAGTGGGAAATATTGTCTTCCAGCTGGGCTTTTATATGACATTGTCAAAAAGCTTGAGCCGGGGTCTGACATATCATTCGAGTTTTTAAAGGATTCTAATTCAGTTGAAATGAGAAATAAAAGAGCGTCTTTTACAATTCACTATATTGATAGCGGAAATTTCCCACCGATAGTTAAATCTGATTATTCCGTGTCTTTTTCACTGAATACCAAAGTTCTAAAGCAGGCAATAGATGTTGCAAAAGTCGCAATGCTTCAGGACAACTCGAGGTTTCACCTAAACGGGATCCATATGCACTATGAAAATGACCTCGGCAAAAGCAAGATATGCTTTGTTGCAACTGATTTGTTTAGGATATCCTGCGTTAGTGCTCAAGCGCCCCATGAGGTCCAAAACATGCCTCCAATCATTGTGTCGAAAAGAACTGTTCTCGAAGCTCTGAAGTTGATAGATGGAAGTGAAGATGAAAACACGAAAATTTCGGTGTCTGAAAACAGAATTTCGTTCTGTCTGGCAACTGCTGAAAAAGTAAAAACAGAGTTTAGCGCAAGATTGGTTAATGGGACCTTTCCGGAATACAAAACGGCTTTGGATGTTTCAAATGATAAAATTTTGATATTGAACACCAATGAAGTTATTGATGCAATCGATAGAGTTAGCACGGTTGTCGTGGATGCAACTAACTCCATTAAGCTCGAGATTTCGAAGAATAAGCTTGTTATAAACGGAGTCAGCAAAGAGCTGGGTAGCGCAGTTGAAGAAATCGATGCAGACTTCAATGCGCTTGAGCCCCTTGAAATTTGTTTCAATAGTAAATACCTCTTGGAAATTCTAAAGGAAATAGAAACGCCTCAAGTTAAATTGTTATTAGCTGAGAGTAATTCTTCAACGATAATTAGACCGGTGGATTCTGATAGTATCCCAGATATAGAAGCAGTTTTCGCGATAATGCCTATTGAAGTTATAAAGAGCTGAGAGATTCAAAAATCAATTTGTAATGATAAAAAGAAGAATATAAAGGTTATTAAGAAAGAGATTCGGGCTGAAATTCGACTTAGTTGCGAGTTCATACAACTGAAAGTTGATTCCGTGAGATTTGAAAGAGGCTTAATAAAAATAAATTAACCACATCTGAGTTTCTTAATGCGTTTTAACTTTGAAAACACTTTGCTGTGGAAAACACTGTGGAAAAATAATTTTTTGCCGATCGACTTCAGTGATTTCTGCACCAATCGAAGTGTTTGATCAATTTTTGATCACATGCAAAATGCCTTGAGTTTCCTCGTGTCAAGTAGAATTTTGGGACATATCCAAAAAAAATTCTCGTCATCACCTGTTATAAAAAAGTAACTCAGGAGTGTTAATATCTTGCTCAATATCGTCTGAGCATTTTGCTATCAGTTTGTATCACCTAAATATTTCGGGGCAGATAAAACGTTAAAAAAATGTGAGAAAGGCGCTTGTGACTGTTGTTTCAAATTATTTAAAAGATGAATTAATGCTGATAATTCAACGAAAAACATTATTTGATTTCACGCAAATGGTTTTGAAGTTGGTTGAACACTGCCGGATTGGCAGGCATGCAATCCGCCTTGACTAAATCGGTTAAATGCATTAGAGTATCATTTGTATAGCGAGTTTGGGCTCATAGCTCAGTTGGTAGAGCATCTGACTTTTAATCAGAGGGTCACAGGTTCGAACCCTGTTGAGCCCACCAAAGCTGCTGTCTCCTTCGTCTAGGGGTCTAGGACACCGCCCTTTCACGGCGGCAACACGGGTTCAAATCCCGTAGGAGACGCCACTAAGTTGGCTTCTGAGTCCAGTGGGCATAACATGCTGTTGTTGTCACTGTCCAGCGTTCACTCGTCAGACGTATTTCAAAGCAGAAATTTCATATGTTCTAACGCCTCCTGGAGATCGCACCTCCACGACATCACCGACTGCCTTACCTATTAGGGCTCTGGCAAGTGGTGAGGTAATCGGCAGTAGGCCGTTCTGAATATCTGCCTCACAGCTGCCGACTATTTGAAATTTTGATATAACGCCTGTACTTTCGTCTATCAGCTCAATAGTCGCTCCAAATTTAATTGTATTCGATACAATCTTCGAAACATCAATAATAGAGGCCTTACTAATCTTACCCTCTATATCGATAATTCTTGCCTCAATGAGCCCCTGGCGATCTTTTGCAGAGTGATATTCTGCATTTTCAGATAAATCACCAAGCACTCTAGCAGCGGCTATAGCCTCAACAACTTTTGGCCTCTCAACAGTCTTTAGGAACGTGAGTTCCTCCTGCAGTTTTTCATACCCCCTACGGGTTATCGGAATAGCATCCAATTTGATTCTCTTTTCAACATTTAAGTATACAACCGAGAATTCTTATCATAAATTGACAGGGCAAGTCAATAGTGCTATCCTACGTCCGTTAATTCCTGATTCCACCAATGGCCTTTCTGAGTGAAAAAAAACACTAAAAATATTTTATCTTGGCTTGTGTTGATTGGAGCGCTTTTTCTTCTGACTTCTCCTTTCGATGGCAACCTATTCGGTCAACGTGCTCAAGAGTTCTCATATTCAAAGTTTATAAAAGCTGTCTCTAATGGGAAAGTCAAGGAAGTGCTCATCAGAAATTTATCTTCGAAGATTATGGGATTACTAAACAATGGAAAAGTTTTCTCCACTGTTGCTCCGATTGACTTAAGAATGATAGATAGGCTTTTGGACAAAAATGTTGAGATAAGGGTAGATTCTGGAGAATCAGGATGGAATACGCTTCTGTCTACAATTCTCCAGTGGTTGCCATTCCTGCTGCTAATAGGGCTTATGATTTATTCGTCTAGGCAAATGCAATCTGGAGGAAAAGGCGGGATAGGTGGACCTTTAGGAATCGGCAAAACAAAGGCAAAAATGTTTCAAACGAAGAAAGTAAATATTACTTTTGACGATGTCGCTGGCATTGATGAAGCGAAGCAGGAGCTTGAAGAGATTGTCGATTTTTTGAAATCGCCGCAGAAGTTTCAGCGGCTAGGAGGAAAGATACCAAGGGGAGTCCTGTTGGTCGGTGATCCTGGGAATGGTAAAACTTTGCTGGCTAAGGCTATCGCTGGCGAAGCTGGAGTACCATTCTTTAGCATCTCTGGATCTGACTTCGTGGAGGTATTCGTTGGGGTCGGAGCTAGTCGCGTTCGGGATATGTTTGAGAACGCCAAAAAAAATTCACCGTGTATAATCTTCATAGATGAAATAGACGCAGTTGGCAGAAGGAGGGATACGTCGTTTAGAGGAGGAAACGATGAGAGAGAACAGACATTAAATCAACTTTTAGTTGAGATGGATGGATTCGATGAAAAGCAGGGAGTTATCGTTTTAGCCGCCACAAATCGCGCCGATATATTGGATCCAGCTTTATTGAGACCAGGTCGATTTGACAGGAGAATTACAGTCCAATACCCAGATATGAATGGTCGTGAGAAGATCCTAAAAGTACATTCTAAAAATGTTCCTCTTGCCCCAGATGTAAATTTAAAAATTGTAGCTAGGGGAACTCCAGGTTTTTCTGGAGCAGAGCTAGCGAATCTAGTTAACGAGGCGGCTCTTCTCGCTGCTCGAGAAAATAAGCTTGCTGTTTCAATGCGAGACTTTGAGATGGCAAAGGACAAAGTCATAATGGGGACAGAACGAAGGTCAATGAGCATGACTGATGAGGAGAAAAGAAATACAGCCTACCATGAGGCAGGACACGCCCTTATAGCTCTCCTTGTTCCACAGTGTGATCCAATCCACAAAGTCACAATAATTCCGAGAGGAGGTGCCTTAGGAATGGTCGTTAGACTGCCAGAAAAAGACAAGTTTTCAATTACGAAGACAGAGCTTCTGTCGAACATCAAAGTCGCCCTCGGCGGAAGGGTTGCTGAGGAAATAAAGTTCGGAGATGAAAATGTAACAACAGGGGCATCGCAGGATATAAAGCAGGCAACAAAAACAGCGAAGAACATGGTGATAAAGTGGGGGATGAGCGAGGCTGATATTGGCCTGAGATCTTTTTACGATTCAGACGGCTACTACATGGAGGCTAGCGATCAGATTTCCCAGAATACCTCAGAGACTATCGATAAGGCAGTTAAAGCGATAATTGATTCCGCCCATAGAGAAGTCAAAAAAATGATGCTTGAACACCAGGACAAACTTGAGTTGATTGCTCAGAAGCTACAGGAACGTGAAACATTAACAGGAGAAGATGTTAATAGGCTGTTTAGAGGTGAGCCACTCGAGGAGGTCGAAATTCAAAATGATGCTACAGACGCTTTCAAATTAGGCGGACTTCCAAGCAAAAGTAGCAAATAGTGAAGCGCATGTGTTTCGCGTTTTAACCCGGCGGTGACTGGCCCTGCAAAATAAGCTGCGGTCCACTCGATTAGCGCAAACGAAAAAGTGGCGTGAGAGAACCTCTTGCCACCTTTATCATTGGTTGTGCTTATGGATATGGAACTTGAGCGGAGGATACGTAATACTCGCGAAGTCGTTCAAGTGTATCTTTTGTAACTGCGACACCTCTTCCTTCGTCTATTATCTTGGCGTCTCCAGTTAAGTTGATAGATCCAGTTTGAAAAATTCCTCCTTCTATTTCAAGGGTTACATTTTCCCCTATATATATTCCAGGTTGATTAGCTGTGCCTGAAGTCCTGGTTTCAGGATTAAATTCATCGTCGCTAATTTGAAAAATTACACCAGGTTTTAATACGAGGCTTCCATTATTGCCTATATTTAATGTTTCGGCACGCATGGTCGCATTTTCGCAAGTAGCTGTTGCGTGAGGACTCGCGATGGCTAGTGCTAGGCAGATCGCTGCCGCCATCTTCAATAATGATTTCATTTTTTCAATCCTTAAAAATTTTACCTTTGTCGGATCAAAGTCTATTTTGCAAATGTTAATTTTTGGTTAATTTAGCTAACACCATCCTCATATTCACTTTGTATTCAATACGGCGCCCCGAATGTTTTGTTCTCTAACAGCAACTTAGAGGCGGCTTTTATTTCGGCATCCTTTCGAGATTTACCAACCGCCATCACAGATGATTTTCCGACGCTAGCCCTTACCGTAAATTCCTGTCTGTGGTCTTCTCCTGAAACTGATATCAACTCATATTCTGGAGTTTTTCCAAATTTCGCTTGGCTTATCTCTTGGAGTTTTGTCTTTGGATCCACAATGTTTTCGTCATAGTCTCTGAAAATTTCCTCCCATAGATTGAGGATAACTAACTTTGTTGCTCCATATCCTCCATCCAAGAATATCGCTCCCAAAACTGCCTCCATAGCATCAGACAGAACTGTCCTATTTTTTTTCAAATGTTCCCCAGCGGTTATTATTTCATCATCCAATCCTATCTTCAATGCGACGCGATAGCAGGAATCTGCGCAGACAAATGAGGCCAACATCTTTGCCATTGCTCCCTCCGCTTCCTTGAAGTTTCTGTAAATATATTCCGCGATAACAAGCCCAAGTATTCTGTCACCCAGAAATTCCAACCTCTCGAATTGAACGGCAAACCTCTTCATACTAGAATGTCCAAGCGCTTTTTCTAACAGAGCGCCATTTTTGAAATTATACCCTATAGTTTTTTCTAGATTTGTTGTCACCTTACCAATGTAAAAATCCTTTCTACTCTTATGGAAATTAGCCATTTTAAAATTTCGCTAAGAGAACAACTTGTTGAGAAAAAGATACAAAATGCCTTGCCCATAATTCGATCGATTGGGATAAACCCAACTGTTTCCATAACTCTGCTGTCTTGGGAATTATCTCTGTTGTCTCCCATCATAAAATAATGCCCCTCCGGTATGACGAATGGGCCTACGTTATCCAGATATCCTTCTCCGAACTCGACCCTTTTGATTATTACATGTTCATACCCATTCGGTAATTTTTCTATATATTTCTTATAAACAATATAGTCGCCGTCATCGATCATTGAATATTCCCCATCTGATTTCAGCTCAACTGGTTTGCCATTTAAGTTGACGACACCATCTATGAGTTGAATCGTATCTCCCGGAAGACCTATGATGCGCTTGATGTAGTTCTGGTTTTTATCCTTCTCATTGCGGAAAACTACGACATCTCCCTGCTGAGGTAAGCCGCTCGCCAAGATCCTTTCTTTGATATTTGGTAATGGAAATGTAAATGTTCCAATTCTGAATGAATCATTTGAATACCCATAGCAGAACTTATTTACCAATAAAAAATCACCAACAAGAAATGTCGGAATCATTGAACCAGATGGAATTTTAAATGGCTGTATAATCAAGCAGCTTACGACTGTAAAAAGTGACAACACCGATATCCATTCTTTTGCGTTTTTAAAAGCTTTGTTATCCATTAAAACAGACCAAAACACCTAAGGCTCATAGTAGACATTCTAGCAAAAAAATTAGACATCCAACAAAGTTAAAAAAATTCCCATCTATGATGCCGATTTTCCTATATATTCACCACAAAAATATTTCACCAAAGCTTCTGGAATTTCTACGGAACCATCACTCCTCTGATAATTCTCCAAAACAGCTATAAGACACCTCCCAACTGCAACCCCTGAACCATTCAGGGTATGCACAAATTCATTCTTCTTTGTTGATTTATTCTTAAACCTCGTGCTCATACGTCTAGCCTGAAAATCACCACATCTAGAGCAACTGGAAATTTCTCGATATCTGTTCTGACCAGGAAGCCAAACTTCAATGTCATATGTTTTTTGCGAACAAAACCCCATATCACCGGTAGAGAGGACAACAGTTCTAAACGGCAATTTCAACTGCTTCAAGATATTCTCAGAGCACTCTGTCATTCTTTCATGCTCCTCAATCGACTGCTCCGGAGTAGTAATACTCACTAACTCCACTTTTCCAAACTGATGCTGACGAAGCATACCAGCTGTATCACGCCCTGCAGAACCAGCCTCAGATCTAAAGCACGGAGTATATGCAGTATAACGAAGTGGCAACGCTTCTTCGCTTAGTGTCTCACCGTTGAAGATATTCGCAAGAGATGCCTCGGCAGTTGGAATCAAGTAAGATCCAACCGTAGTCTTAAAAAGATCCTCTTCAAACTTCGGAAGCTGTCCAACTCCAAACATCGCTTTCTGTTCCAGAATTAGCGGAACATAAACTTCTGTATACCCATGCTCTTTCGTGTGAACATCAAGCATAAATTGCGCAAGAGACCTCTCCAACCTAGCAAGCTTAGAAAAAAGGAAAACAAACCTTGAACCAGCTATATTGCTCGCCTTTTCAAAATCCATCATACCGAGTCTGGATCCGATCTCATAATGCTCCAGAGGCTCAAAGTCAAAATTCCTTGGCACACCGAATCTCCTGACTTCAACGTTGTCATTTTCATCAACCCCAATCGGACATTCATCCGATGGGATATTCGGGATGGCACTTAGAAATTCCAAATACTCATCTTTTGCCACACTCGCGTTTTCCGAGATTTCAGTAAGTCTTTTTTTTAAAACATCCATACGAGAAGAGAGATCAGTCAAATCTTCTCCATTTGACTTTGCCAAACCAAAAGATTGAGATATGTCATTCCGTTCTTTCTGCAGCCTCTGGAGCTCTGTTTGCAAAAATCTTGATCTCTCATCAAGCTCTAAAAGTTTGCCTTCCAGAGGCTCCTTATTCCTGTTTCTAAGAGCCCTGTCTAAAACATCAGGGTTGTTTCTAACAAACAATACATCAATCATCGTAACCTACGAATTTATAAGATCCACTAACGCAGACTTAGACATAAATCCGGTTCTAGATATAACCTCATTGCCACTCTTGAAGACAATAACAGTCGGAAGAGTCTGCACATCATACTTCATAGCGATATCTTTTGCATCTTCCACATTGACCTTCACAAACACCGTATCTGCAATATCCTTCGACACGTCGTCCATAATCGTTAGGAGCATCCTACAAGGACCACACCAAGTCGCCCAAAAATCAACAACTACGCTTTCATTTTTGTCGATTATATCTTGAAGATCAGCTTCGGAAGTAACATCAATCATATCTACTCAGCCTTCATTTTTTCTATTTCACTAAGAACCATTTCTTCAACAACGCTCTTGAGATTTTTATCTATCCAATCATTAATAAGAGTCTCAGCAACAGTTCTAAGTAATTCACCAGCCGTTAAATCATCGATACCGTGCTTCGAAGATTTACGAATACCATATGAATTTAGCGCATCCGTCAATTTTGAGAATGGACCTGCCTGCCTCACAGCTTTTTTACTTGAGATCACATTCTCAGATAATGAACTTGTCTCTTCATAAACTTGACCAGAATAATCGCTGGTATAGACATTTTCACTTTCTCTAGAGTTATCTACAACATTGGATTTTTCGAGATTTATAACAGTATCATCCTCGTCAATTTTTGGCGAATCATCATGGCAAGATCTTTTGCTATCCTCTTCAGAAACATACTTTCTAATCGACGAAAGAATATCATCCATCGACATCTCTCCACTTTGTTTTTCATCTTGAGGGTTCATAACTCTCTCTCCACATCTCTAAAATTTCATCTTTGTTCTTGCAAAATCGGCTTTGTAGTTGTATTCAGAATCGCGGATCCTCAGATATTTTGGATTCATCCTACCAATCAAAGCATTCGCTCTACATTGACTTGAAGAATACTGATTCATAGCCTGAATATGCATAGATTTAGCCTCAAACAGTTGCTCTTGCGCCTCCAAAACATCCTTCATAATTTTAACTCCAGCCTTGTATTCTTCAAGCGTATCTCCCAGCGCTTTCTCTCTTAACTCAACAGCCTTCTTAGCGGAGTCTATATTCTGCTTTGCAGCCTTCAGAGAAGCCCAAACCGATTTCACCTCTGATTTCACATCGTCCATCGCTTTTTCTTTTTCGTAAACTGCTTTTAAAGCAGTTTTCTCAAGCTTGCGCTTCTCCGCTCTTGCGTGCCCGCCATCGTAGATAGGAACAGTACAAGATAACGTGACAACGTGATCTTTTCTTTTTATCTTCATTTGACCTCTACGAGGCTTTTTTGTTGAAGGATCATAAGAATGATCGAAAGAATAAGTTAAATCAACACTTGGACTGAACTCAATATTCACTTTTTTAATAGCTTCTCTAGCTGCTTCTGCTGCATCAACTGCAGATAAAATGGAAGGATTATACTTATATGCCAACTCTATTGCATTAACCTCGTCGATACTGTCATCAAAAAACTTCTCAGGCGCCGTTGGATTCTGAGGCATCTGTATACCAGACATTTCTTCGAATTGTGCACAGTATGAAACATACTCTGCTTCAGCTTTTGCTAATTTAGATTCAGTTTCAGCGTACGCAGCGTTCGCCTGGTATACATCAAGCTCCTTCGAGGTACCAGCTTCGAACATCTTCATAGCAACATCAACGCTTTCTCTCCTAGAATCAAGAAGTGATCCCAAATGTAAGATCTCCTCCTTCTTTGAAATAATCGCAAAATACGCAATAGCAACATCCCTTAATACACTCTGCTTCTTCGCTTCAAGCGCACTCCATTTCGCCTTAAGGCTAGTAGAAACCTCCTTCAGGGCTGCAACATCAGCACCACACCTAAATAAATTTTGACGCACATCTACTCCGAAAGAACTCATGTCACTTCTTGTGTTATTTTCCGTGTCATAATCTGGATCGTTTTGATTATTGGCACGTCCAAGTGTAGACCAAGACGTTGAATTACTTTTGCGATATTTGGTATTTGCAGAAATCGTCGGTCTAAAAGCAGAGCTAGTAGACGGATAATTTTCATGAGATGCTGCTACGTCTTTCTCCAATGCATTCAGCTCTTTGTTATTTCGAAGAGCGCTCTCTAGAGCCAAAAAAAGAGGGGACCTTGCGGTACCGCGTTTTTGCCCATCTTTAATTTGTGTTTTTTCGTCATTCGAACTCTTTTGATCCTGTTCAGCTGAAACAGCAAAACAAGCAAAAATGATAAGTAAAATACTTCTGACAAGCGTCAAAATCATTGCGAACAAACAAAAAACAAAAACCCCTCTCTGCATGATATCACCGATTCTGCATAATGACAATTTTAATTAAGAGTAGCGATTCTTATTAAAAATTCCTCCGTCCTGTCACATGGTATCATCAATCCTACACAATAATAATTCTAATATAGAATTTTTGTAGAAATTGTAGGAGTTGTGATTTATGTTGAAAACCTCTCTGCGCTATTAAAAAGCAATATGTTGATCTATTGCTTTTGCCTGTGGATAAATACTCCGCAATTTGCAAAAACGAATGTTACGTTTGGCGTTTGTGTATTACAACAGAATTTTCCACACGATATTCACAATGATCACCGATAGCATCATTATCGGGATAAATGGTATCTTTTTTTCCTTTGTTACGATGTGAGATAAAATCCCAAATGTTCCGCAAATGATCATGAACACATACCATCCTTCCTCTGGGATCAAAAATGATATTCCTGTCATTACGAAAAAATCTGCGCTTCCAGCTACTTTGCGTTTGTTTATTAAAAAACATATTATTGTAATTCCTATAAATGTTATAAGTGGTAATAAGCAGAAATTATGATTTATTTGATATGTAAAGATACAACTTATCGTGAAACCTATTAATGGTACTATGTTTACGAATTTTCTCACAATGTCTTGAATCGATATAATTGCGCCGAATATCACACAAGCTGAGTATATGATTAAATAAAATTGCATATTGAGTCGTATGCTTCTCTAGCCTTATATGAAGATCTCACAAATGGACCTGCTATAACATTGATGCCGACTTTTTTTCCGTGTTCTTCGTATTCTGCAAATTCGTCTGGGTGCACGTATCTTTCTACTTGAATATTACGATTAGTTGGCGCTAGGTATTGTCCTATCGTAAGTATGCTAACCATTGCCGAATTTGCCTCATCTATTAATGCCATTACTTCAGCTTTTTCTTCTCCTATTCCAACCATTATTCCTGTTTTTGTTACAACGTTTTTGTCGATCTTTTTGATGTATTTTAATATTTCAAGAGATGTATCATAATCCGCTGGGTGTTTCTTTACTGATTCATGTAGGCGTCTTGCGACTTCTAAGTTGTGTCCAAATACGTCTGGTTTTGCATTAACTATTGTTCTGATTGATTCACTATTTCCTTGAAAATCTGGGGTTAGTAATTCTATTTTTACTTCTTTGCACATATTACGTATTTGCACAATTACATCAACAAAACATGAGGCGCCTCCGTCACTCAGGTCATCTCTCGTGACCGATGTAATGACGGCGTGTTTTATACAGAGGTCGTTGATGGATTTTGCGATGTTATACGGTTCAGCTGGGTTGATTGTTTGAGGGTGGCCAGTTGCGATATTACAAAAGCCGCATGCCCTTGTGCATATATTTCCCATTATCAGAAATGTGGCCGTTTTGTTTTTCCAGCATTCAGAGATATTTGGGCACATGGCGTCTTCGCATACTGTGTGTATCCCATTGGTTTTCACTACATTTAGTGTGTTTTCAAAACCAGAGGATGCAGATGCTTTTGCCTTAATCCAATTGGGTTTTTTGGGAGATTTGTTGTCCACTTTTTATACTGACGATGGCTAATAACTTTTCGCAAAGATCGCATCTGTTTTTGTTTCATTGCCAGATAAAATGCACTGTCCGTCTGTTCCTGTTTGATGATTTGGTACGCACCTAACCGTGACGGCCATTTCGTCTAATACGCTCGTGTCAGTAGTGTTTGTGTCGAATTTAGCTACAACAAATCCGTTTTCTCTATTAGAAAAGAATTCTCGCATTTCTCCTATAGATTCTATCGTATTGCAAATTTTCTTTTCACAATTTTCATTGCATCTTGTCAAAAGTGTTTCGTCGTGTGTTAATAACATATCATCAATTGTATTTAAAAACTCACTAATCGACATAGACTTTTTTTCAAGAGTAAGCCTCTTTGTGAAAAACACACCTTTGTCTATAAGTTCATTGGTCCCTATTTCCATAACAAATGGAACTCCTTTTCTGATGTAGTCCCACTTTTTATTTTGAGGTGGCGTGTCCTTTTTATCTATGAATACTCTGATGGATTCTTTGAGGGACTCCTTTATACTGTCGCAGTACCTCATAATTTCATCGTTATTTTCACCTTTTAGAATTGGAATAATGACAACGTGATACGGAGCAATCTCTGAAGGAAGATTTAATCCATCATCGTCAGAGTGGCTCATGATAAGCCCGCCAATGATTCTTGTTGTTATTCCCCATGATGATGTATGTGCATAACAAAGATCTCCGTTTCGTCCTTGAAACTGTATACCAACCGCCCTCGCAAAATTTTGTCCGAGATAATGACTGGTTGCTGCCTGAAGGGCTTTTCCATCCTGCATCATTGATTCAACTGTGTACGTATCAACTGCTCCGGCGAATTTTTCAAATTCAGGTTTTTTACCTGGGATTCCGTGCATCTTCAGGATATCGCAGATAAACCATTTATAAACATCGTGCATCAAAGTAGTTTCCGTTCTTGCCTCTTCCTCTGTTTCATGGGCGGTGTGCCCTTCTTGCCATAAAAACTCTGTCGTTCTCAAAAACATTCGAGTCCTCATTTCCCACCTCACAACGTTGCACCACTGGTTCACTAACACAGGCAAATCCCTATAAGATTTGATCCATCTCGCCATTGACTCTCCGATTATAAGTTCGGATGTCGGACGAATTGCCAATGGTGTCTCAAGAGGTGAGGCTGGAACAAGCTTTCCATCTTTGAGTTCGACTCTGTGATGGGTGACTACAGCCATTTCCTTTGCAAATCCAGCGACGTGTTCTGCTTCTTTTTCAAAAAGATCAATAGGGATGAGCATTGGAAAATAGGCATTGACATGACCCAGTTCCTTAAACTTTTTATCGAGGATTTGTTGCATTCTTTCCCAGATTGCGAATCCATATGGCTTTATCACCATGCATCCCCTAACAGATGAATTTTCTGCCAGGTCAGCCCCGACGATAACAGCCTGATACCACTCTGAAAAATCCTCAGATCTCGTGACATTTAAGCAGTGTCTGATAGGCATAAAGGACAACTCAAAAATGACTTGCTACTATTACGCACATTTTTCCGTTTGTGTACATGAACCCCTCTTCGACCATCAGTTCGTATTTTAAGCTATCTTCACCAATGTACATAATATCACCTGATATCCTAGTAATGAGTGGTTCATGTCCCGGTAAAATATTTATTTCACCCTTTGAAGTATTAACGAAGACTGCTTTAGACTTGCCGCAAAATTTTTCTCTTTCATCGCAAATTAACAAAAAATCCAACATAAGAACTCCTAAAAATCAGGATTGGAATAATCAGCGGAGGGAGGAATCTGTGAAAGATTGTCGCCTAATATCCCTCTAAAACCTGGTCTCGATTTTATCCTAGCATACCACCATTTGGCAAGCTCATATTTAGCCCATGGGATAATTCCAAGGTAATCCAATACAGAAATGAATGATGCGGCATATATATCGGCGATTGAGAAATCTTTACCAGCTAACCAGTTTCTTCTGTCTATGAGCCATGATATATAATTCATATGTACTGGTAATTTCGAGCAGGCTGACCTTACGCTTGCAGGATCTGGTGTTCTATCAATGTCTCTCATGAATCTTTTTAAAATTTTTTCCCTGACGATGTGAGAATAAATTTCTTCATAAAATATGAAGCAAAACCAGTCGGCGAGTTTACGAGCTTCTGTTCTTTGTTGGCAGTTGGATCCGATCAAATCAATTTCAGAATAGACCTCGTTAAGATATTCCATGATGGCTGAATTTCCAAATACAGACGTACCATTGATATCGACGAGAACTGGAATTGTTCCAAACAAATTTTGATCAAGTAACTCATCGGATAGACTCCATGGAGTTTCATAAACAAGGTCGAAATCCAAATGCTTTTCGGACAGCAAAAACCTCACTGCTCTTGAAAATCCACAAAGGGGATAATGAAATAATTTACGCATCATGGAACCAGGCTATATCTGCATTATATCCTTTTGCTTGTTTTGCAACATAGTATCCACCTTTTTGGAAAATTCATCAGTTAATTCTTGAATACTTTCCGACAGTCTTTTCAGTTCATCCTCTCCGATTTCGTCATTTTTTTCTAGTGCTTTTACAAAGTCCATAGCATCACGGCGAATATTCCTGAGTGCAACCCTTGCGTCCTCAGCGTATTTTCCGGCAAGTTTCGAAAGCTCTTGACGGCGTTCATCGGAAAGAGGTGGGATAGGCACTCTTATTGTCTGCCCATCAGTCATCGGATTTAAATTTGCTCCACTTTCTCTTATAGCTTTTTCTACGCTTTTGACCAATTCTCTATCCCAAACGCTAATCGATAACATTCGAGCATCTGGAGCGGATATAGCTCCAACTTGATTCATTGGCATCAAAGCACCGTATGCTTCAACCTTAACCGGTTCCAAAAGAGCTGTCGTTGCTCTTCCTGCCCGTATCCCGGATAGTTCTTTAGCAAACGCATCTAAGGACAGCTCCATTTTATTTTTAAATTGGTGCAACCTGGAATCTAAACTCATAAAAGGACAAAAACTCCTAACAAAACCTACAAGGGAGAGTATACTAAAAAAGTAGGTGACATTTCAGTAAAAACCTTTGAGGGTTTCCACTGAGTTTGGAGTTTGTGATGGAATTATATCGATTGCTATTTTTCCATTTTTTAAAAGGACAATTCTGTCAGAGATCTTCGTAAGAAAATCCAAGTCATGTGATGCAATAACTATAGTAACCCCAATGTTGTTTACAGATTTCAGGAGAGATACAACATCCATGATAGTTGATACATCAAGCCCAGAAGTTGGCTCATCACAAAGCAATACATCTGGATTGATCATTAAACTTCTTGCAAGTGCAACGCGTTGTTTTTGTCCACCAGACAACGTCCGCGGATAATCGTTAATTTTTGATTCTATTCCTAAATTCTTGAGCATCATCTTTGCCTTATCGATGTGTTCTTTTGCATTTGCCTTATCTTTCAATGTTGGAGCATATACCAAATTTTGTAATACAGTCATATGAGGGAACAATTGAAAATCTTGAAACATAAAACAGACTCGGCATGAATAATCAATCGAACCACTATCTGGTGTTTCAAGTTTCTGAATACATCTCAAAAGTGTCGATTTACCACTTCCAGATGGACCGGCAAGTCCAAATATAGATGCCTTTTTAACATCTAGGCTTACCTCATCAAGAATTCGAACATTGCTAAGTGCTTTGCTGACTTTATGAATTTTTAGCATAGAATTTCCGTTTTTCAATTTTCTGCCCAATGTACTCTATCAGTATAACAAGTCCATAATAATACGCTCCAGCTAAACAGAGAGGAGTAAAATATTCATAATGTTCTGCAGCGATAATCTGCGATTTTCTCATAATATCCATCCCACCGATCACTGAAATCAATGCAGTTTCTTTTAATAGTGAAACTATTTCATTAATGAAAGCTGGAAAAATATTCACAAAAACTTGAGGAAGAATAATGTCTTTCCACATATAGCAACTAGTAATCTCTAGCGTCTTCGCTGCCTCAAATTGTCCTTTCGGCAAGCTTTCAACTCCAGCCCTTAGTATTTCGGAAACGTATGCTGAACTATTAATCCCGAATGCAATAATCCCGGTTGCCAAAATGCTAAGCTTACAATCCAAAAGAACAGGAGTAATAAAATAAACAATGCTCAGCTGCAAAATGAGCGGTGTGCCCCTGATAACAGAAACAATCCTACCTATGCAATTACCGCAGATTCCTTTATACATATACCGCAGAATTGCTAGTGAAGTTCCAAGAAGAACACCAACAGCAATCCCGCCTATCAACAGCTCCAGCGTCAGAGCAACTCCTGATCCAACAAAAAGCAGAGCGGGAAGCGTATTACTCATTCACAAGCTTCCACTTCTTTTTTAGATTGTGTAGTTCTCCGTTTGCTTCCAATTCAGCTAGAATCTTATCAATCTGTTCTTTTAGAGGTGACCCTTTCTTTAGTGCGACGGAGAATCCTTCGCTTCCTTCTATTGATTCAACAACAACAACACTTCCAAGATCATTATTAGTACTGCAGTATTCGATTGCTATCGCATTGTCAACGAGGACGTAGTCTACATGTCCAGATTTTAGTGATTCAACGGCTTGATTTACATTGTCGATTGATACGATTTCTGTCTTTAAATTTTTCGCCTTAAGCCACTTTTCAGGAATTGATCCAAGTTGACATGCCACTTTTTTGTTACTCAACTGATCTACGTCACTAATTGGAGAATCATTCTTGTAAATGATCGACAAGCCACTCTTGTAATAAGGCGTCGTAAAGTCATAATTTTCCTTTCTTTCATCCGTTGCTCCTATCGAAGAGACAGCGGCGTCTATCGTTCCATTTTTAACCTCGACCAATATCGAAGAAAATGCCATATCGCTAAATTCAGCCGTCTTGCCTAGTTTTTCGGCGACGATCTTCGCAATATCTACATCGAATCCAGAGAGAACGCCATCTCTATAATATTCAAATGGCGGATAATCTGCGCAGACACCAACTTTAAGTTTATCATTGTCTTTGTCCTTGTCTCCATCGCAGGAGGTTAATAACAAAAGCGGAATAACGGCCAAAAGACCGCGTAAATGGCGAAACATATTTTAGCTCAAAATGTTAAGATATCATCGAAGTTTAGTATAATAACTCGACTGATCTTTGTCAAATGGCTAAATCCGTTGCTATCTAATCTTTAATGTTGCCAAAGCAAAGATACACAAAACTATCGATATTATCCAAAAACGAAAAACCACAGTTGGTTCTGACCATCCTTTTTTTTCAAAGTGATGATGTATAGGTGCCATCAAAAATATTCGTTTTTTTGTTAATTTATAATATCCAACTTGCAGTATTACAGAAATTGTTTCCAATACAAATATTCCGCCAACTATTGGGTATATCAATTCTTGCTTCGTAATGATAGCAACGAATCCTAATGCTCCGCCTATTGCAATTGATCCAGTGTCACCCATGAAGATCTTTGCAGGTGGAGCATTAAACCATGTAAATCCGAGGCAAGCCCCAATTAGAGAACCTAAGAATACGCAAACTTCGGACATTCCAAGAATGTATTGGATTTTGAGATATTCTGCAAATATGCTATTTCCAACGAGATAACTTATAACGGCAAAACAGATGGCTGACATAATGACTGGGCCCATTGCTAATCCATCTAATCCATCTGTTAGATTTACTGCATTAGAACTTCCGACAATAACTAAAATTGCCCACACAACGAATAGTCCACCGAGGTCTATATAAAAATTCTTGAAGAGTGGAAAGAAAACATATGTTGATTCTGGAAAGCAAGAATACATCGTGGTTGCATAGACGCACACAGCCGCTACAGACGCTTGCAATGCAAATTTTTTCTTCCCTGAAATTCCATGATAGTCGTATTTTTTTATTTTGCAAAAATCATCAATTGCCCCTATTGCCCCAAATCCTAAGATCACAGATATACACATCCATACGTTGATATTTGTCAAATCAGCAAACAGAAGGCTTCCGATAATGACAGAGGCAATAATTATCACGCCCCCCATGGTTGGTGTTCCGACTTTTGTTTTTAGGTGCGATTCAGGTCCATCGTCCCTTATAGGTTGTCCATTTTTTTGTACCTTTGCAAGGAGGCTTATAAATTTTGAGCCAAAAAGCAGTACCAATAAAAACGATACAAAAAACGAACATATAGATCTAAGTGTAACATACTTGAGAATGTTTAGTACAGAGCAATCCGCACAAAACGACTGATAAACTAAATTGTAGAACATTTTATATAGCTTATAATTTTATCGAGCCCTATATCCCTAGAGCCCTTCAACAAAATGACGCTGCCATTCTGCGCCGTTTTTAATATTTTTTCTATAGAAAAATTATCGAGGTTTTCAAAACACTCAACGCACATTGTATTCCACAGAGATTTATCTCCAATGAAAAATACATTATTCACTGATATTTTGTGTATCGCATTTGCGACTAGTTTATGATAGCGAAGCTCCATATCTCCAAGTTCTTTTATCTGGCCTAACACTATTATTTTAGATTTTGCTTGTATATTATTAAAATACTCAAGGGTGGAAAGTACCGCTGCGGGGCTGGCATTATAAGATTCATCAATTATTTTAAAATATTTACCATTGAATAAATGTTCACTAACTTTTCCTCGACCAACCATTGGCTTCAAGTTCTTGCAGTATCCAAGAAAATCAAGAATATTTAACCCAATGGCATGTATCGTAGCAAAAACACAGAGACTCACGTAGACGTAATGTCGATAAGTTGAATCCAGTTGATATTCAATGGTGCCAATAGGGGTTTGCGCTTTTACGTAATCTCTATAAGAGGTTATCCTGAACTCGCAGTGTTTCTTAAATCCGACAGATATTAATTTTATTCCATTTGCTTTTGCCCTGCTGACAATTGTGCTCATGAATTCTGAATCACCGTCGTAGATTAATGTACAGCCAGACTTCATTCCTTCAATTATAGAAATTTTTTCATTTGCCAAATTTTCGAGATTACCAAACCTTCCAATATGAGCATCGTATATGTTTGTAATAACTGCGATATCAGGTTTCAAATATTTTGATAGTTCAGCAATTTCACCAACGTTGTTTGATCCCATCTCAAATATTCCATAATCTGTATCTTCTTCTAGAAGAGCCAATGAAATTGGAAGACCGTATATCGTGTTATAGTTCTTCATACTTGATACTACATTGAATTTGTTTTCTAAAATTGAGTGTATCCAGGCTTTTGTGGTAGTTTTTCCAACGCTCCCTGTTATTCCAACTATCTCCTTTGGATTTGATATTCTCTTGATATGAAGGCCAATGGATTTCAACGCCTCAAGTGCATTTGGTACCAAAACCGTTTTTTCTGCGATCACACATAACGGATCATCTACGATCGCCAATCTCGCTCCATTTTCTATAGCTTGCTTTACAAAACTGTTTCCCTTCTTGCCGATTGCAATAAAAAGTTCCCCTTTGTTTATTGTTCTAGAATCTATTGATATTCCAGTAGCAGTGAAAGATGGACAAGATTCAATTTTGAGTGCTTGCTCTAGCAATGAGTTAGTTATTTTCATGCTCTATGAGGTCTTCTAGCATTTTCATTGATGTGTCTATATTTTTATCATGAAAGTCCCTGTCAGATTTCGTCTCCTTTAGCTTCTTCGCGATACCGTCAACGACAAGAGCGATGACCTTGCCCTGAAGAGTCATCGATAGTCCAGCTTTGATTTTTTTCACAGCTGCCCAATGTTCCATTTGTTTTTTCAAGACGATGTCGCCTATTTCAGTAGTTGCCTTTGCTGTTATCAGCCTTGCTTCCTTCTTCGCGCTATCGATCGTCTTATCTGTACTAATACGCGCTTCCTCTATGTTCTGTGTCAATCTCCTAATATTAGCTTTCATTTCTGTTTTTTGCCATTTTAATCCATCAACCAGCGTTTTTATACTGCTAATATACTTAGTTATCATTTCGTCAACTTTTTTATATCCGAATTTCAGAAGCGCAAGAACCATCACCAAAAAGCTGATAACTAAATATGTATGTACGTCCTGGAAAATATTCACTGCACTACACCTTATCCTGAACAAACATTTTTTCGAAGATAGTTTGGGCGGTAGCGTCAATTTGAGGCTTGAAATCAGACTCTAAACTATTGATATCATTGTTCAATTTCTTTCTTGTTCCACTCATTATTTCATCATTTTCCGCCTTCGCAATGCCCAGCTGTTCACTTAATGTTTTCTCGGAATTCTTGATCGCAACCTGAATAATCTCAGATGACTTCTTAACCTCAGCCTCTCGCAAACTCCGCAATGTATTCTCAAGTTTTTCTGCCTCAGTGTTCAATACCTTCACCTCTTTATTCCCGCTTTCTATCAGCTTTTCCCTTTTTGAAAGGATACCGTTGATTCTCGGAATAAACCGCCTTCTCAAAGATACAACCAATATGGCAATGCTCACAAACAGCCAAAACAGCTGCGATACATATGTTGAACTATCTAGTTGCGGAAGCATAGCTTAGTGCGCACCACGACTATGCTGTGAACAATATGATCATCGCAACAACGAAGGCCAGAAGAGCGATCGATTCGACAAGAGCAAAACATAACATGCTCGATGACATCAAATCCGCCTTTGCCGAGGGATTTCTTGCTATCGATTTAATAAGCGAAGAAAACAACTTGCCAAGCCCTATCCCCACCCCGAAAAGTGGCAACACCGCTATTCCGGCTCCTATCAACTTTGCTGCACCTACATCCATTTTAACTTCTCCTTTCTCAATAACAACTACGCCGAAACTTCCATAGATTCCGACAGATACATACAAGACAACATCACAAAAACATAAGCCTGCAGTACGCAAACCGCGAGCTTAAAAACATTTAGCAACACATTTACACTAATCGGTAAAATGGCCATCCATGCCCAACACTTCATTCCCGATAACGATACTGCGAAACCAGATATCACCTTTATCATTATATGCCCAGCTACCATATTTGCAAATAGTCTAACTCCCAAACTAATCGGCCTGAATAAAAAAGACATCGATTCGATAACTAGAAAAAACGGGACCAAATAAGACGGAACACCAGCCGGACAAAAATGCCTAAAATACCTTATCCCCTGTGTCCTTATTCCAATGGCTATCGAGGCGAAAAACACAGCGGACGCCATTCCGATTGTTACTATCAACTGGCTCGTAAATGAAAACGCAAAGGGGAATAACCCAACAACATTTCCAATCATGATAAATAAAAATAAGGCAGTTACATATGGAAAAATAAGAACGCTATTATTCCCAAAATTGGATTTCGTAATTTCACCGGAAAAGAAAAACAATTTCTCAATTATTACTTGGAATTTTGTTGGAACAATATCGCTCTTCGAAGTGCCAAGCCAAAGAGCTCCACACACCATCCCTACCACCAGCATCATGAACACCGATGAATTCGTTATAGAAAGATCTATTCCAAAAACATCGATTGAAATTATTTTTCTAACTTCGAACGACTCCATTGGGTCATAAGACATCTTCAGCACACAACTAAAACAATCTACTACCTCTATTCTAGCATAAAATAAAATTAATTGTTACCAATTGATTAAGTTTTCTTCTTTTCAAGAGAGGTTAACTTTTCGATTAGAGTTTCAAGTTCCTCGCAGGATTTGCAGATCAGAGTTATAACTCCACCATGTTTTGTCACTTTTAATTTTGTTTCCACGGCTAATGCTTCAGCAACCCTGATTGCCAAATCCATAGATTCCGGATCCTGGTGAAGATCTATTGGAGTTCCAGAAGTTGTGTGAGCGGGCTTTGCCCCGACTCCCATTACCCCAACCTTTAGATCTTTCATGGCGCCTTCTAACTGGCGTACCGTCCATCCTTCACGCAAAGTGAGATCAGCTATTTCTTCGGCATTTTGAACTCCAACCAAACATCTTGCATGTCCAGCGCTTAACCTACCAGTGCGAATTAGTTCCTGTACTTTTCCCGGAAGAGATAATAATCTCATCGAGTTCGTTATATAAGTTCGGCTCTTGCTGAGGAGTACGCCGACATCTTCCTGCCGACATTCACACGTATCCATTAATTGTCGCATAGCTTCTGCCTCTTCTATTGGGTTCAAGTCCGTTCGTTGTAGGTTTTCTATGAGGGCCAATGCCATTATGTCTCTATCATCGCATTCAACTACGTGGACTGGGATCTCCGTTAATCCAGCCATTTTGGCTGCTCTCCATCGCCTTTCCCCGGCTACTATCTCGTATTTATCTCCTTTCTGGCGAATGGCTATTGGTTGAAGCATGCCGTGTAGAGAGATTGAATCCGTCAATTCCTTCAATTTTTGTGGGTCAAAAAATTTTCTGGGTTGGCCCTCATTTGGTACAATATTATTTATGTCCATTTTCGCTCCAGTTTTATTGGGTTCTGTAGCACTCTTTCCTACTTCTCCAAGCAAAGCAGACAATCCTCTTCCTAATTTTTGCTCCATTCTCCACTCCTTTCTTTTGCTAAAAATTCTTTTGCTAACTCCATATATGCCGTCGAACCGACACAGCGAACATCGTATATCAGTACTGGTCTTCCATGAGAAGGTGCCTCCGATATCTTCACATTGCGTGGGATCACAGTTTTGAAAACAAGATCCCCAAGGTGCGCTCGAACATCTCTAGATACCGCAAGACTCAGCGCGTTTCGTTTATCGAACATTGTGAGAACTATCCCGAATACTCTTAAGTCTTTATTATATGATGTCTTTATTCTGTTGATTGAATTTAATAAATAACTTAACCCTTCGAGAGCATAATATTCACACTGTAATGGAACGAGGACTCCGTTAGCAGCTACCAGCGAATTCAAAGTTAAAAGTCCCATAGACGGTGGGGAGTCAACTATTATGTAATCGAACATATCTTTGTATGGGATAATTGCTTCCTTCAGTATACTCTCTCTGTCTTTGACTTGTACAAGTTCGATTTCTGCTCCGACGAGGTCTACGCTCGCCGGTACCAATGTTAGCCCTGGAATTCCGGTATTCATAATTAGCTCTGATAGGGTTTTGTTTCTCGTTAGTAAATCATAGCTAGTGTTATTTTTTTTCGAATATATCCCAAAACCAGTTGTCGCATTTCCCTGAGGATCAAAATCAACGAGTAGTACCCTCTTTTTTACGGCGGCCAATGCCGTAGCAAGATTAACGGCAGTTGTGGTTTTTCCGACGCCGCCCTTCTGATTTGCGACCGCTATATTAATCGCCATACTTTTTTCTCACATTATCGATTTTTATAATTACACTTTTATTATTTACGGCACTTTCGAATATTTGCTTATGAAATTCGAATTCTTTTTCTGCAATTTTTATTTCATCCACGTAACTTTCTCCCTTATGAAATATGCCTTCATCCGCATTGAATTTATACATGATATCAATTAATTTATTCAGTGAGCCAAATGCCCTCGAAACAAAAATTATTTTATGTTTACTTCCCTTTACTTGGGCTAACTTATAAATATCTCCATTATATATTTTGTAATTTAATTTCAGTTTTGATTTTACTTCCGCCAGAAAAACACATTTTTTGCTGTTTTTTTCACACAAAATTATATTATGCACTCCTTTTATGGCCAAAACTACTCCCGGCAACCCAGCCCCAGAACCTATATCTACTACAATATTTCCATCCAAGTTAGGTGCAAAAAACTCGCAAATTTGTTCGCTATCTGCTATATGTCTCCTATACACATCATTTAGTGTCTTATATTGAACTAGATTCATTTTCGCATTCCACAATGACAGTATTCTCACGTATTCGTTGATCATTTGCTATTTTACATACCCCACTTACTATCAGTGTACAGGAAAAATGTTTCACGTGCAACAACTATTTTTTTGCGACGTAGTTTGGTGAAGTAGTATATAATACATTAATCCCCTGACATATATATTTCTGGTTTTGTAGCGCAATTGTGGAATTTAGTATTTCCGTTTGAATTTGCGCCAGATTTATATTTTGAAATATTTCATCATCTTCATAGTAAATTGGTTCATGAATATCGCTGTAATTTTCGTTAGTTAAAATACCATTAGCATAACTATTTTTATAAAAACTACCACACATTGTAGATATAGCAATAGTTCCAGTTATAGATTTACTGGTGGCAATTGTGGTATATGTCAAAAAACTCGAAATTCCAGTAAATTTTATTGTTGGATTACTTAATGTTATGCCTTTACCTAATGCAAAGATAATTCTCGCTGTTGTAAATGTTAATGGCCCAGTTTGGTAAACAATATTGGTTATTTCATCAAATGATCTCTTGCCAATTGCCTCTTTTATACATGGCACAATTTTGTCAGATGTTTCACGTGAAACATTGAGATAATATATATTTGAAAATCCAGAATCAGTAAAAACGTGAATTTCTTTATTTTTGATAAAATAAGATAATTTCATTCTTGCCTTAACTCTACATTTATAAACTTTTTAATTGAAGCAATTGTGTTAGAATCAGGCAAATTCAAATATATTACATCCTGCCCGTTACGAATTATGCATTGCTGAATTATCCAATTTTTTATGCCAATATCTTCTAATGTTTCGGCAATTTCGACTAGGTTTTGAGGTAGCATATGTCTTGAATCATAGGTTGTTCTAATTTCATAACATACATTTGAATTAACTAGAGCCAACAGTGATTGTTTTACTAAATTTCCAGAATTGCAAATTTGAGTTATATTTTCGTATTTCTGAAAAGCTTCTTTTATATCAAATCCGATCCAGTCTACGAGTGGCAATATTTCAATAAATTTCTCATGGATTGTTCCGGTTGTATGGAGGCCTACAAAAAAGTTCATAGCCTTTACTGTGGCGATAGATTTTACTATATCCAGTTGCAGAAGAGGTTCTCCTCCGGAAAAAACAACTGCCTCCAGCTGGTTTTTTCTACTTTGCAAAAAAGATAAAACTTCACTAAATTCAATTTCTCCTGGTTTAGCAATATCTAGAAAATCTTTATTGTGACAATAACGGCATCTCAAATTACAACCCTGAGTGAAAACTACCGCTGATATTTTTCCAGGGTAATCTAAGATAGAAAATTTTAAAAGAGCGGCTATTTTCATTGTAATACAAAGCTATCACCAATAGAAAGGAATCTTTTACGCCGAGTATTCTTGCGAATATTTGTTGGTGTCTCCTCGGCTTTTTTTAAACACATTACGAGTTCTTTCTTTAAATTTAATATCGTCTCCTGTTTATTTCTGTGAGCGCCTCCTATTGGCTCTTCAATGATTGAATCTATTATGCCAAGCGAGAGCAGGTCATTTGCGGTTAACTTTTGTGCCTCTGCTGCCAGGTTAGCCTTAGTGTCATCCCTCCAGAGGATCGATGCACAACCTTCCGGGGAAATCACAGAATAAATCGAATGCTCCAGCATTAGTACATAATCAGACGTTGCAATGGCTATGGCCCCGCCTGATCCACCCTCTCCTATTATTACACTAACAAATGGGACATTGATGTTTAGGCTTTTTTCCATGCATCTTGCAATGGCTTCTGCTACCCCACGCTCTTCTGATTCCGCTCCAGGGTATGCTCCAGATGTGTCTACAAAAGCACAAACCGGCAGCGAAAAACGATCTGCCAAATCCAAAAGCCTGAGGACTTTTCGATATCCTTCTGGTTTCGGCATTCCAAAATTGTGTTTAATTCTAGATTCCGTGTCACTACCTTTTTCTTGGCCTATTACTATACATCTTTCTCCTTCTATTTTCGCGAAACCTCCGATAATAGCAAGATCATCGGCGAATACTCTATCTCCAGATATTTCGACAAAGTCTTCAAATGTGGCTGAGTAATCAGAGAACTTCGGGCGATCCGGGTGTCTAGCAACTTGCACTTTTTGCCATGGAGTTAATTTCTTATAAATCTGCTCGAGTAGCTTATATACCTTTTCCTGCATCTTCGATATTTCAGAAGCAACATTTATGTTGCCTATCTGCGACGCTTCGCGTAATTCAGATATTTTTTTTTCGATTGCAAGAATTTGAATTTCAAAGTCCAAAATTTTGCTCATACCTTTACCGTTATATGCATTTCTAGACTCCGTGCTCCGAGATGAATTGTATCAGATATTTCTATTATTAAAAATAGGCAAAAGAGACTACGAGCGGTCGATAATTTCAATTGCGTCATGTAAAGTTAGTCTGATAAATCCAACATCTTTTTCGAGCTTATATGATTTATCTCCCATCTTTAAATATGGCCCAAATCTGCCTAAAATCAATTGAATTTCCTTTTTGCTTTTGGGGTGTATTCCAAGCAATTTTGGAAGATTGCTCAAAATCATGGCGTCATCTATTGTAAGCTCTGTTGGATCAAAAATAAACCTTGGGATCGACTGTCTTTTTGGTTTGGTCTTTTTAGGATCACTAGTATCCTTTGTTTTATCCCATTCGAAGTAATATCCGAACGGTCCGTTTTTTAAAAATACTGTATCATCATTCCGAGATGTGTCTCTCCCTATTTCTACTTTCAATGGATTGTTTGAAGGATTTTCGGGGTTTTCATTTGTCATATCAGTTCCCAATTTTTTTGTGAACTTACACCCTGGATAATCAGAACACCCCAGAAACGCGCCAAACCTTCCAAATTTTAAATTGATTTTTCCAACTTTACACAGAGGACAAACTCTGTCTTTATCGACCCCGCTAAATACATAATCACTCAGATCTTCTTCAACTTTGGTGATTACTTCAGTTATTGTTCTTTCACTGGCATTTGTTATCTGTTTGTTAAATTCACTCCAAAAGGAGTCTAAAACTTTTTCCCAAATAAGAGTTCCGTTCGAAATATCATCGAGTTCTTCTTCGAGAGACGCGGTAAATCCATATTCAACATACTTAGCAAAGAAGCTTTTAAGAAACGATATAACGAGGAATCCTATGCTATCCGGAACGAATGCCCTCTTTTGCATTGAGACATATTTTCTTACCTGAAGGACATTGATGATCATGGCATACGTAGATGGGCGGCCTATTCCAAGTTCTTCCAACTTCTTCACAAGGCTTGCTTCATTGAATCTTGGCGGAGGTTGGGTGAAGTGCTGCGCATTTGTAATTTCGTTTAGATTCAATTTTTCTCCCTCTATTAACGTTGGTAGTTTTTTCTGCTTTTTATCGACATCATCGGAATCATCATCTGTTGATTCAACATACACTTTCAAAAAGCCGTCGAAGGATATAGTCGAACCACTAGCTTTAAATATTGCCGTCCTATCGTTTGGTAATATGTCTGCGGATACCTGATCGAAAATGGCGTTTTCCATTTGAGATGCAACGGTCCTTTTCCATATAAGATCGTATAGCGTATATTCATCGCCTGCAATAAATTGCTTTATTGATTCCGGATTCCTTGAAAACGACGTCGGCCTTATGGCTTCATGGGCTTCCTGGGCATTTTTTGTTTTCGTTTTATAAACCCTCGGCGCATCTGGAAGGTATCTGTCGCCATATTCATCTTTAATGAGATTTCTTGCGCCATCTAATGCTTCTTTTGAGAGGACGGTGCTGTCTGTCCTCATATATGTTATAAGCCCTACCATCGCTCCGTCAATTGATGCGCCTTCATATAATTTCTGCGCTATTTGCATGGTTTTTTTTGCGCTGAATCTAAGTTTTCTCACGGCTTCTTGTTGGAGAGTCGAGGTCGTAAATGGCGCATACGGATTTCTTTTAACAGCCTTCTTTTCGATCTTGTCGATAAAATATTGTTTAGACTCGAGTTGCCTTTTTATATCGGTGGCATAGGCTTCATTTTTTATATCAAGCTTTTCCAATTTGGTGTTGTCAAAATGCGTTAGTGTTGCTGTAAAATCACCTTTTTGAGCAGTAAAGTTGGCATGAATACTCCAGTATTCTTCAGACTTAAAGCGTTGTATTTCAAGTTCTCTTTCGACAATTAGTCTTAATGCAACAGACTGAACTCTTCCGGCGGATTTTGCCCCAGGCATCTTGCGCCATAAAATTGGAGACAAGGAAAATCCAACCAGATAATCAAGAGCTCGTCTGGCAAGATAGGCGTCTACAAGGCTTTGATCAAGAATTTTTGGGTGATCAAAGGCGTGTTTTACCGCCGTTTTTGTGATCTCGTGGAAGACAACTCTTTTTATGTCTTTGTTGGCAAGGACCTTTTTAGCTTTGAGGGCCTCTATGATATGCCATGATATGGCTTCGCCTTCTCTGTCAGGGTCCGTTGCTAGGAATAACGTATCTGCTTGTTTAACGAGATCGGTTATTTCTTTGATTTGCTTACGTCCTCTGTCGTTGAATTCCCACAACATCGCATAATGATCGTCCGGGTTGATTGCTCCATCTTTTGGAACTAGGTCCCTGACATGACCGTAACTGGCTACTACTTTATAATCACTTCCGAGATAGGCCCCCAGGATTTTAGCCTTTGCTGGGGATTCTACTACAACAATTCCTTTTAACATACTATGTATGGCAATTTTCATTCATCAAGTCCATATAGAGATTACTTGATTTTCATAAAAAAGCCACCTTAAAAATTCCGTGATGTTGAGTCAGTGATCCATGTGTGATACTATCCACGTGTGTGCGGATGTGGTGAAACGGTAGACACGCAAGATTTAGGTTCTTGTGACTAAAAGTCGTGGGGGTTCAAGTCCCTTCATCCGCACCAATTGGTTCTTCGGGATTTATTTGGTTTTTTGTCCATGGCTTTTGCTCAGAGGTTTTTTACTGTAAGTGGGCTTACTGTTGCCAGTAGGTTGCTGGGAGTTGTTCGTGAAGTAATCCTCATACATTTTCTTGGGGCCTCAGTTGAAATGGATGCATTTACCACGGCATTTAAGTTCCCATGTTTCTTCAGACGTTTTTTCGCGGAAGGCGGTTTCCAATCGATCTTTGTCCCATTCTTTACTGACTACTATGCAACAGGAAAGATTAATGGATCCAGGTGTTTTGTTTCTAGGTTGTTTTCGCTGATCTTTTGGGCAATGCTAATTGTGACTGTTTTAATCATGGTGTTTGCAAAGGAATTTACTATTTTGATGGCGCCAGGATTTTTATCTGATCCTGCGAAGCTTGATCTAGCAACTAAATTTACAATGGTCATATTCCCAAGTGTATTGTTCGTTGCCTTATCAACAGTATTTAGCGGAATACTGCTCGCGAGGAAAAAGTTTCTACTTTATTCAATGGGACCAATTTTTGTAAATGTTGTGCTTATTATTTTTTTGGTCTCTGGACAGAATTTAATATCTGCGGGCTGGAGAATATCATATGGCGTACTGGTAGCTGGAATTTTCCTTTTTTTCTATATGTACTATTACGTCAAACGGGAAGGACTTCCGTGTCCAAGTTTATCTTCTGTAAAAATTACCTCGGGTATTAAGTTATTTTTAAAAAAGTTAACTCCAATTTTGGCTGGTGCAGGAGTTGCACAAATCAACGTCTTTGTAGGTTCAATGTTTGCGTCATTTCTTCCGACTGGATGCATTACATATATCTACTGCGCCGATAGGTTTGTTCAATTGCCTTTGGCCATGTTTGGAATTTCGATGGGAATCGTCCTGCTTCCGGAAATTGCCGAGGCTCTATCCAAGAAAAGAGCCACTGATTTAAAACACATTCAAAATAGATCGCTGTTATTTACGATGAGATTGACATTGCCTTCGGTGGTTGGTTTAGTTACTCTTTCCTACTATATGATTTCGCTAATGTATGGACATGGAAAATTTACGAATGATGCAGTTATCAGAACTTCTTACGTTTTAAAAATAGTTTCACTTGGTCTACCGGCTTATGTTATGACAAAGGTAATGTCGTCAGTTTTGTTTGCGCAGAAAGATTCAAGGACGCCAGTTGTTGCCGCAGTAGTTTCGATAGTTACTAACATTCTTCTGAGCTTAATTTTTATTGCCCCTCTTAAAGAGTTGGGAATTGCTACTGCGAACGCATTATCAAGTTTTGTTAATGTTTATGTGATGTGTAGAAAGACACATTGGTGGTCGACCGTTGAAAAATCACAGTTAAAAAGTTTGTTCAAAATAGTTTTAGCATCGGTGGTAATGGCCCTTTGTGTTTTCGTTCTGATGTTATTTTTTGCTCCAATTAGCAAATTCGAAGAAGCGATGTTTATAATCTCGGCTTGCATAATTGGTCTTTTGACTTATGCGATTTCTCTATATGCTCTAAAGGATAGTGCGATAAAAGCTTGCTTTAATGTTTTGAGGCAAAAAGGGAATGACGTTTTTTGAAAGACTAAGAACAGTTTTTTTTTACTCTTTTAGTTTTTTATTCGTAGTCTTTGTTTCGATATTTTTTGTTTTTTATTATTTTGGTAGAGATCTTCCGAGTGAAAGAACTCTTCTGTCATATTCTCCGCCAACTACAACAAAGATTTTTTCTTCAGACGGGGAGCTTATTGAGGAATATGCCATTGAGCATAGGGTCGTTGTTCCTTTTTCTGAAATTCCGAGTGTTGTAAAGAGTGCATTTCTTGTCGCTGAAGATAGAGAGTTTTTCAGTCACTCTGGGATTTGTGTTTCGAGCATTCTAAGGGCCATGTTTGAAAATACGGCTAAAAGGACTTGGGATAAAAGGCCGGCTGGAGGGTCGACAATTACCCAACAGATAGCGAAAAATCTTCTTGTAGGAAATTCGAGAAGTTTGGCCAGAAAAATAAGGGAAGCCATAATGGCATTCCGCATTGAGGCATCTATCAAAAAAGATAAGATACTAGAAATATATCTAAATCAATTGTATCTCGGAAAAGGTTGTTACGGAGTTGTAGAAGCCTGTAATCGCTACTTTGATAAGAGCATACAAGATATTGAAGTTCACGAAGCCGCTCTGCTGGCATCTCTCACAAATGCTCCGTCGATTCTTATCGACATGAGTGATGCGTCAAAATTGTTAACGAAGAGGAATGCTATCATTCAACAGATGTATGAACTTGGATACATATCAATGGATCAGTTAAAATTTTCGATAGCCCAACCAGTTGAAATGAAGCGCAGGAAATCGAAATTTGCGGCTCCGTATTTTTCTGATGAGATATTCAGGATTTTTGCTCAACAGATTTCGAAAGATCAGTTTTTCAAGGGTGGCTTCACTATTGTAACAACGATGAACAAAAAAATCCAAAAGTGCGCAGAAAAGGCCTTAGAAGACGGGCTTATTGAATTTACGAAATCAGAAAAGTGGAGAGGGATATTGGGGAATGCTTCTGATAATCCAGGGATATCTCTTGCTGAGATTAGTAAACATTTGCCGGCAACCATCAACAAAATCGTTCCGTGCATTGTGATGAGAATTAGCAAAGACATCCTAACGTGTGAATTGCGCGATAAGCGAGTTGTGAAGATGAAAGTTGATGAGACGGCAAATCTTAAAGAAAAGGATGTAGTTCTATGTAGGCTTACGGATGATGGAAAAACATACGAGTTATACCAAACTCCGAAGATTACTGGTGGAATTGTTGTAATGGATCTTGCAAATGGAGATATACTTGGAATGTCCGGAGGCTTTAGTTTTGACATTTCGACGTTTAATTGCGTAACACAAGCGATGAGGCAGCCGGGGTCCACAATAAAGCCGTTTGTGTATGCCGCAGCTTTTGAGAATGGGAAGGATGAATACGACATCATCGAGGATAAAGCGGTTTCGATAAAACTTTCCGATGGAACGAGGTATACACCACAAAATTACAATGGAAAGGTGTATGGGAGTACGTATTTAAGGGATGGAATTATTTATTCACGAAATCTAACGACCGTGAACTTGGCACTTGAAATTGGGATGAATCCAATATCGAAGTTATTGTATAGGGCTGAGTTGATAAAAAGAAATATACCAATTTCTTCGGTATTGGGTTCCGTTGAAACGACTCCGCTAAAATTGCTTACTGCTTTTTCGGCGTTCTTTAACGGCGGAGAGATGATGTACCCACGATTTATCAAGGGGATACAAAAATCTGGAGAGGTTGTAAATACCAAACTTAGTCATATACGATTTAAAAAAATAATAGAGCCAGAGACTGCTCAGAAGATGAAAGAGATATTACACGATGTTGTTAAATATGGAACGGCCCAGAGATGCTTGCCATTAGAGGAGAAATACGGAGTAGGGATATGTGGCAAGACAGGGACCACGAACGATTTTAAAGATGCTTGGTTTGTTGGATGTATTGAAAATAAAAGTTGTTCAAAATTATATCTTGTGTGCGTGTTCGTTGGATACCCAATTCCCAAATCGATGGGAGAACACAGTTCTGGTTCTAGAGTGGCTTTGCCAGTTTTTGAAAGGTTCGTTGCTCTTATTAGATCATCTTGGCCACAGTAGCACATACATTGAAAAAATCACTGTCAGTGCTTTCCATGCGATATCTACCATTTGATCCTGACGATACCTTGGGAGGATAGCCCTTATGAGTATGACTAAACATATGATTGCAAATGTTTTAAACAGTACATCGAAAAGACCGGAGCATCCAAATACCACAACCGATGTTAAGGCCGATATGAATATCAGATTTAAATAATCTGCGAGATATATCATAGCAAATAGGATTCCCCCATATTCTACGTAGGCTCCTGCGATCAGTTCTGTTTCGGCCTCTATAAAATCGAATGGAGTTCTTGCTCCTACCATGAGCATCGTTATAAAAAAGGCCACGTCAAGTGGTATGGTTTTTATGATAAAGCCAATGGTTCTGGGATATCCAGCTAGTTCGTTTAGATCAGCCGTTTTAGTTAGTGTTATTATTGCGATGATTGACAAGACGAAAGGTATATTGGCTCCGATCATCTGTAGATACGCCCTGTTTCCACCTATTACGCCATACTTCGATTTCGATTCAATTCCTATGAAAATTTCAGAGAAAGCGATAATTGAATGACATAGCACAATCCAAAGCATTCCGTATTTAGGGTGGCAAATTCCATAATTAATTGGGATTAACGTAAGCTGGATTAATGACACAGTGAATAACGTCCAGACGGCGAAAATGGCCTGTTTAGAGTGCGTTTTAAAAGGCTTAGATTTAAAAAACAATTTCAAAGCATCAGCAATTGGTTGAAATATCCCGGCCGGGCCACAGTGATCAGGGCCTATTCTTTTTTGTATTTTTGCTATCAGCTTTCTTTCAAGAAGAGATACATATGCTGCCCCAACAATTGAACACATAAAAAAGATGAAAACTCGTATGAGTAATGGCATTAAATTTAATCAGCAATGCGGGGAGAACACGCGGGGTACGATGCATCCCCATTAGTCTTAACCACTCTCGTATGGTATCCAGTTATGTCAATGATTACAAGTTCTGATTTAGCCCCTGGTCTAGCTTCACCAGAGAATGCTATGTAACGTCCATTTAAGAGCCAATCAGGAGCTTCAGCCATATACCTCGATATGATCAATCTTTCTCCAGACCCATCTGGCTTCATAACTCCAATACTAAATCGACCACCATGTTGTTTTGAGAAAGCTATAAGATCATCACGTGGTGACCA
The DNA here is from genome assembly GCA_031289695.1 of Holosporales bacterium. GTDB lineage: Bacteria > Pseudomonadota > Alphaproteobacteria > RUG11792 > RUG11792 > JAITPA01. The sequence goes on from JAITPA010000025.1 coordinate 41,714, forward strand.
GTTTGGTTGAGAGTATTTCCCATCGCCTTGGCTTATCTTATGCGCGTCCGATCCGTCTTCATTCATCATATAGACCGCTTCTTTCCCTTGTCTGTTTGAAGTAAATATTATTCGTTTCCCATCTCTTGAATAGCAGGGGGATGTATCTATGCACGTGTGTTCAGTTAATTGTGTTAGTCTGTTAGCGGCGAGATCTATTTTGTATATTGCAGAATTTCCATCGATAATCAATGCGAAGACGGCCCTTTGCCCATCCGGAGAGAATCTTGGGGCATAAGTCATCTGCACTGGATTTCCGTGATTTTTTTTCACCAATTTACTCATGAGCTCCTTGCTTATCATGAGCTTTGAAGAGCCATTGGAAAAGTTCATTGTGTAGACATGGGCAGATTTGCCGAGTATGCCTTTTCCAGAGTCATCATATAGGATGTATGCGCCAACTCCATTTGGGCCGTATCTTGGGGTTATTGCTAATGATCTGCCGTCTGTTAAAGTTTTTCTGTTGTATCCATCCTGATCTATCTGAACCAATCTTGTTTTTCTTTTTGCTGGATTAGAATTATCAGATGTTTCCACATAAATTATTTTCGAATCAAAATATCCATCATCGTTTGTTACTCTTTTATATATTATATCTGCTACTCTGTGAGCGATGCCTCGAAGTTCAGATGACTTGCCGCTTACTTCTTCGTTTAACATGACTGTTCCGGCGACTACGTCGACCAACGTGAAAGAAATGGATGGGTTAAATCCACCAGATATTTTCCCGTATACCAAGAACCTGGCGTTCAATACATTCCAATTTTTGATATTTGGACCACGTGAGCAAAGAATTTTTTTGTCTTCCAAAAAAGATGCTTTATTGACGATTATAAATAGACCAGAAGACTGAAGGTCGTCGCTTACTATCCCAGCTATCTCAGATCCTTCCTTTGAGTCATTTCCATCTCTATCGTAGAACTCTACGATCGCTATTGGATCTGGTGAAACCTTCCCTTTATTAATTTCTATTTTAATCGCAAATGCATTGGCAGCTAAAGCGACAAGACACAACGCCATTCGTATTACATTCATATTTCTGGGTTCCCCTTCAGTAATTTGGACAGTAAACACCACATGAAGTATTCTACCACATATACCGCTATTGTGGCTATATATCCTTGGCACAACATGTTGCGCTAGTACCTTTTGCTCCATAACAACCCGGCGCCAAATGAATCTCTTTTTGATAGATCGACCGAAAGCTTTGCGTTGTCGGCAATTTTTGTTTCGACGACAACATTGGTTGTATCCTTTGCAGCACCTTGATCTACTGAAATTCGAAATTTTCCAATTTTCTTTCCGATGCTAACGGCGTCATATTCACCATTTGCAGAGTCTTTGTTTTTCTTAATTCCTATGGAGTCAATTCCAAGGACTGTCTTTATTTTGTTTATGATATCAAAGCCACCTACTGTTGTTGCTTTGTTCATTATTGAAAACAGGGCAAGTCCTTCGCTTGTTGAAATTTCAGAAGATTTTTTTTCGAACAGCATGTATGACAGGATGTCCTTTTCTGGAAGATATGGAGATGAGTAAAATTTAACTCCTGATTCTTCATTATGTTGTTCAAATCTGGCCCCAACAATTGTATTTTCGAGATGTTTTTCAGCGGATACTTTAATGTCCAACTCTCCATTCTCAAATAAAATTTCTCCGTTTTTTAATTTGAATATATTGTCCTGAACATTTACTTTCCCTTTACCCAAGATTGCGGTGCATTTACAATTGAATTTTTCAGAACTATTGGTGATTTCACCTTTCCCAGTCCATGAGCTGTCTATGCCCATTCCAACTATCTTTATTTCTGGTCTAATTTCCACGGATATGTTAACTGGATAACTTATGCGTAAGTCAGATTTAGTTTCCGATTGCTTTATTTGAGTTTCGACTAATTCTATGGCTCTCGATGAAAGTGTAACCAAACTAGAGATATCGATTTTTGGATTACTTGCATACAATAGACCTGAGATTTTGGCATCTTTTAAAAGGTTGCCTTTAATAAAAAGATCTCCTGACAGCCGGGTATCGATCCAGTTCTGGTCAATCATTTTGAGATTTGCCACCTTTATAGTGATGTTCGCATCAGCCTTATCGTCATCGATGACAATTGTTCCCGATCCGTTTAGGGTTCCTGGTGTTTTCGAATCATCTTTGGTGTACAGTTTATCAACGGTCACATGATTGTTTTTCAAAACGCAATTCAGTGTTATATCTCTTAGGTAGGTCCCGTAAGCCTGGTTAATATAATATCCTTTTTTCAAGTTGATAGATCCTGATGCGATTGGATTTGCAATGGTGCCACCGACGTTGAGATCGTAAACGAAGCTTCCTCTGGCAGTTTGATTCGCCGGTAATTTGTAGTCTTCGATGTTAAACTTCCCAGATGCCTTTATTGATATTTTGCTATTTTTTGAGACCTGCCAATTTTCGGTGAATATCTCTGCGTCTATTTTGTTTTTTTTGTTCAGAAAATTGAATACGAAGTTTAAACCAATTTTGTCTTTTTCATGAACAGCGCTTATATCGATAACTGGAATTTTAAGTTCATCAATTGCAAAATCATTTAACTTAAGTTTCAACTTCACAGTGTTATTTTCATAAATTCCGCTTCCGTTTAAAGTTCCTTCAATTTTTGAATCCACGAATTGTTCAATTGCTACATCAGAAAAAGTGATATTGCCGAGGGAAAAGTTGTCCTCTGAGAGACTTACGTTTTTAAAATTAATTTTTCCTTTCTTTGGAAGGATGTTGAGCTCGGGAATGGTAAAATCATCTCTAATGGAGAATGGACCAATTATTAGGCTGTCGTCGAATACGAAGTTGTAGCACTCAATGAATTTTGAGCCGATCAAGTATTGTAAATTTCCAGAAAGCTTAAAGTCACTACTTCGCAGATCTGTCTCTAATAAATCATTCTCCAGAGTAATTTTGCCTGCTACTTTCGCGTTATTGAATGGCAGAGAAAAATATCCTGTCAAAGTGTTTGCAGTTTCGCGTGCCCCACTGAATCCAAATTTTTTTCCTTTGTATTCTAAATTCACAACTGTTAATTTGTTTGGTATACTGTAATTGATGTTCGCATATATGTCTTCTGCAGAAAAGCGTCCGATGAATCCGTTGTTATCTTTCGCGAATATCCATTGGAAATCAATATTGCCAAACCTAGAGTGTAGACTTAAATATCTGCTACCGATTTTCTTTTTGTATGTGAAATTTATATTTTTTAAAATTTCTCCCTGCGCGTCTAATTGTTTAATGGTTGCATTTTTTATGATGGTTTGAGAGCACAAACAACTCAGGTAATCAACGTCTGAAAGCGAAAATTTAGTTGGTTTTGTAAGAGAGATTGTAATGCATCCTCCATCTAGATTTTTTATGCTAGTCAAACTTTTACTGATTTTAATATCAATGGTGTCAACGACGGCTTTGAAGTCTTCGTTGCTAACTGTTAGCCCTTTTATTGAAAAGATAAACGGAAATATTCCAGTAATTTCCGAATAAGAGATATTGACAACTCCTTCAAACACATATTTAAATAGTTTTTTTTGAATACTGGAATTTTGAAGAGTATACATCAATATTATAATGGACGCGCTAAGTGTGAAAAAAATTTTTAAAAATTTCTTGACTGCATATCGCGTGATCACGTAAATTTCCTTTGAGAATGCACGGTTATGTGCATCATCAACAGAAGAGACGATAGTGCGAGAAGTCCTATTATTCCACTCGATACAAATATGTATTCTAGGGCATAACGATGAGCTACAAAGCCAGCTAGCGTGTCTGCGCAAAATGCTGAAATAGCGTTAATAAGCCAATATACGCCGATCCCAGTTCCTCTTAGCTCTTCTGGTACTTTTTCTGCTATGAGTGATATGAACACGTTTTGAGTAGACCCAAGCTGTATTCCCCAAAACAAAATTCCAAGACACATGGTTGAGACGGAGGTAGCTGAGTACATTACGATATCGGCCAATAATAAAGATGCAATACCTATGCATAATAAGTTCATTCTGTTAAATTTATCTCCGAGTAAGCCGATGGGATATGAAGATATAGCAGTCCCTACATTAAAGACGATCATAACAATTGGGGCAAACATCGGATCGCTTCTGAATCCTTCATTCATCCGGAGGATCAAAAAAGTTTCATTCATCCTCGCCATCATAAATATTGTGTTGACTCCCATCAAGAGCCAGAATAAAGTCCCGAGATATTTAAAATTTCTAAAGGAAAATTTTGTTTGTATTTTCGGGGATGGCAAGGGAGCTTGAGAGGCTATTGCTGGGTGATCATACCTATGTGGTTCTTTAACGCAAAAGATCAATATCAGGAAAGCAAAAACGGCGGGGATAGACGCGAGTGCGAAAACAGTTTGATAATCATTGTTGGTTGCCTTAACGGCCACAATTGCCAAGCCTCCACCGATTAAAGACCCGATATACGCAAGACTCCGCTTCAAGCCGTAAGATTCTCCTATACGCTTCCTTGGAGCTACGTCAGCTACAATCGCATCTCTAGGCGATGCTTGAATTCCATTCCCGAATCGTTCCATCATCCTTGCAGAGAAGACTAATAGAAACGAATGTGATGTAGCCAAGACAGGTCGACTTATCACTGAGAAGATATATCCAAGTACCATTATGCTCTTTCGCTTTCCGAAAAAATCGCTGAGCATTCCAGAAAAGAGTTTCATCAGATGGGAGATTGTTTCGCAAATTCCCTCGAGAAACCCTATGCCCATCGCTGATGTCCCGATGATGTGCTTCAGATAAAGCCCGGAAAACGAATACGACATAACAAATGAGATATTAATGAGACACATCATAATACCGATTTGCCAGACAGTACGTGGAATTTTCCCGTCCCTAAGTTGGCGTTCAGAAAAAACTTCGGTTGGTTTACCGATCATGAGAAAGACCAGAAACGGCGTCCTTCCTGAAGTGGATTATATCACCAACATAAATGTTTTGTTACAAAAAATCACGAATTCATCGAACTAAAGAAATCTTCGTTAGTTTTTGAGAATTTGAGTTTCTCGAGAATAAACTCCATTGCCTCTATTGTACCCATTGGATTTAGTATTCTCCTTAATATCCACATTTTTGCCATCTTATTTTTATCGTTTATCAGAAGCTCCTCTTTTCTTGTTCCTGAACGATTAATGTCTATTGCAGGAAATACCCGCTTATCTGATAATTTCCTATCTAGGATAATTTCTGAATTTCCAGTTCCTTTAAATTCTTCGAATATGACATCATCCATCCTTGACCCAGTCTCAACGAGTGCAGTTGCAATGATTGTTAATGAACCTCCTTCCTCTATGTTTCTCGCAGCTCCAAAAAATCGTTTTGGCCTCTGGAGGGCATTCGAATCAACTCCTCCAGTCAGAACCTTACCAGACGATGGGACAACTGTGTTATAAGCTCTGGCGAGCCTCGTTATCGAATCCAGAAGTATCACAACGTCTCTTTTGTGCTCAACTAGTCTCTTTGCTTTTTCTATCACCATTTCCGTCACTTGAACATGTCTTGATGCGGGTTCATCGAATGTCGAACTTATGACCTCTCCGTCAACTGATCTCTGCATATCTGTTACCTCTTCAGGTCTTTCATCTATCAGCAAGACAATGAGATACACGTCTGGGAATTTTGTCGTAATCGCTTTTGCTATTGTTTGAAGCATTACTGTTTTTCCCGTTCTAGGAGGAGCGACGATTAGCGCTCTTTGTCCTTTTCCTATGGGGGCCACTAAATCAATTACCCTTTGCGTCAGGTGGCTTGTATTGTCCTTGGATGTGTGGTTCTGCTCAAGGCTAAGCATTTCTTCTGGATACAAAGGAGTTAAGTTGTCAAAGTTGGTTCTTCTTCTTATATGATCTGTATCTTCGAAATTGACTTTCGTAATTTTAATTACGGCGAAGTATCTCTCGGATTCTTTAGGCGCTTTTATTTGGCATTCGATTGTGTCGCCGGTTTTAAGGCCAAGTTTCTTAATGAACACTGGTGATACATATACATCGTCGGGGCCTGGGAGATAATTTGATTCTGGCGATCTCAAAAAACCAAATCCATCCTGGAGAATTTCCAGAACGCCAATACTGAATATTGGGATATCCGCCTCTGAAACTTTTTTCAGTATTGAGAACACCAGATCTTGTTTTCGCATGATATGTGGATTTTCTACATTATGCTCGATGGCGCGCTCAAGAAGAGTTGCAAGTGATTCTGTTTTTAATTCTTGTAAATTCATAATTAGTTCCTTTTTCAAATTTTTCTGAGATACTGTCACGATAAAAGAAATTTATTGATCTCTACCGCTGCCTGCGATACAATGCTAGCATACATGGTATTTGTGAAAAGTGGAAAGATTTTTTGGTGGGATTATGAAAAAAAATATTCATCCTGAATATCACGTGATATCCGTTGTTTTGACGAATGGCGAGAAGTTTGAAACTAGGTCGGTGTATGGTAAAGCTGGCGATACTGTTAACTTAGACATAGACCATCTGACACATCCGGCATGGACCGGAACCGGTCAGAAGTTAGTAGACACTGCAGGGCAGATTGGCAAATTTAATAAGAGGTATAACTTTACTTCTTGAAGTACTGCCTTTTTGCTTCCAATGACTCTATGTCGACGGCTGTGAACAATGCTTCTTTGAAGTTGAGTCGCATAAGAAAGCTGTTTGTTCAGTGACCGGAGGGCTACTCGAAGAACAAAACACCACAGGCCGACGACCAATTCTCTGGGTCAACTTAATTGCAGCTATACCCTCCGGCGGTAAATCGGAAACCCGAATTTCCAACCCTCCATCCCAGAGCGAGATGCGACCGTCGACTACAAGCAGCAATCGTCTAAAACTTCTTCCTTGGACTATGGCTATGGCCTCCTTGAGCCGCTTCTACATCTTTCATTGACAACTTAATTCTATTTTTGTCATCTATGTCTATGACTTTCACTTTAACTTCCTGGCCAACTTTTAAAACATCAGAGACAGATTGGATTTTGTGATGAGCAATATTACTTATATGGACCAATCCTTCTCTACTGCCTATCGAAACGAACGCTCCAAAATCTGTAATTTTAACAACATGACCAACGAAGACAGCTCCCTTATCCGGAGGACAGCAAATCGATTTAACTGACTTTATGGCCTCATCCATGTTCTTTTTATCGGCAGCGAAAATCGAAACAACTCCACTATCATCTATATCAATTTTGGCATTAGTTTTTGCGCAAAGTTCCCGAATTACCTTACCGCCCGGTCCTATTAAGTCTCTGATCCTGTCTTTATCTATCGAGATCGTTTCTATCCTAGGAGCGTTTTCGTTGAGTTCATCCTTCGCCGATGAAATTGTTTCACTCATGATTTCCAAAATGTGCATCCTTCCTTTTCTGGCTTGTTCTAATGCCGCCTGAATAATCTCTCTATTGATGCCCGTTATTTTGATATCCATTTGAAGAGCTGTAATTCCACCTTTAGTTCCAGCGACTTTAAAATCCATGTCTCCAAGATGATCCTCATCTCCCATGATATCCGAAAGGACTACGTAGTTCTCTTTATCTTTTATGAGGCCCATTGCAATTCCAGCAACATGATCTGTTATAGGAATACCTGCAGACATCATCGAAAGTGAAGATCCGCAAACGGTTGCCATTGATGAAGAACCGTTTGATTCAGTAACATCAGAGACAACTCTCATCGTGTAAGGAAATGAATCTTTTGCTGGAATGACAGGATTGATCGCTCGCCACGCAAGCTTTCCATGGCCGATTTCTCTTCTGCCAGGGGCGCCCATGCGCCCAACTTCGCCGACTGAATATGGTGGGAAATTATAGTGCAACAAAAACCTCTGCTTTTTTTCTCCATCGATGTCATCGATAATCTGTTCGTCCATTGAGGACCCGAGAGTCGTTACAACAAGAGCTTGGGTTTCCCCCCTTGTGAAAAGAGCGCTTCCATGCACCTTTGGCAAGATATCTATCTCGCATGTAATCGGTCTTATCTGGTCTAACCCTCTGCCGTCTATCCTTTTTTTCGTTTTCAAAAGGCAATCTCTCATCACCATTGATAACACCCCTTCAAAAAGGGATTCTGCAGCAACTTTATCTCGATCGTCCGTGGTGGCAACAACCTCTTCTTTTGCGGCATCAAGCGCATTTCTACGCTCGAGTTTATCAATTACTCCGAGCGCATTTTTTATCTTATCAGTTGTCAATTTTTCAATCTTTTCAAGTAATTCTCCATACCGGGACTCGAATGATTCAACCTTAACGACCTGCTTGCCAACCTTCTCCTTCAATCTTTCTATTGCTTCTATGACGGGCTGGAATTTCTCGAATCCGAACATGACCGCCTCAAGCATAGTTTCTTCTGGTAGCTCTCTAGCTTCTGACTCAACCATCAGCACCCCATCCTTTGTTCCTGCGACAACGAGATCTAATTTTGACGATTCCGTTGGATTTAAAATAAAGCCAACCTTCTTACTATATCCGACCCTACAACATGCGATGGGGCCTAAGAATGGAATTCCAGAAATTGAAAGAGCAGCCGACGCACCGATTAGCGCGGCAATGTCTGGAGAACACTCATGGTCATAGCTTAAAGTCGTACAGATGATCTGAACATCGTTTAAAAACCCATCTGGGAAAAGCGGTCTAATCGGTCTGTCTATCAGTCTAGATATCAAAACTTCACGATCGCCGGGTTTTCCTTCTCTCTTTACAAAGCCTCCAGGGATTTTACCCGAGGCATAAAATTTCTCCTGGTAGTTAATTGTGAGAGGGAAAAAACTCGCATCCTTCGCAGGAATTTTTGCGCAGACGACCGTACACAAAACTGTCGTCGCCCCGTATTTAACAACTACAGCCCCATCGGCCTGCCTTGCTATTTTACCAGTTTCTATTGTTAATTCTTTACTACCCCAATCGATAGTTTCGTTCATAATTGAAGACATTGTCTGTTAAATCTTTACTTAAAATTCTTTAAACCAATGTCAGCTTATCACAAAACAGCAACGTTGAGATTATAAAAATTACGTAGTAGAATCGAAACACTGTCTCCGTAGCTCAGATGGATAGAGCGTAGGATTCCTAATCCTGAGGCCGTGGGTTCGAATCCCGCCGGGGACACCACTGAGTTTTCAGTGAAGATCAGCGACGATTCAGAGATTCAGAACAGAAAATATCTAACCACAAAAATCACTCGGCTTAATTGTTATCTAAAACAACTTCTTTATTGAGTATATCTCGTCATAAATTCCATGGACTATATCGAGTGGGGCAATGATCTTGCCAAATTCATCCTTTATGCATGTCGATATTGGCAAAGGCGATGCGATTAGGTTGATGCCTATTCCAATTGCAGCGTACGGATAGGATACCTCTATCAATACTCCAGCAATCTTCTTTCCGTTGACTTGAATATCGTTTGGCAGCTTAATTTCAAATTTATTTGATTCAACAAGTTTTCTTAAGAAAAGGCAGGTAGCGTCTAATGCATGAAAACGTAGCACCACAATTTCTGTTTCCGGAATTCCAAGCTGCTCGATATTTATAATATACGTACAGTGAAAATTGCCAAGAACTGATACCCATGTTCGATTGTTCAATCTTCCTCTACCATTTCTTTGAATATCGGCCAATATAGCGCAATCCCAATTAAGATGTCCTTCAGTAATCATCCTGATTGCATAATCATTCGTACTCCCAACCTCTTCAAAATGTATTATTTTAATTTTCATTTCTTAAAGAACTTCCGTATATTATTGATGACATATTGAACATCCTCCAATGAAAGTAATGGATGAATAGGAATAGATAAAAGGCCATTACATAATTCCATAGCATTAGGAAGATCGTAGCCAAGATTGAAATACGATAATAGATGATTCGGTTTGTATTGTGTTCCGGTCTCTATACCATTTTCCGCAAGATATGTCATAAGCTCTTTCTTTCTGCCTCCATTTATTACTACTGGAAAAATGTGTGGCACAGCTGTATCTGCATTGATTGGGAGCAGCCTAATCTCAGGAATGTCCGACAACGCCGACAAATACATCTTAGCATTTCTCTGCCGTCTTTCTTTGATTTTTCCAAATCGTAACAACTGTGCTCTGCCAATTGCCGCAGCTATATTGTTCATGTGGAGTCTCCATCCTTGTTCCACAACATCAAAGTCCCAGCTTCTTTTTCCTTGAAATCTCCTATCGGTATCTCCAACGACTCCAAGCAGTCTTATATCCTTTGCCCTTTCCGTTACGTCGCTATTCGTGGTTAAAATACATCCACCGTCACCACATGAAATATTTTTGATTGGATCGAAGCTAAAGCAAATAACTCCATCACGTTTCGAAATGTTCTCGTCTCCAAAACAGTGGGCAGCATCTTCTATCACGACCAAATTATGCTCGTCTGCAAATTGATAAACATCGTATATCTTAGAACCACAACCGGCGTATAGAACAGGAATAATTGCTTTTGTCTTTGAAGTTAGTCTTTTTCTTGCATCATCTAGATCTATAAAACCATCGGATACGCTAACATCGCATGGGACTGGGGTGGCTCCATTTGCTTTTACAGCTTGAAATGTTGAAACGAAAGTCAACGTTGGTACAAGAACTTCATCTCCATGGTAGATATTGCAAGCCTGAAGAGAAAGCTGCAATGCTGCTGTGCACGAGTGAACGCAAGTTACCGTTGCTTCCCGTCTTCCGAAAAACTTATGTAACTCTTCCTCGAAAAATTTAGCTTCCATTCCCATACTCACAACCTGAGACCTTAGTACCCTCGAAACGGCTTCTACTTCGAGATCACCAAACCACGGCGATGAAAGCTTTATATTCATCTTATCAATCATTCGTAAAATTCTTTAAAATCTGCAGATATATTACACGAAGTTTTTCGAAGTCGTCCTTCCGTAGTGATTCATTGACGATATGGGCTCCAGCGACAGGAGATCCGATTTCAGCAACCTCCGTTATTGTGCTTATGGATGTCGCATCTGAATTTCCGCCATGCGTTCCAATTTCAGGCCTTATGCCTATCGCATCTGTTATGGCGCTTTCTAAAAATTTAGCAAATCCGTGTGTTGCTCCAATAAGCGGATTAGTAAATTTTGTAAATTCAGCAGCGATGCCTTTTGGAACTAATCTGCGAATATACTGCTCTAATGTATCTCCTGTCCACGAATCGCAAAACCTTATGCTAGCCTTCGCCGTTGCCAGTGAGGGAATGATATTTCGAACATCATTCCCCACATCGATTGAAGTCAGCTCGACAGCTGTTGGAGGAAATTTCCCATTACCATTATCGAGTTTTCGATTCACAAACTCATGAAGGAAAGTGGCAAACGAGTTGATATGGTTTCCTACTGATTGCCCAGCTACAACATGGCGCTGCTCGCCGGTTGAGGTGAAATCAACAGTCATGCTACCTCTGCATCCAATCTTTATGTACTCCCCAGCTTCACCGACGGAGCAGCTTTCACACAATACACATCCGCTAATATTTTCCCTTTGGTCTTTTAGGTACTTAACAACTTTGCTTGTTCCATCATTCCCCATTATTTCCTCGTCACTCGTCAATAGAACACTTATCGAAAATTTTGGCACTTCAGATGTAATAAAATCTCGAATTGCAGCAAGACATGCAACAAGCGGACCCTTCATATCATTTACACCACGCCCATATAGTATTCCGTCTTTCTCTGTTAAGACAAATGGATCCGTTGCCCAATTGTCAAACGGAGGAACAACATCGACATGACCGGCAAAACAGAAATTTCTATCATTGTTTCCTAGTTTTGCATACAGATTACTCGTCTCGTTGAACTTCAGCTTTTTGCATACAAACCCAAGCCTAAAGAGAAAATCAGAACAGTAATCTATAGCATCGTCTCCTTGCGGAGTAATACTCTCGAAACTCACCAAGTCTGCAAGTATTTTGATATATTCATCATCCATATACCTCACCGCTTTAATCGTTTGTTTGTGTGATACTGCAAAGCTATACCAATAAGATTGCTTATTGTCCAATAAATAACGACTGCCACCGGAAACGACGAACAAATGTATGTAAACATAACTGGCATGAACAACATCATATTCTCCTGCATTTTCTGCTCACTCGTCTTCTCAGCTGTCTTCGATGCCTTCGCAGTCGTCAGCTTTTGCTGCAGAAACATTGTTAGCCCCATGATCAACGGCCAAACACCTATCTGCAAAAAGCTAGGAGGAACCCAATCGATAAGTCCAAACAGATTGAAAATATATAACTGATCTGGAGCCGACAGATCATGAATCCACCCAAAAAGTGGAGCATGACGCATCTGGATGCTCACAAAGAACACTTTGTACAGGCAAAAGAAAACTGGCGCCTGGAGAAGCATCGGCAAACATCCCGACAACGGAGACACACCCTCCCTCTTATACAAACTCACAAGCTCCTGATTTAGTTTCACCTTATCGCCGGAATATAGCTTTTGGAGATTCGTTATCTTCGGTTGTAGTTCTTTCATTTTTGCGATCGAGGTAAATGATTTCCTGACGAGAGGGTATGTTATGATTTTGAATATGAGGGTAAGTATTAAGACCACTAGGCCCATGTTCGAGAAAATCTTCGCCAGGATTTCCATGAAATGAATCAGTGGTTTTGTTACCATGAAAAACCAACCGAAATCTATCGCCATGTCGAATTTATCGAGCCCCATTTTATTCCCATATTTTTTCAAAACTCCGATATCCTTCGGGCCAGTAAAGATCGAATACTTCAGCTCAACCTCAGAGTTTGGAGCAATCGTGACATCCTCTTTCGTATCAGCTGAAACACTGTATGAATTATCGCCAAATTTTGAATAACTAATCGAATATTTCTTGTCTCTATTTATAATAGAACAAAGCCAATATATGTCTGTATACCCAAACCAATCAGAACCTGATAACTTCGTTTTGCCCTCGATATTTTTGTATTTTATTTCATCAATACTTTCTGATGAATTTCCAACAAGCCCCTCATGAACAACTGCATAATTGCTGACATTCGGATTTCTCCTAACAAGGCTAGAGTTCGCAGAAATTTTAATATCGCTAGTGGACGCATTTTTAACTCTGTCAGTTACATTTATGAGATATCCATCGTCAAGTGAAATCTTTCTTTCAACAACGAGTCCGTTTTGCGTCTGAGTTTTCAGATTTACCTCTCCATTGCTCTTTCTTTCGTCATCAGCAATCCAGACCGTTTTCTCAGATAGGTTTTCATTATTTGTTTTATCGTTGTAATATATCTCATAATAAAATTCGCACTCAGTATTTTTCGGAGTTAGCAACATCACATTTGCACTGTCTTTCGACACTGCTTGCTTATAGTTCTTGAGCGTTACGTTATCGATGATTCCGCCAATTAGATCTATCGACCCAACGACGCATCCATTTTCAACGGAGACTCTGGATTCCTTGGAAATGGCTTCCTTCACCGAAATCCCTTTATCAGGTGTCTCACCCCCTTCAACGGATCCTTCCTCGATCTTTTGAATTTCCTCAGTTTTTACTTCCTCATTCTGCGGAGAGCTCTCGAAAAAATAGTTGAACCCAAATATCAGGGCTCCAAATAAAACAAGAGCTATTACAAGGTTTTTCGTATTTGATTGTTCATCGTTATTAAATGGCATTGTCGTATTTTTCTCTATGGAACAGGATCATATCCGAAATTTTTAAATCTCCCAAATCCTGGTCTACATCTTATTATCCGCTTGGATGATAATACAATACCACGCAAAGCTCCATATTTTTTTATGGCCTCAATGGCGTATTCAGAACAACTCGGAATAAATCGGCAGCATGGCCTTCTTCCAGAAGACATCACCTGATAACATCTTATCAAGAGGCAAAGCAACTTTTTCATCATATCTACGTGTAGCCGAAATAAATGATGTCAAAGTTGCATTATACAAATATGAAGGTTACGCTACAAGACCTGTTACTGATTGAACTTCCTCAACTGGAAACTCCTCTAAGAGTCGCAATAGCACGCTAAATATATCCAGATTGCCGCTTTCTCTTAATTCTTTAGCTATTTCTATGTAGGGTGCCATTTGATCACTTCTCACTCCATTTGCCCAAAGTAGAAGCTGGAACATACCTCTGTCGTTCGCTAGTTCAGCATCAGTGAGCATCGGTACATAATAACGGTCTGGTTGATCGCAACCTTCATAGTCAATCAAATCTGCAAGCGTCTGCCATTTCTCTGGAAACCGAAAGAGCTCCGGTGAAATGGCGATACCAGCATCTGCCGGATTATGATATATTCTTCTTCCGTATGGCGCACTCATCAGTACACTTCGTGCATAATCATTTTCTCCGTCAACAACCACGGATATCCTCTCCATTGTGGTTCCATCGGGAGCGGATATTTGACTCATCAGTGGAACACATCCAGTCATGGTAAGATCTTCCTCTATAGTAAAGATCCTGGATTTCGGAATCGGATCAGCGCCCCTAAAAAGGAATGTTGACGTTATGTATATGAGTCTAGCGACTACTGTTGGTGTTATGAATTCAGCTGGATGACATCGCAAAATTTCATCTGGAGATCTATCTGTTAATTCTTGAAATACCAGATTTCCTAGGTCTTCACGTAATGCAACAGTAACTACTATGCCCCAAAAATAAGCCACTATCATATGATTTTCCTGGAGAGCATCTATTGCTGGACTTAATTCATTCATGTCCATACAATGAATTAGAGCTGTTTGTGTTTCTTCAATCAATGGCTTGTTCAGTAATCCTAATATTGTTTGTATAAAAAACGCCATTCTCTCTTGATGAAACATAGGAGTAAATCGATCAACAAGCTCAGGAATGTTGCTATTTAATATTGCATACATCATTCGCTTAACATCTGTTTTTCCATGCCATACATCCAGAAACCAATGCTTTATGTGCCCAGTTTCGTGTTGCACCATTTTAATAAATTCATTTGCGTTCGCAAAACGGCCACCTTTTTCGAAGTGTATCTCCGGCGGATCATAAAACACATACGCTTCACTTCCGTCCTTAACGGATTGTATTGCGCCTGGCTCTTCAGGTATGAACACAATTCTAGGTAGCTCAGGACCGAATTTGCTTGCTCTTGCTATCATCGTGGCTAATATCTGGTAGAGAAGAGTAGGGTTTTCTAGTTGATACATCAGCACTGATTCAAACGTAGCTTGGTCATTTGGATCAAGATTCGATGTATCATACAGGCAATAGGCAAATTCTCGTATCTCTTCTATGGTAAATTTGTTGTATATAACATCAAAAATACGGTTCACATTTTCATGCCATTGCTTCCATTTGTCATATTTACTCTGGAGATCAGGATTTGATTCTAGTCTACGTTCACATTTACGCATTCTCTTAAACTGTCTCTGTAGTAATTTTTTCGCATTAGCCATATCTGCAAGTTCATCATAAGACCCAGCATCTATTACAATCACTTCTTTGCCATTAATCGTCTCCTTGTGGTTTGGAAGATCAAAATTAGTGCCTTCCCCAATCGTCGTATGTTTTTGTGGTAGATCAACTTCGAGTACCCGATATACGGCATCTTGCTGATCTTGAGTTAAGGATTGATATGCTTTAGGTGTTGGTGCAGCGGCGTTAACTGCGGTTACTGTTACTAGCGCTGTCATTAACAGCTTTATCTTTGACATCATAATAATTTCGATGAAATACCTACCTGTGGCGATAGTATACATCATTTTTTCTATTTTGTGAAATATAAAATCTTTAATCTAAAGAATCGTTTTGTAATACCTCAAAAACCGTACAGTTACAGTATCGAACTATTTTTTTTCTTTAACGCTTTTTTAATTGCCTCAATGGCATATTCAGAACAACAAAGCAATTTTTTCATCATGTCTACGTGTATCCGAAATAAATGATGTCAAAGCTGCATTATACAAATACGAAGGTTATGCTGCAAGACCTGTTGCTGGTTGAACTTCCTCAATCGGAAACTGCTCTAAGAGTTGCGATTATATAAATCCATCTTTATACTAAACTAAACGGCTTATGCAATATCATTTTCTCACGAAGCAATCCCAAATCCATCTTTACACTCTCTTTACTGAGCAATCTCGAATTTATCTCTAAAGCAAACGGATCACACTGCATTTTCATTTTGTGTGGCACTCCCATTGGATACTGCTCTAAGAGTTGCGATACAATGTCGAACATGTCAGAATTGTCTCTTCCTAACCTTTTAGCACCTGATATGTAGGTTTCCATTTGAGCACTTTCCACTCCCCTTGCAGCAAGTAGAAGCTGGAATATACCTACGTTGCTCATTAGTTTACCATCAGTGAGCATCGGTGCGTAATGACTTGCTGGTTGATCGAAACAGAGATATCCAGAGTCGACAATATCCATAAAATATTCCCATGCATCTTTATTCCCAAAGAGCTCAGGTGGAATGGATTTCATTGTTCTCAAATTATGGTATTCTATTTTATCGAATTGCGCATCCAACCGTACATCTCGTGCATACTCATTTTCTTCGTCAACAACCACGGACATTTTCTTCACTGTGGCTCCACCGGGAACTAAACGTTGTGTTGTCATCAATGGAACACGTCCACCTATGGTTAGCACTTCCTCAACGGTATCGTATCTTGATTTAAAAATACCAGAAGAGTCCCTATAAAGTAATGTTGACGTTACGTATATAAGCTTTGCGAACATTAATGGTGTTGTTAGTTCGAATACATGATGTTCTCTTCCGTCTGCAAGTAGATTCCTCCAATCTTCTGAAATTAGCGGAGTCATTCCTTTTTGTAATACAGCGCTAATTGCATCACACCAAAAAATTATTATTTCCAATTGATCGCTATTGAAAATACCACTATTTGTTACTCTTGCAAGATCACCAAAGTTATTGCAACCAACCAGAGCTGTCTGTAATTCTTCAATCTTTTGCTTGTCCAGGAATCTTAATAGCGACTGCACACCAAGCTCCATGCTTTTATGCGATAACATAGGAGCAAATTGATCGACGAACCTAGGAATTCTACCACTTAATACCGCATCCATCATTTGCCTATCATCTTTTTTTCGATCATCCAATACATTCAGCCAATAATGCTTTACATGCCCTGTTTCGTGTATTAGTGCTTTTGCAAACTCATCTGTTTTCTCATAGTAGGATCTTGCGTAGTGTATCTTAAGCGAATGATAAGTTAAGCCCGCATCACTTCTATACTTGGCTGGCATCTCACTTCGTTCTTTTGGTATGAGTCTAATTTTATGCAAAGTCCACCCATAACCAAATTGCCTTGTTCTCACTATCATAGTGGCCACTATCTGGCGAAATAGCCTATGGTTCACCAGCGCATTATCAAGCGCAGCTTGGTCAGCTGGATTAAACCCAATCCGCACATAGAGACAAAGTGGATCTTCGTACGCCAATTTTTGTCTCTCTCCTTGGGAAATACAATCCCCACGTTGTAGTCTGGTCCCAACGTCCATGACATATTCAAAGTATCTACGACATCTATCATATTCACTTTGGAGTTTTTGGAGATACGCCGCTTTTCCATTTTTCAGGAACCTTACAACGAACGGATGAATAACTTTTTCAGCGCTCCAGTTTATAGCATCAGATAGCATCGAGACTGCGTCTTCTTCGTTTATACCGTTTATCGGGATATCATATCCACAACCCACTGGTCTATTACTTTTAGGAGATTGCTGATACAACTTTATACTATCATCCACACTACCCATCACTTGCCATGCTACAAAGTCAAGAAGATTTTGATACATTTCTTCATCCTCAATCACAATTAACAATGCTCTCTTGAGCACTGGTATAGCTTCTCTTAATATTTCTTCGTTGATTGACATTATTATCCCAGTCTTAGGATCATCAGACATCGCTAATTCGACAAGCTTAGTTCTAGTCGATTCATCACACATCTGCGCACACTCCCAAAGAGCCTGTGCTCTTGCTAATTTTTCTTCCAGCGGCAGTTCTAATAACAGTTTCTTAGTAGCAACTGGATCCTCAACAAATGCGCTAAGAGATCCAGCATCTATTACAATCACTTCTTCGCCATCAATCGTCTCCTTGTGAGTTGAAAGATTGGGATTGACACCAGAATACAAGCTATCTTCTAGCTGAATTAAGCCTAAATCCAGACATAGAGCATCTTGCTGATCTTGAGTTAAAGGTTGATATGCTTTAGGTGTTGGTGCAGCTGCATTAGCTGCGGTTACTGTTACAAGTACTGTCATTAACAGCTTTATATTTGACATCATAATAATTTCGATGAAATACCTACCTGTGGCAACAGTATACATCATTTTTTCTATTTTGTGAAATATAAAATCTTTAATCTAAAGAATCATTTTGTAATATTTCAAAGCCACACAGTTATCGTATCAGGTACCGTGTCAGGCTATTTTTTTCTTTAACGCTTTTTTTAGGAGAAATCCAATGGCTACACACATACACCCCAAAATGCAAACATCCTCCAAAATTATTTCCCATATGTCTCCGACAAGACAAATAGTCCTCGTGCTTGATACATAGTATCTCGATGGAAATATATATGAAAAAAGCTGTATCCATTTCGGCATACTTTGAATTTCAAACACAAAACCGGAGAGCATAAAAGTTGGCATAAACGTAACAGTTACCGCTCCCATTGCGGCAACAAACTGATTCTTTGTCGCCGTGGATATTAAAAGACCAATTAGCAGGGATACCATTATGAAAACGCATGACACCAACGCCATTGCGAAAATGGATCCTTCAAATGGCATGTTAAAAACAAATACTCCATAAGACAAGGCTATGGTCAAAGACACAACGCACAATCCAAAATATGGGATTATTTTCGACAATACTATTTCTAAACTAGATATTGGAGTTGAAATTATTGCCTCCATAGTCCCTCTCTCCCATTCTTTTGCAACGACTAGAGATGTCAGGAACGTGCCAACTATCGCTAAGATCATCGTCAAAGCTCCAGCCATTAAAAAATTAATAGACTCAGTTGTTGGATTAAACCATAGTCTGTTTATGATATTCAAAGGTGCCCTATTGCTTTTTTGCAACGACATTAAGCACTTGCTAAAAAGACCTATAGAATAAGCCTCAATGTATGCCGCAGTATTGGGATCAGTTCCATCGCTCACGATTTGAATTCGTGGACCCGGCTTTCCTTTTCGAATGTTCTTTGAAAATCCATCCGGGATTATGATCGTCCCCATCGTCTTCCCAGATTCCATATTGCCCCTTGCCTCCTGGGTCGACTTGACAACGTTTGCGCTAAAGTAATCTGAAAAAGAATATAGATCGACCAGGTCTTTCGCGATCTTTCCAGAATCTTGCTGCACTACATCAATTCTAATGTTCTTGATATCAAACGACATTCCATACCCAAATATCACGAGAATTAACAGCGGCATCACGAATGCAACGAGTATACTACTAACATCCCTTTTAATCTGCTTAAACTCTTTTATAACAAGTGCACCAACCGCTTTCGATATCACACCATCTACTCCGAGATAGCAAATACAACACCGTCATCTTATCATAGTTGCTAATGGATCGCACTAAGGTACTGAATCACAAGCTTCTTTGATTTTTCAACGGCGGGTTGGTCAAACGGATTAATTCCAGCCAATTTCGCAATCGCTATAACCTCAATAAATGATAGCATCATCAGAAACCCCAATGTCTCTATGGTGAATTCCTCGAATTCCAACACCCTAACTGAAGCCTTCTCTCTGAGAACCTCAATTGTGGCATTTTGATGAGCAAGCATGAGCTCTTGTATGTTATGTCCTTTGAGGTTAGGGATATCAGCCGTTACCTTAGATGTCTGGTTGTTTCTTTTCTGGACGATAACTGTAAACAATTTGTCCGCCGGGCCTCCCAAAAACAATTGCAGCATAGAATGCTGGTCCACAGTTCCAATCGCTCTCACAGGTGTTATCCCAAATGTCTCGGTTTTCCCAAGGCTTTCCGACACAAGTTGAATAAACCATTTTCCATAATCTTCCAACAAATCAGAATATACCATTAAGACGTGGATATTAACTTCCCCGTTAGCAAACACTTTGTATATAGAACATATGTCGTTGAACAGTTTGCATTCTTCCGGCGTCTTTGATACTTCAATATCCCGAACAACTTTCCTCGCTCCTTCGATGAATAGGTCTATATCGACATTACCCAATATAGCCGGCAGTAATCCAACCACTGAAAACACAGAGAATCTCCCACCTATTTTTGGGTTATGCTCTACAATCCGCATTTTCCTAATTTTTGCTAATTGCCTAAGTGTACTATTTTCGGAAAATTCCGTTATGGCTAGAGCTCTAGTTTGATAATCGAAGTTTGGCCAAAGCTCACAGATTGTTGAAAATAACATAAGGGATTCAGTTGTTTTGCCAGATTTCGATATAACGATAATTCCCGTTTTATCCGGATCACAACTTCTCATAACGTTTTCAAAATGCCTAGAATCCGTATTTTCCAAAAAAACCACCTTAGTGGCTTTGCCAGAATACATTGCTTCAAAATTAACAAGACACTTGCCACCGAGACTTGACCCCCCAGTGCCGATGACTAGTATACTATTACAGCAATCAAACGACTTTGCAAGTTTTCTGACAGAAGCCCTATCTTCATCTAGGACCTTAAATATATCCAATGCCCTAATTTGTACTTTGATATAATTAAAAACTTCATCAATCATTTCATACTTCCTTTAAATCTCCACTAGACGTTTCCTACGCGATGCCGCACTGCTTGTTGCTAAGACAATAGACTCCTCACTAAGACATTTTCTCAAAGCTATGCTGGCCCTATTTATTGATGTTCTGGATACCGGATTCCAGTCTCCAATTGAAACAGCCGGTGGCCATCCAATTACAGAAGCCAAACGACCATTTTGTAGAACCCTAATCTGTTTGTCCGCGATCCCCTGATCGGAGTATGTCACAAAAAAATCCCTCTGCTTTGTATGATGAATAGCAGTAAATTTAATTCCAGCCTTGTGACACATTGTAGCAACACTACCGATTGCTGATTTAGAATCGTCTACCATTATTATCTGCAATTCACCATATCTTTCTGCACCTATCAATTCTACAACACTTCTTAAATTTTGTACAAAAGGAGAATTATTCTCTTGCGTTAATTGAGACACCAATTCTGGAAGACTATCCAAGAAACCCTTTATTACCAGACCCTTCTCGTTGTAAATGGTATACAAAATTCCACCAATAAAAACAGAACATTCGTCATCAGATTGAACTGCTCTGTATTCAAGAGGTTCGTCAAACTTTAGTGGAATTTTAATATTCCTCCATTGCTCGGCTGGATTCGTGCCAACAATTTCGACAATATCATTAACTCTTACATCGTGGAAAGAAGGAATGTGCCCAAATTTTCCAGCAATAGAACTAGTACAGAAAAAATAAACTATCCCTTCTTCAATAACGTGTCGCAGTAAAGCAATAAGATCTCTATCAACAACTTCTTTTTCACTTGCTAAAAAGTTCGCAATTGCACTTACATCTCCGCTTAGTTGTTGTAAAAGTTCTTGCGGTAACACTCCAGTGTTTTTCTGCTGGAAAATTGTCCCATCGATATCTAAAACAATAATCGACGCTTTGGGATTCAATCCACTAAATGTTTCCTGATACATATCAGGGGCTGCAACTCTTGCCTCAAGGTTAAATAAAAAAAGTAATATGCCAAAAATGTGTCTAAGCATGATCGTATCCCCAAAGAAACACCCTTAATCAGGCTTTCATAATTTTTCTAAATGTACAAACGAAAAATAAAAAAAATTTGAGAATTTTCACGTAAAGATAGAAAAATATGATAAAAAGAGCTTAATTTGAATTCCTCAAAGTATGCGATATGCAGACAATTGCCGCTGTTTCTGTTCGAAGAATATTTTTTGACAATGTAACAATTGTTGTTTTTTCGGCCAGTGTTTTCTTTTCATGATCGGAAAAGCCACCTTCTGGGCCGATTATGAAACCACATGGTTCTTCGTTTAATGTCAGCTCTGATATATGTGAAGCTTGAATCTTTCGTTCCACTGCGGATATCCAAACAAACTCCTTCGGACGATGTTCTACGAAATTGTCAAAGCTCAAAACGTCATGAAAGGTTGGGATATCCAGCCTCTCGGATTGTTCTGTCGCCCCAATGGCAATCCACTGCATTTTTTGAAGATTCATCGGCGCATTGGTATATTCGCTTTGTATTGGGTAAAAACTAGTTACCCCAAGCTCTGTGCATTTTTCTATCATTATTTTTAATCTATCTTGTTTGATTGGACAGAATGCCAAAGCTACAATCCTCGATGGTTTGTATGAATCGAGCAGTTCCTCCCGCTTGGCGTAGATAATTTTCTTCCTGATCGATACAACCAAGCATCGCCACTCTCCATCAATCTTATTGAACGCTTTGAATACAGACCCTTCTTTTAACCTCAATACAACAGCCAATCTTGCAGAATTTTCCTGAGATAATTCGAATATCTCGTTGCCTAGAGGTTCGCAATAAATTCTTGGTACGTGCTTCACCAGTATTTGCTATTTCTCAGTATGAGTCTTTTTTTCACTCACGAAAAACGTTATGATTAACCCAAATATCATGGCAATTACAAAAGCGCGCATTGCGCCTCTATATGTTTCGATCGTATATATTGGTAATCCCTCTGCCGTTGTCAATCCACCTCTGAAGAAATCTAGCAATTTTCCAAGAGCTGGTTGAAAAATCAATCCACTACACATGATCAGCATATTCACTACACCAGAAGCGGTACCTCCATATTTAGCATCAACGTTACTGCATGCCATAGGGAAGCATAACATACTAGACGCCGCACAGAGGCTGCCTACGAACAGAAGACCGAGGCAAGCATAGAAGTCTACAGCATCGCTGAATAAGGCGGTCCAGAAAGCACAAACTGCAACCGAAAGGCCGATGATTAGCGTATTTTTGTTACTTGCAATCTTTTGAGCAACCCATGGTGAAAATACGCTACCAATACCATAACCTATAAATATTGTTATTGATGCGGCTGCTGCTATTTCAGTCGAGATAGAAAACCTCTTTTCTATGAAAGGAACAATCCACAATTCTGCCAATGCGCTAAGCGGCAGGTAAGCCATCGCTCCAGAGAACCCAAGCACCCAAATGTTCCGATTTGAGACAAGTAGCTTTAGCGCTTTGAAAATTTCTGTATTAGAAGAACCGGATTTGCCTGATTTATTTGACATGCATACAACAGCAAGGATGCCGATTAATACCCCAAAACATGCCATGGAGTAGGTAGCAATTCTCCAGCCTACCAGATTGACTAGATATGCCACTGGAGCTGTTCCAGTAATGCCTCCAAGACATCCCATAGACATTGTTATCCCCATCATCATTCCTTGTTTTTTCGGTTCAAAACAATCTGTGGCCATTTTGATACAACACAAAAATGCAGCCGACGACGCAAGACCTATAAAAAACCTTCCGATCTCAAGTTGCAGCACTCCACCAGCCGCGCCAAATATGAAAGTTCCCATCGTTAGGAATATACAACTGGATATCAAGACTGACTTCGTTCCCAATTTGTCTGCAATGATTCCGCAAGGTATTTGCATTATGATATAAGGGATGTATGCTATTGAAACTATAAATCCATAAACCGAAGAAGTTATTTTGAATTCGTCCATAAAACAATTGGATAGGACACTCGGTTCTACCCTAACAATGTAGACAAGTAAATAGAACAGCCAACATGTCATGGCGGTCATGACTGCAGAGTTTCGTGTGCTCATAATAGAATTACAAAAAGGTATAACACAACGCCCATTATGCATCATATCACGATGATTTAAAATATTTATCTGCAGCAAGTGAAACAGCTGACTCTAAAAATACATTTATTTCTCCATCTAAGACTGCAGCTGCATTACCTTGCTCAACGCCAGTTCTCACGTCTTTTACCATTTGATATGGCTGGAGAACGTATGACCTAATCTGATTTCCCCAAGCTATATCGGTTTTCGTTTGTAACTTATTCGCCTCTTCCTCCTGTTCGCGTAGTTTTTTAGCATATAGCTTAGATTTAAGCATATTCATTGCTATCTCGCGATTTCGATGCTGAGATCTATCTACCTGCGATGCAGTGACTATTCCAGTTGGAATATGCGTAATTCTGACTGCGCTGTCCGTTTTGTTGACGTGTTGTCCGCCGGCTCCTGATGACCTGTACGTATCGACCCTTAAATCATTTGGATTTATTTCGATCTCGATGTCGGTATTGAGTTCTGGCATAACCAACACAGAGGCAAAGCTAGTATGACGTCTTGCGTTTGAATCGAACGGAGATATGCGAACTAGTCGGTGAACTCCAGATTCTTTTTTAAGCCATCCATATGCTTTGTCCCCTTTGATGTGAAGCGTTATAGATTTAACTCCAGCTTCCTCTCCATCATTCTTATCGGTAATTTCAATGGAATACTTCTTTTTCTCAGCCCATCTGGAATACATTCTTGCAAGCATCTCAGCCCAGTCTTGCGCTTCCGTCCCACCGGCTCCAGCATTAATTTCGAGAAAACAATTTAATGAATCGTGCTTATCGCTTAAGATTGCTTCAATTTGCAATGTAGTAGCTTCCGCTGCCAAGTTGTTCAAATTTCTACTTATTTCTGATATCAAATTTTCATCGTTTTCATGTTCGGCGAGTTCTAGAAGACCTACCATATCATTCAATTTGCTTTCGAGGTAATCAACTGGGTTTATCGCATTCATGAGTCGATCTTTTTCTTTTGTAGTTTTTACTGCTTCTTCGGGGTTATCCCAAAAATTTGGATTCTCGGTCAACTTAGTGAGTTTTGCTATACTTGAGATGGCACTGTCATATCCAACAAAGTTTCTAATTAATTTTACAGAGTTCTTGATTGTTTCAATATTTTTAACATCTTGAGGTGTCATGGGATTTATTAGCTCCTATTTGAAATCATATGGTGAGCAACAAACTTGACCACCTCACTGCGATTAATCTTTTTTGTTTTTAATGAATCATCGGATATGTTCATATATTTGATTGTAACGAAATCTCCAGAGCATTCGTCTTCTCCTACAATCAGTGCCAATTCGCAATTTAACTTATCGGCCATTTTCATTTTTTTGCCGATATTACCAAGATGTAAAAATTCGCAATGTATGTCGCTGGCAATGAGCAGCCTATATAACTCAAACGCAGAGGCATCCTCTTTTCCGGAGACAGGGATAACGGCGACCCTCCTCGCTGTCTCTTTGAAGCTTTTATCGTCTAGCAAAAGCATTATTCGTTCAATCCCAAAGGCAAATCCAACGCCAGATAAATTGGGTCCTCCGAGCATTTCGAGTAGCTTATCGTATCTTCCCCCTCCACCTATTGAATCTTCATATCCTGTCGTTGGCTTAAATTCAAATGCTGTATGGCTGTAGTAATCTAAACCTCGAACAAGGAAATTGTTTACTTCGTAACTTATGTTATACTTTTCTATAGCTTCACAAACTTTCTTAAAATATGTATCTGAGTCTTTTGTAAAATAGTCACCGATAATTGGAGCCATCGAGCAAATCTCCTTGTCCTTTTCATTTTTGGAATCCAGAATTCTCAGTGGATTTTTTTTGAGCCGGATTTTAGATTCATCAGATAATTCATCTTCATGTCTTGAAAAATATTTGATGATGGCCTTAATGTATGCTTCTCTTGTTTCATCATCTCCTAAAGAATTGATTACAACTTTGAAATCGAAGATGCCTAGGGCATTTAACATTTCGCTTGCCATGGCTATGACAATCGCATCGGTGTATGGGCTTTTATCTGATATATATTCACACCCTAATTGATGGAATTGGCGAAACCTTCCCTTTTGCGGTCTGTCATACCGAAACATTTCCCCGTAATACATGAATCGTACCGGGAGGTTTTGCGTAAGTGATTCCGAGATAATGGCCCTCATAACGCCGGCGGTTCCCTCTGGCCTTAGTGTCAAAGAATCTCCACCTTTATCAGAGAACGTATACATTTCCTTTGAGACGACATCTGTTTCATTCCCTATCGCCCTTTGGAAGATTTCTGTGTATTCAACAATTGGAGTATGGATTGTCCTGTATCCATATTTCGAGCAAATTTCCCTTGATATTGAAATGATGCTCTCGTATTTCCTTGCATCATTTCCATACCAATCCTTCATTCCTCGTACAGGCCTTAACATTGCATCACATAAAACTACAGGAACAACCGCTCCATTCTACAATAAAAATTCTTGATATGCTCAAGATATGTCAGAGCTAAAGCGCGAGATAACTTTCAAATATCAAATATTTCTATCAAAGTATGAAATAAATCATCGTACTGAAAACGCTATAATAAAAGTAATATAACGGCGATTTACTTCATACAAAGATACTAGCCAAATGATATCGCGAAAGTTTCTGCAATTTTACAGACGCTATTTCCCAATCGAAGGAAGAATGACTGCCGTCGTCCAGTATTTAATGCAAGTTATCAGGCTTCCCTTAAAAGACCCAAATTCAAACGACTTGCAAATATACCCAGATGCTCCATACAAATAAGCCGATCTCATAATTCTGTTGTCTATGCTATTTGTAATGACAATAATCTGAATATCTTGCAGATCTCTATCCATTTTTATTTTTCTTATGATATCGATTCCGTCGCTCTTATCGAGATGTACATCTAGAAAAATTAAATCTGGTTTTGAAAAATTTGTAAATAAAGTTTTATAGCGAAGCACCTCCATAGTCTGTGTTTCATCGTGAACACACAGTACATTTAGGTTTTTAAAGCCACTGAGAATTTTCTTGATAATTACCTCATCCCCAGGATCATTCTCAATCATCAACAAATTGATCGCACTATTTTTACTCCTCCTTACAGGCAACGCTATATCAGAATTCTCACTATCGTTCAGACCATCAAAAAATCTTTCTACATTGACTTCATAGAGCGCTGATAATTTATACAAATTTGACGCAGATATTTTGCTTTGTGCCAATTCATATTTTTGAACCTGTTGATATGATACACCTATTTTTCTTGCAACGTCAGACAGTGTCATCCCACGCTTCAACCGCTTCTCGCGAAGTTGGCTTCCCACTATTGTATCTATTGTTCTTTTACTATTTTGCTGCATAGCTGCCTCCAATAGAATATGTGTTAAATGTTAGGATATAGTTGTATCCGGGTTTATCTGGCGATATTCTTATGCTCCCATCAAGCCACTGCATAAGGTCTCTGCATATCGAAAGCCCAAGGTGGTTGCCATCAAACCCTTTTGCAGATTCAAGCTCTTTGCCATTATCTTCAAATGAGATTAGAACCTGCTTTTCGTTTTTTGCAACGAGCCTGATGGAGATAACCAAGTTTTTAACTGTAGTGTGGAACAGCGAATTTTCAATAAGATTCTTGAAGACCCTTAACACACTAGCATACGCGCCTCTAACGCGCGGTATCTCACCATCAAGATTAATACGACATTTTCTTTTTTCAAACTGGCTCTTTAGAAGCAATTTAATATCACGTATTACATCCGATATACTAACAGCGGAACTTTTATTGTTATTGAGAAACAATAAACTTTCATTAAGTTCGTTTAGGATTCGTATGCTACTTATCGTAAAATTAATATATTCTTCAACTTTATCTGAAGATCCTTCGGCTAGTTGCATTTTAATTAATTGAAGAAAATTTGCAATATTTCGCAATGGACCTTTTATATCGTGGTGATGTTTCTCGACTGAGCATGCATCTTCGTTGAAGTGTCTATCTTGTTTGCCTTTCAGATAAACAACAAATATCTCATTACCCGTGGCAGTTGTTGCAACTTTTAGACACGTAAATTTATTTTTTTTAGAAGGCAAACAATGAAATATCGCATCGACAACATCCTGGTCGATAGTCTTCAGAGATCCCAGCGATTCCGAACAAAAAATAACACCCGATTTACTTGAGACGATTGCAAAGGGAAATTCATATCCCAAATGTCCTTCTAATTTCTTTGCAACTTCTAACACTGTGCCCTGGACTTCCATGCGAAAAACCTTACTAAAAAAATCATTCAACACGCATTGTACAGCAATTATCGCCTATACAATCCTAAAAATGCGTTTTAAAAATTGAATTTTGTTTTGTTATTCGCATTTCAGTTGAGACGTGACAAAGTTACAACTACGCGCTATGGGCTAATTTAGCCTCTTCCATTAACCACATTTTTGTGGCAAACTTGTAGCCAGTGTATAGAAAACCTTTTGGCAATGAAGATATTTCGTTATTTGGTTGCTCTGCTTTTAGCAACTGGCGCTGCCTTCTCGTCTGAATATAATTTTGAAGAAGCTTTAGCTGGATATTCAAAAATTGCCAAAGAAATCTCTGTGAGACAAATCACAAAAGAAGATGAGGATAGGCTTTTCCAGCTTGTCATTGAGATTTTGAAAAATCTGGCAATACAGGATTTTATTTTCAAATACTTCAATGGCAGCGGCTTCCCAAATTTAGCACAACATGAAAATGATAAAAAAGACAATGATATTGTGGCTAACTTTACGATAGCAATTTACACACTTTATAGAAATTTAACTGATGATCTCATAAGAGAAATATTGAAGAAATCTCCTCTTGAAATGGTTTCAATCCTCCGAGAAATAAATGCTTTACTCCAATTTGTGCAAGCCGATCCTAGGACATATGGACATGGTCAGTTCAAAGAAAAAGACGGAGATATTACAACCGTTTTTGCAACAAATGAGGCAATCATCAGAATAATGAAACCTGTAATACTAAGTTGTTTGCTAAGTAACAATGCGAAAATTTACAAGTTATCTAGGGTGACTTCGGCTCTTTATAGAGCCCAACAAAAAGTACCTCCAGCTGAAACTTTTAAAACTGCCCTCTCTTCAATGAAGAGAAGTACCGCTGACGATTCGAGGATAGCCGTATGGATATGTATAGAGCAATTTTAATTGGAACATATTTGTTTTCGTTGTCTGCAGTCGGCTCTAGTCAAACCGATGCAGTCTCAAATTATGTCCTGTGGCTTGCCAAAGTAAGGCAAGCCGAGAGGCAGGAAAAGAAACAAAAATCCTATGATAAGCTAAAAGAGTGTGCAGAGCTTTTGCTTGGATTCGTAAAAAATGTGCAATTCAAGAGTTATCCAACGATAGAGCCATTTTGCGATGCCCTCGCTCAAGAAGCAAAGAAAATTGCTTCTTCGGCAAAGCTAGATGACTTGCGCGCCAAGAGAGATAGCGAAAATTGCATTGAGATTGCTAAATTTTTAATTGTACTCTCAAAACTTTTGGATTCCATTTATGGTAATCCATTGATTATAGACTTGATCTTAAGCAAAGCCCCAGAAGATGTCCCATCGATTGCAGTTGAAATAACTCAAATGCTAAAAATTCTTAGAGTTGTAATTGCAAATCTTGGAAATACTGGTAAGTCCATTGAGATGATGCGAGCATTTGCTAAAGATGGTGAAGATGGGACGCATCTATTATCTATTTTTACGTCTGTCGCATTGCAAGCAGAGGATATAAAGAAACTGAATGTTAGGGAAATTCTAGAAAAAACAGACTTTACTAACAGGGAGCTACATAAATACTTCAAAGTGAGATAGACTGGATAGTGAGATTATAATTTTTCATTTGAATTTCATTAATGCAAAAGCGGCCAAATCCGAAGGATAAGCAAAGAAAACACAAAAAATCAATTTGCAGAATATTTTTTAAATATTGCCTTTGCATTGGGTTTTGCGGATTTGTTGTTTTATTTTCGGTTCTACTTTATTTTTCAAGCAAATTGCCAGACTTGAAAAACTTGAAAACAGAAATTAGAACTCCTGCTGTTACCATTCAAACGTATGACGGGAAGATAATAGGATCATATGGAGATCTATACGAAGAAGTTATTCAGGTTAGAGATCTCCCAAGACATGTCCCTCAAGCATTTATGGCCGTTGAGGATAAACGGTTTTTTCACCATTTTGGAATTGATGTTATTGGCTTTCTGAGAGCAGTTTACCAAAATTATATTGCTCATAGGGTAGTACAGGGAGGTTCTACAATAACTCAACAACTGGCGAAAAACATATTGATAGTAGAAGGCGTCGTTACTCATTACGACAGATCTATTTCAAGGAAGATAAAGGAACTGCTATTGGCATTCTGGCTTGAATATAAATTTACTAAGTCCGATATCTTAATGATGTATCTGAATAGAGTGTATTTTGGAGCTGGCACATATGGAATAGATGCGGCTTCAAGAAAGTATTTTAACAAGTCATCTAAAAAACTAACCATCTTTGAAACTGCGATTTTAGCTGGTCTTCTTAAAGCTCCCGCAAAATACAACCCTACAAATCATCCAAACTACGCTCATGAAAGAGCGCTTGTTGTATTGAAAGCAATGGAAGACCAGGGATTTATCAAAGACGCTAAAAAGATTGAAGAAATGCAAGCTAATGATGCGTTTGTAGCCGATACAAAACCAAGTAAAAGTTGTATGTACTTCTGCGACTTTGCTTATGAACAGGCGAAGAAGATTTTGGGAGATATAGAAGACGATATCATAGTCGTCACTACATTTGACGAAAAGAAACAGCTGGCGGCTCAAGAGGCCGTTGAGCATTATATCAGAGAGGAAGGAGGAAATTATAAATTCTCACAGGCAGCATTGGTTTGTCTCAGCAGAGACGGGGCTGTCCATGCAATGCTGGGTGGGAATGGCTATTCAGTTACTCAATTCAATAGAGCTATTCAGGCAAACCGAATGCCAGGTTCTGCTTTCAAAATTTTCATATATGCTGCGGCCTTGGAACATGGTTATCAGCTGGGAGATATGATAGCCGATACCCCGGTGAGGATTAATGGGTGGTCTCCAGGAAACTATAAATGGCGGTCAAGAGGAGCAATCTCTGTATTAGATGGATTTACATTTTCTGTAAACGCCGTTAGTGTAAGATTGGCTCAGTCTGTTGGCCTAAAAAAGATTTCTAGGTTTGCAAAAAAACTCGGCATTTACGACGTCTCTGTTAATGATTTGAGCGTTGCCCTTGGAACAACCCCAGTTACACTGAAGGATCTAACGGCAGCCTATACGACGTTCATGGATGGCAAACCAATTTGGGTATATTGCATAACGGAGATCCGGACAAAATCAGGAAGGATACTCTATCAAAAAACGAAGGACTTGACCAGTGGCATCATCGATAGTGAGGTTCTTGATTTAAGTAGGAAGATGTTGAGGAGTGTCATTAGTAGTGGAACTGGCAGGGCGACCAATATCAACGAACACATCTATGGAAAGACAGGCACGAATGGAGATTCCGATGCTTGGTTCATAGGATTTTATGACCCTCCTAAAGCTAAAGGATTTTCAGTTGGGGTATGGGTAGGGAATGACATCGAGAAAGATAAAATGGCCTCTAACTCAACTGGTGGCCGCATACCCGCGAGAATCACAAAGATGTTTATAGAAAAAGTTTTGTCTAGCGAAGTAGAAGATGAGCGCGTCACAGATGAGAAAGGACAACAAAAAAGCCTCGGAGCTATGTTAGCTGCGAAACTATAACAGATTCAACTGATTTTATGAACTTTTACAGTTACTTTACAATCCGTTCCTATGAAACTTGGATTGTGCATGATCTCGATAAAAACTTCGTATCTATCTTCAAGATTTTTAAGTAGCTTTCTTTTATGGTTCAATATGAACAGGTCGATACCACTCGCTACCTCAGCAACAATGTGTTTCGCATTTTCGTCGATTAAGTCATTTTCGATTTTCCTTATGACTGAAATTGCCACTGTTTCTTGCGATAAGATTTTTCCTGCTCCACGGCAATGTGGGCATTGTATAAAATTCGAATCTACGAGGCTCATTCGAAGGCGCTGTCTTGATATTTCCATCAATCCAAACTGAGACAATTTTCCAATTTGAATACTAGAATAATCGTTCTTCATTGCATCTCTCATTTTTTTTTCAATTTTATCGATTGCCTGGCGGCTGCTGACGTCAATGAAATCTACTATTATAATTCCAGAAATGTCTCGTAATTTGATTTGCTTCGCTATCTCGACGATGGCCTCAAGATCAGTTCTAAGAGCTGTATTTTCTATATCCAGATTATTTTTAGATTTTCCAGAATTGACGTCAATAGCGGTTAGAGCTTCTGTTGTATTGATGACAATCGATCCTCCTGATGGCAATTCAATAACCGGAAAAAGCATCGAACCAATTTTGTCTTCAATTTCATATTTGTTGAAAATCGGCCTTTCAGTGTCACTATAAAGCTTTATCTTTTTCATATGACTAGGCGTAAACATCCTCATAAATGCTCGAGCTTCTTTGTGTGCGTTTTCGCCCTGAATGACTATGCTATCCATAGATCTTTGATAGAGATCTCTAATACTACGCTTAACAATGTTACCTTCTTCATGGAGCAAACACGGAGATGTCGACGATGCCGTCATGCTACGTACCTTGTTCCAGAGCTTGAGTAGGTAATCGAGGTCTCTTTTTATCTCGTTCTTTGTGCGGTTTGCTCCAGCGGTTCTAACAATACATCCCATCCCCTCTGGAATATCAAGCGATTTTATTACATCTTTAAGCCGCTCTTTTTCCGCATCAACTATCTTTTTTGATACGGCATTGCCTTTTCCCTTAGGAGGATTGGGGGTTAGAATACAATATCTTCCAGGTAGGCTGATGAATGTTGAAAAGAAAGCACATTTGTTCCCTCTAATTTCTTTTTCAGCCTGCACAAGAACAACTTGATTCGCGGCTATAACTTCTTGGATCTTAGAGATTTTTCTACGTGGTTTTTTCTTTGGAGTTTTGCCATCTTCCAATGCTTGTTTTGGTACATCTTTATTAACTCTCGACGTATTTTCATTAAAATAGCTAAAATGGATCTCTGACAATGGCAAGAAGCCGTGTTTCTCTCCTCCGTATTCGATAAAGGCAGCTTGAATGGATGGTTCTATCCGAACGATCTTAGCCAAATATATGTTCCCCTTAATCGGTTTTTTTTCAAGATATTCGGTTTCAAAAAACTCAAGCTCTCCAAGCTCACTAATTACAGCAACACGAGCCTCATCAGGGTAGTGCGCATCTATCAATAATTTTCCGGCCACTTGAAAAACCTCAACTCAAAAAAATCAATACTAGCATTACATTGTTCGACACAAAATACGCAACGCTACTTTACACGTCTCTCACAATTCGCGCCAAAGAGACAACTAAATCTCCCAAGCACTGATTCGATAGTACCATACATTGTTGAAATATCAAAAATCTAAAACGCATAACCTAAGGTCTGCATTTGATTTTTGAACTAGATTGGGTACAATCGAGCAAGGCTTCCAGTATTTGTAAATTGTTGAAAACCGTTGTCAGTTCGATATTCTTATGGATGGGTTGTTTTTGTAATATTGTTTACATTGACAGCAAAATGTGCAGAAATTCGAGGAATTGATAATCCCGAGCTGTTATCACTCGTTAAATCTCAAATTTTGAATTGGAGTGATTTTCGAGAAGACGCTATCTCTAACAGCTTCAAGTTACAAGACGATGAAAAGACTATAAAAAAGATATGCGATTCATTTGGATACTTTGATTCAGTGATTGAGTCATCGATAAAAAATAATAAAGTGATATTTACTATCAAATTAAATGAGAGATACAAATTTGATAAAGTATCTCTTGAATATGTTGACCAACAGGGTTTTAGATCTGGGTTGAGTATTGGGCAAGTTTTCGCCCTCATCAATGTGGAGTATAATTCGTACACAGATTCAAAACAGATAGCGGAAGGAAAAGAGCGCATAGAGGACTTTTTTAAAAGTAAGGGATTTGCATTTGTCAAAGTTGGACTTCCTAAAATTGAGTATAATAAAGAATCCAAGAAAATCAGCGTCACATATCGCATAACTTTAAATGGGAAGACCATAGTTGATAAAACCGTGCTAAACATAAAAACTCATAAAAACTCAAGGCTTATTGAGCCATTCATCAAAAACAGAATACCGTGGCAAGATGGCGATGTTTACGACCTTCGCAAGATTGATAGTTTAAAAGATACGCTTATGTCGAGTGGTATTTTCTCTAGCATTGATGTCATTTTAAGTGATCCCGTTCCGGACGAAAAAGATCAATGCATATGCCACACGACTGCTACGATTAACGTCGAAGAAGGAAAGCTCAAGGAAGTAGCTGCAGGACTAAGATATGGGTCATCTGAAAAATTTGGTATTTTGCTTTCCTGGTCACATTACAACGTTGATGGCAAAGGATCAAAGTTTTCAGCTTCCGTGGATGTTAACAAGATAACTAGGTCAATCAAATTGAAATACGACATGTACGATGTATTTTACAAAAGACAAACACTTGCCAATAAAGTGTATCACAAGAGAGAAGATGTTGATGCTTATAATGTTTCTGGAGTGGGTCTTGAAAGCATGGTGTGGCAAAGTTGTTTTAGTAATTGCAAACTAGGCGCCGGAATTTGTTATGAGCAAGCCAGAACAAAAGATAAAATTGAGCGGGAGAAAATATTTTTCAAGGCACTCGGAGTTCCGGTTGGCATCAATTTCGATACAACAGACAACTATCTAGACCCTCAAAGTGGCATCAGATGTTCTTGTATTGCTACTCCGTATTTTGGGAAGCCGTGTGGTATTACCATCATTACTGGCAAAGGTGCCATTTATTTCCCCATCAAAAAGAACTCATTTAAAAACTCAATGGTCATATCCCTGTATTCAAAAGTTGGGTCCATTCTCAGGAACAAAAAGCACCATATTCCACGAGATAAATTCTTCTTCGCAGGAGGTAATAACTCCGTTCGAGGATATGGTTACCAGATGTTAGGGAAAATCAATGATAATAAAAAACCAGTTGGCGGTGAATCAACATTTGAACTTGGAGTAGAGCCGAGATACCGAGTCTCTGATGATGTCGGTCTTGTTGCATTTTTCGAATGCGGTAATGTCATGTCATCAACAACCCCGAAACCATTTTCAAAAATGCTCTGTGGGTATGGAGCCGGCGTTAGGTATTATACTCCGCTTGGACCAATAAGATTGGATCTTGCGTTGCCAACTAGAATCAGAAAAACTAAAACTGGCAAACGAATAGATTCAAGATTCAATTTGTATCTTAGCGTTGGGCAAGCATTCTAATAAATGTTGAATAACACAGTCCATATTGACTTGACATCCAAGGATTTCGCTTATCGATGTAATTTTTACTTCGTCAATTCCGCATGGGATTATCTTATTAAACATGTTCAAGTCATTTGAGATGTTTATGCAAAATCCATGACTAGTTACTCCACTTTTAACGCCAATTCCTATAAATCCAATTTTACAGTTGTCTACCCAGACTCCTTTTCCTTTGTCTGTAATAATCCCACATATATTAAATTTTTTTAATATTGATATAATTAAATTTTCCAAAATACAAACATACTTTGATATATTTATTTTGTGTTTTCTTAGATTGATTATTGGATATACTACCAATTGCCCTGGAGCATGGACTGTAACTCTACCACCTCTATTCGGGTAATATATTGGAGCATCTGGAATTTCTACAAAATCTTTTGGCTCGAAACTTTTTCCAGCTGAATATAGGGCATCGTGTTCAGTTATAAATATACATTCATCGGCTCCATTTACGATAGCCTCGTGCGCCATCTCCATATCAAGCAACGCTATTGAATATTTAGAAAAACCGTATTTTATGAACCTAATACACATTTTGGAAATATACCGTAAAACAACATGAGACCAAACAAAATCCCTAGCGTAATTTTTTTAGAAACATCAATGCCATACTGAATACTCATTATCTTTGTTGGTTTGTTAAAGCAAGATACGCAAATATATCCGGCATATACAGATAGCAATAGTATTCCAACTGCGACAATAATCCCATATGTCGTTCCAATTTTTATGGCTGCATATATGGATGATACTTCGCTTATAAAACATCCAGTTAGTGGAGTAGCTATCAATGTCATAAAAGATAATAGAGCTAATATTTTTGTTGATAAATTGTGGCAAGAAATAGGTTGTAACTCTAATATAGATCTTGTATTCGTGGTATCTTTTATTAATCCTATTGAGAAAAATAAAATCGCCATAAGTATACTATGTTGAATTATTGAGAATATAAATACCTCAATATTTAGTCCGCTCAGTAAAGTAATAAAATATAGATTCAAATGAATTATTGATACGTATGCAAATAAGCTTTTCATGTCATCCTGATAAATAAGTTGCGATAACGCGCACCCCATACTAACTATCAATAATACCGTTATGATGTCGCTGTGAAGCTGAAGCTCGTTCAAAAACAATGGGTCAATGAACCTAATGATAAGAAGTGAACTAAACTTCAAAATGATAGATGCGAATATTACGGAACAGACAGTCTGCGATTTAACATGAACGATCGGAAGCCAGTGGTAAAACGGCCATATCGGCATTTTGATGCCAATCCCAGTAGCCAATAGCCACAACACCTTTTTGTTTTTGACCCCGATCTCATATATATCAAGCAAGTTTGACGTTTTCGTTTCAAGGTATATCATTATGATTGCAATCAACACCAAAAGTGCGCTTAGCAGCGTGTATATCGTATACTGGAAAATTGCGTTATTCGATGGATTTTCTTCGCTGGCCATCATTACGTAAATCGGTATAGTTGTCGATTCCATCAGTATGAATATCAAGAACATGTCGGAGGAACAGAAAGCGCCGATAGCAAGTGCCTCAAAAAGCAGTAGCGCAACGAAATACAATTTTGGCATTTGTGATTGTTTGTTGACATGCCATAACACGCTGATAAAAACTATCAAGGATATTATTGGAACGAATAAAGCGGTGAGCTTGTCACCGGTTGTATTTAGTTGCGCAAAGACTGCGAAGCATAGTGAAAAGAAAGAAACCCACAAAGAAGAAATTTTAATTTCCCTCAGGTTATCGTTGCCAATCCATAAAATAAAAAATCCACCAATTAATGGAATAAGCGCAGTTATGTATGTTAGCGATAATCCAAACATCTACCGAAAAATCTTGAAGAATCTTCTGTTTACTTATGTTACCAGATCTTCAAGATTTTTTCTTATTTTGCCTAATTTTAGTTTTGTCGTTACAGCCGAGTTATCACAACTAAGGGTTTGCAATCTTCTGCCGCTTTGAAATGATGTTCGTTTGGTAGAAAATCGGCTCTGATCTTAGCATCCATATCCGAAAAATCAACCACTCTAACGTCAACTGGGATTCCTGGTTCATTCATATATTCAATGAGTCCAGCAAGCGTGAACTGATCGCAAAACTCAACTACTTTCATGAATAATTCATCAACTTTGTCGTATGATACATGTTGTTGAATTTCTGACTTTATTGACTTTTTGTATTTCACCTCTTCCGACAGTGTTGGAAATGCGTATGGCAATATGTGTACCAATTTCCTGTCAGGAAAAAGCAGTGAATATGCATTTCCATCTTTTGCAAAGCTTTTATTTCCGTCTTCTAATTGAAGTTTCAAAAATTCAGTTGGTGGTAGCACAATGGTCATATGAAAAGCAATCGGGAAGACAATTCGTCCTCCAGGTTTTAGCGATGAAATTAGATTACGCCATACAGAATCGCTTATAGAGTAAGAAGTACAATAGTCAGGTGTGATAAAATCGAATTTGTCTGAAAATCTCATGGAGAGGCGTTTTGAAGTTTCGGCATCTAAGTGTAAAAATATATGTGAATCATTATTTTGAATAACTTCGTTGTCATCAACTGTGATTGCGTGAATTTTTCTGCCTTCTAGTACTTGTTGCCAATTTTGTGTATTCCACCCATCTAACTGCACATGTGGATTAGCCCCAACCACCAGTATATTCGTTGCAGAAGTCGTTGAAAGTGCTGTAACACACATCAACGCGATCGTAGCGGTTGTTTTCACCAACCAATTAAAAATTTTCATAGTTCCTATTACGTAAAACTCCCCATACGGAATGTATCTTAAAAACCAAAAGTTAATTTTTAGTTAATTGTGCTTCTAAAATTCCCCCATCAAATCCAACCACAATCGCATCATCTACTATATTTCCGCATTGTAACTTCGTATTCGATATTTTTACCGGGATAAATGTATCCGTCTTTCCATACGAATATTCGCCCGAGATACTCTCTATAATAACTGACGTTTTAGTTCCAATTAAGGATAAAAAAAGCCCATGCTTCGCTTGTGTAGCTTTTTCTCTCAAAATTTTTGCTCGCTCTAAAACTACTGATCTTGGCAATTGGATCATGCTAGCTGCTGCTGTTCCCGCTCTTGAAGAATACGGAAAAACGTGCATCAGTGATAATTTTGCTTCATCTATTAACTTCAAAGTATTTTGAAACATCTCATCTGTTTCTACTGGGAAGCCAGCTATAAAATCACATCCGAATATTACATTTTCCCTACGTGCTCTAATCCTATTGCATAGACCAATAACATCGTCTCTTGTGTGTCGTCTTCTCATCGCCTTTAAAACGACGTCATCTCCAGACTGAATGCTCAGATGAAAGTGCGGCATGATCCTGCTTTCGCTTACTAGCAAATCAAGCAACCTGTCGCTGATTTGAG
This sequence comes from Holosporales bacterium, assembly GCA_031289695.1. GTDB lineage: Bacteria > Pseudomonadota > Alphaproteobacteria > RUG11792 > RUG11792 > JAITPA01. The sequence goes on from JAITPA010000025.1 coordinate 80,472, forward strand.
CTGGATCAAGAGAGGAAAGCCTGAGTCTTCGCATCTGTGGATATGCTGTCAAAACGGATTCTACAGCGTCAGCTAGCTCAATGTCCCTAATATCTTGACCATACGATGAAATATCTATACCGGATAGCACAAGCTCTTTTACATCTTGGTTTTTTGAAATATTCTCTACTTTTGCAAGAATATCTGCTATGGGAAGGCTTCTAGATCTGCCCCTTGTAAATGGAACTATGCAATACGAACAGAAATGGTTGCAGCCATTTTGTATTTGAACAAATGCTCTAACTTTATCCTCAAATAGAATGTTTCCTGTTTCTGGCTTTACGGCTTCATGAGGGATGTCAAAATACTCATCAGGATCTCCTTTTTTTTCGTTTGAAATAACTTTAAAGACTCCATCTAGATTATCGAAGTATGCCATATCAGTCTTCGTGGCGCATCCTGTAATTATTATTTTTGCATCTTTGTTTTCTCGAATTGCTTTTCTCACCGCTTGTTTGGATTGTCTCTCCGCTTCGTGTGTAACAGCGCAAGTGTTTATAACCACAACGTCTGAATCAGGCTGTAAATCACTTATTATAGATTTTGTTACTTCTGACTCATATGAATTAAATCGGCAACCTAAAGTGATTACTTTAATGTTCCTCGTGCTCATCACTAACCTTAGTCACCTCATCAAGACGTTCTCGATCAATAACGATTTTTGATTTTGATTTGAAGGCTTCATAAGACACTGCTTCAACGTCGCGATCCGTATTAGAATCCAGATATCTACTTATGTTCTGCTCAATATCCGGGGATGCATTTTCGACTTTTTCAATGTCATTTATTGCAATGAAAATGTACTCTTTGTCGGATAGCCTATAATAGTTCGCCCAGCCCTTCTTTAAAGTCGAAATAATTTCAAGCACAATGTTGGCATTTGGGATTTCTTCCAGTATGCCATCAACTTCGGCCTTGTGATCCTTGCTGTTTGTGATGAGATCCATTTTGGAAAATTTAAACTTCTTGGCTCCACTCATGGCAGCAATTTCCTTGGCTGTTTCGGAGCCTTTGCCCATGATGTCATTGATCTTATCACTTGCAAGCTTACCCTTCATTTCGAATATATAATCTTCGCTTACTTGCTTGGATATTTTTTTAAATCCAGGAATGGTTGCTTGTTCGACCTTTTGAACAAATACTACGTAGGCTAAAGTGTCTGTTGCCCTAGATACTATCATCTGACTTGGTTGCAATTCGTCGGTTGAAAACACTGTCTCTAAAACTTCATTCCTTGTATCTTCATCGGTGACTAGCTTTGTCAAATCTGGATTGTCCTGCGAGTTCTTGAGTCCTTTAATTTCGACTATATTCATATCGGTTTCTTTGGCTATTTCCTCAATAGACCTTCCCGCTCCAAAACTGTCATCGATTTTATTTCTCATATCTTTTGTTTTGGCGTAGAACTCCGGAGAGTTCATCTTTTCTCCCTGCAGCTCTTTCCTAATGGCAGCCTTGATTTCGGCTTCCGAAAGCTGCTTAGGCTTGTCTATTCTAACTAGTTTATACACGTAATACACCCCTCCTATTTGATGTACTTGTGAAGACCCATTAGGCTTCAGATCAAAAAGCTCACTGCCTATCTGAGTTGAAAAATCAGATGCATCGCATTGCTTTATCATATCAACTTTAGGAATAAACTTCTTCACGATCTCTGCTGTCTTTGCCCCTTTTACTAGCATTTGCCAAGCTTTGCTGGCGTATTCGGAATTCTCAAAAGCAAATCTTTCGAAGTCTCTTTTTTCCTTAGCTATATAAGCATCTTTCGTTTCTTCATACCTTGCATCAACCTCTTCGTCACTAACTGTTATGTCTCCAGCCAGTTTACCGTAATCAATGACAAGTACAGCAATATCCCTAATTTCTGGTTGCCTATATTTATCTGGATTATTTAAGTAGAATTGCTTGAGTGTTTCATTATCTGGAACTTCGTCGTATTTCATTGAATTTATATTTAGCCTTGCCACAATAACGGTGTTTTTGGATTCAAATTCCTTCGCTATTATATTCTTCACGAAGTTGGGTAATTTATAACCCGCCGTAATTGGGTGAAACAATTGTGATCTCGCAACGCTTTCTCTTACTTGATCAAGAAATGTCGCCTCGCTGATTCCAGAGCGTTTTATTGTCATTTCATATATTTTTGGATCAAATGTCCCGTTGTTTTGAAATTCAGGGAGCGAGCGGACTATATCAAACAAGCTCTTTTTTGGAACGATGATATTGAGTTTGTTCATGGTCTGTCTGATAACATTTATTTGGGTAAATTTCTCCAGAACTAACCCTTTGATGTCGATCTTTTGGAGCTCATCGTCTGTCAGAGGCTTGGCTCCTGAGTTGCGGACTCTCTGTTTTTCTTGGCCATATTCCATTAAAAATTGATCTACAGTCATTTTAGAATCGTCGATTGTTAAAACTGATCTTGACGCTGTGTAATTGTGAATTATGTCTCCTAACCCCCATAGGCAGAAGCTAAGTATTATCGCCCCGAAGACGATTTTCATAACGAGGCTATTTGCGGCATTTCTGAGTTTATTTAGTACCATTTATGTTAGACAGGGATATAGGTAGTTGTAGCGCCATGGTACCGTAAATCCGCCAAAACCTCAACTCTTTTGCTGTCAAAAAAGGTCATCAAAAGAAGTTATCAAAAAAAGCTGTCGAAAAAATATGAGCATAACCCCTTGGGCTTTATTTTATTTTGACCGCAGTATCGTTCGTGTATTACAATCCACTTTGTGTGTCCCACACATTGCTATATCGTGCTATGAGATCTGTCAGAGTCTGTGAATTCGAAGTTTCAAATGATTTGCCGTTTATTTTTATCGGTGGCCCTTGCGCCATTGAATCGCTGGATCATTCGCTTTTCATGTGTGAAAAAATTAAAGCAATTTGTGATAAATTTGGAATTCACTATATATTCAAATCATCATTCGATAAAGCGAACAGAACTAGTTTATCAAGCAAAAGAGGAATAGGCATAGAGGAAGGATTACGCGTTTTAAGTTGTGTAAAAACAGAGTATAACGTTCCAATTTTGACGGATATTCATTTGCCAGATCAATGCAAACTCGTAGCGGAGGTTGCGGATGTTTTGCAAATTCCAGCACTTTTGTGTAGGCAGACTGATCTTCTCGAAGCCGCAGCTAAAACTGGAAAAGTTATAAATGTGAAAAAGGGGCAGTTCGTTGCGCCAGGTGACATGAAAAACGTTGTAGCCAAATTGGATTATTTTGGAACAAGCAGCATAATGCTGTGCGATAGAGGTACGTGTTTTGGTTACAATGCATTAGTAAACGATTTTTGTGGATTGCCCATCATGGCACAAACTGGATATCCAATCATTTTTGATGCTACACATTCCGTTCAGTTGCCATCAGGCAACGGAATGTCGTCTGGCGGGAGACGTGAGTTCGCCCCGATTCTCGCGAGAGCGGCGGTTGCTGTTGGCGTTGCTGGTATCTTTATGGAGGTGCATGATAATCCAGACGTTGCTCCATGCGATGGGCCAAACATGATTTTCCTCAGGGACTTAGAGCAGATTTTGGCGGAGCTGGTCGCATTAGATTCCGTCTCTAAGAAATTTAAAAGGACGATATGAAATATGAATCATGAAAGTCAATTAAGATCTTTAAGGGCAAGATTGGTCGAGTTGGATGTCGATGTTGTATTCGTTGCAATCAATAATTCGTTCGGAAATTTTGATGACGAAGTGTCGGAGCTAACGCAGATTTCCGGATTCTCTGGATCGAATGGTAGGGCTGTTGTAAGCGCCGATAGGGCGTTGCTCTGTGTTGATGGTCGGTATACAAAGCAGGCAACCGAACAGACTGATAATTTGGTCTGGGAAGTCTGCACATACCCAGACGTCGATACAATTGGTCTTCTCAGGAAGGTAATACGAAAAAATCAAACTTTGGCAATCTGTCCATTTTCTATTACGTATAGTTCATATTTAACGATTTCAAAAATTTCTAAGGAACTAGAGTTTAGTATAAAAATCGTTAACGAATCAATATTTGAAGAGAAAAAAACATCTGATTCTAAGCTGTTTTTAATGGATGAAGTCGATATTGGAGAACCTAAAAGTAATCGAATAAATAAAATTAGAAGTACTCTTAATGATGGCGAAGCAGTTATGTTGACAGAAAAATCGATTGTTGGTTGGTGCTTTGGGTTGAGGAGAGAAAAAATCACAGATAACAAATGCGTCCTTCCGAATTGTATTGCCTATATCCCAAAGGTTGAGAAACCAATTATTTTCTGCGATATGGAATTGGAAAATTGTAAAGAGGACTTTATTTTTATGCCGTTTAGTAAGTTCGAAGATGTTATTCGCTCGGCCAAGAAAGTGTCGGTGAATTGTGATTTTACAACTACTCCGCTTTATTTTCCGTTTACTCTGCAAAACTTAATGTTTCACGTGAAACAATCGAGAATTCAGTATGGGGAATTTGAGGCTATTAAGAACTCAACAGAAGTGGAAAATTTAAAAACCGCGGCGGAATTGACATCTGCCGCATTTATAAAGGTTTTGGCATATGTTGAATCATGCAAAAAAACGACCGAAGTAGAGGTTATTGAGGTATTTGAAAATGAGTTGCGGAAAAACAAAATTTTTGTAGATTTGAGCTTTAACGCTATTTCTTCATTCGGGAAGAATACCTCAATTGTGCACTATAATCCAAAAGTTCTTGGCAATTCCAGTATCGATTCAGATGGGTTGTTTTTGTTTGATGCTGGGGCTCATTTCAAAAATGCTACAACGGATATGACAAGGGTTATCTACAGGGGGGATAATCCAAGTGATGAGCTCTGTACGATATATACAACCATCTTGAAGTCAGTCATCATGTTTTCAACAGCGAAGTTTCCAGATAGAGCGAAAGCGTCATCTCTTGATTCTCTTGCAAGGTTTTTTGTTTGGCAGCAGGGAATTGATTACAATTTTGGAACTGGCCATGGAGTCGGAAGTTTCGGAAATGTCCATGAGCATCCAAGGATTTCACAGAGTTCTAACGAGCAGATTACGAAGAATATGGTGATGACAGTTGAGCCCGGAATATATACCAAATCATTTGGCATAAGGCTGGAGAATATGCTACTAACAAAAGACGTCAGCCGTGGGTACATTGAGTTTGAGACTTTAAGTTTCATCCCATTTTGCAGAAAAATGATTAAAACAAAAATGTTGAATATTGATGAAGTAAAATGGATTAACAACTACAATAAATGTGTCTACGAGAAATTTTATAAAGTGTTCAGCGATGATGTTGATACATTGAGATTCCTTTCTGAAAATACAAAAGAAGTATAACATGATGGTTACTATGATTAAAAATTTTGAAGCATTTAAAGAATTCTGCCTTGTGCATAAAAATGTAAAAAAATGTGTCTTACGGGCGGATTTGAATCTTCCATCTGGTATAGAAGATTTGTCTAGGATTTATGCGATTAGAGATACCGTGCTTGATGTTCTTGGCATGGGGTTGAACGTTATCTTAATCTCACATTACAAGAGACCGTCAATAGAAGATGTATCAAATCAGAAGTATTCTCTCCGGAATATCGTCGATAAAGTGTCTCGAGTTTTAAATGAAGATGTTCATTTTATCGGTGATTCAATATTTGACATTGCTCCAGATTCAGTTAATTCGAAAATAACACTTCTTGAGAACTTGAGATTTTACGATGGCGAAACAAAAAATGACAGCAAGCTTGCTGAGAGACTTTCGAAGTTTGGTGACGTTTACATCAACGATGCCTTTTCTGTATCTCATAGAAAACATGCCTCCGTATGCGCTATAACTGAGTATCTGCCATCGTTTGCAGGATATTCTTTGATGAGAGAAATAAAAGGAATATCGAAAGTTACAAGCAACATAGCAAGACCGTTTACGGCGATCATTGGCGGTTCCAAAATTTCGTCTAAGATCGAAGTTTTGCAGCAGATTTCGAAAACTGCGGACAATTTGATTATAGCTGGAGCGATGGCAAATACATTCTTGGCAGCAACGGGAGTTGATATGCAGAAGTCGTTGGTCGAGCCGGATCAATTTGAGATGGCTAAAAAGATTCTTGGTGAATCCGCGGCAGATATAGTTTTACCGATGGATTTCCTGGTGGCAGGTGACATAAGTGAAATGGGTAAAAATCACGGTATACATGAGATCCCAGAAGGATTTGCCTGTTTTGATATCGGCGGTGAATCTGTCAGAGCAATGTCTGGTATAATAGGAAAATCAAAAACATTGTTATGGAATGGAGCCCTTGGAGCTTTCGAGTTTTCTAATTTCAATAAGTCGTCAGAGGTGATCGCAAAATTCGTAGCAGACAAGACGAGTAACGATGGGATGATATCAATTATTGGCGGGGGAGAAACAGTAGCATCTCTCGGTAACTACAGGGACGATATGACGTTTATTTCAACGGCCGGAGGAGCTTTCCTGGAATTCGTGGCTGGATATGAGTTGCCTGGAGTAGCGAGTTTATCGAGCGATTAGTTTATGTCAAGTGTAGATTGGTTGTATATCTGTGGTACAATATGTTGGAAGGGATCTGAGTGAATACGGCATGATGAAAAATTTATTTTTACTAATGGTTGGGGTTGCTCCTGTTATCCTGTCGACTGCCTGCGAAAAAAAGGAAATATTGACGGGGAAAAGGGAAGCAATATCTGGAGTAACTGTCGAAAATGGGGCGGGTGATTTAGGTGCTGGAACTAAGATAAACGTAACTCCGCCATTTTTAACTAGTTCATATATCGATGTTGCTGGTAGTAAACAGCATAATTCTTTCAATTATAAACTACATAATTTCAAGAAAGTTTTATGGTCGACTTCAATAGGGGGTGGCCAAATTAATTCAAATATAGTCGCATTAGATGGCGATATTTACGCTGTTAGTGCGTTAGGTAAATTGGTTTGCATTTCCCAAAAGGATGGCAAGAAAAAGTGGAATATACTCGTTGCCAAACAACCAGATGGAGCTATTTTTACGGGCGGATTGACTATAAACAATGGTATTATTTACGTGGCGACGAATATAGGAACAGTCATTGCAATCGATTCCAAGACGCACAAGGAACTTTGGTCAAAAGCGGTGAAATTCCCGTTTAGGGGAGTCCCATTGTGCGCGTATGAAAAAATTATTGTGGCATCCGTAGAGAATCGAACACTCTGTTTCGATGCTTCAAATGGCAATGTTATCTGGTCTAAGGCAAATGACAGAGAACAAACTATTATGGCCGAGATGGGAACCCCTGCAGTTTTCCAATACAACATAATCTGTGGAGATAGCTCCGGTAGCCTGCAGTCAATCGATCTCAATGGAACCTATAATTGGGAAGATGTTCTGTTTTCATCTGACACATCTCAAAGTGGCTCTACCATATCACATATAGTTGCTTCACCAGTAGTTGTTGGTAATGCAGTTTTAGTTGCTACGTCTGAATCAAAAATGGCTATGTTTGATTGTTTTTCAGGAGTTAGACTGTGGGAACAAAGTATTGGTACGGTTAATCAGCCGGTTATCAACAGTGGATGGGTTTTTGTTGTTAGCAGCGATGGAAAGGTAATTTGTTTATCTGAGGAAGATGGGGCTATAAGGTGGACATCTGATATCGACAGCCTATGTAGTAAAAAAGGTAGCAAAGATCAAAGGTGGTTTGGCCCAATGATCATCAATGGAGACCTTTGGATATTCGGATCCAATGGAAATGTATTAAATATTGATATTTCAACAGGGAATCTTAAAAAGAACAATGTTGGTGTTCTCAAAAATAAAAGGTTATCGAAGATGCCAATAATTGTTGATGGCGATATGTTTGTAGCAACATCTAATGGAGATATTTGTAAGATTGGATAAGTTTAGAATAGTCCTTATAGGCAGAACCAATGTTGGCAAGTCGACTCTCTTCAATCGCTTAACTAATTCTAGGGATGCGATCGTTTTTGATAGAGCAGGAGTTACGAGGGATTTTCGTGAAAAAGAAACTCTAATTTGGGACAAATCTGCAGTAATAATCGATACTCCTGGGATGCTTGACTATTCAGAGCATTTTGGGAAGCAGATATCAACTAAGTTAAGTGAAACCATACAGTCAGCAGACCTCATTGTATTTGTTCTAGATGGTACCGTTGGAGTTACTGCGCAGGAGGCTGAAATATCAGGTATTTTAAGAAAATCTGGGAAAGAGGTTATAGTAGCCGTTAATAAATGTGAAAAAGAGAATTTTGTCAAAACTGAAGTTTTGGAACTTGGCTACGATAATGTCATTCAGATATCGGCAGAGCATGGTATTGGTATTGAAGATCTACTGGCTACAGTGCATCAGTATCTATTCAATCCTGATGAGACTCAGTTTGGTGATAGGAAGGATACCGATGAAGTAATTAAATTGGCAATTATAGGACGACCGAATGTTGGAAAATCAGCGCTAGTAAACGTTATATTAGGCGAAAATAAAAGATTGGTAGGAGATTTTGCCGGACTTACTAGAGAGAGTTTTGCGTTGGATTTTGAGTTTCACGGGAGAAAATTAAAAATAATAGATACGCCAGGGCTCAGGAGAAGTGCGCGTATTACCGATGTTTTGGAAAAAATTTCTGTTGCCAATTGTAAAAGTGCATACAAGCAAGCTGATGTTGTCATACTGGTGATAGATGCATCATCGCTGATAGTGGGCGAGATAGAGAAACAGGATTTGACCCTCGCAGCTGAAGTTGTTAAGAACGGAAAATCTATTGTTATAGCTTTTAATAAACAGGATTTAACTCCATATGGGTTAAATGATACTCCGAAATTCTTGGAAAGAAATTTTGCAAAAAGTTTTTCGCAATTAAAAGAAGTTCCATTTCTATTTATTTCCGCAGTACATAACAAGAACATAGATAAAATGTTGAAAACTAGCATAGCGATATATGATAAACAAAACAGGAAAATAAAGACAATGGAATTAAACAACTGGCTCAAGGCCTTAAACCAAACGGACATGTTGCAAAGTGGCTCGGCTAGGTTTAGACTGAAGTATGTGACGCAGGTTCATTCCAATCCGTTAACGTTCCTGGTGTTTACGACCAACGTAAAAAATCTAAGGGAAGACCACAAGCGGTACGTCGTAAACAAACTTAAAGAGAGTTTTGATTTGGTGGATATTCCTGTTAGAATCAGATATAAATCTTCAACGCCAGTCTAACAGACGACATGCCCGAGCATCAAATGTCAAATTTCAAGATTGTTGCTAAAAACAGAAGGGCTAGGTTTGATTACGAGATTACGGAAACAGTCGAGGCTGGAATTATCCTAACTGGATCCGAAATCAAATCCATAAGGAACGGCAGAGTTAGTATCAACGAGTCGTTTGTTGGCACGGTGAATAGATCAATTGAATTGTATCTGTTCAATGCCGATGTTTCCCTCTGTAAGCAGGCAAGTTACAACAATCATGAACCAAGGCGTCCTCGGGCGTTGCTGTTGCATAAGATTCAGCGAACGAAATTCTTAAATGCTATACAACAGAAAGGAATGACAATAGTTCCACTTACAATGTACCTTAATCACCGTGGCATCGTAAAGATCAGTATAGCCCTCGCCAAAGGTAAGAATGTAGTCGATAAGAGAGAAACAATCAAGCGCAGAGATTGGGCATTGGAGAAGGCAAAGATTATGAAGAAATTCAATAGATAGGCTATGAGAATCAAGCTTACTGTCGAATATGATGGTTTAGGGTTTTGCGGTTGGCAGAAGCAAGATTGTCAGACGTCTGTTCAGGAAACAATAGAGCTCGCTATTTCGAAGGTTTTTAATGGTATAGAAAAAATTGAACTCTACGGCGCTGGCAGAACGGATTCAGGTGTGCATGCAACAGGCCAGGTTGCTCATTTTGATATAACCGATAGTAGTCTTATAAATCTTTGGAATAGAAATCTTTCGAAACTTTTAGTGGCTATAAATTTTTATCTTATCGACAAACGAATATCTATAATAAACATTCAAGTTGTTCCAGATGATTTTCATGCCAGATTTTCAGCGAAAATGAGACATTACAGATATATCATTTTTAACAGGGCGGTTAGGTCCGTAATTCATGAGAATAGGGCTTGGCATGTTCCGAGGTTGTTGGATGAATCTAAAATGAATGAGGCCGCTCAACAACTGATTGGAACCAATGATTTGTCTTCTTTTAGGTCAGTTAGTTGTGGAGCAAAAAGTCCGATAAAAACCATATCCAGAGCTATAGTGCAAAGAGAAGGAGATTTCGTTGTAATTGATATTTCAGCAAAATCATTTCTTCATAACCAAGTTCGAATCACCGTTGGAACATTAGTGAAGATAGGGCACGGTAACGAAAATGTTGATTATATTAGTCTTTTGTTAGAAGCTAGAGATAGAACCATCGCTGGAGTTACAGCGCCTTCCCATGGACTTTATTTAAACTGGATTGATTATTGATAATTGTTCACGAAAAAACAAATGCATCACTTGCGACTAGAATAGCGGCAAGACTTTGTTGTGATGCAATAGAGCTAGAGCTGCCAGTATTTTCAAATGGGGAAATAGACATAAAATACTCATGTGGGCCGTTTGATAGGGCAATTGTGATTTTTTCAAAAACGCCTGATATCAACAGACAGATTGTCGAGTTTATGATGATGGTTCATATGTGCAGGCACTGCAAAATCATAGATGCTGTTGTTCCTTATATCCCATATTCCAGACAGGAAAAATTGGATGCTCTGCCGATGAAACTCCTGAGATCAGTCATAACATTAGACATGCATCAACCCAATGGCGCTTCGCGAAACATTATCAATGTACTTCCGCACGAAATTTTTGGCAGCTTATTTTTGGAGCAGAAAGATTTGGTGATCGTAGCTCCTGATATTGGGGGACGCCATAGGGTTTCTCATTTTGCCGCATACTTAGGCACAAAGGATGTTGTATTTATCGATAAACAAACTGGCCGTTACGAAAACATGGATATTGTGAATGGCAGAAATTGCCTCATAGTTGACGACATAGTCGACAGTGGCAAGACAATTAAATGTGCTGCAGAAATGCTAAAATCTCACGGAGCAGTGGATGTGGATGTTTGCGTTTCCCACGGTTTTTTTGGTAATTACCAGCATAGTCTTGAGATCAGAAAAATGTACATTTCCGAGAGTTATCCGAGTTCTAAGTTTGCAACGCGGCTCCAGATGGATTGGGCTATGGCCAGAAATTTATTGCTCATTTAACTGGGTCATGATACACTACACGTTGTGGTGTTGCGGGTATAGCTCAGTGGTAGAGCACAACCTTGCCAAGGTTGGGGTCGAGGGTTCGAATCCCTTTGCCCGCTCCAATTTTGATATGTTTGTTTTTTTGTGAGTGTTGACTTATGGCCAAAGGTCCTGTTGTTACGATCAAGTTGCTTAGTTCTGCCGGTACCGGATATTTTTATGTTACTAAAAAAAATCCGAGGACGATGGCAGAGAAACTTGAAATGAAAAAATATGATCCGAAGATCAGGAAACACGTGATCTTTAAAGAGCATAAAATTAAATAGTATGGGGTTCAATTGCGGAATAGTCGGGTTGCCAAATGTTGGAAAATCTACTCTCTTTAATGCTTTGACTTCTACGGCGACGGCTGAGTCTGCGAATTATCCTTTCTGTACGATAGAGCCAAATGTTGGACGTATTGCAGTTCCAGATGAAAGGCTCAAGAAGTTAGCGACCGTTGCGAATTCAAAAGTTGTTGTTCCAACTCAGCTTGAGTTTGTCGATATTGCTGGAATAGTAAAGGGAGCCAGCAATGGCGAAGGGCTTGGAAACAAATTTCTCGCGAACATAAGAGAGACAGACGCGATTTTGCAGGTCGTTCGATGCTTTGATAACGACGACATAACTCACGTTTCTGGCGCTATTGATCCAATTTCTGATATAGAGGTCATTGAGACAGAGCTTCTTCTTGCTGACTTGGAGAGTGTTGAAGGAAGAATTCCGAACTTAGAAAAGAAAGCGAAATCTGGAGATAAATCGGCAAAAGAGATACTGGAAGTTTTATTGCTTGTATATGAAGTTTTAAAGGAAGGTCGATTTGCTATCGAAACAAAACTTCCTATAGACAAAAAACCATTGCTTAAACAACTACAGTTAATCACAACTAAACCGATGATGTATATTTGTAATGTCGCTGAATCTGACGTTCTTGTTGGTAATTCATATACAGAAAAGGTTAAAGCCAGGGTTGGAGAGGATAGGGTTGTTATGATTTCTGCGGCGATAGAAGCGGAAATATCGATACTAGATGGTGAGGAAGAGAAATTGGAATTCTTGAGCAGCATTGGTCTTTCAACGGCGGGGTTATCGAGGGTCGTGAAGCATGGATACGATCTGCTGGGACTTATAACATATTTTACTGTTGGCCCAAAGGAAGCGAGAGCGTGGACGATAAAAACCGGAACGAAGGCTCCTGGGGCCGCTGGGGAAATCCACACTGATTTTGAAAGGGGATTCATCTGCGCGGAGACTGTACCTTGGAAAGAATACGTAGATTGCGGCGGAGAATATGGATCAAAATTGCAGGGGAAACTTAGATTAGAAGGCAAAGATTACGTAGTTCAAGATGGGGATGTTATGCACTTCCAGTTCAATGTGTAGCGACACGGAGCTTTCCGGGTTTTTGGTGATTGATAAGCTAGAGGGGAAAACATCAGCATTTATAGATTTTCTATGTAAGAAGAAACTAGGTGTTAAAAAAGTTGGCCATCTCGGGACACTCGATCCATTCGCCACAGGTGTGTTGGTTATCGCGATTAACAAGGCAACAAGGGCTATAAGATACATAAAGCCGATTAGCAAAGTTTATGAGTTTGTTGTAAAGTTCGGGGAGCAGACAACGACGGGAGATAAGACTGGCGAGGTTGTAAAGACCGATTCAAGTTACCCAGATATGAATGCTTTGGAAAATGTCTTGACTAATTTCACAGGAGAAATTAATCAGGTGCCTCACGCTTTTTCGGCGATTAAGGTGAATGGAAAAAGAGCGTACCAATTGGCTAGGAAGGGAATTGTTCCTGAAATTGCTCCCAGGAAAACGACTGTATTTGACATAAAGATTTTGAAGCAATTAGATTGTAGAATGTTTAGTTTAACGGCAACTGTGTCTCCAGGAACGTACATAAGGAGCTTATGCGAAGACATAGCAAAGGCACTTGATACGGTCGGCCACGCATGGGCTTTGCGTCGAATCGCAGATGGGCAATTTTCAATCGATCAGGCTATATCGATTGATTGTATTAACGAGTGCGACATCATACCAATTGATCGAGTTGTTACATGCGAACAGTCGTGATTTCGCATCCCGTCCTTTGCGTTAATGCACCATTTTGGTCGTATTGTAGCGATCAAAAGCATTTATCTCCATTATCTCTGCGATCATATCTGAGCGATCTTTGATGCTGACAGTCTCCAATAAAGATTGCTTTTCGCTCGAGTTAAATGGAAACGCCATCGTCAGCGCTGAAACTAAAATACTAGGTGGTGTGTCTTTTAATTCTTTCCAATTCGGCGATATCGATAAATTCCTGAAATAAACATTTAGTGCGCCCATTAATCTGTCATTATCAGATTCTTGGATTTCAAAACTTTTGTTAATGTCAATTAAAAACTTGTCGTAGGATACGACGACCCTTTCTATTCCAGTTGCATCAATCGGAGGCTCGTCAATTATTTCGAAACGGCAAACCCCATACAGGTTAATCGATATTTCTCCTTCTGAAAAACTAACTTCCATGATTCGTCCAGCGCAACCTATCTTGAACATCTTCGATGGTTCACTCTGAAAGCTTTGCACAATCGCAATAACGTTGTTCTCGACAATTTCTTGCGCAACCACAGAATAATCCTGATCGCTTATAACCATCGGTAGCTGTGAACTCGGCATAAGAATAGTCGACTTGACTTTGAATACTGGTAAAACGGTCGGAAGGTCACCCATCAGGATATAGAAACAAAAACCCTCATTACTAATCATACCACCAGCTTGTAAAAAAATCCACAAAACAGAAAAATGAAGATATATAATATTTTAGTTATTTTATCATCGTAAGGTTGTTGAGCATGGCTGGAACATTAAACAAGGTAATTCTAATCGGAAATTTAGGGAAAGATCCAGAAATTCGCTTTTTGCCGGATGGGTCGAAAGTTGCATCTTTTTCGTTGGCGACTGGTGAAACATGGAAAGATAAAATGTCAGGAGAAAGGAAAGAAAAAACTGAATGGCATAGAATCTCTGTTTTTAATGAAAAATTGGTTGATGTGCTAGAAAAGTATGTTAGGAAAGGCTCAAAGATTTATTTGGAAGGGCAGATGCAGACCAGAAAATGGAATGATCAAGGTGGGGTTGAGCGGCATACGACTGAAGTTGTCATTGGTAAGTTCCGTGGGGAACTGGTTATGCTCGATCCTAGAAAATCCGATATTGAGTTTGATGCGAGGTCTGATGAAACGCCGAAGGATATTCCGATAGATGACATACCATTCTAGTCCAAGGTATAGTCATGAAAGTATCAGTTCTCGGGGCCACCGGAGCTATGGGTGGGCTCGTCATTAAATCTGCTCTCCAGGAAGGCGGGATAAGTGTTGCCAACAAAATTTCGAGTAGCGATGATGTCTGCAATTTATTTGTTGATACTGACGTGATAGTCGATTTTTCGTGTCCATTTGCAACGGAGTCTATGCTGAGATATGCTTCGTCTAATGGCACTCAGATACCACTCGTTATCGGAACAACGGGGCTTTCTAAAATTCATAAAGATTTAATGGAGAAATGTTCTCAAACTGTGCCTGTGTTTCATTCTCCAAACATGAGTTTCCTGGTCGCGATTATGAACTCAGTCCTATATATGCTTGGGAAGTTATTAGATGAAGACTTTGATGTTGAGGTCTTAGAGAGCCATCACAGATTGAAAAAAGACGCTCCATCAGGAACAGCAATTATGTTTGGACACACAGTTGCAGGGGCAAGGAACAGAAATCTTGATGATGTTGCAAATTTTATTAGATATGGAATTATCGAGCAAAGGAAACGAGGCGAAATTGGATTTGCTGTCCAGAGATGTGGATCGGTCGTTGGAACTCACGAAGTGAGTTTTGTTGGCAGCTGTGAGAATATCAAAGTGAAGCATGAGGCAAGCTCGAAAGAAATTTTTGCCAGAGGAGCAATACAGGTTGCAAAGTGGATTATCAATCAATGTAACGGACTGTACTCAATGAACGATTTCACAAAGGACGTTACAATTCCTGTGTTGAATGCATTGTCCAGAGAATTTTTTGAAAAACAATGAAGCAATGAGACCATGTTGCATATATGCAACTTCGTGACAATTTTTTGACAATACAGTGAAAATTTTAAAGCTTTATTGATCGGTTGTTTTGGTATAATGTATTCAAGAGGTGCCGCGTTTGGTTGGCATTTGAGTTAAAAATTTTGGAGAAAAAAATGAAGAAGTTCGCAGTATTAATGCTGGTGGCGGCTTTTTGTGGAAGCGCGTATGCTGAAGATTCAGTCGATAATGAGGTAAAGGATGAAACACCTGCCGCTGATTCAAGTGGCAAGGTGGATGATGAAGTATCTACTGGTGAAGACGGCAAAAAAGGAAACAAAGTAATTAAGCCTAAGAGAAAGGTGCACAATTGTGAAACGTCAAAGATGACGGAAGAATTGAATCAGGCAGCGTCGGCGAAGCCTGAGGAGCCGGCTAAGGACGAGTCGAAGTAAGATTTTTGAGAGCCGCATTTTTGCGGCTCTTTCATTTTGGTTTAATTTAGTTTTTTTATGGATCGGTCTGATATCTGTGGAATGGCGGTTGCTTGTGAGTTGGCAAAAGGTGTTCTGGATTTTATAGAGTCCTTTGTTGTCAGTGGAGTGTCAACTGGTGAGTTAGACGATCTTTGTAGTGATTTCATAAAGTCGAATGGCGCTGTTTCTGCAACACTGGGATACAATGGGTTTCCAAAATCGATCTGCACGTCGGTAAACAATGTTGTCTGCCATGGGATACCGGGACCTTACAGACTCAAATCAGGAGATATCGTAAACATAGACGTAACTGTGGTAGTTGATGGATGGCATGGAGATACGAGCAGGATGTTCGTTATTGGAGGATGTACTAAGTTAGCAGAGAAATTAGTTGATGTTGCAAAACGGGCATTGGCTGTTGGAATAGACGCTGTGCGGCCTTATGGATATATAGGAGACATTGGGGCTGCGATTCAGAGATTTGTCGACAGGTATGGTTTCTCAGTTGTAAGAGATTATTGTGGCCACGGCATCGGACGAAATTTTCATCAGGAGCCGACAATTGTGCACTACGATACCCATGAGAAAGGTTCGCAGATTATACCAGGCATGTTTTTTACGATAGAACCGATGGTAAACGCAGGTGGCTATAAAACGAAGGTTTTAAACGATGGTTGGACTGTGGTGACAGTCGATAAATCACTATCAGCCCAGTTTGAACATACTATAGCCGTAAATGAAAATTCCGTTGAAATTTTGACTTTGTAACAATTTGTAACAATTTATCAGAAGTCGTTGTAGTGCGTTATCGCATAGAATGAACAGAGATAGGTTGTTTTTGTTTATGCTGATGTATTTTAGTTTGCGGTCGGAAGCGACGTTGAGTAGTCCAGTTGAGTTTAGTGGGATCGGTGTGCACAGTGGTCAGTCGGTGACCATGAGGATTACCCCAGCGGCCGAAAAGCATGGAATCATCTTTAAGAGACTTGACATCAGCGGAAAGGCTTGCGTTATAGAATTGTCGGCTAATTCAGTTGTGGAACCAACTCTTTGCACGAGAGTGGTTAATAAGTCTGGGATATCAGTCGTTGTTGTTGAGCATCTTCTTGCTGCCCTTAGAATATGCGGAATCACAAATGCTCTGATTGAATTAGATGCTCCTGAACTTCCAGTGATGGATGGCTCAGCTGCCGTCTTTGTGAAGGAGATCAGGAAAGCCGGAATCACCAGTCGGGAGTCATTTGTTCCGGCGATAGTTATAACAAAGCCAATTGTAGTGGAGTCGGCGAGTGGTAAAATTTCGGTTATCCCAGGGGAAGACTGCGATATAACAGTAAAGTTAGCGTATGATCGGATTAATCGGACCATTGGCGAGAACAACTCATATACATTTACTTTCGACGATGACCTTAGCGACATTGCAAGTTCGAGGACATTTGGGTGGCTCGAGGACTACGAGAAGGTACGGCAGATGGGCTTAGCTCGTGGATCATCCGATGAAAATACGATTGCAATAATGCCGGATGGATCGGTCAGAAGTAAGGATGGGCTCCGTCACAAATCAGAACTCGTTATGCACAAATGTTTGGATTTGATAGGAGACATGGCCGTTCTTGGGTATGATATTGTCGGCAATATCGAAGCTCTTAATCCATCACATATGTTGAACAATGTTTTTGTCCGTAAGATATTGCGTGAACTCAGGTCTCACAAGATTGTAAGAGAAGAGCAGACTACAGCATCGTCAGGGTGCTATTACAAAGAGCTCCTTGCGCAAAGATGAAGAATCCTTTATAATCTTATTACGATAGTTATAAGGATTAAGTTAGTGTTTCAATCAATTCGAGAGTGTGTATTAGGAACGCTAAAACAGTACTCTGTTGATATTAGAACTGACTTGATAACAGTCGAACCACCGAAGGATCAGTCTTTTGGGGATATCTATACCAATGCAGCAATGCTTTTCGCTAAGAAAGCTGGGGTTTCGCCTAGAGAGTTGGCTGAAGCTATCTGCAAGAATTTGCTAGAATGTCAGTTTGTAAGTGATGCTGTGATTGCCGGGCCAGGGTTTATAAACATTAGACTTCGCGATTCTGCATGGCAAAATGTAGTCAATAACGTGCTAATGAAAAAAGAGAAATATAGTGATGCGGATATTGGCGCAGGTGCGTTGATGAATGTCGAATTTGTTTCTGCAAATCCAACTGGGCCCCTTCACACTGGGCATGCTAGAAATGCTGTTTTCGGAAGCGTTGTGGCCAATCTTTTCGAGAAGATCGGTTATAAGGTGGCTAGGGAATTCTACGTAAACGACCAAGGGAATCAAATCAAGGCACTTGCAAGATCTGTTTATCTTAGATACCAAGAGCTCCTCGGTAGAAAAATACAGGATGATGCTTTTGGAGCAGATATGTATTGTGGAGGGTACGTAAAAGACATAGCTCAAAAATTGATTGATGCGTACGAGGCAGAGTTGCTGGATAAAGATGAGTCAGAATGGATGGATTTACTTCGGAAATTTTCAATAGATCAAATGCTCGATAACATCAAGGATGACCTTGAAAGTATCGGCATTTCAATGGAACAATACACATCTGAGGAAGCGCTATGCAAAAAGAAGCTAGTTGATGAGGCACTTGATATTCTGATTAGGCATGGAGATATCTATGAAGGAGTTCTTCCAAGGCCAAAAGGAATAGGAGATGATGATGAATGGGAAGAACGACCGCAAACTCTATTCAGAGCAACAAAGTATGGTGACGATGTTGACAGAGCTATTAAAAAATCAGACGGAACCTGGACGTACTTTGCTGGGGATTTAGCCTATCATCTCGATAAAATTCGCAGGGGGTACAGCAGAATGGTTGCCGTCCTTGGAGCAGATCACAATGGATATCTGAAGCGATTGAAAGCTGCTGTAAGAGCGTTGAGTAACGATAGTGCCGATATAGAAATCAGATTGTATCAGCTCGTGAATTTTTTAGAAAATAGCATTCCGATAAAAATGTCGAAACGCTCAGGGAACTTCATAACCCTAAAAGATGTTGTTGAGAGGGTTGGGAAGGATGTTACGAGGTATATGATGATATCGCGTCATCATGATGTTATGATCGATTTCGATTTTGCTAAGGCGATAGCGCATTCGATGGATAATCCGCTTTTTTATATACAATATGCGTATGCAAGAATTTGTTCCGTTTTTAAACATTATGAATCAATTTTTGGAGAAATAAATAACCAAGCTTTAATTGATTGTGATAAATCTTGCCTTTTTGATGTAGCTGAAATATCATTAATGAAAGCGTTGGCGTTTTGGCCGGAGCAAGTTAAAACTACGGCTATTGCGATAGAACCTCATCGGATTCCAAACTATTTGCAAAACATAGCTTATCTGTTCCATGCGTTGTGGAATAAGGGTAAGGCGAATACTGTCTTGAGGTTCATAGACAAGGATGATAAAAACTGTACTATTTCGAAATTGTCTCTTCTTCAGGCAACTAGATTTGTCATAGAAGATGGATTAAAAATTATGGGAATAGTTCCAATGTCTGAGATGATATAAATGCAGGAGGAAAGAGTGATAAATAATTTTAAAAAGAGGCCGTCTGGTGGCAGCAAACAAAGGTATTTAAGATACGATGACGTTTTCATGTCAGGAGGCAAAAGAAACAATCAATACAATGTTACTGATGATAGATACAACTCTCAGCAAGAGGATACATTCATGAACGAAGAAGAGGATGATCAATACCAGGAGTATTTTTCACCTAAAAACAACATAATTGATGACAAGATGATTAGATACCAAAAGAGGAAGTTGCCTCCCCTTCAAAGGTATGCCCCAAATCAGCATGAGGATGTATATACTGGGTTTAACAGAACGTATTGGGATGAGGAATGCTACGGCGATCGTCGCAAGCGAAATACATCTGCGTTATTGAGTAATCTGTGGCAAAAATTTATAATAACATTTGCTTCGATATTATCTTTGGTTTGTCTATCTTGGATTGTGTACAACTGGACGAGTGATCGAAGTTCTAATCACGCAGATGGAGAGACGGTAGTAATAGGGCCGACTCAGTCCTCTTTTAAGGTTTTGCCTGAAAATCCGGGTGGTATCGAAATTGAGCATAAAGATAAAATGGTCTATAACAAAATTGATGGTGAAGTTCCGGATCTATCTCAGGAAGAAAAACTCCTTCCTCCTCAGGATGAGCCATATCAGTTACCTTCAGGAAAACGAGGAACAGATGTTGAGGAATATTCGATCTTGGAAGATAAAATCTACTACATAAAAGTGTCTGCTGGCAAAGACAGACTGGTTCTTCAAAATGAGGTAAACTTGATTAAAAAAAAATTTGAAGCTGTTTTAACTGACAAGACTTGCGCGGTTAAGAAGGTCAGTAATACCAGCGGAGAGCAGAAGTACGCCATCTTAATAGGACCGTACCAGTCACAAGAATCAGCCGCTGAGATAGCGAGGAATATTGGCGACCAGAGCTATATCATCTCTGTTAGAGAATAGCCATGAAGATAGCTGTCTTACTTGGAGGATGGTCACCAGAGAGGGAGGTTTCGCTGGATTCTGGTAGGTGTGTTGCAGATGGACTACGACAACTTGGTCACGAAGTCTTCGAGATAGATGTGAAGAAAGATTTGAGAAGTTTGACTGATGATCTCTATGGATGTTCCCCAGATGTGATATTCAATGTTCTTCACGGAATTGGTGGAGAAGATGGTGTCATCCAGGGAGTTCTCGAGTTGTTTGGTGTTCCGTATAGTAGCAGTGGCGTCCTTGGATCAGCAATTGCCTTTGATAAGGCTATTTGTAAGGAGTTGGCAAAAGCCAAAGGTATTAAAGTTGCAGACGGATTTGAAATAACAAAGGAAGAGATTGCAAGTATCGATATGGAATATCCGTTTGTTGTAAAACCTGCGAACAATGGATCAAGCATAGGTGTTTTTCTGATTTTCAATGACAGTGATTTTCATCGACTAAAAGAGATCGAATGGAATTTTGGGGATAAAATTCTCGTGGAGAAATACATAGGAGGCAGAGAGTTCACAGTGATGGTATTAGATGGAAAGGCCGTCGGGATTGTGGAAATTACTTGCAAAAGGGAGTTTTATGATTATTCGAGTAAATATGAAATTGGAGGATCCACACATCTGTCTAATTTTGAGCTAGATGAATCTACGGTAAATGAGATGTTTGACATGTCTGAGAAGGTGTTCAAGGCTTGCTGTTGCAGAGGAATTGCGAGGGCTGATTTTAGATACGATGGTGAAAAAGTTTATTTTTTAGAGCTTAACACTCAGCCTGGATTGACGACTCTATCTCTTGTTCCAGACATCGCTCGATTCAAGGGAACGTCATTTGAAGAATTGTTAGAAAAGGTGATCGAAGTCACAAGTGGATCTCGGTAGATTTCGGGATTTCTATATGATCTCTAAGTAACAACGGCCATTCAATAAGACAGATCGAGTCGCTCATGGCTTCGATAAGTCCAAGTTCGAAGAGCTCTTCTTTGTTTTTCAATCTATATAGATCAGCGTGCCAAATTGGGCCTTTTTTAGTTTCATAGATTTGTATTATGTTGAACGTTGGACTCGTGACTTTTTGAGTCTTGTCAATTAGCAATGGGCCTATGAAAAGTTTTGCAAATGTTGTTTTTCCAGCTCCTAAATCTCCGGTTAGTAATATAGAAAACGGAGCTTCAGTTTTATCTGCTAAGCCTTCAGCCAATTTTTTGAGTTCCTCGGTTGTGTATTTAAAATTCATCACAAAAACAAAATTTTGAAAATCATGAATACGTACGTAGCGAGCAAAAAACTATCTAATCTATCTAAAATACCTCCGTGGCCTGGTATCAGATTTCCAGAATCTTTGACTGTCAAAATTCTTTTTACTTTTGATTCAATGAGGTCTCCTAATATTGAAGCCACAATCAGTGGGATTGAGAAAATAATCAATTGTTTGTCGCTTGGAAAAAATGTTATGAGAAATACATACGAGGCGGCGAATGAAAAGATCGAACCAACTACAACTCCAGACCATGTCTTCTTTGGACTAATCTTGGGAGTCAATTTTGGTCCACCAAGTAATTTGCCTCCAAAATACGCAAATACATCACAACTCCAAACAATCGTGAAAATCCAGAGGATGTCTCGTTGTAGCACGTTGGAGTATCTTGATTCATAAATCCAAAAAAGCATTGGGACAACGATGTAGCAACTACCTCCTAAAAACATTTTTGCATTTTTGTTGTGGCTATTGTTCATTACAACCCACTCCCACAACATCATTGCTGTGCAAACCGATATGAAAATCTGAAAGAGCCAATGTCCTTCCAGGATCGATAGTACCACAACAGCTCCAAGAATGATGGCACTCACTGTTCTTTTAAACAGCTCACTTACCATATGTTCTTTTTCGCCTTCTAAGCTCATCGATAGCCTTTTGAAACTCCACTTTACTAAAATCCGGCCATAGGAGACTTGAAAAATAAAACTCGCTATATGAAGCTTGCCAGAGTAGAAAATTACTAAGCCTCTGCTTCCCACTTGTTCTTACTATAAGCTCAGGGTCAGGGACGAACGCTGTATCAAGATTATTAGACAAATTCTCCTCGGTAAATTCAATTCTTTTTTCGACCATCTTTTTGGCAGCTCTGATGATCTCATCGCGGCCTCCATAACTTATCCCCAACTGGATAATTATTCTATCGTTATTTTTTGTTCTGTTTTCAAAGTCACTGATGATTTCTCGAAGTTCTGAATTTAATTTCGTTCTGTTTCCTATGACTTTAAGTTTTGCTCCGGCTTCTATGATTTTTGCAATAGATTCATCTGTCTTCAAAAATCTCGTAGAGAGGCTCATAAAATCGGAAACCCATTTTTCTGATCTCCTCCAGTTTTCTGATGAAAACACATAAAACGTCAGATATTCAATTCCAAAATCTATTGCATCAGAAACAACCTCGGAAACTTTCCTCATTCCAGCGAGGTATCCCTCCATCATCTGCCTGTTATTCGCAATGGCCCACGATGAGTTGCCATCCATTATGAACGCGACATGCCTAAGTTCGTTCATTTTTCATAACTCTAACGTATGATACTATCTTTTTTACTCCGCTCACACCTTTCAATTTTTCCAAAACAATTGCGAGTTCATCTTCGCTTCTTGCGAGACCTCTGACGTAGACTACGCGATCGGATGTCTTTAATTTATAATTGATCGAGCGAACATTACTCGTGCAGAGCAACGTTGATTTACAAGACGTGGTTATAAGATTATCCTTCGTTACTTGTCCAATAGAAAGCGGAGAGCCGGCTCTTACGTTGTTATATACAACCCTGACTCCATCAACCATCCAAGTTTCTCTCTCTGCGACGCTAACCCATTCTGGATTCGAAACTGCACCAGTTAAGAGGACACAATTTTCATCGCAGACAGCTGAGACTTCACTAAATAATTGCGGGCTTATTTTATAAAGTCTGTTTTTCACCGCGACATCTATTTTTGAATCATTAATACTATCACCGAACTTTTTATCTCTCGCCGCCGTATATCCACCGGCCGCCATGCCACCGATAATAACCGGAACACAGCCAGATAAAAAAATCACTGAACTAGCAACAATCAAACTCTTCAATTGAGAATGCATTTTCAATATGCTCTAATCTTCCAACAGAATCAAAACATACCACATCTGCTCTATAATTTTCAAATAATTCGTCTCTATCAGAAACAATACACATCAGGGCATTTGATATTCTTCGTTTTTGTCTTTTTGAGATACACCCTCTGGCACAATCAATAGAGCTTCTCTGCTTCACTTCAATGGCAACGAGAAAATCTTCCTTTTTCGCAAGGATATCTATCTCGCCATATTCGGTTTTTACCCTTCTTCCAAGAATTTCATATCCCTCGTCTTTAAGCACCTTAACTGCATCAGATTCAGCTGATATTCCTTTCTCATACGTCTTTAACGACCAATTCTCACTTTTTAAAAACGGAATCGAATTATCTCGAACTTGTTCCTGATTTAACACTGCATACATTCAATCACCTCCATATACTTAACTATACCACACTATGATACATTTTTCAACACTTCAATAGCCCTATCTAGCACGGCCCTTGGAAATCCAGCAAGTGCAGCAACATTTAGCCCATATGATTTATCAGCAAAGCCTTCAGAAATTTTGTGAAGAAAAACTATGTTGTTTTGCCACTCTTCTACTTTTACTGTAAGAAATTGAATATTGTCAACTGTTTCCTTAAGTCTCACCAGTTCATGGTAGTGTGTTGCAAATATAGTTCTAGCTTTAATCTTGTTGGCTATTTCTTCGATTACTGCCCAAGCTATGGCGAGACCATCGTAGGTCGATGTGCCTCTTCCTATCTCATCCAATATGATGAATGACTTATCCGTCGCCTGTTGAAGAATTGTCGCAGTTTCCACCATTTCAACCATGAACGTTGATCTTCCAGAAGCTATATCATCTGAAGCACCAACTCTGCTAAAGATTCTATCAACAAGTCCGATGATAGCTTTCTCGGCAGGGACAAAAGAACCAATTTGAGCCATTACAATGATGATAGCATTTTGTCTCAGAAATGTGCTTTTTCCGCCCATATTTGGCCCAGTCAATAATGCCACGACGGAGTCATTTTCCATCTTGCAATCATTTACAACGAACGTCGCTCCATTCATCTTTAAGCTATTTTCAACGACAGGATGTCTTCCATTTTTGATGTTGAGAATTTTCTCAGAAGTCATTTCAGGCCTTATGTAATCATTATCGATTGCCAATTGCGCAAAGGAAGAAGTTACATCGAGGAATGATATGTTGTCAGATATGGTTCTTATATCGTCTTTTTCATTTGTAATCATCGAGACCAATTCGTCGAAGATAACCAATTCTCTGCGTTTGATGTTTGATTCTGCGGAATATATGTTATTTGCCGTTTCTGTGAGTTCTTCTGAAGAATACCTGATAGCCGATGCGAGAGATTGCCTGTGCACAAATTTATATGGAATCTTCGGTGCAAAATTTGGAGAGATCTCTACAAAATATCCTATTACCGAATTATTTTTTACTTTGAGCGTTGGGATCCCAGTTTCCGTGATGTATTTCTTCTGAAGGCTTTTTATAATGCTATCACCATTTTCCAGGACATCCAGATACTTATCGAGTTCACTGTCATACCCCTTCTTGATGAACCCACCATCTCGCGAGAAGTTAGGAAGCTCATCGCAAAGTGCAGAATCCAGAGTTTGAACAAGCTCCTTAGCATTATCGAAAAACAAATTGATAGATCTCAATTGTGAAAAGTTCGCTATAAATTCTCCAAGCTTATTTGCTTTCAACAATGCAGAAGATACACATCTCAGATCTCTAGGTCCAGCCTTTCCCATCAATATTCTCGAAAGAGATCTTTCGATATCCGGAAAGTCCAATAGTGTGCTTCTGATGCTTTTTAGGACATCCTTTGAATTAACGAAGAAGTCCACATAATCTAGTCTCTGATTGATTTTACAAAGATTATTAAGTGGCTCCATTAACCACCTTGACAACATTCTAGCTCCCTGTGATGTGAGCGTTTTATCGATATTGCTAAGCAGCGATCCTTTCTTCTCTCCATTTTGAGTTTGTGTTAATTCTAAGCTCTTTCTCGTGAAATTATCGAGGTACATGTGATCTAAATGATTTATGAGCTTCGGGAAGGATAGGCTAACTTTGTTTGATTTATAAGCATCAAAAACGTATTCAACAACTTCTGATGCCGCATTTATGAGATTTCTAGAAAGGTTCCCGAAAGCATCTATAAACTTAATTCCGAAGAACTTAGCTAGTCTATCGGCCGCTGAGTTCTTCATGAATTTCGAGCTTGGAAGAGCTCTCACGATGGATTTGTATTTGCTCAAATTATCAAGGATATATCTTTTAGATAGAAGACTATCGGGACATACTATTTCACTCGGAGATATTTTTGTAAGAACTGACTGTAGTTCATTGGCACATATCTCCTCCAACAAAAACCTTCCCGTCGAAATATCTGCATATGCTACTCCTAATTTTTCGCCGGAGCCTGTTCCACCAGAAATCGCCAGGAGAAAATTATTGCTTTTTTCTCCGAGCATCGCTTGTTCTATCAGGGTCCCTGGAGTTACAATCCTAATCACTTTCCTCTCTACAGTTGCCCTATGTCCCCTAAGTCTTTTGGCTTCTTCAGGGGTTTCTTGTTGTTCACAAATAGCAACTCTATGACCATTTTTAACAAGCTTCGTGATATACATTTCAGAAGCATGCCACGGAATTCCGCACATTGGAGCATCTACTCTTTTCGTTAAAACAAGACCAAGTTCTTTCGAAGCAACTAAAGCATCTTCGTAAAACAACTCATAGAAATCCCCAAGTCTATAGAAAAGCAAAGAATCAGCATACTGCTCTTTCGTGGCATTATACTGTTGCATCATCGGAGTTATATTTTTATTGTTGTCCATTGTCGTTGGACATGTCAAAATCTTCTATTTCTACATCTGCCGTACTTTTCAAGTGGTTCACTAAGTCTTGCAATATAGCATCCGGAGTCGAAGCCGACGATGTTATTGCCATTGTGTCTACATCATTTAAAATGCCCATATTGAAATCGTTTTTTGAATCAATTAGAATAGCACTCGGAACCCCAGAAGACAGAGCAACCTCTCGGAGCCTGGCGGCGTTTGATGAATGAGAAGAACCAACTACCACGATTAGATCGACAAATTTCGCGACCTTTCTAACGACGTCTTGTCGCTCTTTCGTGGCGTAACAAATATTATCATCAGCACTAGATCTTATGTGAGGCACCTTGGCTTTTAGGCTTCCGACAACTTCTTGAGCTTTAATGTAATCAAGTGTAGTTTGAGTAAAGTATGTAACTTCTTCTTTTGAAAAATCTGGAAGTAGATCTATATCGGTAACATTTGAGACAACAAAAACTTCGGTGTTATTTGCATAGCCAATCAAGGCAACTATTTCAGCATGTGATCTATTGCCAATTATAACAATTTTTCTGCCGTGATCAGCTTCATTTCTGACTTCGTTCTGGATAGCTTTAACTATTGGACATGTACCATCTATTATGGTAAGTTCCTTTTTTTCAGTTTTTGCTATTGTCTGAGGAGACACCCCATGCGCAGAGAACATCACTGTCGCTCCATTTGGGATCTCATCGATTGATGTAACTTTCACAAATCCTCGGCTAACCATCTCGTTCATAAAAATTTTGTTATGAATGATATCCTCGGTTATATAGACATTCCCATACAACTTCAAAACTTGTTCCGCCATATTAACCGTTCTAGCCACGCCAGAACAAAAACCTCTAGGAGACAGGAGATAACACTTAGCAGGCATATTGTCGCAATAATCATCTTAATACACATGAATGATACCGCGTATTTGATGCCATGGCAAGTTCGTCCAAAATTATGCTGAAAATTTTACTCCAGTTATGCTTGAAATCAAGCGTCTGTTCATGATTGACATGTCCTTTTTATACCCCGTTTCAATTTCTGTTTTTTTGCCATTTGAGCCTGTGACAATGAATGATATCTCATTCTGCCCATCTTCCATTCCTTCAATTGTTTTTTGCAAGAGATCTGTATCAGCATTTTCAGAGATGTATATGTACACTTTCTGTTTCTCGAGGATCAAATCAATGTTCTTGATCGAAGAACCAAGCAACTTGATATTGTCCGCTTCAACCTTAATGTCTGCATCAATGATGATAGGTTCTCCTATTGCAAGTAAGTTATAAGAGGTTGCATAAAGCGTTGGAAATATTGTAACTTCGAATGAGTTGTCCTGATCTGAAATTGTCAGAAAAGCGTATTTTTGTCCATTCTTTGATAGTTTCTCTTTCTTTGCAAGGAGGATTCCAGCGACGGTGACATTTCCGATAGCTTTCTCAAAATCTTTACTTCTTGTGATTCTAAATTTCTGCAGAAATTCCGAATATATATCCATTGGATGAGAGCTCAAATAAAATCCAACACTTTTTCTTTCTAGATCCAATTTCTCGATGACATTCCACTCTTGAACGTCTTTTAGATCTATTGTATCTGCCTTGTACCCGGCAAATAGGGATCTTTGGCTTGTGTCTATTGATTCTCCAAGCTTTTGAAGTTGATCTAGCGATTCAAGTATCTGCCTTCTGTTTTGGTGAATTGAGTCTAGTGCTCCTGATAAAATTAAAATTTCTATCTGTCTAGAAGAAATTCCACTCGACTTGGTTCTTTTAAAGAAATCGAAAATATCATTAAATTTGCCGCCTCGATGTCTTTCGTCGGCTATTGCTTTCATGATGCTAACACCGCAGCCTTTAAGGCATCCAAGTGCATACCTTATAGTGTTTCCATCTTCGCCTATAAAATACTCTTCAGATAAATTAACATCAGGAGGAAGTATATTTATTCCAGACTGTCTTGCATCCTGCACAAATATGGCGATTTTGTCTATGTTAACGATATCAATATTCATTGATGCTAAATAGAACTCTAGGCGATAGTTTGCCTTCAGATATGCTGTCTGATATGAGATAAGCCCATATCCTGCGGCGTGGGATCTATTGAAGCCATACCCAGCAAACTTCTCCATCAACGCAAATACCTGCTCAGCGATCTCTCTTGGAACATCTTTTTTTGCGGCTCCATCTATAAAGATAGGTTTGTTTCTATCCATTTCATTTTTTATTTTCTTCCCCATGGCACGTCTTAAGATATCGGCTGCTGCTAAGCTATATCCGCCCATTTCCTGTGCGGTTTTCATAACCTGTTCTTGATAAATCATTATTCCGTAGGTATTCTTTAAAATTGGCTCAAGTATTGGATGAATGTATTCTATTGATTCGTTGCTATGTTTTCTAGCGATATATGTAGGAATATTATCCATAGGACCTGGTCTATAAAGAGCCACCAAAGCTATGATATCTTCGATATTGTCTGGTTGAAGTTTTTGGATCGCATCCCTCATGCCGGCGCTTTCAAGTTGGAATACCCCAGAGACATCCGTGGAGCACAGAAGCGTAAAAGTCTTTTCATCATCGAGTGGAATTTGCGAAATATCAAATTCAATGTTGTGTCGCCCTTTAATGTAGTCACATACCGCTTTGATAACTGTTAGCGTTTTGAGCCCAAGAAAATCAAATTTTACCAACCCGGCTGATTCAATGTATTTCATATTGATCTGGGTTATCGCTAATTCTGTTTCACCATCCGAATAAAGAGGAACCAGCTCATCAATTGACTCATTGCCAATGACAACCCCCGCAGCATGTAACGATGCGTGACGATACAAGCCCTCGAGTTGCAGCCCTAGGTTTACTAAAAACGCAATAGACTCATCTTCTTTCATCTTCTGTTTGAGTTGAGGTTCTATTTCAATGGCCTGTTCCAGATCGACTGGATTAACCTGATTCTGCGGTATAAGTTTTGAAATCTTATCTACGAGGCCATATGGCATTTGAATTACCCTTCCAACATCCCTCAGAACAGCTCTAGCCTGCAATTTCCCAAACGTGATGATATGAGCAACTTTGTCGATACCATATTTGTCGCGGACGTAATTTATTACTTCATCTCGCCTGTCCTGACAAAAATCTATATCGAAGTCAGGCATCGAAATCCTTTCCGGATTTATAAATCTCTCGAAGATAAGGTTGTATCTAATTGGATCCAAATCGGTTATAAAAAGGCTCCAGGCAACGAGTGAACCGGCTCCAGATCCCCTTCCAGGACCGACTGGAATATCGTGTTCTTTTGCCCATTTAACAAAATCTGACACAAGTAGGAAGTATCCACTAAATCCCGTAACTTTAATTAAATCGAGTTCATAATCAAGTCTCTTTGTATATTCCTCTGGAACGTCAGTTTTCATTCTTGTCGCTAATCCAACTCTGGCCTGTCTATCGAGTTCTGCGATTTCTTCTTCTTTCGGACCATCAGTGAATCTCGGTAAAATCGGCTGGATCTTCTCTGGAAAAAATGAACAGCGCTTCGCTATAATGGCTGTATTTACAACTGCCTCCTTTAGGTCTTTAAATAGCTCATACATTTCTTCCGTTGATTTTAGATAATGTTCCTTTGATACTTTCCGCCTATCTTTAACTGTCACATATGTTGAATCGGCTATACAGAGCAGGGCATCATGAGCAGTGTGCATTGATTGATCCAAGAAAAAAACCTCATTTGTGGCAACGAGAGGAATATCGTTTTGCATTGCAAATTCGATAAACATGTTCTCGGTTCTGATCTCTCCTGGTTCGTCTGTTCTCGATATTTCAATATAGAGATTGTTTTTGTAGATATCTCCCAAAGACTTTAGACACTCATTTGCCTTGCTAACATTATTGTCCAAAACGAAATGTCCTACCGGCCCTCTAGCCCCACCGCTGAATGCCACTATTCCATCTTTGTATTGAGCTAAATCTGTCATCGAAACACTTCTGGGATCATCATTGTTTTTTATGTAGAAGCACGTCATAAGCTTCAAGAGATTCTTGTACCCCTGTCTATTTTTAGCCAACAGAACAATTGGGGCAATTACGTCATCATACCTAATATCAAGCAAGGTTCCAGGAATTGGTTGAATTCCGTGGGATGCGCACTTTTCAGAAAATTCCATAACTCCGAAAAGATTATTGGTATCTGTGACGGATACAGCAGGCATCTGTCGTTCTTCACAACGATACACCAATTCATCAACTTTCACAGCGCCTTCACAGAGGGAATAAGCGCTGTGAGTTCTTAAATGAATAAATGGTCTATCCGACAACTGCTAAACACCTCTCACAAAGATTCACTTCGCCGTACTCAGTTTCCCTTTCACAAACATCATTTGATATCTTCCAGCATCTTTCACATTTGCTTCCTATTGCTTTTTTTACTATGATTCCCATATTAGTCGTTTCGCTGATGTGCGACCCAGTTGGAGGCTTAGCGTTAGCAATTGATGCACCAGACACTATAGCAATTTCGGCTAGGTCTATTGATTTTAACAAGTGCACTATGTCTGCATCATCGGAGTATAGACTTATGGATGCCTCCAGGCTAGAGCCAATCGTCTTTGCAGCCCTTTCTACTTCTAATGATTCAGTAATGGCCTTTCTTGCAGCCAATATATTTCTCCATTTTTCTTCTAGTTCTTCGTGTTTCCACTCTTCTGGAATTTCAGGGAATAGCTCTAAATGTATACTGGTTTTTGAAGTATTTAGTGGATACATCATCCAAGCTTTTTCTGCGGTAAAAGACAACGCTGGGGCAAGCCAATGAGAAATACAAAGGAAAATATCATTCATAACCGTAAGGCAAGCCTGTCTTTTGACATCAGATTTTTTATCGCAGTAAATTGAATCTTTACGTATATCAAAGTAAAAAGCAGATAACTCATTAGAACAGAATGCATGCAATCTTGAATAAAATGTTTGCAAATTATAGTTCTTTATTGACTCTTTCAATAATTTATTTAATGCATACAGCTTTGAAAGAACAAATTTTTCGAGTTCCGGCATCTGCGAATATTGGATTTTTTGATTATCATCGTAGTCTGAGAGAACTCCCAATAGATACCTCAGTGTGTTCCTAAATCTCCTATAAACATCCTGCTGGCGTTTCAGTATTTCATCCCCGATTCTCAGATCCTGAGAATAATCCGAATTTAAGCACCAAAGCCGCAACACATCGGCTCCGAGTTTTGATGTCACATCTTCCGGAGAAATCACGTTTCCGAGAGATTTCGACATTTTGCGTCCATCCTTGTCGAGAACAAATCCGTTTGTTGCCACCTGTTTGTATGGGGCTTTTCCGGTTGTGCAAACCGATTCGACGAGAGCAGATTGAAACCAACCTCTGTGTTGATCGGAGCCCTCGAAATACAGATCAGCTGGCCATGTTAGATCGTCTCGTTTTTCCAATACATAATGGTGAGAGCAGGCGCTATCGAACCAGACTTCTAGGGTATCTTGAACTTGCGTGTAGTCATCTGCATTATACTTGTCTCCAAGGAAAAACGATGCAGGCTTGGTTCTCCATGATTCTATCCCGTCATTTCTAAACGAGTCTAAAATCCTACTGAATACATCATCATCTTCCAGAATCTCACCTGTCTTTTTATTTACAAATAAGGCGATGGGAACCCCCCAAAGCCTCTGCCTAGAGATACACCAATCTGGCCTTTTTTCCACCATGCTCCTAATTCTGTTTACATACTGAGCTGGAAACCACGTTGTCTTATCTATTTCCTCAAGTAGCTTTGCCCGTATCTTATCGATTGCTATAAACCATTGGCTTGTTGTCCTGAAAATAAGAGGGGCTTTCGATCGCCATGAATGAGGGTAGCTATGAGTTATTTTGTAGGCATGGATCAAATTGTCTTCTTTTTGGATATCATCGATGACGTGCTGATTTACCTTGAATATGTGCTCGCCTTTGAAATGAGGAAGGTCATCGGATAGAGTTCCGTCATCGTTAACAGTATCCTTTATTTCAAGACCGTACTTTTCGCCTAATAAAAAATCATCGACTCCGTGAGCTGGGGCCGTGTGGACGAGCCCCGTTCCTGTATCTGTTGTTACGTGGGTTCCTGGTAGTAGCGGAATTTCGTGGGAAAATCCCAATTTCTTTAATGGATGTTCGCAAATTGTTCCAGCAAGTTTACTGCCGTCTATTGTCTCTAAAACTTCAAACTCTCCGATACAGGCTTCGGTTGCAAATTGACTCACCAAATCCTGAGCAACAATATGTTTTTTGCCTAAGAAATTTATGATTGAGTATTTGACATCTGGAGAGTACGCAATGGCACGACTTCCTGGAATTGTCCATGGCGTTGTCGTCCAGATGACCGCGAATGCGTCAGTCAAATCTGGCTTTTCTGATTTCACGATTGGATATCTAACGAAGATCGCATCACTTACTTTGTCGTGATATTCAACCTCGGCTTCTGCAAGGGCAGTTTTCTCGACGACAGACCACATAACGGGTTTTTTACCGCGATAAACTAATCCCTTTTTAAGGATTTCAAAAAACTTTTCACAGATTGAAGCCTCAGATTCTTTGGCCATTGTGCAATATGGATTCCTGAAATTTGAAATTATTCCGAGATTTTTGAATCCTTCTTTTTGAATTTCCATCCAATTGGCGGCGAATTCTCTGCATTTTGCAAGAAACTCTTCTACTGGGATTTCGTGCCTCTTTTTTCCTTGTTTCAGGTATGATTCTTCGATTTTCCATTCGATAGGAAGCCCGTGGCAATCCCACCCTATGACTAATGGGGCATCATACCCTAGCATCTGAAAAGATTTATTTACTGCATCCTTTAGGATGCCTATTAGAGCATGACCGAGATGAATTGGGCCATTTGCATACGGTGGACCAAAGTGCAAAATGAATTTTGGACGTCCATTGGACTGTTGACGAAGTCTTCCGAAAATATCGATATTGTCCCATTCAGAAATCATGAACGGCTCTTGGTTAGCAAGATCACCTTTCATCGAAAAATTAGTCTGTGGTAAAAAAACGGTGTCTTTTAATTGTTTCGTTTCGCTCATTTGAAATGTCATTCCTTTCTTCATAGTTGACCAGACGATTATATTAGCGGTTTGATCTTGTGTCCATATCCATGACAAAGCTCCCTTATGTTGCACGTGAAACATGATGGATTTCTGGCTGTGCAAGTATACCGTCCATGCAAAATTAACCAATCGCTAGCATTTTTGTGATATTCAGTTGGGATCACTTGTAGCAGATCTTCTTCTACTATTTTTGGATTAGATGAAATACTAAAATTTAGACGTTTGCTCAGACGTAAAACATGTGTATCAACTGCTATATACGCTGTCCCGAATAATTTATTTGATATAACATTTGCAGATTTTCTGCCGATACCTGGCAGTTTTTTAAGTTCATTTCTATCGTTTGGAATTTTCGAATCACACTGTGATATTAGAATTTCAGATAGAGCTATAATGTTTTTTGATTTGTTATTGCAGAGTCCAATAGATCTAATGTAATCTTTCAATTTATCGATGCCAAGTTTTATTATTTCTTTTGGAGTGTTTGCTATCTTAAAGAGTTTTTCTGTTGCTTTGTTGACCGCTTTATCAGTAGTTTGAGCGGATAGTAAAACTGCAATGACGAATGTGAAATCGTTCACTGATTGCAGCTCGCTTTGTGGATTTGGATTTTGAGTAGCAAACTGCTCGAAAATTTTTTTCACATTATCCAATTTTATTTGGCGGCGGTGGGGTGGGTGGGAGCGCGAAGCGCGGGAGCCGCCGTCAAAAGGTTTATTGCACATATTTGATAAATTCCTCCTCTGACATTGTAATGGCTCCAAATTCATCTGCTCTTTTCAATTTTGATCCAGCTGCATTGCCGGCGATAACAAAGTTAGTTTTACTAGAGATAGACGATGCGACGATTGCTCCTGCGAATATTGCCATTTGCTTTGCCTGAGTTCTGCTAATTCGAGATAGTTTTCCGGTGAAGACTACTGTCTTACCGTAAAGTTTTCCAGATGTATTTTTCTGTGTTGAATATGGCTTGATAACAACGTACCTAAGTAGATCATTTACAAATTTCAAACTTAAATCGTTTCTAAAAAATTCATATATTTCATCGGCTACTAATTTGCCACAACCGTCAACTTCCAGTAGTTCTTCTTTCGTTGAATTTATCAATCTATCAAATGTTAGAAATGTGTCCGCTAGAGTTTGTGATACAATTTCTCCTATTCCTTCGATGGCCATTGCAGTAATAAACTTTTGTAATTCAATTGTTTTACAATTTTCTATTGAATCAAATAATTTATTGGCTGATGTTTCTCCCCAACCAGGCTTCGTAGCAAGTCTCGGAAAATCGATGCCATCTTTTTCTTTGAGTCTAAAGATGTCAACGGCATCTGTTATACGACCTTCGGTATAAAGTTCCATTATCTGTTTTTCTCCAAATCCAGAGATATCGAAACACTGCTTCGATGCGAAATACGATATATATCTAACAACCTGGCTTGGGCAGTAATAGCGGTTATCGCATTGATCTTGAACTAATTCATTTCCGCAAGATGGACATTTTTTCGGCCTTTCGAACTTTGGACTGTTTCCCTTCGAGATAACTTTTGTAATTTTAGGGATAACGTCTCCTGATCGAAGGATAGTAACGGTATCTCCAATTGAGATGTCTTTCTTCTCTACTTCATCGAAGTTGTGAAGTGTTGCTTTTGATACAATTGCGCCTGATAGATTAATTGGTTCCAGGATAGCAATCGGAGTAACCTTACCAGTTCTGCCAACACTCGTTATTATGTCTTTTATTTTTGTTTCTGCTTCTTCTGCGGGAAATTTGAACGCAATGGAATGTCTTGGATTTCGTCCTGAAAAACCAAGGGCCTTTTGAATAGCAACGGAATTCACTTTAAATACGGTACCATCTATGTCATATTCAAGGGAGCCTCTAGCGCTTAGTACCATGTTATAGTAATTTTCGATATCTTCGATGTTTTTACACAATTTATATTCTGTTGTTGAAAATCCAAGTTCTTTAAGAAATTGTATAGTCTCTACCTGTGTTGAAATTTCGAAATCTTCTTTGAATGAATTTATGTAATATGCAAAAAATCTCAAATTTCTAGAAGCTGTTATTTCGGGATTGAGCTGTCTCAGAGACCCGGCTGCAGCATTCCTTGGATTTGCAAAGAGCGCTTCACCAGTTATTTCGCGATTTGTATTTAATGTGTCAAATGATGAAATTGGCATATAAACTTCTCCTCTTATTTCTACTTCTGTTAAAATATCGATTTTCTGTGGAATATCTGTAATCGTCAATAAATTGGATGTGATATCTTCCCCAATATATCCATCTCCGCGAGTTGCTCCACAACTGAGTAGGCCACCTTTATATATCAAAGAAGCAGATAGGCCATCGATTTTTGGTTCTCCGCAAAAACCATAGACGTCAAACTCTTTACTATCGAAATTTAAAAATCTAGCAGCCCGATCAATGAATTTCGCGACATCCTCGACTGAGAACGCATTACCCAACGATAGCATTGGATTTTGATGTCGCACCTTTAAAAATGGCGAATTTGAAACCGCAGCTCCGATCTTTTGACTCGGCGACTCTGCATCCGCTAATACCGGGAACCTATCCTCAATTTCAGCGAGCCTCCTGCGCAAGGCATCGTATTCACTATCGCTAACCTCAGGCATGGCATCGTTGTAATATAACTCATCGTGTTTCAGAATCTCAGTTCTTATGCGACCAATTTCAACATTAGCTTCGAGTAGTGACAATCTTGCAACGGGCTTGTTCTGCATACCAAATTCAACAAATGCAAAGACTCAACATTATACCATCTAGAAATTTTCTGAAAAATTTATAGATGCATTGGTGGTGAATTAATGTAGAATGTCCGTGGTCGATATTGGATTGGATAGAAATGCACTCTGGTTTGTCAATGAGCAATGCAACCGACTTGTTGATGAATTCTGGTCTCGCTTTTCCGCTTGCTTATGCCGCCTTTAAACATCAAGGTGACGTTGTTTTTATGTCAAATCGACTGAAATCCATGCTTGGTGCGGAGGATAATTTTGTTGATCCATATGATTTCGTTAAGCTGTCCAAAAAGCCATTTGGTTCATTTTTAAATATAGCAGTTGAAAAATTATCTGATAACACAAGAGGCAGAAGTGAATATTCATCCATAACTAACGTCCTAGGAGAAGGTTTTGTATTAAAGTTAATATTCGAAAAAAGTATTGGATTTTATATTTTTATAGTCGAAAATATCTCAACAAAAAATGGAATTAGTTTTGAAAATGACATCATCAAAATTATTGACGTTCTGCCGCTGTATATTTGGAGTAAAGATAAAAACCTCAAGATAACATACTGCAATAAAACATATGCAGATGCAGCAGAAACATCTGCTGCATACATAATTGCAAACAATATTCGGCTTTTTCCTCAAGCAAAAAAAACAAAAGAACGTGTAGTTATTGGTGGGGTGAGGCGGTTTTTTCAGATATCCGAGATTCAAGTTAATGATCGCGATTTCCAGACTTACATGGCAATCGATATAACAAATCAGGAAGAACTTCAGAAAGAGTACGATAGCTATAAAAAACAGGCGAATGAAATCTTGGATAGCTTGCCAGTTCCAATTGCCATCTTCTCAAAAGACACAACGTTTGTTTTTGCAAACTCTGCAATGACCAATCTATTTCATCTCGACAACATGGAGGCATACGTAACTTGCAAATTTCGTGATTTTGTAAACTACATAGTAGATAACGATCTGATAGTTACGTTGCCAGACCCAGATACATATAAAAAGAAGGCAAATGAACTATTCGCAACAGTCATTGAGCCTCTTCAGATATCCGTTCTCAGTAACAGCAATAAGACGATGAACGTCATGATTTCTCCAAACAGAGATGGAGGTCTAATTTTTGTGATGGAAGACGTTTCAGAGAGGATTTCTTTGGAAAGAGAAGTTTCCTCGATTTCCACGATACAACTGGAGATATTGGCGCATCTGTCGGAGGGGGTTTTTGTCTTTGGGACTGACAATAGGATAAAAATGACAAATTCACCGTTTATGGAAATATGGCAAAGTGAAAAGGTTGTTATTGGCAAACACATCAGAGACTTTTTTAAAAACTCTATTGAGGATGAAGACTTTGCATCTGAGCTAATAGGTTTGTCAACTCAGCGAACTAAGTATTCTGATTCTCTCGTTCTTAAGTCTGGTAAGGTTGTGCAGTATAACTATATCCCGCTACCGGAAGGATTGAACCTCGTTACATTTCTTGATGTAACTGGTACATTAAATCTTCAAAAAGAGCTTGATGAAAAAAATGCTGTAATTTCTCAAATTGAGCAACTTAAGGCAAATTTGATATCAAGTATTTCATATGAATTTAAATCACCTCTTAATACAATTTCTGAGTTTATGAAAATATTGCTTAATGAATATTTTGGAGGATTAAGCGATAAACAATTAGAATACTGTAATAAGATAGGAAAGACAGTTGTGAAATTGACTGATATTGTTGAAACTATTCTTGATTTGGCTTCAATAGATGCTGGCCAAACGCATGTCAGATACGAAGAGACCAATCTGTTTGAATTTATAAATGAAATCATAACGTCATTTGCTGAACAGAGACTGCATTTTGATTCAGACGTAGAGAATGAATTTGCGTATTTCGACAAGAGGACTATGAAAAGGGCAATATCAAAGCTAATCTCACGAGCGCTCGAGATAACCCCGAGTGAATGTAATATCGCTGTATCGATGAAGATATTCAAGGAAAATTTTGTGGAGTTCATAGTAGAGGATGCTAAGTCTGAAATATTTCAAGATGAATTAGAATGCATCCAAAAAATGCTTTTATCTGATTTGAATATCCAGTCAATCGATAAATTTATTGATTACAGTATCGCCATTGCCAATAGCGTATTTAGACTTCATAACGGAAAAATAATGGCAGACCTGAATGGCAATCAAGGTACTTCCATACACTGCTTAATTCCTAAGAAACAATTCCTGTTGTAACAGAACATTAACAAGGATTATGCACCGATAATGTTTCTGGCATCTATGAGGAACTTGTTTAGGAGTTTTAAGTTTCTTAATCTAATATCCTGCGATGGATTGTTTATTAGAACATTGTCGCATGCGCTGAGGACTGCTTTTGCCGTTGTGACAATTTTGGAAAAATCTTCTTGATCACTTTCCTGATTTTTTATTGTATTTTGAAGTTCCACCATATACTGATCATCGAAACGAAGGTCATCAATTGAACCAGTTTTTAGTTCATTAACGTTTTCCCCAATGATTCCAACCGTTCGTTTGTAAGCTTCTTTGACAATTTGAAATTCCTCAAGCTTCGTTAGCTTTTGTAAGCGCCGAGCTTTTGACATTGCAATTTTGTAATCAAAATCAAGGGAATCAAAAGACCGTATCACAGATTCAACAACTTCGGTATCGAGAGACAATCGCTCACACATATACATCTTCAATCGATCAACTATGAACTCAAGAACTATCTGAAGAGTATCTTGATCGAGGGCTATCCCCTGATCAGAATAGGCTGTAATGAGAGTTTCTACATACCACGATAATGATTCGTTATCCAACAGGGTTTTCGGGAAATCGCACAGTAATCTCGCAACACTGAGTGCGGCTCTACGCAGCGCAAATGGATCTTTAGAGCCAGTCGGTTGAACTCCTATACCGAGCAATCCTACGAGAGTATCCAATTTATCGAAAAAAGAAACCCTAGCTCCAGTTACGGTTTGCGGCAGATCGTCGTTCGCATTTATTGGTTTATAGTGCTCTCGAATGGCAATGCATACTTCATTGCTTTCAGATTGACATCTTGCATAAATTTCACCAATAACGCCTTGAAGTTCCGGAAACTCTCCAACCATTTGGGTGAGCAAATCAGCCTTAGAAAGAGCTATTGCTCGATGTTCCTCCCTCGTGCTTGCAATAGACATCATCCTATCCACCTTCTGCGCTACCGTACCCAATTTGTCGTAGAAAACTACATTTGAAAGTCTCTGCGCAAAGGCTTCGAGAGTAACATCCAAATCTTCATTATAGAAGAACATTGCGTCACTAAGCCTCGCCCTTAGAACTCTATCTAGTCCTTCGCACATTATTTTCGTTGGAGGTATATTTGTAATGGTTCCATAATACGGAGCCATTACCGACCCAGGATAAACTAATGTAAAATATTTCTGATGAGTCTTCATAGAAGTCGACAACACTTCTTGAGGTAACTTCATGAATTTCTCATCGATTGCTCCTATAGAAGCAAATGGATATTCGACAAGTCCTGATACTTCATCCAAAAGCTCTTCGTCGTATGTAAAGTAAAGTCCCATTGCTCCGGCCATACTGTTTATTTCATTATCTATGTAGCTTTTTTTCCTTTCAAAATCTAACATGATATAGTTGCTTTCAAGCTGGTTTCTATAATCCGCAAAATCTGTAATTTCCAATTTTCCAGTTGAAAGAAATCTATGGCCGTATGTGTATGAACAAGTTGTAAGGTCAACTGATTTTATATGTTCGTTCAATGAAGAACCGTTGTAGATACACAATATAGATCTTATCGGCCTTACCCAAAAGGCACTCAAAATCTCTTGATCTTCTAGGTACCACCTCATAGATTTCGGCCATGGCATTTCTAATATAAAATTCTCGATTATATCGCCTATTAAAGTCTTGGTTTCGATTCCTTTTGTGTGTATTTTGAGATAATAATACCCATCTCTTTCTATCAGATCTTCGCGCGTTTTTTGATTAGACCTTAAAAATCCATCGATAGCTGTTTGCGGTGCAGTGATCTTTGGCCCACGTTTTTCCTCCATCATATCTTCAGTTTTCGAGGAGAGGTGATTCACAACTACAGTTAATCTTCGAGGAGAAACAAAGCTTGACACATCGCCAAAAATAGTTCCATACCTCGTTAGAATATTGGCGAACGTAGACTTCGCATTTTCTAATGCTTTTCTTTGTAATTTAGCTGGAATCTCTTCCGAAAAGATTTCTAAAAGTAATTCGTGTTGCATGATTTTCTCCTATAAAGACTCAACCCAAATCTGGCAGCAATTTTTCGCAAGGGTTCTCACTCTTGCAATATATTCCGCCCGCTCAGTTACAGATATAACTCCCCTAGCATCGAGGAGATTAAAACAGTGA
Source organism: Holosporales bacterium (assembly GCA_031289695.1). Lineage (GTDB taxonomy): Bacteria > Pseudomonadota > Alphaproteobacteria > RUG11792 > RUG11792 > JAITPA01. The sequence goes on from JAITPA010000025.1 coordinate 121,059, forward strand.
TTTGCCTTCACGCACTGTTCATATGCCGGCATAACCAGATTATGTGCTAGCAATTTTTGGCTCTCCTTTTCATGGTCATTGAAATGTTCCAGTAACATATCGATCGATGCCACATCGAAATTGTAGCAGGAAAATTCTCTTTCGAACCTTGATAATACGTCTCCATATGTCAATTTTTTTTTGCCATTTTTTCCATTCCAGTTTATGTCAAAGTGACTTTCGACATTTTGCATAAACGTTGTAATTCTCTCGAGCCCGTATGTGATTTCTACAGGAACGACTGAGCATGTTATCCCTCCAATTTGCTGGAAATAAGTGTATTGTGTTATTTCCATGCCATCGCACCATACTTCCCATCCTAGACCAGCCGCTCCAAGTGATGGGTTTTCCCAATCATCTTCGACAAATCTAATGTCATGGGCATTTAAATCGAATCCAATTGCCATTAGGCTATTTAGATACAGCTCCTGCGGGTTAGCAGGGGCTGGTTTCAAGATGACCTGAAACTGGTAATAATACTGTGTCCTGTTGGGATTATCTGCATATCTTCCGTCTTTTGGTCTCCTGCACGGCTGGACGAATGCAGCATTCCAATGTTCTTCTCCTAAAGCTTTAAGAGTAGTTGCATGGTGAGAAGTTCCAGCGCCGACCTCTGTGTCGTATGGTTGCATGATGACACACCCATAATCTGCCCAATACCTCTGTAAATCAAAGATTATATCTTGAAAAGACTTCGTTTTTGAACGTTGCATAATGTAAGCCGATAACTAAAAAAGCAAAAACCCTTGCCTAGGATACCACATAGCAGCCGATATAAAATCAGTTAATATACACACATGGTGCCCGGAAGAAGACTCGAACTTCCACAGAGTTTCCCCCACACGCACCTGAAGCGTGCGCGTCTACCAATTCCACCACCCGGGCACTGCCCCAATTATAATCCAAAAATAAAACGAAACCACAAATTTTGTAATGCCATTCATAGTTTAGATATCGCGCTTGTTTAGAATTGCGGCGACTGTCTTGTCTTTGTCCTTGCTGCCTCTCGATGATCCAAATTCGAAATTGTAGGCGTCTTTTAGACACGAACCAAATATACCTGCTATCGTTGATATTATCCCAACGACCTCTCCAGGAAGTTCTTTTCTGTATAGACAGATTGCACATAGGCAACATATGAGGCCAATTGCCGCAGAGATCACCATGACATCTGCTCTCTTATTGCGTTTCCCTGAATTAATGATTGCTATGTCTCTATATCGAGCATTTTCTTTATCTTTAATAACTGCTAATTCTATTTCTCGTTCAGAGTTAATGAGTGCCTGTTGAAATAATGCAAATGTTGTTTTATCGGTTTTTAATTTCTCGATAGCCTGAAATTCATTTGTTGTATTGGTTACTGTTTTTGCGATATCTATGATCTTTTTTGATATAGATTCCGCTTTTGTTCCTGATAACCACTTGGCTATCTTCGGAGTAAACTGGGCAAGCGCAAGCGCCGCCTGAATTATTGAAATTGACATTGTAAATTTTCTCCTTAAAAAATTGTTAATTTTCCTCATTGATATGAGAAATTTGTCCTAAAATATAAAATATTGTTGTTGTAGCTTTAAAAGCATGGTTAGAATCGTAGGTTGGGAAGCCCACAAATTAAAGGAACAAAACGATGAAAACATTCGTTCCATTCGCCTTATTTACCGTAATTCTTACCCTAGCTACTCAGTCATCGGCGAGCGATGATGAGAACATTGGCGTGTGGAAACCAGTTATTCACGAGAAATCGGTTGATCAAGATGTTTCACGACCAAAGCGTCTCACTCCTCATCTATTCGCGTTGAGCAGCGATAGTGCTGTTGATGTGATGCAACCTGGTTGTGAGAGATTTGTTGATCGAGATGTTTCACGACCAAGGCGTCATAAAAATTCCAATTCGCGCAAATCGCGGCCTCATGCCAAATGGCGACATCATTCTTCGCCTATCACGCTGCGATTAGATGTGAACTACCACCAAGTGCCTGAACCAATTATAAGGCGACAAGCCAATTACGCTCCACCGTCGCAGCGTGATAATTCGTATCCTGTTATTAGCGTGTATTTGCCACAGGAGGAAGATGAAAATTTTGATCCGGTAACTCCTGCTAGTGAGCTTATTATGCGTGATGGTAATTTGTATTTTCGATCGGTAGAATTTGCAGATTCATGCACGTATCCGTATCTTAAAGTTTCATTAGCAAAAGTTGAAGATAAATCGTTTGCATCACAAATAGATGTAACGCATTGTAGCCTTGGATTCGAAGATGTAGATACTGAAAGCAATTGGGCTATTTTCAAAAACGGAACATTTTTCATGCTGGAACGATATGACGGTAGGCAGTTGCCTAGTAGGTTCTTGTTCAAATTCAGAATTATTCCCGAGCCCGTACAAAATTCGATATTAACGATCTTTGACTTGGGTAACGGGCTGAGGCAAGATGAGAACCCTAATGTTCGAGCATTTGTTGAAGCTGAAGTGCCGTCAGATATGCAAAAAAGTCCGACGTGGATGGTTCCAGATGATAGCAGATGGTGGAATAAAGTGTATCATCATAGAAGACGACCTCAAGCATATTGCGTATTGCCTGAGTTGGAATTACCCTTTACTGTTCCTGAAACATTTTTTATTTATAGGAGTTATCTGTTCTTTAAACGAGACATCGATATCTTTTATCACGTAATTCCGCTTGTTCCAATATTGAAACAAGATTTCTACGTATTTGACTCATTAACGACTGGTGAATACGGAGAAGTTGTTGGAAAAGTATCAGGCTGGGTAGGCCAAGCTCACGAAGGCGCGATCGTTGTGCGAGGCCCAACCGACGAACTTCTTGTCTTCGACCTTCCATATCCAGAATATTTCAGAAGAAACACCACGTACGACATTTTCAAACGCCTGGATACAACGATGACTGAGGCAAGCCCCAGCGGAGATTCTGTTTCATGATACAAAAAAAAGAAAGTGGGTGTCAAAAACCTTTTACGCCCATGGACTTTTTGTAGGTCAATTATTCTGCTAAACTCGTTCCAGGAAACTAGCCTTATCTCGCAAACAAATGTAGAATAATCTTTAGGTACCTTAAGTATGCATCTAATTTCGATTTAAACGTGTGGCAATTTATTGATAAGATTTTGATAAGCCTTGAAGAATTTTCGATACTTGAATTTTTCTGGAATCTCTATTTTGTAGTAGGATTACTTGTTGTAGTTTCAATAATCCTGCTACGTTTGTATACCAAAACAAAAAACGCACTAAAAAACGCAGAGCATTATCTTGATGTAATGCGAACCGTTTCTAAAGCCATTTCAAAGTACCACGAAATCGCGGCATTCAATGATACAGGAGATATAGTTTATACAACTCACCCTAGGGCGTACTCAAGTAAAAATGAATTTTTTCGACATCTCCTTGGTAAAGTTGTTGCCTCTCCTGTCGTCAAAAATTTTTGTAAATTGTTTGATTCCAAGAAACCAGCAAATGTGCTGCTAACTGGCTCTGGTTCAGGGCTTCAAAATCAATTTAGGAAATGGTCTGTTACAGGGGATTTTGTTTCGGTGGATGACTCAAATATCGGTGAAGCAATTTCTGTCATTTCTGTTAGCGATATTACAAAGCATTTCAATGAAGTCGAAAGGGCGATAGTTCATTACGAACGACTTGAAAGACTTCTTGACCATTTTCCAGTTGGTATATTTTATGTCAATAATTCTGGCAAAATAGTTGGGGCAAATGTTACGTTTGCAAATCTTATTAGTTCTAGTAAAGATAGAATACTTGATCTTGATATAACTGATTTCATCGATGTGTTTAATAGCGAAGTTGCTCCTCAAAAACCCATGTTAGTTACTGTAAAACCAAAATTTGCTCCAATGTTTGAAGCTGTTTTAATAAAGGCACAATCCACTGCATCATTGGTGCAACCGTGGGTAATTTATAAGTTAAAGATTCTTCCAAATCAACCGCCAGAAAACGAGAGCGAGTTCATTAATCAAGAAACATTTATGTTGGCCCATCTGCCGGCGGTTGTAATAGATCAAAATGGAGGCATACAAGCGATAAATCCAGCCTTTGCAAACATGATTCAAGATAAAATAATTCTCGATAAGAAAAAAATTATGAAACCTGGAGTTAATATCGCGGACTTTATAAAGCTCAGTAGTTCTGATAATAGTACCATTGAAATATTAAGACAAGCTAAAGCATTGACAGAGAAAATATCTCCAGTAGAATTAAATTTTATCAATAGCAATGTAGTCGTGATGGGCTACACTAGCATATTAAGCAATGGAAAATTTTTCCTACTTCAGCTAGTTGATATCTCTAGTCAAAAAATTTTAGAGCAACAATTTATTCAATCGCAAAAGATGCAGGCGATTGGACAATTGGCCGGAGGGATAGCCCACGACTTTAACAACCTTCTAACTGCAATGATTGGGTTTTGCGACTTACTACTTCAGAGATACACTCCAAAAGATCCATCATATAGCGATGTCGTTCAAATTAAGCAGAATGCCGGGAGAGCTGCCAATTTAGTTCGTCAATTGCTTGCTTTTTCGAGACAACAGACCCTGAAACCAAACGTCGCGTCCGTATCGGAATTGCTGGTAGATATCTCTTCATTGCTAAGAAGATTAATAGGAGCGAATATCGATCTTCAAGTAATTCATGAGCAAAATATTTGGCTCACAAAAGTTGATCAAGGGCAGTTCGAACAAATTATTATAAATTTGGCAGTAAATGCAAGAGATGCCATGGAAAATAACGGCAAATTAATTATTAGAACTAAGAATTATTTTACAGAACAGTCTTTCAAATGCGTTTATGATACGGCTCCGCCAGGCGATTATGTGTTGATAGAAGTTGTTGATACTGGATGTGGTATTCCTAGAGATTTGATTGAAAATATTTTTGAGCCGTTTTTCTCGAAGAAGGTTGACGACTCTGGGAAAAAACATGGAACAGGGCTTGGATTATCAACTGTTTATGGCATAGTCAACCAAACTGGTGGGTTCATTGATGTCGAAAGCGAAGTTGAAAAAGGATCTAATTTTAAGGTTTTCTTTCCGAGATATACAGGAAACGAAAAAATCAAATCTACCGAACGGCAGACGGTCATAAAAGATCTAAGCGGGTCTGAGACAATTCTTTTGGTCGAAGATGAAGACGCTGTAAGAAAATTTTCAGCTAGGGCTCTTGGTGATAAAGGATATAAAGTTCTAGAAGCAGCTAACGGTGAAGAAGCTATCGAAATAGCAAAGATCAACAATTTTGATTTGTTAATAACTGATGTTGTAATGCCGAAAATAGATGGGCCAATGTTGTGCAAAATTTTGAATGACCTAAAAAAGAATTTGAAAACAATTTTCATTTCGGGGTACACTGAAGACACGTTCCGCCAGAATGTTGGCAAAGACTCCACGATTCATTTCCTACAGAAGCCGTTCACATTGAAGGATCTAGCAGGCAAAGTAAAAGAGGTCCTATCAGGTGTTGAGTAATGTTTTTAAAGAAGTAAATGGGGATTTGGAGTTTAGTGTATATCTGACCCCAGGAGCTAAAAAAGAGGAAATTACAGCGATTGTGGATGGGATCGTAAAGGTGTCTGTTCATGCTAAACCTACGGAGAATCAAGCAAATATTGCGCTTGTAGAATTTCTCTCAGATGTATTTGAAATCGCAAAATCAAGAGTTGTGATTGTAAAGGGTCACAAATCTAGAAATAAATTGGTACGTCTTAGAGATTACAAATACTCCAATGTTGCAGGTCGCGTGGACTTCACTAGCTTAATTGCTCGACTAATTCTTTAAAGCAACTTACGAGATCCGCAGGCATTGGAGCTTTAATTGTTAGTTCTACGCTGGTGAATGGGTGCTTGATATAGAGTTCACTCGAATGCAGGGCCTGCCTATGAATGTCTTCTAGAAATCCATTTCTTTTCCCATATACTGGATCTCCGACTATGTGGTATCCGATATGTTTCATGTGAACCCTTATTTGATGTGTTCGGCCAGTTAGTAGTTCACATTCGACCATCGAAATTGCATTGGTTGGTGTGAAATATTTTGTGGCTTTCACTTTGTACAGGGTAATCGCATTTTTGCCATTCGTATCACTCGTTGTGAATTGCTGGCGCAATTTTGGATGTCTGGTGATGAATGTCTCGATTCTCCCATTTTTTGGAGTTGGGCAACCATAAACAAAGCACACATATTTCCTCTTCAATGAATTTCCTTTGTCACTGGCAAACATTTCTGCGAGTTTGTAATGTGCCTTGTTTGTTTTAGCAATGATCATTGCTCCGGAAGTGTCTTTATCTAGTCGATGAACAATCCCTGGTCTTATTGGATTTCCCACGTTGGATAGTTCGTCAAAATGGTATGCTAGAGCATTGACCAAGGTATTTGTTTTATGTCCCGGGGCCGGGTGACAAACCATTCCAGTTGCCTTATTGATAACAACAAAATATTCATCTTCATAGAGAATATCAACTGGAATATTGTTCGGAATGATTTCATAGTCATCTTTGACAGTCTCGGTTACATCAACACAAATTGTGCATTCTTGTCTAATTTTTTGTGATGGATCTAAGATTACGATTCCATCGACTGTAACAAGTTCTGCTTTAATTAGCCTTGTCACCTGAGATCTAGAAGTGTCATTAAGAATATCAGCCAAAACTACATCAAGTCTTTTGCCGATATACTCTTTAGATACTTCAAGTTTTATTTCGTCATTATAATGATGCAACATTGTCTCCAATCATTCTTAAAACAAGCCCATAGTTTTCTTGAATCGCTAAAAGGTCTATAATGACAGTTGGACAGATCTCAAACATACAAGGTAATCAACTTCTGTATTGTGATACGCAACATTTTACTATATTTTCTCATCTATGTGTCTCCTATATATTTCGGAGATTGCGCGGCGTCTGTTGAAACTACAGCAGATGAGATATCATTTGATTCTGACGGCACGGTGGCGCTCACTGGTAAGGCAACCGTTATATATGGAAAAAAACTTTTCAAAGCTGATAGAATTGTTGTCAAGCAACAAAAAGGAGAACGCAAACCAAGCAGAATCACTGCTTTCGGTAACGTATCATTTAAGGATGGAGAGACAATGGTTACGTCAAATTCATGTGAAGGTAATATGAAGGTAGTGGTATTTTCTGGTGATGTTGAAATAGTAAATGGTGATTTCGGAAACATTTATGCGGATAAAGCAACGTACGGAGTCGAAACAAAGAAATTGAATGTTACTGCCAAAAAACAAGTGAGGGTAGTCTTAAACAAAGACAAATTTACACTGATCAATAGAGAAACAAAACGATGATGCTTGAAGCCAAGAACATAGTAAAAATTTACAATGGCAAAACTGTTTTGAAATCGGTTAATTTGAATTTTAATACCGGAGAGGCTGTTGGTATATTGGGACCAAATGGAGCTGGAAAAACAACGCTCTTTTTCATCCTGACTGGGATTGTTGTCCCTACGTCTGGTGATATAATGCTGGCAACGAGGAATATAACAAATTCAAAAATACATCAAAGAGCCAGAAACGGTTTGGTATATCTTCCGCAAGATTCTTCGATTTTTAGAGGCCTATCAGTTGAAGACAACATTAAAGCGATTTTGCAGGTGACCTATAAATCGAAGAAAGAAATCAATTCAAAACTGGATGAATTGCTAGAATCATTTTCTTTAACCCATTTAAGAAAGGCAATGGCGCCGATTCTTTCAGGTGGCGAAAGACGAAAAGTTGAGATAGCTAGGGCGTTGGCAACAGAGCCGTTCTTTTTGATGTTGGATGAGCCGTTTTCAGGAGTTGACCCTATCTCAATAAGTGACATAATTCTAATTATAAAGGGGTTAAAAAATTCTGGAATAGGTGTAATCATAACTGATCACAATGTTAGGGAAACTCTTCAGGTTATCGATAGGGGATATATAATAGCCGCAGGGAAAATTTTGGTATCAGGAACTCCTGAAGAAATAGCGAATGATTCCACTGCTCGTACTAGCTATCTTGGACAGGAATTTAGAATATGATAAAAAAAATACAAACCGTTTTTCAAAAACTTTTGGGGGTCGATACAAACAGCGTTTTGATGTGGATCTGTTGGATGCACTTTTTTTGGGGGATGGCCTCCTCTATGATTTTCTCATTGCTCCCAGTTTTTATAGTAGGCGAATTAGGAGGCAGTGCTAAGTCATTTGGGTTCCTCGAAGGAGCGGTTGTTTTTTTGTCATTTGTGGCAAAATTGTTCGCGGGTTTTTTTATGGACATATTCAAAAAGAAACTGCCTATGCTAAAGACTGGAACTATCTTGACTGTGCTTAGCAAATTCTTTCTTGCTTGTGCTCCGAGCGTTTTCTTCGTTTTTATATCGAAGTCTTTAGACAGATTTGCCAAGGGATTAAGGCAAGCTCCTTCTGATACAATCCTTGCTGAAATATCACCAAAAAAAGGAGTGGCATATTCGCTTAGGTATATGATGAATTTGTCTGGATTTCTTATAGGCTCATTTGTTACATCGCTCATAGTTTATTTTATAGGACAAAATTTTAGATTGATTTTTTCATTTGCAGTAATTCCAACGTTAGTTGCGTTTTATATTTTGAATACCAAAATCAAATATTCGGATGAAATTGATGGTCCGGTTAGAAGTAAAAACATCTGGCAAATTAAGGATATAGCACTTCTACCGAAGGAGTATTGGAAATTTCTCATAGTTGTTACTCTACTAATGTTCAATAGATTTAGTGAGGGTTTTATAACTCTAAAGGCGAAGGCTATGTTACCAGAATACGTCGGAAGCTTCCCATTGTTTATGTCGATGTATGAGATATGCGCTGTGTTGGTCGCCATTCCAGTTGGGAGATTATCCGATAAATTCGACAAGAAATTGATACTTCTTTGCGGAATTTCATTTTTGGTGATAGCAGACTATTACGGGATTTATGCAGACAATCTGCAGACCGTTATAGCTATATATATCTTTGCTGGAATCCATATGGGCGCTACTCAAGGCATCATCGGGTCAATCATTGCGAAGTCAGCGAATAAGAACCTAATTGGGACTGCTTTCGCAATATTTTATGGAGTTGAGGGAACGGTTCTACTATGCTCCAATAGCCTTGCTGGCATGTCTTTTAAATTTGCTGAATTTATTGGATTACCGGTTTCATCTGGTCCTTTCCTTATGGGCATTGTTGCAAGTCTCTCTGCAATTGTGTATATAATTGTCTGGCGATTGAAAGAGATAAAAGGAAAGTGAACATACTGTGCATGAAATGGGGAACCAAGTTTGAAGCTGATTATGTTAATCGGCTATTCAGGATGGTATCCGCACAATTGACTCTTCCTCATAGGTTTGTCTGTTTTACTGATGATTCAAAAGGCATCGATAAGCGAGTGGAAGTCTTTCCAATTCCGGAGTTGTATTTACCGTCAGATGAACCGGAACGTTGCTGGAAGAAGCTGACGATGTTCTCAGGCGAATTAGCAAACTTGAGTGGGCCTTCTTTGTTTTTAGATTTGGATATTGTTATCAGAGACAGTATTGATGATTTTTTCAAAGTAGATGGAGATTTTAGGATCATTAAGGATTGGGATTTCCCAAATGATATTATCGGTAATTCTTCGGTATTTAGATTTAATATAGGAGATCATAATTACGTTCTGGAAAATTTTTTACAAAATCGTCAGGAAATTAAAATGAGATTTAGAAATGAACAGGCCTATTTGTCTCATGCAATAAACGAGCACGGCAACCTTAAATACTGGGATTTGAAGTGGTGTGTTAGCTTCAAACGGCATTGTCTTAGGAAGTGGCCAGTTTGCTATTTTAAAGAGCCTATAGAGCCGGTATCTGCGAAGATAGTGGTCTTTCACGGAAAGCCAACTCCGAACGAAGCAAGCTGTGGATATACCGGCAAATTAGGGTTTCGATATATAAAACCAACTAACTGGATCAGGAAGTACGTTTCTCCTGATAAACCCTGATGTTTTTAGTTTTGTCTTTTCTCAGGATGACTCCAGATAGGTTCGTCGCTGAAAAATCGATATTGCAGAGGCTTCCAGATGTTCGCTTGAGAAGATCGTAGGACACTATATGCTTCCCCTTTGGCGAGACAATCAAGACTACTTTTTCAAGAACCCTGAGTTTTAATTCGGCGTGTAGTTTTTTGAATTTTGCCAAATCCAAATAAATTCCATCGAAAATTTGAAGTATTAAATCTTCAGCAATGTCATCCAAGCAGTCGTTAGTGTTTTGTAGTCTATTTATTGCTTTGCAAACATTTTCAATACTTAGATTATATTTCTTAAGCAACTCAGGATATGCCATCCTCCACTTTGTGCGTTCAAATCTCGGATCTTTGTTCGATGGATCCATTACCCAGTTGCTAATGTTAAATCTTTCGGTAAGAGTTTTTTTAATATCGTCTGGTGAAAAATCAAGAATTGGTCTGACCAATTTTATGTCATTGAGAGTTGTTAATGATTTTATGCAGGAAAGCCCCTTAATTGAAGACCCCTTCGAAAGTCTCATAAAAAATGTTTCCCATTGATCGAGAGCGTGATGCGCTGTCATTAGAACATTGCATTTTAGTTTTTTGCAAACGTGATATAGCAGGTTATATCTGGCAAGCCTGGCTTTAAGCTCTATATTCCCGCCGATATTTTTAGGATGTTCCCATTGGACTATTTCATATGGAATCTTTCGATCCTCCAAAATGTTGGCTATTGGAATTATTTCTGTTGATGATTCGGCCCTTAGGTTGTGATCGACGATGCAGGCAAAAATACGTATTTCGTTGGACTGTGCGTACTCGTTTGCAAGGAGAGTGAGACAGAGGCTATCTGCTCCGCCAGATAAACCAATCACCCATAGTTTTTCACTTCTTATGTGCGGAGGTATCTTGACCGCAAATTGAACATCCGAGATAAGCATTTCAAAAATGGCCTACTTTCTTGTATAATGACGATGATATCAGAATACGGGAAGTAGCGCAGCCTGGTAGCGCACTTGCTTCGGGAGCAAGGGGTCGGCGGTTCGAATCCGCTCTTCCCGACCAAATGGATTTACACCTTAAGGCAAGCCTGGAATGTTAAAACCTCCTGTTGCTGTTTTCATCCCGTCGTCATACATCTTATCTGCCTTCTGTTTCGCATCCCTTAATGCAGCAACCATTAGATCTTCCAGTATATCCTTTTCATCTGGATTAATAATTTCTTTGTCAAAAACAACTGACTTAACTTCGCCGCGAAGTGTCATAACTACAGTAACCGCCCCACCACCAGATGTTCCAGTTACTTCTTTTGTTTCAAGTTCTTTCTGCGCTGCGCTCATCTTTTCCTTGAACTTCTGCGCCTTCGCGATTATCTGCTGCATATTGCTCATAAAACCTTATCTCCTCTAATAACTATCCCAGAAAACTGCAACCCAGTTTTCCCAGCTTGCCTTCTATAACTAAAATAGCTGTCATTTCCAAATGTGTCTACATCAAGCTTCGATACGGATCCTACTCCATTTTGAAGTAACTTATCAAGTACAAAAAGTTGCATATCAAATAGGATTTTCCATTCTGAAATTGACAGATATTTCTCGTCAACAACATCTGTGAAATCATGAGATACTTCAAAACACTTTTTCTGAATACAAGGACCAACAGCAGCTACTATATTCTCGCACCCAAGGCCTCTCATTTTTTCAATTGTATTTTCTATAATTTTCCCGACTACTCCCCGCCAACCAGCGTGAATTGCAGCGACATATTTCGCGTCTTTGTCACACAAAAGAATAGGGGCACAATCAGCTGTATTAACGCCTATAAGCAAACCTTTCTGATTTGTTATGATTGCGTCTCCCTCGTTATCTAGTGCTTCTTCTACATTCTGAAATTTATATTTTTCGATGTTACAATTATCGATGACATGGACATCGCCTCCGTGCTTCTGATTTAAAATCACGAGATCTTGAAGATCGACTCCAAAATAAGCTGCCACCTTTTCTCGATTCCTTAACACAAGCTCGTCATTGTCTCCTCTGTTAAGCCCAACATTGAGCGATTCAAAACTTCCAGTACTTTCTCCTCCAGTTCTACCAAAGAAACCGTGATCTATAAAACCAATTCCTGACAGCAAATCAACTCTAACGACATTCATCTACAAACTCTTTAAATTGTTTTCCAACCAGTGAATATCAAATTTGCCATCCACGATGTCCTGATTTCGAACTAATTTCCTGTGTAAATCTGCTGTTGTTTCAATTCCGTCTATTGCCAATTCGTCTAAAGCACATCTAGCTTTTTTTATGCACTCCGATCTATCGGACCCCTTGATAATTATTTTCGCTATTAAACTGTCATAATAAGGCGGAACGACGTAATCTCTATAGATATGTGAATCTACCCTAACACCCTTTCCACCTGGGAAGTAGAGCTCATCTATTCGTCCAGGAGATGGCATAAATGTCTCCGGATGCTCGGCGTTTATCCTGAATTCTATAACGTGACCAGTCAATCGAATATCTGACTGTTTGAATGATAATTTTTCTCCGGCTGCTATTTTTATCTGCTCTTTTACGATATCGATCCCAGCTACTTCTTCGCTAACACAGTGCTCAACCTGTAGCCTAGTATTCATCTCCATAAAGAAAAATTCTTCATTTTCATAGAGAAACTCCAAAGTTCCAACCCCGACATATCCAAGCTTCTTAATCGCCTTTCTCACAATGTCACCGATTTTTTCTCTGTTCTCTGCAGATAGAGCAATCGACGGGGATTCCTCCATTAATTTCTGATGATTACGCTGAATTGAACAATCCCTCTCTCCAAGATGAACTACGTTTCCATATGAATCAGCAATTACCTGAATCTCAATATGCCGAGGACTGGCGAGATACCTTTCCATGTATACGCAGTCATCTCCAAAATTTGCTTTTGCTTCAATTTTGGCCATTTTGAAAGCGTTTGGAATTTCCTCTTGAGAATTGGCAACTTTCATTCCTTTCCCTCCACCTCCCGATGCAGCCTTAAATAGCACTGGATATCCAACATCATTCGCTACCTCTATGGCTTCTTCGACACACTTGACCTCTCCGTTTGATCCTCTGACAACCGGAATCCCCAGCTCTGCCATCGTCTTTTTTGCAACAATTTTATCACCCATCATAGCTAGATGCTTCGGGTCAGGCCCTATAAACTTAACTCCATTCACTGAAACGAGAGTTGCGAATTTTTCATTTTCAGACAAAAATCCAACTCCTGGATGAAGGGCGTCAGCCCCCGTTAACTCAGCTGCACTTAAAATCGATGCGACGTTTAGATAACTTTCTAACGGACTATTAGGGCCAATGCAAACGCTTTCATCCGCAAACTTAACATTCATCAGAGTTTCATCAACGAGAGAATGCACCGCAACCGTCTTGATATCCATTTCTTTGCAAGCTCTGAGTACCCTCACTGCTACGTCACCTCTATTGGATATTAAAATTTTTTTAAACATTTGATTAACTACTCTATAACGGCAAGCAACTGACCAAACTCAACAGGCATTGAATTAGAAATGGCCATATGAATCAGCCTTCCAGCCTTTGGTGATTTTATTAAATTCATAACTTTCATTGCTTCTATAATTAAGATCGGCTGGCCTTCTTGTACTTCATCTCCAACGGAAACAAAATTTTTCGCTCCAGGCTCCGGAGAAAGGTAACAAATTCCAACCATCGGAGATTTAAAAGCTCCAGGATGTTTCGAATAATCGTCACACTTCACTGGAGCATCTTGAACGACATCTTGTTTTTCATCTTCAGACCCCACAGTCATCTTGGATCTGGGTCCAACGGAAGAGATTCTAATTTTTGTTCCGAAACGGCTATATTCAATCTCCGCTAAAGAATGCTTCTTTAGAATCTCTGCCAACTTGTCAAAAGTCTGCTCATTAACGGCTGAACGCCGTCTTACAAAGAAACTTAACAGTCTTTTCATTGCCAAACTTATCTAGCATACCCGATAAACGCTTGAAGCATATTGTCTGAGGCTGGATTCTTCAAAGCAGTTTCAACTGACACACCATCAATCGTTTTAGCATGGGTGGCAATGTGCTTTTTCGCTAATACAACAGCTGCCTTTCTTTCTGCCATAGCTTGGAAGTATTTCTTCTCCTGCTCGTTTGACAGCGATGGTAGCGTCACAGGGCGTCTGTCGGCGATAAATACCAATGCATAATTTTTACCAGAAAGTCCAAATTGAGACCCATCAATTTCGACAACCTCCTTGCAACACGCTCCAGATGCTCCCTTCTTCAATAACGTCCACAGCTCCGGAGGCGTTCCACGTTTTTTGATATATCCAAGGTCCACTCCGTCCTTCACATCGCTCGAAGTTTTCTCTTTATACAAATCTCCGAATTTCTTTTCTCCAGCACTTATAGACTTCAGAGCCGACGAAGCATCCTCGCTAGTATCAAAGAATACAAGCTTAACAGAAATCTCGTTGTCGTTTTTGTCTTCCTCTGGAATTGATTCCATATATTCGTTAAAGGTCAATTTAACATCGCTGTTGTTTACCTTTATGTTCACCTTAAAGTATGCATGCTGAAGTTCTTTGTTTTCAACTTCTTTTAATTTTTCAACTACATCAGGATCTTTATTGTATTTAAGTCTCTCGACTTCCTGTGACAAAAGCCAATCATCAACGATTAACTTCGTAGCGTAAGCAATTACCTCAGATACTGGAATTCCAAACTGTTGAGCCATTGCTACAAATGTCGGATCAAGAAGAGAGGTTACCTTGAAATATTCCTTCACATCCTTAACTGTTAACTGTTTTCCATCCATAGATGCGACAACATCTTCATCTTTCAGTTTAGCGAGCTTCGCTGTGAGATCTTTCTGGTTAGTTTCAGCTTTCTCATTTTTTTTCGCAATTTCAAACGGATCAATTTCTTTTTTATCCACATCAAAAATTCGAACATTATTTTTCTTATATAAGCTCCTCAGAGTATCTGCTGCAAAATCCCTCATAGCGACTTGCTTATAACTCTCATACATCTCGTCATTAAAATCTTTTTTCTTTGCATCATCTATTTTCTTTACGAAGAACACCATGTGCGTACCTCTAATGTCAAATGGGCCAACCACATTTCCAGCTCCTTTTGCCAGAACTTCACCGAGTATCTCGGGAGGTATCACATCCTGAAGTCTATCGTTCAAATCCATGCTCTTAGTATTAGCAGGATTGGAAGCTATAATCTTCCTGACTTCTTCTTCGTTTTTCAAAGGCTTAAGTTTACTGGCAACGTTTTTATCTGTTGTAGTAATTGCTATCAACGAAACTTCCTTTTTCCCCTTTATCTCTTTTTCATACTTATCGTCATAATGTGCTTTCACGGCCCCCTTTGTCATCGCTTTCTCGACTTCTTTCTGAAGAAGTAATGCGCCAGCAACTGTACTTTTGCGCTTGTTTATTGCATCACGAACAACAGCATCTTTACCAACACCAGAGTTCTTAGCAACATCAGTCATTACCTTTTCGTACACCAACTGCCATGTCACGAATGTCCTTATTTCTTTCAAAGACATCCTAGAAATAATTTGATCAGGCAATTCCTTGATCTTATCATTTACTTCGCTATCAGTTATTGTAAAACCAACCCCCTCCGCTACAACCTTTCCATCTTTCTTCTCATGCTTCTCTTTTTCCTCTTGCTCCTTTTCTATCGCTTTGCCTTCTAATGATGGCTCCTCCTTTTTAGTTCCTTTATCTTCATCTGCTTTTACTTCTTCTTTGACAGGCTTATCCTTTTTTACATCAACCTGCTCTTCGGAGTCTTCCGACTGCTTTTCTCTTATTCCGTTGTTTGACAGATAGGCATAAATCAACCCACCCAACACCGCAACAGCAAAAACCGAAGACAAAATCTTCATTGTCTTTTTCATTTCAAACCAATTCTATTGCATAACCCTATAGCGCATTGTACCAAAAAAATAGACAGAAATAAATAGGTACAACATCGTTATCAAAAAAAACAATCTAACAAAAAAAAGGACAGGATACGCTGAACAAGCCAGGCGGCGACCTACTTTCCCTCCTGCTTAAGCAGAAGTATCATCGGCGCTGGATGGTTTCACTGTCGAGTTCGGGATGGGATCGTGTGTGTCACATCCGCCATAACTGCCCAGCCAATTCAACGTATCTATGACATTCTACCACTATATTTTTTTCTCCGTCAACAAATAATTTTTCAACTTTGGAGCTAAAAGAGTTAGTGGGAGTCGCTGGTGAAACTCCTGTTTTTCTTCCTAAAAAAGTATTCGTAACAATAGCGCCTAACTGTTTAAAAAATGAGTGATAGTGAATTTGCTAGAGGTAAGAGCCATGTAAATGAAATTGAATGTTTCTGAAGTTATGCCAAACGAAGACTTACCAAACATCAATGGATGTTCTTTCGATCATTTTGTCTTGCATTTGAAAGAATGTGAGTTTAGATTCAATCGTAGGGGAGAGGATTTGAGAGGCTTGGTCTCCAGAGTTTCCTTTGTTAGTTGTAGCGGTGTTGGTTGAGAGCCGGGTTTTATCGAATAAACTGCATTTTGCGTACAGCTGTTTTTCTTGTGTGGGAGGATTAAAAATGATAAATTACAAATGTATGGTGGCTTGCATTATGTTGACGGGGCGGGTTTTGTCCGCAGAACTTCACGAATGTTACAGTTATGATGATGCTCTACATGCAATGCAAACGCTGTTTAACGGATATTATCCTGAACTCAGAAGGGGAGATTACACCGACCAACAAAAAAATGAATTTGATGAAATGTTCGGAATTGCAGATTCGGTACTAAGGGGGCTGTTCCTCGCCAACGATGACGTAGAGCGTCGTCTCATGGTTCTCAGAAATTGGGTCATCGAGTCTTTGGATTTTATTTTTCAAGGTAGAGAATACAACAGACAGATGTATGGAGACACTACAGTTACACATGATAAGGATGGAGACGCAACTAAATTATTCAGTAATGTTAAGTGTATCCCTGTAAGAGACATAAACACAACATTTATAATGAAACAAAAATATGAATCTCAACCACAAAGTCAAAGTTGGGTTGATTTTTTAACTCTCAACGGATTTCCTCGCGACCAAACTATATCGGCTATGGGGCTTGATAATTTTTGCTTTGATCCGATAATATACCTCCGCCTGATGTTCACCTCAAACAACACAAACTAAACAAATATGCCCCGAGCTGGCTGGGGTACCAGGATTCGAACCTGGGAATGACGGTACCAAAAACCGTTGCCTTACCGCTTGGCCATACCCCATTATGACACATATGATATAACGCATTTTTTCTTAATGTCAATGAAGTTCGTGCATGTGATTGGGTTGACACCTAACATTAAAAACGTTAATGTGAAAATAATCAAGAAATACCAGCTAAAAAAATGAAAAGGAGAGACTTGCTTCGCTACAAACAAATTTATTCAACTTTTTAGTTAGGTGTCTCATAATCTTTCCTCTTTTTATTCATATTAACTACTGCACATGATAAAGCTGCATTCATGATTAAAGATGTAACTGTCCTTATAGGATCCATAATAGGCTCCACAACTACAAGCACTACCGCAATTGACCCTATTGGTAAATTTAATGGATCCAATATGATGGATATCATTGTTATTGCTATAATTCCAGAGGCACCCGATGCTGCAAGACTTGTTAATATAGCTCCAAAAACAATAAATCCGTATTGCAAAAAACTTAATGGTTCATTGTATAGAGAAGCTATAAACACAGAAACAAAGGCATAATAAGCGGCATTACTGGTTCTGCACATAGTTACCCCAAGAGGAATAGACAAGTCGACTGCCTTTTCTGGTAAATTAAATTTATTAGTTAAAGAAGATGTGAGGAATGGAAGAGTAGCCTGGTTTGAACAAGTAGAAAAAGCTATTGTAATTGATTCTTTAAGGGCAACAATTGATCTAAATAAACCAATTGGGCTGTACAACCACATTATTATTACGCCAATTGTTATAATGATCAGAAAACCAATTCCTGCGCTCAGACAAAAATTCTTCATGGACAACAAAACGTCTACACTAATTTCTGCTAGACTACTCGATAAGAGTAAAAACACTCCAATGGGTAGAATTTTTGTTGAAATCGAAAGCATAGCCTTAAAAGCATCCATCAATGTTGATAAAGCTCCGGATATTCTTGTTTGTTTTCTTACAGACAAGAAACATACAGAAACTCCAATCAATATGGATATTGCAAGGATTTGAATAACATTTCCCTTGGCAAAAGCTTCAAAAGGATTTTTAGGTAACAACGTAGCTAAAAAATCTCCAAAATTAAAATTTTTCATAAAATTAAATGGTTCGTTAATTGAAACGACAGCAATTGATTTTTGCATTTCATGAAAAATCATATTAGACACAAATTCGGATTGTGCAATGCTTTGACTCGGATTAAAAACGAGACTGCATAATATTCCTATAACTCCTGCAACAACTAACGCCATTGAAAATACAGCCACTATTCTAGATATTTTTATCTTTTCGGATTTTCCTGAAACTAGATTCATAATACTTAAAGTAACTGATGAAAATATTATTGGAATAATGGATATAGAAAGGAAAGTCAGGAACACATTAGCAAAAGGTTTAAACATTGTCCCTATTGCAGGAAGAAAAAATCCAACGAAAACAGCACTTGTTGCAAAAAATAAAGTTATATATCCATTTCCCAGTTTCATATTATTTTCCTCTCAAAAAACGTATTGCATTTTGCACCAGCATTTTTCATGGCGCAAAGTGGCCTATATACAACTATTTCAATAGACTTCCAGAAAAATTTCATTTTACGTAATCCTCATATTTTTTTAGAATCGAATCTGCTGTATCGACTTTTTTTTCTGTTTCTATAAATTTATCAAGCCAATGTAAGAACTGAGAACTGTTTGGGTTTACTATCGCAGCAATAGAATCATTCTCATCCGAAATAATAATTGGCATTAATTTTATTAATAAATCAGGATGCAACTTCAGGAGGGACTTTATTCTAATTTCATCTCTCATTGTCGCCATTATCTTTCCTTTAACTAGGTATTGTATAATATCGTCATTCCAATTTTCTTCTGCTATAACTGTTGCATTAGGAAACATCGTCTGAGAAAAAGACTCATAACTAGATCCTTTAACAACTCCTACAGCAACATCCCTATTATTAAGTAACTGCCTTAATGTGTTTTTTCGAGCTTTCTCAAAGAAAATTCTGTTAATTAACACCATTTTTTTAAATTTTGCATATGAAGAGGTATATAAAATTTTTTTACTTCTTTCGCTTGTGTAAGAGAGCTTCGCAATGCCTATATCACCATCACCCCTTGCTATTGCATCAACTACATCATCATAGGTTTTATAGATCATTCTGTAAGATAGCCGAACACCGAGAGCCGCCGCAATTTGTTTCGCAAAATCTATATCTGCTCCAATATATCTTTTATCATTAACTTTCATTTGGAACAGAACGTTATAATCATCAATCTTTGCACAGACAACTAATTCTCCCCTCTCAACAATATCCTGGACATCACCAAAATGTTTTTCATAATCAGAGACAGGATCATAATGTTTTTCAAAAGTGACCATATCGTCTGACAAATAATCCAGATCATTATCATTTTTTTCATCATCTTGAGAAGGGTCGCTTTTAGTGGAAATTCTTTGATAAAAATTAATTAAGTCATTCTTGTTTTTATACACAAAACAACAACAAATAATTAACATGCAACTTATCAAAATTGATTTTGCGCTCTGCAAAAACATAATATATTGCACTCATTTCTATAAGATCCTACAATGATTCTATAAAAAATAAGTTAATTTTTAGTTAATTGTTTTGGCCAAAGATAACAACAAACCTTTTTGTATATGTACAAACGCTTAAAGACGTCGTATCATACACTGCTGGTGGTTTCGTTTGAGATTTGCTAGTGGCTCCGAACAGAAGTACGATCGTTGGGTTTTTTGTGTTGTTGGCCGTCGTTACTTTCGCTGTCTTTTTGATTCAGCGCTCTCGCGTGACGTATTCACAAATCGACGATCTAAATTTCAGTACTGTAAAGCTCGCAGTTCTCGATGGAGAAAAGCTCAAGTCAAGTGCAAAGTGTTTTGAATCGCATGAAAAAATTGCTAAGATGTTCGCTGACGTTCTCGCGAAGATGCGGAAATCAGAAGGCGACATAAAGATGGAATATGATAAAGTCAAAAACAACCAGAAGCTCTCCCAGAAACAGAAAACGAGAGAGATGTCGAAAATTGAAGTGAAATGGGCGGAGTTGTCTGCCAAATATAACTCTGAAATTCAAGCAATCAGAAATACCGATATGAAGGTTACAGAGCGCATTCAGGCAACAGTTACTAAAGTAATTGATAGAATTGCAAATGCAGCAAAGTTAAGCACTGTAATAAATAAAGGTACAAGGGACTCAATATCTGTTTTTTATAACTCGAGCGACATAGATATTACAGATGTTGTAATAAAGGAGCTTGATAACGAGCTTCCAAGCATAAATTTGGAGGAAATGAAAAAATGATTGACCCAAGATTTTTTAGCAAAAAAGAGTTCTTAACAATCGGGAGGATTTGTGAAATTCTCAATATAGAGCAGCCTAAAAATTGCTTTCCTATGAAGCAAATCATAGATGTTGCAACTATAGAAGGCGCCTCTCATTCTGATATTACGTTCTTCCACAACGTTAAATATACCGAGCAATTATCGAGAACATCTGCATTTGCATGTATTGTATCTAAGAAGCATGTACACCTAGTTCCTGAATCAATAGTTTCACTTATTGTAGACGAACCCTATCACTCCCTTGCTGTGTTGTTGAAGGAATTCTATTCAATAAATGATGAGACACATGGATCTTATGTATCGCAGAATACATATGTATCTAAGGAAGCAGTTGTTGAAGCTAACTGCCACATATCTGATTTTGCAGTTGTCTCAAGTGGAGCTGTCGTAAAGCGAGGGACTTTTATAGGAAATGGATCAGTCATTTTGCGAGGCGTTGAAATCGGAGAGAACTCATATATCGAACCTAATGTGACAATTGGTTATGCACTGATTGGAAAATCTGCGTATATAAAAACTGGGGCAAGAATAGGCCAACATGGATTTGGATTTCATGCCGGAAATGCGGGGATAACAGACATATTACAAATAGGAAGGGTCATCATAGGAAACAATACACAAATAGGAGCGAATTGCACGATTGATAGGGGTAGCCTAGATGACACCAGAATAGGAAACCATGTTCGCATTGATAATATGGTTCATATTGCGCATAACGTTGAAATTGGCGATTACTGCATTATAGCAGCTCAAACTGGGATAGCAGGAAGTACCAAAATCGGAGACAGATGTGTATTTGGTGGACAAGCTGGTATAACTGGACATTTGTCGATTGGCAACGAAGTAACGATAGCAGCTCAATCCGGTGTTATGAGAGATATTCCAGATAAATGTAAGGTTGCCGGTTCTCCGTCTGTAAGTGTAGATAAGTGGCGCAGGCAGACAATCGCAGTACAAAGGTTGGTTAAAGACTGCAAAAAGTAACAGTATATCCTGGTATGCGAAAAGTTTTGATAATTGCTGGTCCAACGGCCTCCGGTAAAACAGGATATGCTGTAGAAAGAGCAAAATCCGTTGATGGAGAAGTAATTAACTGCGATAGCTTACAAATCTACGATTCTCTCAAGATCTTAACGGCAGTCCCTAAAAACAAAGATTTAGATGGAGTTGTGCATAAATTATTCTGCTACCTCACGTATAACAGAAAATCTTCTGTGGTCGATTGGGCACATCTTGCATCGGTCGAAATTGAAAAGACCATCAGCTCTGGAAAAGTTCCGATTATCGTTGGCGGAACAGGGCTATATATAAACGTGCTCGTCAATGGAATATCACCAATGCCAGAGATAAGTAACAACATCAGAGCTAACGTTTTAGGAATGAATTATGGTGAAGTCTGTGATGCGCTATACAAGCAAGATCCTAGACTAAAATCAGTTATTACTTCCGATAAACATCATCAAGTAATTAGAGCATATGAAATTTTTTTAGAGACTGGAATGTCAATATTAGATTTTAGAAACATGCCAAAAAAGACTTTTATGGATAACGTAACATACGAATATGAAATTATGAAATACGACAGACAAGAATTATACGAAAGAATAAATGGAAGATTCGATGAGATGTTGAAGAATGGAGCAATTAATGAAGTTGAAAATTTACTTCATCAGATAAATAACCCTAATAGACAAGAGATATTTGCAACGTATCCAATTTTTAACGCAATAGGCGCCAAGGAGATAGTAATGTATATCGATGGAATGTATTCAGCCAGTGAAATGATAGAAAAATCGAAAATCAATTCTAGACGTTACGCGAAAAGACAAATAACGTGGCTTGCAAACCAGAAAATTTGCTGAGACATCTAATTAAAAAGTTGCTAAGACCGAAAAAAACATCTAAACTTTGAGCAAGATTTGTCTAAGGTATTAAGAAAGTGTTAAAGACATGTCGGGAATGTAACTCTGAGAGTATCGTAAAATATGGGTTTGCAAAAAGTGGTAATCAGAGGTACAAATGCAAGCGGTGCGGGAAAGTATTCAACGATCGTAAATCCCGTGGAAAACCACAGGCCATGAAAGATTTAGCCGTTCTATTTCACACCGTGTTTGTGGCTAGTTTTAGGTCTATATGCCGTACAAGTGGGTTAGGAAATACGCCGGAGGTCTTGAGAGATCTGAAGTTTCCGAATCATGCAAGACCATAATCATAGATGAAATGTGGCATTTTGTTATATGTCGCTCGTCCAATCTCTGAAAGATTTCTTTACGTATTTTGTGCCAGTATCATTCAGTATTACATATTCGTTCTTCTTAATATGCTTCACTATTCGCCAAAGAATAACTCCTAGGCCATTTGTAAAAAGCATCTTTAAATGTTCTTGATTTAGTTTTTGATTCATTTGAATTTTTCCGAAAAAGCCTTTTCAATTTGTATATACAACTTTCGGTGCCATTTCCTTCAC
>JAITPA010000013.1 GCA_031289695.1 Holosporales bacterium
GAACTCAATGGAACAGAATTCGAATTGCAATAACTCCAGAAACCCTATAGAAACCAGCGAGCGGTAGAAAACTATCGCAGGAGCAGTGAGTTCGCCGCGCCGATGAGGAAGCAAGCGAATACACTGCTCAGCGAAATATTTGATTAACTGGATTAAATGTGATACTATGTGAAACATACAGGATGGATTGTCAGAACAAGGTTACAACCTAACGACGACGAAACTGTATTATAACGTCGATCGTATGGTCATGGATGCTCTTAGAGAGGGAACTCGGTAGCAGGAAGACAATATACGGTTGTACGCGGAATGAAGAGGACCACGGCCCAGTTAAACTGTGTTTTGCAGGGGCTATGCTGTGGATTGGAATTAACCAATTTTTTTTACGGAGATAAAAATGAACATGAGGAAATTAATATGTGCGGTAATTGGACTTAGCAGTGCGGTTATGACGGGTGTAGCATACGGAGCCGCACAGCAACCGAAAGACGAGATAGCAAGCAGTAGAAACCGAGCTACAGCTGGGGAGTTGATAAAGTACTGCTGGGAACTTATCGACTACGTGGAGATAGCGGAGAAGCGATTGGTCACCGGATGCTATAATGACGAACGCAGGAAAGACCTGGAACACAAACAAGCATGCAACGCAATAGGTAACATATTGAATGAGTACAGCATTGGAGCCTGCAGAGCGACGTTTGGGGCACATATGGTGAGGGAGGTTATAAAGAATGTCGGAGGGACATCGTCAATCGGCGGAAGTCAGGCTAGCGAAGAGGAAATAGACGAGTACATGAGACAACTCCAAAACACAGAAAGGGTGCTGTTGAGAAGAGCAGAAACCGATGCATTAAGCATGACGAGAGTGCTCACCGCGGAGAAGCATATGAGGAAAACCTGGGAAGCAATTATAGAAGGCGACGAACTATGTGAGAAGATAATAGCAGCGGTTATGGAGAGTCATGAGTATAACGTTGAAGGGGGAGTGGACATCGATCTAGCAATGAGAAACCTGGATCGTTGTCTCCGAAACAATCCTGAACTCATTGGATACAATCCATACACCGCAATAGCAGCACTGAGAATGATAACCAAATTCTGCCGCAGAGATCGTAGTATGACCGACGCAGACGCAAGATTTTGTGCACAACTGATGAAAATGGATGCAATTCTGATACAGCAGGTTCAGAATATGCTTGATGGCGGAAGTACCGAACTGAATGAGGACGAGATAATCCGGGAGGAAGAGCCGGAAGAGAGCGAAGCTCAACGGATACAAAGGCAGTACCCCGACATGAGCTACAGCAGCTGTGGGATTGAATAACGATAGGAACTATCGCGAGAGCAGTGAGTTCGCCGCGCCGATGAGGAAGCAAGCGAACACACTGCTCGGCGAAATATTTGAGGGATTGAAACAGTATTTTGAGCTAGACTATCAAGATGAGCCAAAGATTAAATATGTAATCGAATCTTTTATATTTTGCCAAACTCCAGCCCTCGGGATGTCAATACAAGCTACAATTGGTTTTGTTATTGGATTTTGAAATGTATCGGTAATATAATCAATCGTTCCAATTTCCATATTCTTTTGAACAGGAGCCGCCAGCGCCGTTCTATATCTGTAGACTTTTCTTATTTGTTTTGTTTGGTCTTTCCAGAGCAATATGTAGTCAGCTTTTTCGTTACTGATGATTTGGAACCTATGTTTTGTTCCATAAAATACTGGGATTTCTGCGACGCATTTGCTTTTTCCAGAAGCCTTTGTAACGACGAATCTATCGCACCATTTACAGATGGCGGCGATATCCTTGGCTACCTCATCCTCAAAAGAAAGTCCATATAGTACAATGAAAAACTTACATGAATGTTTATTGATGTACATGCATGCTCCTCCGACCCCCGACATTTCCGATCTAAAAAAATTTATTTCATTGTTTTCGACTGAATCGGCAAATGCACTACACATCTCGCACAAAGTGAGTTGTTCTCTGTCGGAGTATGAAAATGTGCCTTTGTGGATTTTTTTCATTGAGTTTTTTTCATGAACTACAAGCCAAGTATTGGCATTGACTATAACAAAGCACGTTGCCTTTACATTTGGGAATGTTTTTGATAAACCGCGAGACAGTGGTAAATGTGATATCGCTAACTTTTCACTATTTGCAAATGAACAAAAATTTGACAACGAACATATCACAAAAAATAATTTAATCATGCTCTAGGTGGATTGTTTCTTTTAGGAAAAATGATAACAGGTAAGCAACAACCAAGCTCGCTGGTATTACAATTATCGCATTTCTATAACAAACAGCGTCGTAGACTCTTAGGCCATTTTCTCCAATAATTCCTGTCCAGAAAAAATCGAGTAAAACTCCAATGAGTGGCTGGAATATCGCCCCTATTAGCATGACGATGCAATTTGACAAAGCAACCGTTGTGCCTGGAACTTCTGGCGCATTGTTTTTGGCGCAAGTAAAATTTATTGCCTGTGCCCCAGTTAGGAATCCGATCACAAAAACTATAACGAATGATGAATATAAATTATCAGAAACGAATATTAGAAGTAAAAAAGATAAAGCAGTGAGAATAGCAGAAAATTTAATTGTCTTTACATAGCTTTTAATCCTCCTTGCAAAAATTGCAAGCGCTATACTACCGACTGCTACTCCGATGAAAATAACGGCAGATGCTAGAGATGCCGTTTCATTATTGATCTCAAACTTGGCCATGAAAAACGGAACTATCCATAATTCAGCAAAAACAGAAATAGTCAGGTACATTAGGCCAGATATTACGCTTGGCAGAACCACCTGATTGTTTTTTAGAAGGGCAATAACAGAACTTATTGCGGATTCCCCAGACCTATTTTCTTGCTCCTGTTTCTTTTGCGTCTTTGGGATTATTGCAAAAATCAAAACAGCAATCACAAATCCGATTGCAGATAGCACGAACGTCGTACTTCTCCATCCAATGCTGTTGACTGATCTTGCAATTGGAAAGCCACCGAGCAATCCTCCGAACGTCCCCATCATGTTCGTTATGCCAACTAGGATGACAAAATACTTCTTGGGGAACGAATTGGCAGCTATCTGCAAACAACTGACAAAGGCACAAGCCGATCCAGCTCCGATCAAGAATCTTCCTATCTGAGCTATATAAATTTTATCGGAGCTAGCAAACAGCAAGGCGCCTATAATGCAAAGTACTGCCGATACTCCAACGAGATTCCTAGGTCCTAATTTATCGAGAATAATCCCGCAGGGTAGCTGAAGAATTGTATATGAGTAGTAGTAGAAAGAAACCAGAATCCCAAGAACGGTCGAGGTCGCATTGAACGTTTCCATAAGATCGTTTGTCATTACGCTTGGTGAAACCCTTAAAACTAGCTCGTAAAGATAGAAGATAGTAGCAAGTCCCCAAATGATCCATGATCTAGCGTTGGCCTTCGATTCCATGTTTATCCAAATTCATTTCACTACACATGTGAATTGTAGCACGCCATCGATGGGCTTAATAAATTTTTTAGCTTTTACATCGGATGTGGTACGATGTACGAAAATCCTTGTTGTGGTAAATCCAGCCCATGGAGATTGAGGTATTTAAGAATGATTTACCGCATGCCTTCGAAAATTGTGAGGCTGTCGCTGTTGATACAGAGACTATGGGGTTATTGCCGTACAGAGACAGGCTTTGTCTCTCTCAGTTTTCAGCGGGAGATGATAAATGCTATCTCGTTCAGTTAGGTGATTATTCTAAAGCAGTTAACATAAAGAAATTACTAGGTAATAGTGATGTTTTAAAAATATTTCATTATGCTAGATTTGATATGATGATGTTTTACCGATATCTTAAAATCATGCCGAAGAATATTTATTGTACTAAGATAGCTTCAAAATTAGTGAGAACTTACGCTGCTAGCCATAGTTTGCTGGAGCTTTGCAAAGACATGCTGAGTATTGAAATTTCCAAAGAGCAGACGTGTAGTGATTGGGGCGCTGACGAGCTTCTTGAGCAACAAAAGGAATACGCTGCAACCGATGTGTTGTACCTTCATAGACTGAAAAAGAAACTTGATATGATGCTTGTTAGAGAGGGTCGAAGTGAGTTATCAAAGAGATGCTTCGAGTTTTTGCAGACAAGAGTAGAATTGGATCTACTGACGGATGAATCATATGACATATTCGCACACTAGCGGAACGGAGAGAGTGGTTTCTCCAGAAAGGATCCAAGAGGATGTCGTGACAGATCGTTCTCTAAGACCTAGGTCTATATCTAGTTTTACAGGACAGCAGGCGATTTGTAAAAATTTAGCGATTTTTATAGAAGCAGCCAAAAACAGAGGAGAGTCATTGGATCACGTCTTACTGGCTGGTCCTCCTGGCCTCGGGAAAACTACAATGGCTCAGATAGTAGCTTACGAAATGAGTGCAGCGATAAAGATAACCTCTGGTCCAATATTAACAAAACCTGGGGATCTTGCAGCAATTCTAACGAACCTAAGTGAATTCGAAATTTTGTTTATCGATGAAATTCATAGAATGAATTCAGCGGTAGAAGAGATGTTGTATCCAGCTATGGAAGATTTTAAAATCGATATAATGATAGGGGAAGGCACATCGGCTAAATCTCTGAGAATCGATATCCCTCAATTTACCGTCGTTGCAGCGACGACGAGACTTGGATTGTTGTCTCAGCCTTTAAGGGAGCGATTTGGCATACCTTTTAGATTCGAGTTTTATGAACCAAAAGAGCTTGTTTCGATAGTCATTAGAAATTCCAATCTTTTGGGTTGTGAGATAGATGATGAGGCTGCTCTTGAGATTTCTTTGAGATCAAGGGGAACTCCGAGAATAGCGTATAGGCTCCTTAGGCGGGTTCGCGATTTTGCAAGTCTAAATGATAGTTGTAAAATTACGCATGACGTTGCCAAAGATTCTTTGAATCGGTTAAATGTTGATCCATTGGGTCTGGATTCTGAAGACAAAAAATACCTCGGAGTTATTAAAGATCTCTTTAACGGTGGCCCTGTTGGTATCGATACCATTTCGGCAGCTCTCTGTGAATCTGCAAACACAATTGAGGAAGTGATTGAACCTTATCTCATTCAGTGTGGTTTGATACAAAAAACTCCGAGGGGTAGAGTTCTGACAAAACGAGCCCTGGAGCATTAGACCAAAAAGGCTAAGATAGAGGCGCCTAAGCACCCCTATTCTAGGATACCGGTTTCTTTCTTAGATTCTTCTGGTTTATGATTCTCTTTATTCCGTCCTTATCCTTCGCAGGGCATAGAGGGTCGTAATGAGTGCCGTCCCAAAACAGTAAGATGGTGCTCGTTATCTTCTCGCTGAAGTATCCAGAGCTTTTACGTTGTACGAGCTTCATACATGACCTGCCTGCGGTGTCCACACACCCTTGTTCTTCATATATCAGTATGTTCATCCCCGACATTTTCGCGAGGTTTCTCCAGAATCCAGATTCGTCCGGTTTCACCATCATCCTACTGCCTCGTTTTTTCAAGGTGGTATCGATCATGATCCTCCAGCTTCCCAGGAAGGCCGCTCTTATCCCGTCGGCGTTCTTGCTCGCTTCGACTGGTATTCTGAAGAGTATTCCACTTCCTATCGTGTCCGGTTCTGCGTACATTATAGCATCACTGTTGCATTCATCATCTTCTTCATCTGCTTGTATGTTCCCCCGAATCCCATTGCACAGGTACGGAATATGCGGTTGTGGAGTAGGTTCTTGTCCTCGCGTGTCTCCGCCCTCGGGGTTCGGTGGTATGCCTCGTTCCCGTCGTTGATCGCCTCTTGATCCCGGCTCGTCCGATCCGTCGATCGCTTCTTCTTCTGTCATTGTGGGTAACTCAGCTAATTCTGCTTCTACTTCCGGTTGTCCGTCCGTGCTCCCTCCTTCCGCCTCCTCAGTCTGCGTTTCAGATGTTTCTGGTACCGTCGTTTGCCGTAGTTCCTCGTCTACCGGTTCCGTGCCTCTGGTTCTGTGTTCGTCCCATTCTCGTGAGTGGCCGGGGATCGCATGATTGCCGCCCTCCATTATCGTAAATCCAACACACCTACGTTCGTCTACCTGTTGTCCTTCCTCCGACCAGGCCACCGGTACCAGCGTGCATAGCTGCAACTGGTTACGCTGCTGACTGGGATGGGTATCATAATAATTCAATGATATTCCCCGCATGGGGTATTCATACCACCCAATTATATAATTCTTCCTAGCCCACTCGAACTCTGTCCCCTCTGTGAAGGTTACTCTGCTAGGGTTCCTATCAGCATTGTTCTCCATATTGCGACATTCCTGAACATGCCACTGGGGTATCCCAGGGTGATCTTAAATGTGTTCACCCAGATACCCGCCGGTATCGACGGACAGGGATGTATTTTCGTTGTGATCCATTTCATTGGTATTCTGTTCTTATAGCCTCCCTCACCTTGTGTTTCCCAACCCCGAGGTGTCGTTGCTTCTTGCGGTATCAGTGCCTTGTATTCAATGTCTCTGCATTGTTGCCAACTCATTAGAGCCGTTTGTACCAACCAATGGCTTGCTCCTCCGGAAGTTGATTATCCAAGGTTATTCCATAGCCATTGATTGTCAGCGTCGGTTTATTCACTTCCAGACTTTCGTGTTTCGCTAGCAAATGCTCACCAAGGGTGTGTTTGCCATCTTTTACGTTGCCCCTCATGATATTCCGCCATTCAACTTCTCCGTTCGCAACCGCTTGTAGCAGCTCCTCTACTTTCCTCCATGCCTCTCCATTGGCAATTTCCCCTCTGGTGATAGAAGGTGGGTTCGTGTATTCGTCCCTTGGGTTATCCTCTTGTGTTGTTTCGTCTCTCACTACGCCTGGTGTTGACTCGCTATCTTGTTCGCTTGCATTCACGGTGCTCCACATTAGCAGCGCTGCCAGGAGTTTTTCCGCAGCTACCACGACTATATTCCGTTCTTTCTCTTCCTCATTCCTACTTCCTCCTTGATTTCCTTTCAGCCTTGGGGGAGAGTAGTTGTAGATTGGTTTTAGCGACGATGGTGATCGGTCTCCCCCTTGACGAGTCTCATCATAGCTTCTCTATATAGTCTATCATAAATCGTGTACATTTGCTTCTACAATTCTTGTTTTTCTGAGTATATCCAATTTTTCTCTTCCATCTGCTATTTTGTGTAGTATATAGTTTTTCTTTTTTCTTAGACATAGACTTGCACTTTGAACTCTTGTTCTAAAATTGTTAGCTTTGTCAAACTCATTTCTTCCTCCCGCATAATGTCTTCCACGTGCTGACGACACGTTTCACAGTTGTGGTTTGTATGTAGTTTGCTAATCAACGTACAAAGTTAACGTCCGCTTTCCTCTTTCGTACGTCCGAAGTGAAGCTGTTATTGACCTTTATCTCATTTAGTGTGACCTGATATAAAAAAAACTCCGAGGGGTAGGGTTCTGACAAAACGAGCCCTGGAGCACTAGGCAAAAAAAAAAGCTAAGATAGAGGCGCCTGAGCGTCTCAATCTTAGATGCAAGCGAGTCTAGAACGTTGGGAGTCCGTCTCTCACTTGCCTCCCTAACATGTATTCCTCAATGCGTTCGAATTCCCTTGCGGGTATCATCAGGTTGTATTGCTTGCCACTCACCGCTATGTATTCTACGGGGTGTGGTTCGCCGTCCGCTGGTGTGCAAGTCGCTTCCTCTTCAAGTCCGAGAACTTCCTCACCTCTCCTCATACCGTTTACCCGCTTCGTGTACAGCTTAATAGTCTGTCCGGTTTCGTCAGCTAACCTCTGCCACGCTTGAGGTCCGAGCATTCCACCTGTCCTGGATATTGCCAACGCTGCTGCGTATGCTGCTTGTCTTTTTGGGTCTTCCTCTTTCTCTACCAGCCTCAGTGCGATGCAGAGGCTCGTTCTATTGTTGTCACCCGTTGGTATCTCGACAATTTTCTCGGTGGTGTTCGGTAGTGGGTATATAATGGCTTCCCTATGATAACTCGCTCCCAACTTAGCTGATATAAGCTCGATCGGTACCCCTAGAT
This sequence comes from Holosporales bacterium, assembly GCA_031289695.1. Taxonomy (GTDB): domain Bacteria; phylum Pseudomonadota; class Alphaproteobacteria; order RUG11792; family RUG11792; genus JAITPA01. The sequence goes on from JAITPA010000013.1 coordinate 8,034, forward strand.
TCCTGGTGAACTCATTCGCTGCCATCAGATTCACTCGATATCCCTCTTCGAGTTCTGGGCTCAGATCCATCCTTACCGCTCTTCTCTTCTTCTTCGACAGGAAGTGCCATTCTTTCGCTCTCCTGTAGGGAATAACTAGATCATATACGGCCGTCTCCCCACTAGGGCTTTCTCTGGTTCTGAACTCGATCTCCCTGAGCTTCTGGGCTTCCGAGCCTCTTTTCCTGTTGGGTGTGAAGCGTAGCACGATTGATTCAATTTTCTTCTTCTCCCATCTCGTGTAGACCTCCCTCTCTATTCCTTCGTCCTCCTTCTCTACCGTAAATCTTTCCCCTTCTGTGTTCAGTTCGTACAGCGTTGCGCGATTCGTGCTTACGTTCTCCAGTATCACCCTCATTCCGTGTATCCGTTCGGCTTCTGGTAATTCTGTTGCTCTGTTCTTGGGTACGTACCATTTCTTTCCCACCAGTGCTTTTAACTGCTCTGTTGTGCTCGTCGACTGCTTCCTCTCATGATGAGTCAGTTCTCGTTATGATTTCATCCCTCTTACTTAAGAGTACTTGCACCCCAAATCCCGGGATCTGCCGGGCTTTGCATATCTCTACAAATGCGTCTATTGTCTCCGTTATATTCGCTTCTATCGTTCGGTCGATATATTGTTCATCAGCTACCATTTCATTTTCACTCGTCACTCTCCAAGATAGCGCTCCTCCTTCATCCACGAGTTTATACCATCCTAGCCAATCGGTTACCTCTTTTGCTGGTTTTTTTTCGCCTCCACATTCAGCGGTTTCTTCAGTCCATCTGGATTCCGCCGGATCCACTGTAAGAGATCAAAAATGCTCATTGCTATCGCGCTCCTATTCTTCCCAGCGCATTCCTACTTGTAGCCATCCGTCTTCGCCGTTGATATTCGACTTGCGGCTATTAGTTGCGTTGTTCCAATCGTAACTAGTGTAATTGATCCCATCATAGCTAATTTGCCTGCTCCACTCCACCTATTTTCCATTGTGTTACCTCCTCAAAGATATTCTCTATTCTAGAGGAGATTAAACAGGGTGGTCTTGGCTAATGGTGATCCTCGATCTCCTCTTTGGCAAGCTTCACCATAGCTTCTCTATATGGTCTATCATAAATCGTGCATATTTGCTTCCACAATTCTTGTTTTTCTGAGTACATCCATGAAGATTGGCAAGCGTAATCATAGAACTTTGAAGGAATTTTTAGAAGAAATCGGGATAAAAGGAAGAGATTTTGTAACGGATAACTACGATGGATTTCATAAACCGATACCTAAGAAACAGCTGTTTACAGGGAAAGATCTGACTTTTCCGATAGTAGGACAACAGTTTGACGAGGCATTATTTGTCGAGACTTAGGAAACGAAGTTGGGTAACTCCAAGGAACGTGGAAATGGTAAATTTGTCACTTAGATTGTTGTTTCACTACCTGCGCGGCGATTTAAAGCGGGTTTTGCTGAATGAATATATGCCAACTTTCGGATAAATGTCTCGCAATTGTAGGGCAATCCCCCTATATAATAGTGTACTATTACGAATTTGATTGACAATTGATGATCAATTTAAGCGGCACATACATTTGATCAGATTAACGATTTGATTTGTATCTGGTAATGCAAGTTGTTCCAGATTTTTTGAGTATGGCATTGGGACTCCGGCGGTCGCTACTCTCTTTGGTTCGCAGTCAAGGTAATCAAATGCATCTTCAATAACTATCGATATAATCTCGGAGCCAATTCCACATTCCAGCCAGCCTTCCTCGATATTCAAAATTCTACCAGTTTTTTTAACAGATTTTATGATCGTATCTTTGTCAATCGGCCGAAGGCTGACCAAGTTAATAACCTCAGCGGATATTCCATGTTTGTTTTGTAGCTCATCCGCAACACTTAAGGCCTGATCAACGGATATTGAAAAAGCCGTTATTGTAACATCGGCGCCACCTCTCACAACTATTGCTCTGTCAAGTGGCATCGGCAATATTTCATTATCTGGAATTTCGAAATTCTTGCCATACAGACTTTCATGTTCTAAAAAAACAACTGGATTGTCATCACGAATTGCCGCCTTCAATAGGCCATTTGCCTCTATGGCGGTATATGGAGCGACCACCTTAAGGCCTGGGCAATGAGCATACCAACTTGCAAAACACTGAGAATGTTGAGCTGCAACATTGCGAGGCGCTCCATTTGGCCCCCTAAAAACAATTGGGCAATTTATCGACCCTCCAGACATATACAACGTCTTCGCCGCTGAATTAACGATGTGATCAATCGCTTGCATCGCGAAGTTAAAAGTCATGAATTCAACAATTGGTCTAAGTCCTGCAAAAGCTGCTCCTACTCCTATTCCAGCAAAACCATACTCAGCTATCGGGGTATCTATAACTCTCTTGTGACCAAACTCCTTCAAAAGATCTTGGCTAGCTTTGTAGGCCCCTTGATATTGAGCAACCTCTTCACCGATCAGGAAAATTCGCGGATCTCTCCGCATTTCATCGGCGATGGCGTCTCGTATTGCCAATCTAAAACTGGTAGTCTTACTCATAAAATAACATCCTTTTCCAAATCTGAACTATCTGGTTCTGAAGACTCAATTGCGAATCTTGCAGCCGTTTCAACTACTACTTTGGTTTCATTTTCTATTTTAGTTAAATCATCAGTTGAAACGCCAAAGTCACTTAATAGAATTTTCTTTGTATTCAAAATTGGGTCTCTTGTTTTTTTTATATTCTCAACTTCATCACGAGAGCGATAATTTGCTGGATCCGACATAGAATGCCCCTTATAGCGGTACGTATCCATGTGCAATATCACAGGCCCATCTCCACATCTGACTTTTTCAATAACGTTTTTAGATTTCTTTATGACATCGAAAACATCCATACCATCCACCATGATTGTTGGAATTCCAAATGAATCTCCCCTTGTGGAAAGTCCACTCCCAGATACGGCCCTGTTCTCCGCTGTTCCAAGGGCATAATGATTATTTTCAAGAACAAAGACTACAGGAAGTTTCCAAAGAGACGCCATATTAAACGCTTCAAAAACTTGCCCTTGATTGGCAGCCCCGTCTCCATAAAACGTAAAAGCCACTCCTCCGTCATCGTTGTATTTGTGAGCGAAGGCAAGGCCTGCTCCTATTGAGACTTGAGCTCCAACGATACCATTACCACCGTAGAAATTCCGTTCCTTGCAGTACATATGCATTGAGCCACCCTTGCCTCTCGAACAACCCTGTGTTCGCCCACATAACTCGGCCATAATAACATTTGGCGGAACTCCAAGAGCAAGCATGTGAGCATGGTCTCTGTAGCTAGTAACCACACTGTCCTGAGGTTGCTTTACATGTGACAGACCAGCAATGACCGCCTCTTGGCCTATATACAAATGGCAGAAACCATAGATATGGCCTTGAGAATACAACACCGCCGCCTGTTCTTCAAAGAACCTAGCCAGTACAAGCTTACGGTACAGATCTTTTGCGCCATCCAAATCGATCTCGTGAAACATACTACTCGACACATTCACTGATGCATGTGCTGAGTATAGAAGATTTAATTTTAAATTTCAATTGGCCACAACTAAAGCCAAATAAGTTATTTGCGATCTGCTGAAGGCTGCTTTTCCATTCGCACCAAAATTTCACACAATTGGACCGTTACTCATCATTTTCATCGCTCAAATGAGTGGAAAAAATCATTTCCCATATTCATAAAAATTCCTCTTATCAAAAACTATTCCATTGCCTTTATGGCAATCTCTTTTCGCGTTAAATCTGAAAAAACAGATTTCTTTGTTTCAACTTCATGAATTTTTGTAACTAATTGTGTGATTAAAAACAGTGAATTATTACGCAGTTGTCTATAAAAATATAACAAAAACACATTTAATTTATATTGACTTTTACAATAACGCAAACTAGAATGACCGTAGTGCGCTCTCTTTTCAACGTATGTTCGATGAGTTTTAACAAAGCTGTCGTTGCTGGTCATTTTGTTATTAGCTTTGACAATGTGATAAATGGATTTTTGGCGGTGGTCATGGCTCCGCTTTACTTTGGAAACTCCGTTGACCCAATCATTCAATTGTTATCTTCATATGCCGCGTACGCCGCACTATTTCTGACAGGACCGATTGGATCTGTGACATTCGGGCCGCTCGGTGATAGGGTTGGCAGAAAGAAAGCTCTTTTGATAAGCATTATTGGGATAGGGGTTCCGGTTTTTTCGATAGGAATTCTTCCGACGTTTAGTGTTATCGGCGTAGCAGCTCCGATCACACTTATCGTTCTTAGGCTACTGCAGGGGATTTTTAAGGGTGCTGAGTATGCTGGAGTACTCATTCATAATTATGAAGTTGGGAATAAGCGGACAAGTTCATCGGCAAACATAGTGGCTCTTGGGTGTATTGGAGGTGGAGTGGCCGCTTTAGTGTGTTGGTTTGTGACAAGAGCAGGGATGCCAATATGGACATGGAGAATTCCATTCATAATCGGTGGTCTGTTGGCATTGACTGTGTTCTTTTTGCGAGTGAGAATTTCAGAGACGGATGATTTTGTTGAGATCTTAAGCAGGCAACAAATTTCTAAAACTCCAATGAGGGAGCTTTGGCGTTCCCATAAATTGGAAACGGCGACTGGTTTGGCAATAAGTGCAATGTATATGTCGTTTGCGTATTCGTCGATGATATTTGGTAATAGGCTATTTCAACAGGCAGGATGTTCTGTTTCGCAGAGTATGCTGTTTAGTACGATAGATTTGTTATGGATTTCCGTTTCGATTATGATATGCGGAAGGATTGCAGATAGGATTGGTATACTGAGGCAGATAAAGTACGGGTCGCTAGCGTTGATAGTAGCAATTTTTCCAGCATGCCTATTGATATCAGGGGAACTCACGTTGATGAGTATATATCTTTACATGGTAACAGTTACATTCCTTAGTGCACTTGTTGCTGGCTGTTTTGCGACATACGTATTGAAGATGTTTCCGGCGACTTGCAGATATTCTGGCTTTTCGATAACAGATTCAGTTGGCGCGGTTATAGGTGGGGCTACTCCGTTTATGATGTTACTGTTTTCGTCGTTGTTCGGTAGCAATATGGGATGTGCTGTGTGGCTGTACGTCATCGCTATCCCGACTTTCGTACTTATCTGTGCGATGAATAGGAAGATCGAAAAATACGGATTTGCAGAAAGTCGTTAAATCTTACACATAACGGTTGAATATTTTTTAAAACTGGCTCATAGTTTATGAACTATGAGTAGTGTAATGTTACATAATATCGAGGCAGAGCAAGCGCTTTTAGGGGCGTGTATCCTTGATAATTCTGTTGTCGACAGCATTCCAGACTTCTTTTGTGTCTACCACTTTGCGGCCGGGATTCACTCAAAAATATACGATGCCATTACAAAGCTTCGCGATTCTGGATCCGTTGCTGATCCAATTACAATTTCTGCATATCTTAAAGTAGATGAAATTTTCCACGCTGCTGGTGGTCAGAAATATTTGCTTGATTTAGTGGAATCAGTTATTGGTTTATCAACCGTTTCAGACTATGCAAAGATTATCTATGACCTATATCTTCGTAGGGAGATCATATCTATTAGTAGTAAAGCGGCAGTCGATGCAAGGGTGTTAAGTGCATCGAGAAAGGCAGAAGACATTATAGAGTCCGCAGAAAAGGATCTATATGACCTTGCGAACGGAGTAACTGAAAAGGGTCGCCTCATCGCATTTAGTGAGGCACTGACCGAATCCATAGATGCCGCAACTGCAGCCTTTAAAAGAGACAGCAGAATAGTTGGGGTAACATCTGGATTTAAACTTATAGACAAGTGGTTAGGGGGGCTTCATAACTCCGATCTTTTAGTGATCGCCGGAAGACCGTCAATGGGAAAGACTGCGTTTGCCACAAATGTAGCATTCAATGCGGCAAAGGCCAAAATGAACGGGAAAGAGGAGGGATCTGGTGTTATATTTTTTTCCCTTGAAATGTCGGCAGAACAACTAGCAACCAGAATACTAGCATGCGAATCGGGAATCCCTTCAGACAACATTCGTCGTGGAGAAATCAAGAAGGACGCATTTGAAAAGTTTGTGTCAATAAGCCGCGAATTTGAAGCACTCGAGCTATACGTCGATGATACACCAAATATCACTGTGAGTCAAATACGCAATAGGGCCAGAAAATTGAAAAGGCAAAAAAATATAGGGTTGGTAATAATCGATTACCTACAGCTGATAGAGCATGGTGGAATAAGACGAGGATCTGAAAATAGAGTTCAGGAAATTGCAGAAATAACTAGATCGCTTAAAGGTTTGGCGAAGGAATTGAATATCCCAGTATTGGCTCTGTCGCAATTATCCAGGGCCGTTGAGCAAAGAGATGATAAAAAGCCTCAGTTGTCTGACTTAAGGGAATCTGGGTCCATTGAGCAAGATGCAGATGTTGTTATGTTCGTCTTTAGGGAGGAATATTATAAATCTAGAAAAGAACCTCAGGAGGGAACCGCAGAACATGATAAATGGAGGGCAGAAATGGAGCAGATATACAATAGGGCGGATATTATAATAGCGAAGCAACGTCACGGTCCAGTAGGAACAGTCAAACTATTTTTTGATAGCAGATTTACAAAATTTGGCAATTTGCTGGAATAGTTCTGTATGTGACTCCTATCAGTTTGTCAAAACTGTTAGCTATTCCTGATTTGGATTTGCGATTTTCTCTATATTCCACTCGCAATTTTTTCCTAGGTAGTAATATGTAGCTTCTGCGAATTTTGGGCTATATTCCATCACAACGTTGTAGTCCTCACCATCTCCGCCGAGTCTTGTAAACGTCACCTCCATCATGCTTTTCTTAAACAGCGATGGGATAGTTTTCAGGAATTCATCTAAAGTAGATATTTTCTGCCCATTGATCGAAATGATCTGGAATGCTCCTCCTGAATAATTTCCTTCAGTTGGAGATGATACTTCCATAAACGGAGATCCAGGCGTACCATCCGTCATAATAACTGCTGTATCCCGAGTTCCAAAATTAACCCTAGCCTCGCTTGTTGTTTCGAAGAATACCGTGCCAGCAAACGATAACATCTTCAGTTTACTTTCTGATGTTAGCGGGTGCAATTTAACTTTGATGTCCAGCTTCTTTCCGTGTCTATATACCGTGAAAATCAATGGACTTCCGCCCTTTTTCAATGCTATCTCGTCTATCCTAAGCAGATTTGGGCCTATTAACTCACCTTCAATTTTCCAGACAATATCACCTGCTTCTATTTCTGATTCGTCGCAAAAGGCAGCGCATTTCTTATTGACGACAATAATTTTATCATCCGCATCTGGAAATTCTTTTTCATATTCGTGCACTGCATCATCTGGTAGAGTGCCTGATTTAGCGGATTTTTGTACAGTTGTGTAGCATAAGATAAATCCAGGAAAATATCTGCAAAATTTTTTACCTTGCTTTATTGACTCTATTACTGGGACAATGTAGGCAGATGGAAGAGCAGCTCCAGACGAAAGCTTTCCACCATACAAAATTCCAACTACATCCCCATTCAATGTAGCACACGGAGATCCGCTAGCTCCACCGACAGTGAAGGCCGTAAACTGTATCGATTGTTCCGGGAAAGACTTAAGCCACAATGTGTTACTAACGCTGAATATCGTACCGGAGTACACAGAAAATGAATCCAAATTGGAATCACCCATTGCGAAGACTTTTTGGTTGATCGCTGGAAGTTTGGCAGAAAGTTTAAGTTCAGCACAATATGATGGTATATCTTTCGGATCAACGGCCAGGATTGCGAGATCGTAGCACGGATCTAAGTAAGCCAATTTAGCTTCCGCAGTTCTTCCATTTCCGTATTTTATCTCATATGTACAAACGGCCATTTCTCCGGCAATATGTGCATTTGTAACTATCAAGCCATGTTTTAAATCAACAAAAAATCCAGCGCCATACCACAAGCTTTCTAATTCGCTTTTGATGCTACAATAAGCTTTAGCCTTTATAACAACAACTCCTCTCCTCATCAGATTAAAAAGTTTCTCCTGCTCAGTTTCAACAGAGCTACTGCATGTTTCAGGCTGATCATTTTTTGAGTCTGATTGAAAACTAGTTGTCGTTGCAAGGGAACTATTAGCCAGCCAAAGCGTGGCTAACAGCGAAGCGAGTCTAGACGCGCTAATCAAGGTAACCTTTTTTGCAAAATTTTATTGATCATCTCCGGATTACCTTTACCATGAAGTTCTCTCATTACCTGGCCAACAAAGAATCCAAATAACTGCACCTTCCCAGCTTTATATTGCTCGACCTGTGAAGCATTTGCTTGGATGACCTTATCAATCGCAGACGTTATAACAGACTCATCTTGAATCTGCACTAGGCCTAAATCATCCACAATTTTTGCCGGAGAGTCTCCGCATTCAATTACCTTTGCAAACACGGTTTTTGCAATTTTACCGGAGATTGTTTTATCAAGTATTAGATCTACTAATTTCGCTATGTGTTCAACCGGAAATTCAATATCCTCAATCGTTTGCCCATTTTTATTTAAAACAGCAAATAGCTCGACTATCATCCAGTTGGCTATTAATTTAGCGGATTCCTGAGGCTTGAACTTCGATGCTTTAACCGCTTTTTCAAAGTAATTCGCTACAGTTTTCTCCTCGATTAATACGTCTGCATCCGATTCTGGAAGGCAATATTCTTTGGTAAATCTTTCGTGCTTAACATCCGGTAATTCAGGCATCTCAGCTTTTAGCTTCTCGATTCTTTCGTCCGATAAAATTACCGGCTTGAGATCGGGGTCTGGAAAGTATCTGTAATCCGCGGCATCTTCCTTTGATCTCATTGACCTAGTTTCGCAGAAGCTAGAATCAAAAAGCCTTGTTTCCTGAACAATTCTCCCCCCATTTCCTATTACATCTATCTGTCTTTCGACCTCGTAATCTATAGCCTGGCCAAGAAACCTTATTGAATTGATGTTCTTTACCTCAACTCTGTTACCAAATGGCTCACCCGGCTTTCTTACAGAGACATTGGCATCAACCCTTAAATTTCCACGATCCATATTGCATTCGCAAGATCCGATGTATTTCAATATTGCCCGAAGCTTCTTAACATACTGCATAGCCTCATACGAAGACCGCATATCTGGTTTTGAAACTATCTCCATTAATGGAACACCAGATCTATTCAAATCAATGTACGAACACGTTGGAGAAAGATCGTGAATGCTTTTGCCGGCATCTTGCTCTATATGTATTCTCTCAACTCCAATAGTCTTCCTGCTTCCATCTTGCAAATTTATTTCAACGACTCCATCGGAAACAATTGGATAAAAAAGCTGAGATATCTGGTAGCCTGCTGGAAGATCAGGATAAAAATAATTCTTCCTATCAAACCTTGAAATTCTATTGATCTTCGCATTTATGCCAAAGCCTGTTTTTATCGCCTGATTGACGACTTCTCCATTTAAAACTGGTAACATCCCTGGCATCGCAGCGTCATAAAAGCTCACATTTGTGTTTGGATCGGACCCAAAATCAGTTGGGCTACTACTAAAAAGCTTCGCTTTCGTCGCAACTTGAGCGTGAACTTCAAGACCTACAACAACCTCCCACCCATGAATTAAACGACTCATAACAAAGTGGTCCCTAAGCTTCAGCTACTACTATTTCTTCCTCTTCGACAGGTTCAATCTGCGATTGAGGGGCCATTACCCTAAGAGATATATCGACGATTACCTCCGGATGCAGAACAACACCTACTTTATAGTTCCCGACGGCTTTGATCGGAGCCGCTATGTTAATCAGCGATTTTGAAACTATGTAACCCTTCTCGGCGAGTTGTTCGGCTATATCCCCCGGTCTAACGGAACCAAACAAAAATCCAGAGTCGCTGGCATTTCTAACTAACACCACCTCAACGCCAGACATCTTCTCAGCCAGCTTTTCGGCATCAGATCTCAACTTCAGATTGGTTGCCTCTATTTCAATTTTTTTGTTTTGAAAATATTCAAGATTTGACGGAGTTGATCTCAGAGCCTTCTTCTGTGGAAGAAGATAATTCCTGGCATATCCATTTTTAACTTCAACAACATCGCCTATAAATCCAAGTTTTCCAACTCTCTCTAACAAAATCACTTTCATTTATAAATCCTAAGAAAAAAAGTTCAATCAACTATCACAACAAGTAAGATGATTGTATCACGTGACTCAAGCATGATTCTACTAAAAACCACTTAAATCTAAATTACAAAAAGGGCCTTGGATCAGGGACGAACCTTTGCAGTCTTATATCAGCGGCTTTCTGGTGCTTTGGTGTGTTTGCTAAACGTACCTTTATCAAAATAACAAGTTCGATAATTTCATCCCCAATTCCCTGAGAAGATGCCAGTTCGCCAAATATTGGGACGTTCTTATAGCCCGGAACTCCAGTTTTATTCTTTGCAGAACGCACCTCCATAAAGCCTCCCAACACCGCTATTTCTCCGTCGTGTAATTTTAATACAGACGCAACCTCACGAACTTCTGTTATCGGTATCCGTGATCTGTCTTCATCTTTTACTTCTGTGTTTGTGCCATTTTTTACGGCTATATTCACGGCTGGATCGTTAACAGAACTTGCTAATTTTGTTATCGTCGGCCTTAGGAAAAGAGTAATTGTTCCAGTTTCCAGATCAATCGACGGTTGAACAAACATTACAAACCCCAGTGGAACAGTTTTAACATCGCTCGATACAGCAACTTCTTGTCTGCTATTACCATCATTTATATAAGTTTTCTCATAGTTTAATTTAAAATATACATGGTTCTGTGCGACTTTAAGTATCGCTGCCTGGTTGTTCATAGCTGTTATTCTAGGATTCGAAATTGTTCTAGTAGTTCCAAATTCTTCTAATGCAGCAACAACACTGCTTAATTGTCGTCTGGTATAAGCAAACGTCATCTCCTCTCCGTGAGCTCCTATGCTACTAATTCCATTATTTGCATTATTAAAAAATCCGCCTTTTATGCTTGCTTTATCAAATAGAAGCCCCCAGTTAATGCCTCGTCTGTATTCATTTTTTAAAGAAACTTCAATGATTTTTGCCTCGATTAACACCTGGCTCATTGTAGATTTTTTGATTTTATTTATATACTCTCCAACGCTTTTTTGAACTTTTGTGTTTGCATGTACAGTGATGATTCCGGATTGCTTATTCACTGAATATCTTTGTTTTTCGTTTTCTCCGTAGCCTACGATTATTTTCAGACCATTTTCAAATTCCTCCCAAAAGTCGCTTTTTGCTTTAACAGAAACATTGCCTTCAGTTTGGGCTGTATTTGCACCACCGTCAGTCGTGTTTCCTGATGTTGAATTTACTTCAGTTGTAATTGAAATTTTGTTTTCGCTGTCTCTTGAAATATTCAAAAATTGAACATCGTACATTGCAGAATATGGAATATCTTTTTCAACTTTTACTAAACCATTTGAAATCGTATATCTGAGGTCCGTCATATCACACACGGCATCTAAAATTTCGATGAAAGGCTTATCTTTAGCGTTGAAAATAATTCTAGAATCTATCGATGGATCCATCTGAAAATTTATGTTTAATCTCTTTGATGTTTCACAGAGAACGGATTTAATAGATAGATTTTCGTTTAATATTAATGAAACTTCCTGCTTTAGTTCATTTGGAATTACGATGTGTGATTCCTCCGGAGCTTGATACATCTGCTCGGTTTCATCTGGTACCGGAGCTGTTAAACTATTAACCGAATCCTCCTTTATATCGGAAGAAAGATATTTTGTTGTGATTAAATTGTCACATCCAACTATGATGGTTACTACTATAAAAAGGAGCCAACCAAAATTTTTAAAACAGGATCTCATGAATATGTGAAATACTACCAATAACGATCCGACCTCTCCCCATGCTAAAACGGTATCACATCCATGAAAAATTTGAAACAATTCATAAACTGGGTTTTTCCCTACAAATGCTTAATTTGTGGATGTGAAGTCGATCAAGGATTTACGTTCTGTCCTCAATGTTTTTCTGAAATAACATTCGTAGATCACCCAATTTGCAAAGTTTGCGGAAGGATGTTTGAAAGTCCACATGATTCCGAAATTTGTGAAAGCTGCGAAAATAGTAATCCATACTTCGATTTAGCAAGAGCGATATTTCAGTACAACGATGCCTCGAAGAGAATAGTCATGAACATTAAAAAAAAATCAGATAACTACACGGCTAAAATTTGCGCAAAAATGATATTAACAAGATACGAGAACATATTCGGTGAAGTCGACTACATAACCCCAGTTCCATCACACTGGACGAGGTTACTAGTCAGAGGGTTCAACCCTGCAAATATTGTAGCATACGAGCTATCGAAAATATCAAATGTAAAATACGCCCATCTTCTAAAGCGCACCAGGAGAACTGATTATCAACGCAATAAGTCAGTATCAGAACGTTCCGCCAATGTATCTGGAGCTTTTTCACGTAATCAGCGGAAAACAAATGATATCAATTGTAAGAACATCATACTTGTGGACGATGTCTTAACTACTGGATCAACGTTAAATGAGTGCGCTCAGACATTAAAATCGCTCGGAGCAAATCACGTGAGTTGCATTACGATAGCTAACACAAACAGACGCTAAATGCGTTGTTGTACAAGCGCTATTACGATCAAAACAGCTGACACTGATTTGAAAATCGTTAATGTGCAGATTTTCATCGCAATCTCCGTGCAACTGCAATATAAATTTAATTGGTGCATTCCCTAGCTGTCGCATTGATGTTGATTTCATATTTTTTTGCTCTTGTGACACTCTACGTCGCCGTTGTTGTGTTTCACAAAAAAGCGCTAGCGATTGCTAGTATTGTGGCTAGTCCATTCGTTAGATTGTATGTTAAACGAAGAATCAAAAGTGGCAAAGAAAGCGAGACTCGCTTTCATGAAAGGTTTGGAATACCATCTAAACCAAGGCCAAATGGACCTCTTGTTTGGGTGCATGCCGTTAGCGTTGGAGAAGTTGTTTCAGCTATTCCATTCATTCAAGAACTTAAAAATATTAACAACAATATTAATATTCTTTTAACGACGACTACATTGGCATCAGCCAAAATTGTCGAAGAAAGGCTCAAAAATCTAGTAATGCATCAGTACACACCATTTGATGTATTTACATGGATTAAAAAATTCATAAAATATTGGAATCCAAAGATTGTTTTTTTTATTGAATCTGAATTGTGGCCCAATATACTTTACTATCTCTATGAAAATGGAATACCAATATATCTCATAAATGCCAGAATATCCAATAAATCATTAGAAAGATTTTATTTGGCGAAAAAATGGTTAAATATATCATTATTCAATGTTTTCCGAACTATTTACGTTTCATCGGAAGAAATGAGACAAAAGATAAGTAACTTTGGAACGCGAGATATTGTCATTGCTCCAAGCTTAAAGGTCGTTTCCACCAAACTTCCCGTTGACAATGGACGTGCGACAAGATTAATTCACAAGATCAATGGGCGCAAGGTATGGATGGCTGTAAGTACGCATCCATCAGAGGAAGAGATTATTTTACAGATTCATAACGAGCTGGAAAAAACTTTTCCTGATGTATTGACAATCATAGCAATGAGACATCCGGCAAGAGCAACGGAAGTTGCATCAATATGTACTTCTTTCAAATTATCTCATAGAGTACATACAACCTCTTTTATTCTTAAGGATAAAATAATCGAAGAGATATATATACTTGATAAGATCGGTTGTCTTGGGGATTTCTTTGAAATTATCGATACCGTATTAGTTTGTGGGAGTCTAGTCCCAAATATTGGTGGACACAATTTCTTGGAGCCCCTGAGATTCCATTGCAATGTGGCAACTGGGCAACATATTGAGAATTTTACTGGTTTGTATCAGCAAGTTAAAACAATTTGCGCAATGCTCAAAAACAACGAAGAAATAATTGAGTTTGTATCAAGTTCATTTAAAGGGTTTTCCAGGGACAGTAGCAGACTGGATGATGTGACATCTACCGGCATATGGATCAATATCGCGAGGGAACTCGCAAGGAAAGTAGCCGATTGATCCGTAACGATATTTTAATTGTTCATATTGTTTATTTTGTGCTATAATAATATCGTGGAAACGGAGGTATTAGTGTAACAATATGAAATCGATAAAATTTTTGATGCTGGCTGTAGTGCAGTCAGTGGTGTCTGTTCTAAATTGTGCCGGTTCAACGCTAAATCTTAATGAGGTCGGAGAGATGCTAAGAGGACACGGATGCAGAGTAGAAAGGACTTCAGAGGGAGCGCTGTATGCTGAATTTCCAGACGGTACAGTACAGTTGTATGCAACCGTGGAGCAGTGTGATTTGATGGAGCGAAATGGAGAGAGAATTAGGAGGATAGACATGCAAACCCTGGCGGAGCAGACAGCAGCATCCCTAGAGGAGGTTGAACGGGTCGAGGCCGCAGCGAAAGCTGGTGACGGTGCCGCTATGCTTATACTAGCACAGACGAATAGGGTGAGACAAACTCGAACAACTCCTCTTCCAGGCGAATATAGAGACCCCTTGAACCCCAGGGAACAAAGGAACGGGCCTCCGCCAAATTACGATGGATGTCCGGGGGGGCCGCATCATAGACACCATCAGTTTAAACAACTGTATTTCGAGCAACATGGTCTACCACCGCCCCCATGGTGTGACTCTGACGACAAAGCGCTAACATGGTGGGCTGAGGAGAAGTGGCGAAATCAACTAGGTCAGCAGTGGTACGAGGAACCGTACTTTACGTCCATAGTCCGCGCACTGAAACTTCAGGTCAGTAGAGGAATCAATGGTAAATCAACCGTCGAGGCTGGGCAGGACACCATCGACTTGGTTACTAGAGGCATGGCGAACCCCAATAGTGTAATATACAAGGCACTTGGAAGCATGCAGAGGTACGCAAGTGTGTCGAGATCATCGACCATCGAGACTGCCCTGGATCTTGTCTCTATTGCGATACGGCGACCACTCCCGTTACCATTGCACCCGGAACTGCCACCATGGAATAGCTCAAATGAAGAATTTTTAAGGTGGTGGGCAGAACAAAAATGGCGCTGTTTCCCCAAAGAAGCGATCAATGGTAAAGCACACCTTATAGCTGCAGTGCGGGCGCTTGGTCTCCAATACAGAGCAGACGGCGCGGGAGCACCTCACATCGTAGTCGGAAGAGAGGCAGTTGAGGCAATTTCGACGGGCATGAAGAACGTCCGCAGCATGATCCACAAAGCACTCAAGAGCATGAGAACCTATGCTGGGGAACTAAAACCACTGTCGCAGAGCATCGAGAGCATGCTCGGAATTGTTGCAGCCGCAACGCAGTGGAAGTAAAAAAAAACAAAAAAGGGAGGCAACCACATGCCCCCCTTATTTTCTTCCATCTACGTCAGCAAACCGGAAGAGTTTATGCCATTCTCAAACTTAAGAGAGCGGCATTTGTGCTACAATCGGCATCAGCGCTACTGGCATTTTTGCAACCAGTAGGAGGGCCAGTGTTTTAACTAAGAAGTTCATAATACACCTCATTCCAAAAAAAGAACCTTCACGTGGACTGTACCCCATCAACGGATGTCCGCGCAACAAAAAATTGCTAAAATTTTATGGAAAAAATAGATAATTTTTCGCCTTCAAGGCGACGCGTGCTTGTGATATTATTCTCTTAATTAGACTGGTCGAAATTGGGATATGTGCGATGGATTTAAAAGGCAGTAAGACCGAGAAAAATTTGCGAGAGGCGCTTGCTGGAGAGTCGCAAGCTAGGAACAGATATACGTACTTTGCATCAAAGGCCAGAAAGGATGGATTTGTTCAGATAGCAAAAACATTCGAGGCCATCGCTGGTAACGAGCAAGAACACGCAAAAATTTGGTTTAAATTGCTATTTGATGGAAACATCAATGGCACAGAAGATAACCTAAAAGAAGCGATATCCGGAGAGAACAGCGAATGGACTGATATGTATGTTAGGTTTGCAGCGGAAGCTGAAGCAGAGGGGTTTCGCGATATAGCAAGGCTGTTTATCGCCGTTGCTGAGATAGAAAAAGAACATGAGCGGAAGTATAGGGAGTTGTTGTCTGATCTTCAAGAGGATAAGATATTTAAGAAGGACAAGGTCGTTGAGTGGGAATGCCTCAACTGTGGTTATAAATTCAGCGGACAGAAGGCCCCGGATGTATGCCCGGTTTGCAATCATCCACGGGCATATTTTGGGCATGTGCAATAAATTTTTGCCTTTAACTAAAAGCTATGTTATCATCCATAATACGTGTGAATAATGCGGTTTGGTTGGGCCTTTCTTTTCTGCTCCAGCAACTCGATTAGTTTTTTTGTTTTTAAGAGGAAAGATGATTAATTTGTTCATGAAGCTTTGTAAGTTTAATTTTGGAAATTTCGAAGAGCCGGAGTTTCGCAAGTTTTTGAGAATGGGCCTTGTATTTATGATAATAGTTGGGTGTTACTGGACACTCAGGCCTTTAAAAGATGCCATTTTTATCCACTTTGTTGGAAAGCTATACCTTCCGTATGCCAAGACTGTTTCTGTACTTTTATTGCTACCACTTGTGGCATTTTACACAAAGCTAGTTGGATTGTACTCGAAGGAAAAAATGCTGATGATGTTGCCGGTGTTTTACGGAATATCGATCCTTGTTTTTTCTGTGGTTGTGTTTTTATTCCAGGCGCAGATTTTTACGAACGATATGATTTCCTGTGCGGTAGGGTATATATGGTACTTCTTCGTCGAAAGTTTTGGATCGGTTGTGATAGCTCTTTTCTGGGCATTTGCGGCCGATGTTACAGACCCCAAAACTGCTAAGAGAGGATTCCCACTGATATATGCCCTCGGGCAATTAGGTGGGGTCATTTTACCATACAGTGTTGGTAGTCTTCCGCAGAGGCTTGGTCTTACGACCGATTTCGTTTCGCTATTGATTCTTGGGTTTTTAGTTGTTCTTGTGGTTCCGTTGGTTAAGAGATTTTTGAGGGTAACCCCGAAGGAGTTGCTTATTTCTTTCGCCCACGCAGAAGACGAGAGCAAGAAGAAAAAGGAAGAAAAAAAGGGCAAGAAACCTGGATTTACGGAAGGTTTGAAGTTGCTATTTTCTCATAAATATCTAATCGGTATATTTGCTGCGAACTTTATCTTTGAGTTCATAGTAACCATCTTCGATTTTAGTTTTAAACTAGCAGCAAGCGATATGTATCAGGGTGTTGCCCTTAGTAGTTATCTGAGTCTATATGGCTCAAGTGTTAATACCGTCGCGCTACTGTGCCTGCTTCTAGGAGTTAGCAATGTAACGAAGTTGCTTGGAGTTGGGGCCGCTCTCGCCACGATGCCAATAATCTTAGGTGCAGCGTTGCTTGGGTTCCTCGCTATGGATTCTTTGAATTTCCTATTCGTGTTGATGGTTGGATCAAAGGCGATTAACTATGCCCTTAACGGTCCATCACTAAAGCAGCTATACATTCCAACGACAAAAGATGTTCATTTCAAAGCTCAGGCCTGGATCGAAACGTTTGGGTCGAGAGCCTCGAAAGAAGCCGGATCGCTCGTCAATATGCTGATGAAGCCGCTGCAGACTGCCTTTGGTGAAGTCGCTGGGAAAGCACATTTCTTGACGCTTGGGGGAGCGATCGGATTCCCGCTCGTCGTTCTTTGGTTTGTGGTTGCTATCTACCTTGGCAAAACGTTCAAGAAAGCCGTAGACGAAAATAAAGTTGTATGCTAGCGATAGATGGATAGTGTTAAATTAGAAGACACTATATCAAAATGGACAAGTTGCCTTCGAAATTCGAGGGCCTTGTCCAAGAACACAGTTGATTCCTATTTTTCCGATATCAAATTACTGGTGAGATTTCTCGGTGACTATAAGGCCGAGGAAATTAGTTTTAAACACCTAAAAGGTATCGAAAAAACAGATGTCAGAGCTTGGTTTTTGTATAGGAAAAATCGCGGAGAATCCACAAGGACAGTTTCTCGAGGCCTATCAGCCCTCAAGAGTTTTCTCAAATATCTAATCGAGAATGAAATTATAAAAACGAGTGATGTTCTGGGAATGAGGCCGCCTAAGATCGAAAAGACTCTTCCAAGACCATTAACAATCGAACAGATTAATAACATACTCAGTGTGATTGACGTGATAAAACAAAAGGACTGGATCGTAAAAAGGGACAGGACGTTGCTAGTGTTAATCTACTCGGTTGGTCTTCGGATAAGTGAGGCATTGAGTTTAAATAAGGATGACATACTTAGTTCCTCTGATTTCATAAAGATAATTGGGAAAGGCGACAAAGTCAGGATGGTGCCACTAATTGCTCACGTCAAAAAAATCATTTTGAATTACTTGGAAAGCAGAGAATTTCGGGATTCCGAAGCGTTGTTCGTAAATAAGGCAGGAGAGAGGTTATCTTCATCGGCCGTCCAGAAACTTATGCAGCGAGTCAGAAAGATGTTGGGTTTATCGGAAAAAGTAACCCTCCATGCCTTCCGGCACAGTTGCGCGACGCACCTAATGGAAAATAGTGGTGACATACGAAGTATTCAAGAGCTTCTAGGGCATTCGTCTATTTCGTCAACTCAAATATACGCTGATGTAGCTCAGAAATATGTTTCAGAAATATATGCGAAATGTCATCCATTATCAAAGGCGAAAAAGCAATGAGAGAAATAGCACTCGATACCGAAACAACGGGGCTATCTTTTTCTAATGGCAATAGGATCACCGAGATCGGTTGTGTTGAGATAATAAACAAAAAGATCACAAAGAATTCATATCATGTTTATATAAATCCAGAAACGGATATTTCAGAAGAAGCCACAGAAATAAGTGGATTGACATTTGATTTTCTTAAAAGCTTCAATGTATTCAAAGATGAATACAAAGGCTTTCTGGATTTCATCGGAGATTCCAAACTAGTCATTCACAATGCCGCATTCGATGTAGGATTTTTAAATCACGAGCTTTCCCTTGTTGAAGCCCCTAGAATCCAAAACGACAAGATAATTGATACGTTGGCCATGGCGAGGGAAAAATACCCAGGCTCCCCAGCAACCCTAGATGCTCTCTGCAGAAGGTTTTCCGTAGACACTTCGAAAAGGACAAAACACGGAGCACTAATCGATGCCGAGCTGTTGGCGGAAGTTTATATTTGCATGTCAGTTGAGCTTTTGCAGATTGGGTTTTTCGGGGTAGAAAACTCCAGAGCGGTAAGCGACGCAAAATCAAAAAAGACAAATATTAAGGAAAGAGTATTTACGGTATCTCAGGAGGAGCTAGATGCCCACAGGAAATGTATCGAAAAAATCAGCAATCCACTCTGGGAAAGATTGTGATTAAAATATCGAACGTGTTTTTATCAACTCTAGAATCGATGGCAAATTGGGCGAGTGGGAAGTCTATGTGGCCTCTCGCCTGCGGACTATCATGTTGCGCCATAGAGATGATGCATGCAGCCTCTAGCAGAATAGATCTCGACAGGTTCGGTTGTCTTTTTAGATCAAGTCCAAGACACGCTGATCTTTTAATAGTAGCAGGGACAGTCACGAAAAAAATGCTTCCACAACTGCTAACATTATACGAACAGATGCTATCACCAAAGTATGTAATAGCAATGGGAAGCTGCGCCATATGCGGAGGACTCTACGCTGAATCTGAATCCGTCGTTAATAACCTTGGAGACCATTTACCGATCAATATGAAAGTGCAGGGTTGCCCGCCTAGGCCAGAAGATTTGGCCAGAGCGATTTACAATTTGCAATCCGAAAAAAATAGGTGAAACTTTTAATAGAGAGATACGTCTTCGAGTTAAGCAGGTTTGTTTCCTGTCACCCAAACGAAAGAGTCGATAACTTAATCAACAAAATCAATAGGACAACATTACGTGAGATTCATAAGCAACTTGCAAATAAAAAATCTAAAGGATTAGATGGGATCAGCAAATCGGAATACGGAATTGATTTTAGAGAAAACGTTGGGTCTCTCCTAAACAGAATTTCAGATGGGTCGTATCGTCCAAAGCCATTGAAGAGAGTATATATCCCGAAACACGGGAACAAAAAGAGACCACTTGGGATTATATGTTATGAAGACAAACTCGTCGCATCGAATGTCGCAAAACTTCTATCGGCAATCTACGAACCGAAGTTTATGGATTTTTCATATGGGTTTAGACTGAACAGAAATTGCCACAGCGCGATCATTAGTCTCAGAAAAATTATCATGAATAGCTCATCTAACTACGTCGTTGAGTCGGATATAAAATCCTTTTTCGATACGATAGATCACAAGTGGCTCTGTAAATTTCTACAAAACGATATCGCGGATGACAGGTTTATCGGCATCATTAAGAAATTCCTGAAAGTAGGAATAGTTGAGAAAGGAAGGTTCACGAGTAGCAACAATGGAACTCCCCAGGGAAATACCATCTCACCGATTCTAGCAAATATCTATCTTCACTATGCCGTTGATTTATGGTTTGAAAAATGTGTGAAGAGAAACTGCTCTGGAGATTCATCAATAATTCGGTATGCCGACGACTTCGTTGGAGTGTTTGAGTACAGAAGAGACGCCGAAATGTTTCTCGATGGGCTAAATTATAGATTGCAAAAATTCAGCCTTGAGATATCATTGGAAAAGACGAAGATGTTGGATATTAGAAGGCCAGTTTCGTTTAGTTTCCTCGGCCTCACGTTTGTTTGCGATAAGCCTGTTGTCTCCTTGTGCACCGACGAAAGCGTACTATCGGAAAAAATACAGAATCTCAAGATGGTGGTGCAAAAATGCAGGTATCATTCTCAAAGAAAAATGATTTCAAGGATCAATTCAATTTTAATTGGACACTATAACTACTACGGATTCAGCACAAATATTAAGGCAATGCTAAAGTTCAGAAAAATGGTAAAGAGAACGTTACTTGAAGAGATAGACGCAGGTTCTTTGTCCATCAATAAAAAAGTCTTGCAATATCTTAAAAGACCAAAAATACATATCAAGATATATTAGATGTCTCATGATTGCTTCTGTGTTACAATAAGGGTCTTAGGTAGACTATGTTTTGGGTGATACATGTGGCAATTCGGGATTGCCCTGTGATTACTGGTAAACTCATGAAGCAAGTCAAGAAATCCAAGGTTTTGAGAGTGATTTTCTATAAACCACAATTCTCTCAAGGCAACTCCTGGTTTTTCAATGCCTTCATTGCTGTTTTTGCTATTATTGTTTGCCAATTCCTTTTTTTTTGGACATAGCTATGTAGCTCATTAAATTCAAGCACCGGAATTGTTTCAGATTCTAAAAGTCATATTTAGCCTTTTATTCAACCGATTATCCTTCTACTTGATTTTTTTTGCAGTTGTTACAAAAATAACGTTGCTTTCCACTGTTTAACCCATTTTTCATAAGACTACCTGAGCCACAATGTTTACAATTTTCCACTATATAAATCCATCTTTATACTAAACTAAACGGATTATACAATATTATCTTTACAGGGCAATCCCAGAATTTGGCAGATGACCCTATGCACATCCGCTAGTGTTTTCGGCATGGTGATGTTCTTAATCGGTGGGACCATTATGAATGGCACATCTGCGCAGGTATGCGTTTTGATTGGCGTCATATCCTGAAACATCATTTCCTCAGCATTTCCATGGTCAGCGGTTAAAATCACCGTATATCCGTTCTTCTTCGCACATTCAAGTATCGTTCTGACGTGTCCATCTAAAAACTTCAGAGATTTCTTGGTGGCTTCAAAATCTCCAGTATGCCCAATCATATCTGCATTTGCAAAATTAGCTATTATAACTTGGTGAGTCGAACTTTCCATAGCCTCGATTATTTTGGCAGTTACATCTCTCGAAGACATCTCAGGAGTAGTTGAATAGTCTCCAACTTTTGGAGATGGAATAAGTATCCTATCTTCGAGATCAAATTTTACATCAACCCCACCGTTCATAAAATATGTCACATGCGCATACTTCTCAGTCTCTGCAATTCGTAGCTGACTTATTCCATTCCTTGATAATATTTCACCCAATGTATCTCTAACTTCCTCGTGCTTGAATATGGTAGTTGACCTGGGCTCAATGTCTGCTCCACAGTCGACCATGTTTAAGATCCGGAAGCCGCCGTCTAGGAGCATGTTCAAAATTTGTCTAATTCTATCGGTCCTGAAATTCATCATCCAGAAAGAATCACCTCTTTTCGCGCCGTGATAATCACCAATCACTATCGGAGGAATCATTTCATCAAACACATTTTTTTCATAGAAGTCGTTGGTAATCTTTATTGGATCATCTGCCGCAAATTCCGCTTCTCCAGAGGCGATTGCGTCATATGCAAGCTTTGTTCTATCGAGCCTGCTATCGCGATCCATTGCGTAAAATCTTCCTTGAATCGTCGCTATTTCGCATAACCTCAACCTGCCGGAATCAATGGCCTCTGACAGCGTGCTAAGAGCGTCTTTGTACCCAACATCTCTACCGTCCAAGAAGAGATGCGCTTTCACATCGATACCATTTCTCCTTAAGAAATCAATCGCCCAAAAGAAATGGCTGATTTCTGAATGAACTCCTCCGCGTGAAAACAATACCATCAAATGACACGAATTCAGTCCATTCGTGAAGCTTCGGAGAATTTTATTAGATTCGAGCTCTCCTGAACTTATGGCATCCGTTATCATAGGAAGTTTTTGTTTAACGACTCTACCGGCTCCTATTGTGAGATGACCAACCTCAGAATTTCCGAACTGACCATCCGGGAGGCCAACGTCTTTGCCGGAAGCCTTCAGGAAAACGGCACCTTCGGATTTCATCAGGTCTAATATGTAAGGCGCTGCCAACGTTGCATTCCCGAACTCCTCGTCTCTATAACCAAAGCCGTCCAGTATGCAAAGGAGTACTTTTCGCACTTCACTGTTCCTTTGGATGACTATATATCCTCATTATGCGATTTTCCTTATCAAAAATTTTCGTTGCCACTTCAACTACCTCTTCAAACGTTACGTTGCTCACTATGTTTTCTATATCATCAAGTTCCTCAAGCTTTTGGCCATTCGCATAGTTCTCTATTATAAACATAGTCATGGCCTTTGGATCGCCATTCAGCATCTGAAACTGATCCAGATATTTTTGCTTCACTTTCTCAAAGCGTTCCTTCGTTAGATATTTTTTGTGGAACGCTGCAACGATGGATGAAATTGTTTTATCGACCTCATCGACATTTTGATTTTCCCTAAAGACGGTCGCTATGTTGACCCTGCCTTTATCAAAAGCCCTTATATCCGTCTGCGAATCTAGAGTATATGCCAATTCTCTCTTATCGACCATTTCCTCATAGAGGACAGATCCCATACCTCCCGCTAGAATGTCGACCACGATCTCCATTGTTACAAGCTTTCTCACATTGTCAAAAAGCTCCTTATCGATCTTATAGATAATATTCAAGTTGTGAACAGAAATTTGGTCAGACCCTCGATCTACGGAATACCTTAATCCAGTCTCCTCAGGATCAACGACTCTATTGCGTTCTGGATCAGGTTTTTTGGGGATGTGGCCAAAATGCTTTTGGACTACCGTGACTGCTTCATCAATTGTTATGTCTCCGACAAATAAGACGAAAGCATTATTTGGAACGTACCAACGACCATAATGCACTTGGAGTATATCCTTATCACACGCACGGATCTGATCTTCATAGCCAACTATTGGATACGAATAGGCAGAATACAAATACGTCATTTTCCAAACGGCCTCTCGCATGTATTTTATAATCGGATTAGACTCCTCCGTCATCTTTCTTTCTTCAATTACAACCTGTTTCTCGCTTTCAACAGATTCGTCGGTAAGCGCAAGATTCTGCATCCTATCAGCTTCTATTTTCAAATCGATATCCATGAGCGACTTGTTGCACAGGTGTTCGAAGAATGTTACATCGAAGCTGGTAAAAGCGTTTGAATCTTTGTTGTAAATGAAGACCAAATCTTTAAGCTTGTCTCCGCTTAAATTTGTAGTTCCCTTGAACATCATGTGTTCAAGGAGGTGTGAAATACCAACTACGCACCTCGGATCATCGGCTGATCCAACAAAATACCCAACACCAAAAGAAATGACATCTTTCGTTTTTAATGGGACTACTATGACCCTTAGCCCGTTGCCAAGAGTTTTAGATTGAATTTTTGCATTTACCGAAAAAAGTTCAAAAGTTAGAGTTACCAAAAGTACAGCAAATAAATATATTCTACGCATCAATTTCATCTTGCTCCCTCCTTTTTAAGAGACTTTCCGCAGTCAACCAGAATCATTTTATCCGGGATAAAAACATCTCGGATTGCCTCATTTACCTCCTCCAAAGTCAGATTATAATAATTTGAAAGATATGTGTTCACTTCGTTAAGCTGAACTCCATCTAGCCTTAGACTTTCAACAAACTCCAATGTTGCTTCGTTCGTATCAAGCACGTTTTTGCCGCATTTCCAGTTTTTCACGTTATCCAACTCCTCCTGAGTTATGCCGTTGTCGTAAAGATCCTTACATTCTTTCCTTATCCTTTTTGTAAGGTCTTTTACATTCTCTGGTCTTGTTGAACATTCGCCAACAATTCCAGAATGCAAGTCCTGATCTATAGCGTAAGTTTTTACTCTATACACAA
Organism: Holosporales bacterium; assembly: GCA_031289695.1. Lineage (GTDB taxonomy): Bacteria > Pseudomonadota > Alphaproteobacteria > RUG11792 > RUG11792 > JAITPA01. The sequence continues at coordinate 32,775 of JAITPA010000013.1, forward strand.
GTCCACCAGCGCGAATATTTTTCGCCAATCTTGAAGTTATTACTAACTGGCCAAAAACAGCATTTGCCGTTCTCACGGCAAACCTTTTTTTGGAAATTCTCTGGACTCCTGGCAGAGCAAATAACACGGTAGATTGCGAATTATCAAGTTCTACATGTTCTTCTTTCCCAGCAAACGCGAGCTCTGTTTCCTGTTTTTCCGCTGCTTTAAAATTGTTCTTTTTAGCCTTGATCGACTTATAAATTTTGTTGATAGCATCTATTATGACTTCATCTGCGAGATCAGAAACGATAGTAATCTCAGCATCATCTGGCACGAAGATTGAACTGTAGCATTTTAGTAAATCATCTCTGGAATAATTCGGAATCTTTTCAAGCGCCTTTTTTATCGATTCTCTGTATGGATGCTCCTCGTTATACATCAAATTACTGAGCTTCTCAGCGGCCAAATTCATTGGGATGAACATAGACTGCTTCAGAGAAACAATGCTTCCCTGCTTCGCTATATCAATCTTCTCCCGCTTCAAATGAGCCTTCGATAAAACATCACACAGAATATCGACAGCCGTGTCGATATACTTCGATAAACAAGAAACATTGACAACAATGTTATCTGGATCGCGTGGGATCGATATGCTAATTGATTGGTCAGCCATGAGCTTTTTAATAGCACTACCATCGCGGTCTCCTGCGCCCTCCAGAAGAGTTGCTATTAGGACATTCAAAATCTCTGGCGAATCCTTAAAGCTCCTGTCGCCTTCGTTTTTAAAAACCACACTAAAGAAAACCATCGGAGATTCTGACTTAACAGACCACACAGGTTCCTTGAATGAAGTACCCAACGGAGCTACATCCAATTTTGTTTGAGTTAAGTCGAAATTTTTAATTTCAAAAATAGATTTATCTTGGTATACGTGCCAGCTTTTATATGCATAAAAAACAGCAACCCCAAAAAGAGCTATAAAAGCTACCTTAAACATTCCACGTTTCACCGCACCTCCATCAAAGAAGTTAGATCTCTAAAATTTATGATATTATACATCTTTTGCTAAAGGCATCATACAAATTTATAAATGCCAATAAATCTAAATGAAGATTTGATTGAGTAGGTGCGGCTTTTATGGTAGCCTGTCCCGTAGATATTGTCTTGAATTATATTTTTGAATGAAATTGTGGTTTCGTTGCCTTTGTATGATGTCTGTTGCAGTAGTGTCGTCTGGTGTATTTGGTAAACCGCGAAGTAAGATTGGGGATCCAGTTCCGGAAACTACCATCATAAAAGGTAGGAAAAAAAAGACAACTGATGCTAATCGGAACGGCAGTAATGTACTATCCATTCTTAAGCAAATAAATAGCAGGCTTTGTGTCGGATCACAAACAAGTATCGGAAGTGCAACTAAAGATTTTTTCACAGTTGCTACTGTGAACGGAGACGACATAACAAATGTAGATGTTATAAATTCAATGAAGCTGGTGTTTTTGTTTTCTGGAAAGCCTCTCGATTTATTACAAGCTAGATCTATGTTTAAACCCATTGTCATTGCAATGACAGAAGAGCGGCTTATTCAGCAGTATGCTAAGTTGCTTGAAATTCCGGCCGACGAAGCTGCCGTTACAGAACGAATTTCTGAAATTGCCGCTAATAACGGAGTGTCAGTTCAGAAGTTCATGGAAGACATCAGAAAGCTTGGAATTAGCGATAAGGCATTTAGAGACAACATTAAAAATAGAATCCTCTTGTCTATAGTCGCCCACGCATTCGCTGAAGAAACAAACGTATCTAAAGCAGAAATAAAAGCGGCAAGAACAAATGCAGCCCGAGAGATTAGGCAGAAGAGATACTTCCTATCTGAAATCATCTTCAGATCCAACGGTGGAAATGATACAACAGTTGCCTTGGAAAATGCAAGATCAGTTTTAGCCCTCATAAAGGGTGGATTTAATTTCAGTACAATAGCTGAAACACTATCTCATGAAGCTCACTCTGGCAAAAACAGTAATGCGCGTTGGATCGGTGAAGACGCCGTGGATCCCTCATTGAAGCAGGCAATACTGAAGCTACTTCCAGGATTTTGTAGCGATATTATCAAGACAAACGCCGGCTATAAGATAGCATGCCTTCTCGATGTTGCAGAATCAAATAGGGTTGGCATGATGGATGGAAAGTTCAAGATTTTAAAATCTCGTTTTCAATACGGTGGCCCACTATTTACTTCAAGTGATGGGAAAAAACTAGATGAAACTCTGAATAGAATAAAGGATGTATCATCGGTTGATGAATACAAAAAGCTTGGAGTCGCATTTGAAGAAGTTGTATTTGAAAAGCCAAACGAGTACGAAATGAACCAAATCATGGCTTCTAAATCAAGCGGGCAGCCAATCATGTATCAATCCCCGGATCAAGAAAACACGATTGATGTTATAATGTTTGTTGAGGTGATCTGCGGAGATGCCAAGATACCAGACGACGAAGAATTGAAGGAGAAATTGGTTGCCGAGAAGTTTGAAAAAGATTTTATGAATGCGTTTAAGAGATTGAAGACAACTGCTAGAATTATTATTAACACGGAAAACCTTAAGAAAGTCATGCAGTGAGAATAGCATTTTTTGGGGATGTAGTTGGCAGAAGCGGCAGGAATGCCGCAATTGATTACATCAGAGAAAACAGGGAAAAATATAGGTTTGACTTCGTAATTGTGAATGGAGAAAACGCCGCTCATGGCTTCGGGATCAATCAGAAAATATGCAATAGATTTTTTGAAGTCGGAGTTGATGTAATAACTCTTGGGAATCACACATTTGATCAGAAGGATGATTTACAGCTATTTGATCGAGAAAAAAGATTGATAAGGCCGCTTAATTATCCAGAGGGCACGCCAGGGCACGGTTTTGTTATTTTAGAAGTTCCGTTCGTTGATAAGAAAATTATGGTTGTGAATTTAATGGGACGTCTATTTATGGAGGCCAATGACGATCCGTTCGCTATCATGGATAACTTGCTTGCACAATATAAACTTAATATCGATGTTGATGCAATATTTGTTGATTTTCATGCAGAAGCAACTGCAGAAAAAACTGCATTAGCTAGATATCTAGATGGGAGAATATCGGTAATAGTCGGAACTCATACTCATGTACCAACTGCCGATCTACAAATACTAACTAATGGAACTGGATTTTTATCTGATTGTGGAATGTGTGGGGATTATGACTCGTGTATAGGCATGGAAGAAGATGCTTCAATAAAGAGATTCACGTCCAAGGTAGATGCGTATGCAAAAATGATTCCAGCTATGAAGGAGGCGACGGTGTGTGGAATTATCGCGGACATAAATGAATCTGGACATTGTTACGACATTCACACAATAAAGACAGGTGGATTTTTAAAAGAGCAAAAAGATCTAGACCAGTAATGCGAATTATTCAGCGCTTGATTTTTGAAAATACGATAACCCCTGGGATATTTAAAATCAAACAGACAGCAAACATTATTGGCCATGAGAATTTTGATGCAATAACTCCAGCGATACTATATGACAGTATCCTAACTACAGAGCCTACAGATAAGAGGATTGTGTAAATATTTACGTCTCCATTCGAATGATTAGCTATAAATGTTCTAAATACAACATTAGAAAAACCAAAGATAAACGTTGCAGTATTTATAAGAATTGTTAATGAAAAAACATTGACTTTATGAAGCGACAGAAAGATAAAAATAGTAGAGGCCATACAATTTGCTAATAGCGATAACTTAACGCATTTCGTGTTGCCTATTTTATAAATTAATCCTCCAGCGATGCCTCCGCTTATCATCATAATAAACATCCCGAGAACACTTGATATATTGGCAAACAATAATTTGTTTATTCCCAAAGAATGTAAAAAACATCCTTTTAAGCAGTTAATACTGCTATCCGCAAATTTAAACGATATAATCATAATTGCAAGCAATAATATCCCACTATTCTTAAAGAATTTTGCGCATGTTTTAATGTATTTTTTAATTGAGTAAATATCTTCTCGCTCAGTATGTTTAAGGTTTGGAATTAAGACAGTTGAAATAGCGGCAATTAGGGCAGTTAGACTTATGAATACATAGGCAACTTTCCAACTAAAAGAATCGGCAATGTAGAGAAGCCCAGCTCCAGATAAAAACATCCCAATTCTAAAACCAGCATTCTCGATCGATGTAATTATCCCCAATTCATTCTGCTCAAATGATTTTAGCTTTACATAGGCTCTAACTACATCCTGCACTGAAACGGCTGTGACCGTAATAAAAACAATAATACCGAGTAACACAAGCGAGCCTGATGCCGCAAAAATCCCAATTAATATAAGCCCAATCAGTACAAGTAGATGCGCGATACATGTTATTGATTTCAGATAACTATATTTAACAATTATATTTTTTGTAAAAGGTGATATCGCAAATTTCCAGGAATAAGGAATACTGGCAAGCATAAGTCTCGTTATAGTAGCGACATCAATCCCCCTCTCTGCCAACATAAATGAAAAAGCCTGACTTGTGCCCAGGAGTACAACGCCACTTAATAAGGCACTAAAGAAGATGAACGAATCTATCAAAAGATTTCTGCGGTTCATCTAGATTCCACGTTTTATCCAGGTTACTACTTTTTGCCACAACGTTTTTCGTTCTTCAAAAGCGCCCTTGTTCACAAAATTTCCTAGGCAATACATTGCTCCCCCAGCAACGCTTGCGAATGAAGCAGCTTTCACAAAGTCGTGAGACCCTACAACTCCCATTGGTTTTCCAAGTCTTATAGACAAATCACCAAAATGCTTCTTCGATTTTATAAACTCATTCAACCCAGAAAGCCTGCTTCCTCCGCCGGTTATTACGATTCGTTGATACAACGTCTTATCGGCTCCTGATTCACGTATGTAATCCTGAACAAGATTCAAAATTTCATCAAGCCTTGCCGAAATTATGGAGTCCAGCATTCCTTTAGAAATGTTCTGGACGTGCTCATCGCCATATTCATCAACTCTCGAAACCAGAACTGATTCTTCCGCCGATGGACCAACAGTTGCTCCGTACAATATCTTTAGCCTTTCGGCATTCGATTTTGTCGTCCTAAGCACGGTTGCAATATCATTGGTTATATGCTGACTTCCGACAGGAATACATCCAAGATGCAACAGAGCGCCATCGTACATGCACGCTATCGAAGTTGTTGAACCGCCTACGTCTATCAACGTTACTCCGGATGATATTTCTTCGTCCAATAAAACCGATAAAGCCGATGCATACGTCGACGATATGAATCCACTAATTTCTATGTTGTTTCTATTCAAGCAATTTGTGATATTCTTTATAACTGTACTTTTGGCTGCTATGATATGGTACGTAGAGGACAACTTACTTCCTACCATTCCAATTGGATCGGCTATATTGCCTACGTCATCAATAGAATAAGAAACCGGGAACATGTGAATGACTTCAGTGTCAAAATCTACATATTTAGATGTGTCAAAATTCATGAGCGAACTAATGTGGATATCGTCAACTGGTAATTGGCCAACGCTAATCGAAGAATCTGCCACGCCAAATGATAAAGCCCATGAAGGAAGAGCAACAAGAACTGACTTGATGGATTTCTGAGCTTCGCCTTCGGCAATTGCTATTGTTCCTAAAATTGATTCTTCAAGTTCACTCAAGTTAGTTATAGATCCACGCTTAATGCCCTTGGCCAACTGATAACCAACTCCAACGATCCTTATTTTGCTAGATTCGATAAGCTCTGTTCCCTCTTTTCTATCCTCTTTCGCTATAGCAACACATATTGTATTTGACCCTATGTTAATAATCGAGATTTCTTTTTTTAAGTTCATAATCTTCACAAAAACAGAGGTGTGGCTTAACTGCAAAACGACACACGAAATAATACTACATTATGTTACTAATAGCAAGCAGCAGAGGAGATCCTCATAAAAACCGAACTTTACGGAAGTTCCGCATTACGAAACTGATCCGTGACTAGTCACTCTTTTCCAGCTTCTTTGCTCTCTCTCCCGCCGGTATTTGCAACAAACTTATCGATTAAGCCGACAAAATCCACCGAAGACCTAGTGAATCCTATCTCATCGCCTGCTTTATATTTTTCGCTCTCAGGAAAACCTGCAACAATGGAGATAAACTTATTGCCCATCAATCCATCCGACGTGATCGCTGCAGAGCTATCGTTTGGAAGCTGCACATCCCACTTTATCAGAAGTTCAACTCTGGCCTGATAATTCTCATCTATTTTAACATTTCCAACAACGCCAATCTTTATTCCGTTTAACTTAACATCAGATCCAACCGTTATTCCGCCTATATCATCGAACCTAGCAACAAGTACATACCCATCATTTATCTTTTCGCCACTCGTTCTATACGCAAAACATACAAAAATCACCGCGACAACAAGGACAATAGCACCAATAACCGCTTCCAGTATATTACCTTTCATTAGTACGCAATTTTCACCTTTCCACGATTACAGTATAACATATATTCAATAAAGTTGTCACAAAAATTTGAATCGTATTGAGATAAAGAGCAAGCAAATTTCTCATTGCTTTTCGAGAGATTAAATTTGATGAAATTCATGAATCCGTGGTAGAGTCAACCATCTTGTATATTTTGCTAGGTACTGTATGAACGATGTTATTAACTGCGCAATCGTTGGGGCAGGCCCAGCAGGGTTGACCACTGCTATTTATCTCGCGAGATCTGGAATGACTCCTCTAGTCATCTCCGGCGATAAGCCAGGCGGACAACTCGTCAACACAGACATGGTGGAAAACTATCCTGGATTTGAATCGATCAGAGGGGTGGATTTAATGATGTCGATGTTAACGCAAGCAGAAAAGTTAGGAACAAAATTTGAATATGAATCAGTGGACAAAATTTCCCTGTCACGTGGGATTTTCGAAAGCACTCTTTCGTCTGGTAAGATTATAAAATCCAAGACGATTATCATAGCAACGGGGGCAAAACATAGACACCTGTTTGTCCCTGGAGAAGAAGTATTTACGAACAAAGGCGTTTCATGGTGCGCAACATGCGATGGACCGATGTACAAAGGAAAAAAAGTTGCCGTTATTGGAGGCGGCAATACGGCGGCAATGGAAGCTTTATTCTTGTCTAACCTTGCGTCAGAAGTCCTGCTTATTCACAGGAGAGATTCACTTCGAGCAGAGAAAGTTACTCAGGAGAAGCTTTTCGCAAAGGCAAACATAAAATGTATTTGGGACTCTGTAGTAACTGAAATCCTGGGTGATTCTAGAGTTACATCCATTGGGCTAAAAAATATCGTGTCTAATGAAGAAATAACGTGTAACGTAGATGGCGTATTCGTTGCAATTGGTACGACTCCACAATCAGCAATTGTTAAGGAACTTGTCGGTATTGATGACGATGGATATATAATCGCTGAGAACACGAAAACATCATGTCCTGGGTTATTCGCAGCCGGTGATGTTGTTAGCGGATCATTAAAACAGGCTATTTATGCCGCCGGCCAGGGAGCTTTCGCCGCAAAATGTATCGAAGGATTCTTGGGGATTTGTTGATATTTGTCAACAATTACAACAACGAAATTAACTTTTAATTAACTGTTTTTGCCTAAGATTGAATCGTAAGTATCTGCTGACGAATGTGTCGACGTGGGAATATCTAAAAAAATGTCGGGCAAGCTGGACGCAATTAGAAAAATGGATTTGTGTCCGTCTGTCCTAAATTTGTACGTCAGCAAATACTCGTTTGGGTATCTGCTGAATGATATTTTTGCTGGAGTAAAAATATTTTTATTGCTAGCTCCGGTTGCTTTGGCTCTGGCATTTTTTTGCGGAATATCTCCAATTCAAGGAACTATCTCGTGCGCTATTGCAGCGTTGATAGGGTCTGTGATGGGAGGATCAAAATACCAGATATCATCAATTGCGTTACCGATATGCGTTCTAACATTCGAGATAATGTCTAAGTACCAATATAAAGGCCTATTATATACGTCAATCTTCGCCGGAGGCATGCTCGTTTTATATGGAACGATGAGAATGAGCGAAGTATTGAAACATATATCGCATTCGTTTATTTCAGCATTATCTGTCTATGTAGTATTATCCATCATGGTCAACCAACTGCAATACATCTTTGGGATTAGCGTTATCCAATCATCACAGGGACTCACTGAAAACTTCATGCTAATGATCGGAAGTATTGAAAATATAACGTCGCAGGGAGCAATAACAACTGCAATCTTCATTGTCCCGCTGATAGTTCTACGCGTTTTCTTTAGCGGTTTTTTCCCGTTTTTTGCATATATAGCTTTGGGCGGAATAGCCGCATATCTCAGTGATCTCGGTCTCCTTCCAGGAATTATAGAACTCAAAACTGTCGGAAAGGAATTATTAACAAGTCATGTGATCGATAATGTTTTCACGATATCTAAAACAGTACCTTCTCAAATATTTTTGGCAGGCACCTTAAACTATGCATTCGCCATATCGCTTATCATAGGCACTGAAACTTGTTTCACTACGAATATAGCGGCCTGCATAACGGGTGACAAAAAAATTCAACACAATGTTGAACTGATAGCAACAGGAATATCAAATTTCATATCGATCGCATGTGGAGGAATATTCGTTTCACCGAACAAAACCCTCTCACTTAAAAATATTGCATTTAAATCCCAAACAATAATTTCGATACTGATTGTCGCAATACTTTCATATGCGCTCATATTGTTTGGAGATATTATTTTACGATATACTCCAATATTTTGTTTATCTAGCATACTGATAGTATACGCAGCATCAGAAATTATCGGCAAAAAAATAACTCAGTATTTAGGAGTAAAGTCAAACGAAAGCTATATATTTTTATTAACATTTGGGATGGCGCTGTACTTTGGATTCATTCCAGCGACGATAGTTGGATTCACCATATCGAGTATACTTTTTGCAAAAAGAATGATGAAAATCAAGGATGCCACTGTTCATACAACGAGAAATCACGACTCAGGCGCCGTAGAATTTATGTCAAACAAAAATGGATTCAGTAATTCCATGAAGATACCACGGAATGTTTTGAACAAGATAGAAGTTATCCAAGTAACGAATGTACTTTTTCTCAATATAGCGAAAGTCATAGAAGAAGAGCTAAGTAATAGAGGAAAATTTCCAAGTATCATTATAATATATTTCAAAAATATACCATACATTGACGAAGAAGGCTTTTTGATGCTAAAGCAAATGGTGGCTAAAGTCACACAAAAAGGGGCGATAGTAATCATCTCTGGAACAAACGGAGTACTTCTCGATATATTACAACAGAAAGCCGAACGCGATAACGAAGGCGATGTTTATGGATATATTGTTCCAAATTTCAGGGAAGCTATAGAACAATCAGTAAAAAGAATGTCGTAGCGCAAGCAAAAAATTGTGTTTTCCAACACTAAATGGTAAACTGCTATATGCGTAGTTTTTAATGACGTTTTTTCTATGAAGTCACGTAGAATAGGAATTCTCACATCTGGCGGAGATTGTTCTGGTTTAAATTCAGCAATAAGGGCTACGTATATACGAGCAAAACAGCTGGGTTATGATTTAATTGGGATAACAAGAGGCCTAAGAGGGCTCGCTAAAGACGAACCTTCATACGTAGCGTTAAATGATCAACTCTGCGGGGATTCGATGCTCACATCTGGTGGAAGTATTTTGTATTCGGACACAAAGTTTATGGCTTCAACTGTCGAATCTGGAATAAGTGTCGCAGATGCGAGAAAAGCTCTCAGCAACGGATATAAAAAACTTGGGCTTGATGGCCTCATTTGCGTAGGCGGCGATGGGAGCGTACAACTAATAAACGAGCTCCTAAATGATAATGAAGATCTTAGAATAGTAGTTATTCCAAAGACGATAGATAACGACGTAAGCGGTACTGATTTGGCGATAGGATTTCAGACTTCTGTCGAGGTCGTTGTTTCGGCAGTTGAAAACATTATCTCGACTGCAAAAAGCCACGAGAGGGCAATGGTTGTTGAAGTAATGGGAAGGGGAGCCGGACATATTGCGATTAATGCAGGTCTTTCATCAGGGGCCGACGTAATTCTTGTTCCAGAATTTAAATACGACATCGAAAAAGTTAAATCAAAGGTTATGAGCTGTTTTAACGGAGAAAAAAACTACTGTATCATTATCGTTGCGGAATCAGTCGAAGCAAGCGGGTTTAAACACAAAGAAGAAGTCATAGATGGTGTTGTGAAATATACACACGTAGTATACGGTGGAATTGGACAGCACTTAGTTAATAGGATAAAAGAGACAGGGATAGATTCCAGATGCGTTACACTCGGGCATATTCAAAGGGGCGGCAAGACATCTGTAATCGATAGAACTCTTGGAACGATGTTTGGTGTTGAAGCAGTGAACCTTATCGATGAAAATAATTGCGGCAAGTTGCTCTGCTATGTGAACAATAAAATTTGCGCTATCGACATCAGAGATTTTGTTCGAAACCCGACTAAAACATTAACTCGAGACGATGTCTATGTGAGGATAGCAAAGCAGATGGGGGTATATATAGGTGAGACATAGTTATCTTGTTGTTCTGCTATTTTTCATTTTTTCAACAAAAATTACAGCTGAGATAAAGAGTGGCACGTGTGTTCCATATTACGTCTCTTTAAAATCCAACAAAATCAATGCACACGTTGGTCCAGGAAAAGACTACAAAATAAAGTATGTATATATCCAGAAAGGCCTTCCTGTGGCCGTTGTAGCAAAATACGACACCTGGCGAAAAATTAAAGACCCAGACGGAGAAGAAGGATGGATGCATAAAAGTTTGCTATCCACAAAAAGATTTGTAATTTCAAACAGAGAGGCTTTGTTGATGAGTCATTCGAATGATTCATCCCACGTAGTTGCCAAAATTACGAAAAATGTAGTTATGGAATTGAAAGCTGTCAGGGGAAACTGGATCAAAGTATCAATAAGTCACTCCGATGAAAAATTCGAAGGATGGGTTAAAAACGAAAACGTGTTCGGTATATAAAAAGTTTATGAAATAACAGAGGCAATCTGAATTGCATTGAGAGCCGCTCCTTTACGGAGATTATCGCCAACACACCAGAAACTCAAAGCATAATCATCAGCCGGATGTTTTCTAATCCTACTAACAAAGACATCATCCTTCGATACTGCGTCTATCGGAGTAGCAAATTCAAAATTCTGCGGGTCATCAATGACCTTCACTCCATTAAACTCATCAAGAGAGGTCTTTGCACTCTCCAAATCCACTCTATTTTGAAATCTAACAAAAACCGATACGCAATGGCCAACAACGACAGGAACCCTAACGCACGTCGCTGTTATCTTCACATCTTGAATCTCAAGAATCTTTTTTGTTTCGTTCATCATCTTCAGTTCTTCCTTTGTGTATGAACAATCTGCAAATGAGTCTATCTGAGGAATTACGTTAAATGCTATCTGCTTTTTGAAATGGCTTGGGGTTACATTTTTTGCTGACATAACTATGGCAGTTTGAGACATCAATTCATCGACTCCTTTTTGCCCAGCTCCAGACGTCGCCTGATAAGTCGATGCCACAATTTCTTTTAGCCCAAAAAGATCATGGAGTGGCTTCAAAGCCATCACCATCTGAATAGTCGAACAATTTGGATTTGCTATAAGCTTCTTGTTGTTATACTTCTCAAGATCGGCTAGATTGACCTCTGGCACAATTAGCGGAACATCATCAAACATCCGAAAGTACGAAGTGTTATCAATGACGACGCACCCAGCCTCGTTTGCTATTGGAGCGTATTTGCAAGATATCTCTCTACCTGCTGAAAAGAGACCTATTTCATAATCAGCAAAGTTCATAGCTGATAAATCAGCGACTTCCAAGTTCGATCCCATGTACTTGAGGACACTTCCGGCTGAACGAGACGAAGCTGCCAACGAGATATTTTCCGCTGGAATACGATTTTCAGCCAGGATAGAGAGCATCTCTCTGCCAACTCTACCAGTCGCTCCTACTATAATCACTTTGCAATTCAACAGGCTCACAATCATCAACGTGTTCAGAAATTTTCCACATGATACTCTCTTCCTCATCCTCATTCAACCATTCCCCATCTGGCTTACTGGAAAGACGTATTTTGCGTTCTCTGTTGTAGGCTTTCTGTAAACTTTGGCACCTCTCTATAACGCTATGTAAACTTTGATTTGACAAAGTATTAGCTATTTGTAAAGCACATTCATACTTATCATTAGTAGTCCTTCTACTTAATAGCTCCTTTTTTTTCTCAAACTTCAAATTAGATCCAATTATCTGCCACATTCCCGTATGCGACGGAGGGATATGACCTTTGCGATTGAAACTCATATGTCCTGCATAATGTAGAGGTTCAAAAAATCTGAACACCAATGCTATTACTGCGACTATCCCAATAAATGACTCAACACTGAACAAATCAATTGTCCACCAATTGTTATTTAGATTTAAGACTCCTGGAAGAATAGCTCCGTAACCTTCCAGAAAACCCCAAATATACGCCAATAACCTGAGATTTGCTTGATCATTATTTAACCTTTGGATAGTAGTCCCTACTATTCTAAAAAGATCTATTACAATATTTTCTTGCCTTGTTTTGTCGAGATCCATGATCACACAGCGACTAAAGTCGTCACTCAGTATAATCTGTCCAGGATGCATATCGCCATGCACGATACCATCTCCTTTTCCACTATACCAAATTCTATGAAATCTGGCTACTTGTTCGCCCACTGCATTTCCAAGTTTTTCAAGTTGCTCAACAGTCATCTTGTCAAAATCATCCATGAGTTGCCCGAGCGTTCGTCCATCTATCTTTGGCATAATTTCAAAAAGAATTACTTCTTCATCGTCTAGACGTTCTCTAAAGGCCGTAACTTCTCCTTCAGAAGCTTCCTGCAAACTAATAAACGCAAAAGCCTCATGATCCCTTTTGCAAACAATTGCAAAATGCATTGGGTAGACAAGATTTAATTTACCTGGAATTCTACCATCTATTGTCAGTTTCCAGAACTTGACGGATGCATCATACTCACCAATTCGTTCGGACGCTTTCACTACATATTGACCTTTAGGCGAATCGACTAAAAACAGTTGCGGCCCAGGTTTGCCTTTGTTAATGAAGTGTTCCCATTCACATTTTTCCCGAACTCCATTTAGTCTTCCATAACGGTGTTTCCAAAATTTGATAACATCAAACCTGGTTATTTCACGCAAATCATCGCTGCAACATGCGCCTGTGGTGCAGACTAGCAACAAACATACGATCCGAAAAAACATGAATTCCCTCCCACGAGCCATGCCTATACTTCTATTATAGCACATTTGTGTAGAACTGGGGTAAAATACGTAGATCTGGATATATCTTGGTTTTATTAAGTGATTAGATCCGTACTGTTCAGCGTTGTTTTTTGGCCTATTTTTGTGATATACATAACGGTTATGTGTCCGTTTATGTTTTTTTTAGGTCCAGTATCAGTTTTGACATCTGTTTATCGTCCCGTTACAAAATGGTTGTTGTTTTGTCTTAGAGAATTTGTGGGAATTAATTATAAAATCCTAAACATGCCAAAGTTGCTGGATAGACAAGTCATCGTAGGATGCAATCATCAATCCACATGGGAGACGTTTATTTTTTCGATTATCTTCGATAAATTAGCAATAGTTATAAAAGAAGAATTGCTTAAATATCCAATCGCCTGTGTGTATTTCAAACGGCTTGGATGTATTCCAATTAATAGATCTTCACCAATCCTTTCCATAAAAACACTGCTTAAATATGGTAAAATGGCTCATCAAGCGGGTAGGAATATATTGATTTTTCCGAATGGAACAAGGGGAGATACAAGCACGCAAACAGAATACAAAAGCGGAATCTATGCGCTTTATAAAACCCTTGGCATTCCTGTAATGCCGGCAAAAGTTAACTCCGGAGAACACTGGTCGAGACGATCTTTCAAAAAAATCCCAGGAACGATTGTTATTGATTTCAAAGACCCGATAGAGCCCGGCCTTTCTAAGGACGATTTTTTTCACATATTTGAAATACGAATGAATGAATAAATTAAAATTCAAAATAACTCTACCGCCGTTATTCCCATTGGTTACAGTAGTGTCTATTTCTCTCTTCGCGTTACTGATGCTCTATTCAATAGGAGCCGGTAATTTTTATCCGTGGTGTATAAAGCAATTTTGCCGCCTTTTACTGGGTGTTACGGTAATGATGGTTATCTCATCAGTTAATTCTCGCTTTTGGAGGCAGCATGCTTATATGGCCTATTTTTGTTGTCTTGGATTATTGCTATCAGTTGCCGTTGTTGGTAAAATATCGATGGGAGCACAGAGGTGGCTCAACTTATATTTCTTTAATTTTCAACCATCCGAGTTAATGCGGATATTTTTGGTCGTAGCTCTTGCTAGGTATTTTTCTGACATAAATGGAGAAAACGCAAAAAAATCGAATTTACTGATAATTCCAATTATGATGACTGGACTACCAGTGTTTTTTGTTTTGCTACAACCAGATCTTGGGACTGCTACATTGCTTATTTTTATATGCATGTCAATTTTATTTGCCTGTGGCGTTCAGGTGTGGAAGTTTTTATTGACATTAGGCGTGGTTGCCGTTGTATCTCCAATTCTATGGAGTACTTTACATCAGTACCAACAAGAGAGGATTTTAATGTTTCTAAACCCCGAAATGGATCCAAATGGCTCTGGATATCACATAATTCAATCACAAATAGCCCTTGGCTCTGGAGGATTTTTCGGAAAAGGCCTAATGAATGGCTCACAGTGCCAGTTGAATTTTCTGCCAGAAAAACAGACAGATTTTGTCTTTGCCGCACTCGGAGAAGAATTGGGCTTTATAGGCTGCGGCATACTGATAATGCTGTATATTTCCCTCCTTTGCTACAATCTGGCTGTGACTCTTAGAAGCAGAGACAGATTTACTCAATTGATGGTTTTTGGGCTTAACTCGATGCTATTTTTCTATATCTTCATTAACATGGCAATGGTGTGTGGGATACTGCCAGTCGTAGGAATTCCTCTTCCTTTTTTTTCATACGGAGGAAGCGCAATGCTGGCTTTGATGTTTTGCCAAGGCCTCATCTTTGCTGCCGACAAAAGCTAAGCCGGTTCATCGTCATCCGTGGAAACCCCCATAGACAACAACTTCAGTTTGTTTTGCACCTTAGCAATCTCATTTTTAAGGATAACAAACTTAAAACTATATACGCCATCCTTATTGCCAAGTTTCTTCAGCTCGCTTTTTATATCTTCCTCTTTCTTAAGAAGGCTCTGTATCTCATTTTTTCCAACTGCATGAAAAGACATGAAATAAACCGAGCCAGAAGGATCACCTACAGTGACATGATTAACCATTTGTTAACAAATATCAAGTAATAAGGTTGTCTGTATAGAAACGCATGTCTCTTCGAACCAGAAATAGCCCAAAACACTGGAACTATCGAGATTATGCGCTCCACCCCACTTCTTACCGAGATGCTTCAAGAGTCTTGTGGTAAATGAGGATAAGTTCAGAAACACGCTCAGTAGAATCCTTCAGTATTTGAGATAGCGCAGCCAAGCCTCACAAAAAAAACTAGGCTTAGAAATGTGTTTCCGTATCCATGCGCTATACCTCAAATAGTCTCTCTCAGAGTCCCAAACCCTCTTCTGTGTTCGCCACCAGTAGCCCTATGAGCTGACATAAGCTAGCCTTCATCTCAATTTTTCCTTCTCGCATCCGTTCGATGCAGTAAGCCACCCTGTCTCCCGATTTCTCATTTCTTAAACAGGCTTCCCTCAGAATCACTCTAATTTCCGGAGCAACATCATCTACTCGAGATACTACCTGTGCTGCCTCGTCATCCGCCCACCCCTTGCTCGTGATTTGCGGTCTCCACCTTGCTAACCGCTCTACCTCCGTCACTTCCAGAGGTTTTATCAGCACATTCTGACCAACTTTTCTAATTCCTGCAATCGTTAATAGCCTCTCTAAGTCTTCTCCTCCGCCTTCTACTATACTTCTCATCTGTTCGCTATCTGCTTCCTGCTTAATCAGCTCGAGGCATTCTCTCGCGTAATCTTTCGCCTGCCGCTCTGTGAACTCTGGGTGTCTTCCTATTTCTTCCAGCACCTCAGGTATCGGATCGTCATCATCCGCGAGTGCCGCTCTTACTATCCTCCTCGCTTCCTCACTATCGGCTCGGTTGCTCTCTCCTATTATTCCAATGCTACCGTATACTCTAAGCGGTCCCCACATAGTTCGCCTTCTAGCAATATCCATGTATTCCCGCCGAAGATTCTCTCCATACTCACCTGTGATATCTATTAGCTCTCTTGGCCATTCACCTTCAACCACCACCACGCCTTGCCCTATGAGATCGATTATCTCTGCTCTCCCTGTGTATGGCACTCTCACACTGTTTAAGTTAGCGACGGCGGCGATCTTTTCACTCACTGCTATGTAGCTGGCTATGCTATCGATTTCGTTGGCTACGACGTACGCCATCGGATCTTTCTCGTCCTCGACTTCTAGCCTGACTATCATCCGCTCTGTGTCTATCTGTTCCGCATCAATTTCGTCCTGCTGCGTAGGATTCAGCCCCCTGCCACTGGCCGTACCTACAGCTACCCTGCCTCTCGGAGATCTCTCCTGCATTTTGCGCCAGAACGTTAGAAGATCCTTCACCGTACCGCTCCGCCTGACACTGGGTCTGAAAAGTGTACCGGTTCTTATTTCATCGTCCATACTGCCCGTGACCATCATTCCGAACTTTAGCTTCGCGATTCTATGTATCCACTTATCGATGGATTCATCCTCTTGACATGGATCAATAGCGTTCATGATTTGGAGTGTTTGACAAATTGCTACCCCTGTCCTCACCTCAATTTTATCATCAATTTTCTTCTTCGGTTCTCTTTCATACTGTACTCTCTCCTCATCTGATCCTGGTACATAGTTGGCTCTGATAGTGGTGTATCCAATATTCTGGAGTTGTATCATTTTCCTGCCACTCCCCTGGTACGCTATTACTTCCACCGGCATGTGCGCTCCCTGGGATTGTACACTCTCAGTGGTGACTCTAAGGAAAGCTCGTAATACCACATCCTCTCCATTGATCTTGAGCTCGTGCGCTTTCAGCATCTTTGTCAGTTTCTCTCGGATTGTTTCCATCATACCGAGCTGGCAGAGCTTCACATAGGCTTCTTGTGATCTCGCTGGTTTGATTCTGTACCGGTACCCTGCCTCGGTGCCCGTTGCACCCCTAATTAGTTTCGGTTTTTCCTCGGTTCCCGTCAGTTCTTCCCAGTTGGTTACTACCCGTTCGCATATGTATTCATCATTTCCTCCCACCCAGTCCGCTCCTTCCGCGCCACTGAGCCGGTCAAAGTCGATAATCATCTCTTTCCGTGCCTCTACGCCCGCGGCTAGCGCTTCCTCTTGCCCTACCATCGTGAACGCACACACCGCTACCCCAGCATTCCACATTCTCATCGTTGCTCTTTTCCACATTTTATCTATCGTTAACACAACCGCATATTGCTATTCTATCACAATTCGTAGTTATCTCTCAACCTTTTTTTGAGACATCCAATTAAAGAGTTGATAAATTTGAGAAAAAAGGCTAAACTCTGAGCAAAACTTAGTTAAGGTATTAAGAAAATGTTGAAGACATATCGGGAACGTAACTTTGAAAATATTGTAAAATACGAGTTTACAAAAGGTGGTAATCAGAGGCACAAATGTAAGCAGTGCGGAAAAGTATTCAGTGACCGCAAATCCCGTGGAAACTACTAGTTATGAGTCATTTTTCCTTGAGATCCCTGAGAAACAACATTTTTCAGGCAAAGAGTTCATTTCCAATAGAGCAAGATAATAGCAACACGAGGTGTATTATATGGGCAGGGTTAGACGAAGATCCAAGGTAACTCCCAGCATGGACTTTGTTTCAAGACCACACAATCACTATTTCAGTCCTTCAAACATCTCCCCGAGCAGTGTATTCGCTTGCTTCCTCATCGGCGCGGCAAACTCACTGCTCTTACGACAGTTTTCTACTACTCGTTGGTTTCTATAGGGTTTCTGGAGTTATTGCAATTCGAATTCTGTTCCATTGAGTTCATCGTCCAGCCTCGCCGCTAGGATCTTCCTCATTTCCATCAGTTGTCCGCGGTAGTTCGCC